>JBDSMH010000177.1:0-6509 GCA_039915945.1 Acidimicrobiales bacterium | reverse complement strand
CCTGTGGCGGATCACCGCACGAGTCGTCTGGTAACACTGGTCTTTTCTGACCTCAAGGGCTCCACCGCGCTCGCGGAGCGTCTCGATGCCGAGACGCTCCGAGCAGTGCTCACGCGCTATTTCGACGAGATGCGCATCATCTTCGAATCGCACGGCGGGGTCATCGCGAAGATCATCGGCGACGCGATCGTCACCGTGTTCGACGGTACGGACGACCCGGCTCGGGCGGCACGCCGCGCGGCCCGAGCCGCCATCGAATCGCAGGCCGCGCTCGAATGGCTCAACGATCGCTTCGAGGCGACGTGGGGTGTGCGTCTCGCCAACCGCACCGGTGTCGCGACCGGTGCACTCTCGGCCGGCGACCTCGACGAAGCGGGCACCGATGCGGACGTCCTCGCCGGCGATGTCGTCGGCGCGGCCGAATCGCTCGAGTCGAATGCGCCCACACTCGAGGCACTCATCGACGAGGCGACATTCGCGCTGATCGCCGACGCGGCGACGGTCGAGGCCATCGGCGCGGTGCCCCGAAAGGGTCGTCCCGGCGAGCTCGACGCATGGCGCCTCGTCACTGTGCGGGCGCCCAAAGGCGACGCCGGGCCAGAGCGCCCGGCAGGTGCGGCGCGGTTGTGTGGTGCGTGCGGATTCGCGAATGACCATGACATCCGGTTCTGCGTGTCGTGTGGCGCCGCGCTGGCTACCGGTGATGCCGCGCGAGAGAGCCGGCGCATGGTGACGATCGTCTTCGCCGACCCAAAGCCACAGTCCGCCGACGGCCTTACCCTCTCGGCCGATGCGACACGGGTTGTCATGTCGCGCTACTTCGACGTGATGCGCCCGATCCTCGAGCGTCACGGCGGTACCGTCGAAAAGTTCATCGGTGACGCACTGATGGCGGTGTTCGGGCTGCCCGTGCGCCACGAAGACGACCCGGTGCGCGCCATACGCGCCGCCGCCGAGATGCAAACCGCACTCGGCGCACTCAACGCGGACTTCGACGCTCGCTTCTCGGTGCGACTCGCCAACCCGATCGGCGTCAACACCGGCACTGTCGTCGCCGGCGATGTCAGCGAAGGCCAGCGTCTCGTCACCGGTGATGCAGTCAACGTGGCGGCGCGCCTCGAGCAAACAGCCGCGGCCGGTGAGGTCATCCTCGGCGAACTGACCCGCCGATTGGTCGGCGATGCCGCCGAAGCCGAGGCGATCGCACCGCTCGCCCTCAAGGGCAAGGCCGAGCCCGTCCCCGCGTATCGCTTGGTGCACGTCGCAGCGTCCGGCAGCGCGAGCCGGCGCCATGACCTTCCCCTCGTCGGGCGCGACGCCGAGCTCGAGGAACTGCGACGAATCTTTCGTGCCGTCGCGCACGATGGTCGCGGCGACCGCATCACCGTTGTCGGCGATGCCGGCGTCGGTAAGAGCCGGCTCGTCTACGAGTTCCTGTCCGAAGCCGCGAAGACCGCTCGCGTCGTCCAGAGCCAATGCCTGGCCTACGGCGATGGCATCACGTTCTGGCCTTTCCTGCGAGTTGTGCAGAACGCGGCGGGCATCATCGAGGAGGACGACGCGGACACCGCGCGAGCACGCATCGCGACGTTGGTCGGCGATGAGCCCGACGTGCTGGCGCGGGTCGAGTCCATCGCCGGTCTGTCTGCCGCGCCGTTCGCGATGGGCGAGTTGGTGTGGGCGATGCGTCGGTTCGTCGAACGACTCGCCGACGACGGCCCGGTCGTCGTCTTGTTCGACGATGTGCACTGGGCCGAGCCGGCCTTCCTCGACGCGGTCGACTCGATCACCTTCGCCATCCGAGCGCCCGTCATGTTTCTCTGCACCGCCCGGCCCACGATCTTCGAAGAGAATCGACCGTTCGTCGAAGCCGCGTCGGCCACGGTGCTCGCACCGCTCACCGACGAGCAGTGCGCGTCATTCCTCCAGTTGTTGCTTGGCGAAACGCTCGTCGACCCGCGTGTGATCGACCGCATCGTGGGAGCCGCCGACGGCAATCCGTTGTTCATCGAGCAGATTCTCCTCATGCTGATCGACGATGGACGGCTCCGCGATGTCGATGGCCGCTGGCACGTCCAGGGCGACCTTGCGTCGCTACAGGTCCCCGCCACCATCGAGGCCGTACTCACTGCTCGCCTCGACCGACTGCCACGCGAAGAACGTCACGTCATCGAACCCGCGTCCGTCATCGGGCGGCGCTTTGCGCAGGACGCCGTTGCGCATCTCGTCGACAAAAGACTTCGTCCGGCTCTCGGCGATCGGTTACGAGATCTCAGCGCGCGCGATCTCGTCACACTCGAGGACTCCGATGACCCCAGCTTCCGCTTTCAGCACCAACTGATTCGCGACACGACGTACAACGGGCTCCTCAAAGAATCGCGGGCGATCCTTCACGAACGATTCGTCGAGTGGGCCGACACGATCAACGCGGCCCGTGATCGCTCCACCGAGTTCGAAGAGATCCAGGGGCACCACCTCGAACAAGCGGTCAGATACTGGCGCGAGCTCGGTTCGCTCGACGCGCACGTGATCGAGGTCGGAATCGACGCGGCACGGCGGTTGGCTTCGGCCGGAGAACGCGCGCTCGCGCGCGGTGACATGCCGGCGGCCGCGAACTTGCTCACGCGTGCGGCCGATCTGTTGCCCGACGACCACCCCACAAAGCCGCGCACACTGGTCCTTGCGGGCAACGCATTGCACGAGACCGGATCGTTCGACCGAGCCACCGCCGCGTATGACGCGTCAGCGCAAGCCGCGCAAGCCGCCGGCAACGCGGCGGTGATCGTAGCCGCGCGAATCGAGCGATTGCGGCTCGAGTACCTCATCGGGCGCGTCGAAGACGTGCAACAAGTCAGTGCCGAGGTCACGCGCGCGCTCGAAGAACTCGCGCGGCTCGAAGACGCTGACGCGTTGAGCCGCGCGTGGCAGCTGCAACTCAACCTCGACATCGCCGCCTGCCGTTGGGCCGCCGCGTACAACGCGGCCAATCACGTGATCCAACATGCGCAGCGCGCCGGTAACGCGGTGCTCGAAGTACGCACGATGCCGTTGCTGGCGTTCCTTGCGCAGAAGGGTCCGACGCACGTTCCCGAGGCGGCCGCACAATGCAACGACATCCTCGTGCGAGTGTCATCCGACCGGCGCTCGTCCGGGCTGACCCGTGTGCAGTTGGCGTTGCTGTCGGCGATGGCGCTCGATTTCGAGGCCGCCCGGGCCAGCTACTCCGATACGCGGGCGGTGCTGAGCGAACTCGGGTGGGAGATGCAAGCGGCCCTGGTCTCGCTCAGCTCCGGTCCCATCGAGTTGTTGGCCGATGACCCGGCGCGCGCCGAGGAAGAACTGCGGCGCGACTACGACGCGCTGCAGCGACTCGGCGAGCGCAACTTCATCTCTCTGACCGCCACGCTGCTCGCCGAGGCGGTCTACCGCCAACGTCGATTCGACGAAGCACGAGAGCTCGTCGACTTCAGTCGTCAGATCGCGGCGCCCGACGACCTCGCCGTGCAGATCATCTGGCGCAGCGTCGCGGGCAAGCTCGCCGGCCGGGCCGGCGATCTCGAGCAAGGGGTCGCGCTCGCGCGCGAGGCGTTGGCGATGATCGAGTCGACCGAAGATCCTTCGGGCCAAGCAGATGTCCTCGTCGATCTGGCCGAGGTTTGCTACCTCGCGGGTGAGTCAGAGTTGGCCCTCGACGCGCTCGACGACGCCGAGCGGCGTTACGCGGTCAAGGGCAATCAAGCCGGCGCCGTGCGGGTGGCCCGGCTGGCGCGCCGTATCGCCGACGGCCTGGACCCCCTCGGCTGAACCCACGAGTCGCGGGTGAGTGCGTCGAGCGCATTACTCCTTCACCCGTAACGAACATGAGCAACTCGAGCACCATCGTTTTGACGAGGCTTTTGCCACCATCAGCCTTCTTGGGCTAACAACATGGTGAACTTTGCTGGCTCGCTGCGGTTGCCGGCAAGCATCGAAAGGGAATTCTTTGAACCCGAAACGAACCATGAGGTTGTTTTCCGTTCTGGTTGCGCTTGCATTGCTGGCCGCCGCATGTGGCGACAGCGGAGGCAGTGGAGAGACCACTCAGACGACGGTGAAGGGGGAGACTGCCCCCACGGGCGGCACCTTCACTGACGGTGCACAACTCCAGGCGGACAACCTTACGAGCATGGATCCGGGCATGGTGCAAACCCTCGACGAGGCGCAGGTCACGTACTCGCTCTACGACGGTCTGACCGATTTCGATTTCTCCGACCCGACCAAACCGGTGTTGAAGGGTCTCGTCGCCGAGAAGTGGGCGGCCAACGCCAACGCCACCGAGTTCACCTTCACCATCAAGAAGGACCTGGTGTTCTCCAACGGCGACCCGGTGCTGCCGTCGAGCTTCAAATACGCGTGGGTCCGTGGCGGACTGAAATCCATGGCATCGCCGTACGGCTACCTGATCAACTTCATCAAGGGTGGCGCCGACCTTCAGGCGGGCAAAGTCACCAACCTCGACTCGGCGATCATCGCCGATGACACCGCGATGACCTTGAAGGTGACGATGGAATCGCCGTTCGCCGACTTCCCTTCGGTAGTGACCCATACGTTCTTCATGCCGCTGCCCGAGAAGGTCGTGTCCAAGCTCACCGATCAGACGCAATGGGACAAGGGCATCATGATCGGCAACGGCCCGTTCATGATGGATAAGCCCAAGAGCGCCACTGAAGTCTCTATGGTCCGCAACGACAAGTGGGCCGGCAACATCTACGGCGACAAGAAGGCCTTGCTCGACAAGGTGGTCTTCAAGATCACCAAGGACGTCGAGTCGGGTTACACCGACTTCGAATCAGGCAACGTCATGTCGGCGACGATTCCTTCGGGCAAGTACGCCGAGGCCCAGACCAAATACGGCAACACCACCAAGCAGCCGCAGCTCGGTTCGTATCACTTCGACTTCGGTTTCTCCGACCCCGCCATCGGCGGCGACAAGAACATCAAATTGCGCCAAGCGATCTCGATGGCGATTGATCGGGACCAGATCAACAAGAAGGTGTACGAGGGCGTACGCACCATCTCCACCGGCATCACGCCAAACGGCATTCCCGGGTTCAAGGCGGGCATCTGCAAGTACTGCACCTTCGACCTCACCAAGGCCAAGGCGTTGCTGAAGGAATGGACGGATGCGGGCAACAAGCCCCAAACGATCACCCTCGACTACAACACCGGCGCGAGCCACGGCGACGTCGTGGCGATCATCCAGCAAAACTTGAAGGACCTCGGTCTCGACGTCAAGACCAACGCGGTTTCAGCGAAGTACTTCGGCTCGATGGCGAAAGACGGTTGTCACCTCTGCCGGGCGGGCTGGTACGCCGACTATCCGACGTACGGCAACTTCATGTTCGATCTTTACGCGAAGGCGAGCATCGGGGGCAACAACCTCGGCTCGTTCAACGACGCGAAGTTCGAGGAAATCCTCGCCAAGGCCCAAGCCGAGGTGGACGACACCAAGCGCGGCGTGCTGTACCAGCAGGCCGAGGACTACATGCTCAACGAGAAGATGGCTGCGTTGCCGCTCAATTGGTACGTCGGTGACCAGGTCTACGCAAAGAACGTGGTGGGCTACGCGCAGCCGCCGCAGGGCATCATTCTCTGGGAGCGGGTAGGCATCAAGAAGTAAGCGTCACTAGTCCAATGGGATTTCGACAGAGCCGGCCGATCTCGGCCGGCTCTGTTGTTCCTGACCGGCCGACGAGTGCGGCAATGAATCGACGGTCCTCATGAGCACGTTCATCATCCGGCGGCTCTTACAGCTGCTCTTCGTGCTGTGGGGAACCATGACGTTGATCTTCTTCTTGTTCTTCTTACTCCCCGACGACCCGGCGAATCTGATCGCCGGCGGTGCCGACCGAACCGTCGACGAACAGGTCATCCAGAACATCCGCGAGAAATACGGCTTCGACAAGCCGGTGATCGTCCAGTACGGCAGGTACCTCAAAGGTGTGGCGACGTTCGATTTCGGCACTTCGTATCGCGATGGCGAAGAGGTCACGAAGGTGATGAAGACTCGAGCGCCGACAAGCTTGCGACTCGCCTTTTGGGCGATGCTCATCGAAGCGACGATCGGTATCGGTGTGGGTGTTCTCGCCGCGGTCCGCAAGTATTCCTTCGCCGATACGTTCACCACGCTGGCCACAGCCCTCGTCAGCGCCACGCCTGTTTTCGTGCTCGCGTACCTCATCACCCAGATCACCGGCGTGTACGCGTTCCAACACCATTGGCCGGCATGGGCTCGCCTGCCGGTGCAGGGCTTCGGGCCCAACAAGTGGTACCTCGGCGTCTTCCCCGCGCCATCGCAATTTCAGTACCTCGTACTGCCCGCCATCGTCTTGGCGTCGGTGTCGACGGTCATCGTGACCAGGCTCACCCGTACGACCATGCTCGAGGTCGGTCGCGCCGATTTCATCCGCACGGCAAGATCCAAAGGCATGCGGGAGAGCGACGTCACCCTGCATCACGCGCTCCGCAAC
>JBDSMH010000022.1:0-31851 GCA_039915945.1 Acidimicrobiales bacterium | reverse complement strand
TTGCCGGCGTGATTCGCGCGGCCCGCCGCGATGACGTAGCAGGTGCCGTCGCGGCCGATCAGGACGTTGCAGAGCGGCCCGGGCAGGTCGGAACGGCCGTTGATGCAAATGTTGAGCGACGGCGCGTTTCCTGTGCGACCGCCAGCGGTGTGATGATCGACGAGGCCACGCGCGTCGAAACTGTCGGACACGCGTGTAAGCCAGCCGTCGACCTCGACAACCTTGAGGCCAGCGTTGCGGAGACGCTGCGCGATCGCGGTGTCACGCATCGCCGAGCACCTCAGCCCACTCCGCGGCCTTCGCTTCTAGGTCGGGGGTGTCCTCGCCGAGCGGGAACAAGGGGAGCAGGGCAACCGTGTCCTCGTCGACAGCAGCGTCGGCGAAGTCGAGTTCGCAGCCGTCGAGCTCGTCGTCGTCGGAAGGTTCGTTGGCCACCGCAGCCTCTTTTACGAGCTGCGCACCCATGTTCTCGAAGGGATCTTCGAGCTCGACCTCTTTGGCGATGGACACACCGTCGTTGGTGATGGTGGGCGCACCGAACTTCTTGTCGAGGACCACGTTGCGACCCTTGGGCCCGAGTGTCACCTTGACCGCGTCGGCCAACTTGTTGACCCCGGCTTCGAGGCGACGGCGCGCGTCCTCATCGAACTTCAGGAGTTTCGACATCAGCAGCTCACTTCGCGATGGCGAGCACGTCGCGTGACGACAAGATCAAGAGATCTTCGCCGTCGATCGTGATCTCGGTGCCGCCGTACTTGGAATAGACGACTTTGTCGCCGACGCTGATGCCGAGGGGGATCACCTCGCCGGTCTGGTCAGAACGGCGGCCCGGGCCTGCGGCCAGAACCTCGCCCTGTTGGGGCTTTTCTTTCGCTGTGTCCGGGATGACCAAACCGCTGGCGGTGGTCTCCTCTGACTTGCTCGGCCGCACCACAATGCGGTCTTCGAGGGGTTGCAGCTTCATGCACTCGCCTCCATGGGGCAGGCCCTCCGCGGGCCGGTTAGCAGTCTCGATTGGCGAGTGCCAAGACTATGGGGCGTCGTTAGCAATCGCAACTCCCGAGTGCTAATGGTCCAATGACCGCGAAACCGACGGTTGGGTCAGGGCCAGAGGGGGGCGGGGATGGTGAACGGCAGCGGCTCACCCCACTGGTTGTGGTAGCTCACCTCGTGGACGGGGCGGCGCGCCGCCACCCCCCACTTGCCGGTCGGGTAGCCGAAGGTGACGCAACAGTTCATGATCCAGCCGCCGTCGGCGGGGACGCCGAGCGCCGGCAGTACGGCGTCCTTGGCGAACATCAACACGCTGGTCAACGCCGACCCGACGCCCTCGGCGCGCGCGGCCAACTGGGCGTTCCAGACCGCGGGAAAGATCGAACTGCCCGAACCGTCGCCCTGGCTGAAGGCGAACAACATCAGCGGGTACTCCTCGAAGTGATCCGCGAGGTGCTGCGCCGAGTGGCGCACCCGCACGAATTGCTGCGAGTCCGGGTTGTCCGGATCCGCCGCGGCTGCCGCGATCAGCGGCGCGTAGTACGTCTTCCAGAGGTTGCCGAGGCACTCGCGATAGACCGGGCCGATCTTCGCCTTGACCTCCGGTGAGTCCACCAGCATGAACCGCCAGTTCTGCTGGTTGCCGCCGGAGGGGGCCCGGATCGCCGCATCGAGGATCTTCTTTTGCACCTCGACGGGGATGGGATCGGTCTTGACCCGGCGCATGGCGCGGGTCGTGTACAGCGCTTCGGAGACGTCCATGACCCGGCACGTTACTGCCCGCTCTGCGAAAGTGAGGGCGTGGCGTATCCGACGTACATCCCCTACTTCCCCGGTGCATGGCGCCACAACCGCGGCCTGGTCAACGCGTCCATCGCGCTCCATGTGGCCACCGCGCTGGGTGCGATCCCACAAGTCCTCGCACTGTTGTGGTTGCGCGGCCGCGTCGACGCCTTCGACGACGCGGCGATCACCGCCCAAGAGTTGTCCGACGCCACGCGGCACTACTTCTTGATCGTCAGCATCCCGAGTGTGATCAGCGTGGCGAACATGATCGTGTGGATCGTGTTGCTGTGGCGGATGGCCCGCAACCACGAGACGATCGGACGCCCCCAGACGAAGTTCGGGCCTGTATGGGCGATCGTGGGCGTGATCATCCCCTTTCTCAACTACGTCATTCCCTGGCTCTTCATGAACGAGAAGTGGAAAGGCAGCGATCAGGAACACCCGCCGACAAGTCCCGAGTGGAAGACCGCGCGGCCGTCGAGCATGGTCAATGTCTGGTGGGGGTTGGCGCTCGGCGCCGCGTTCGTCGGCCTCATCGGCGGCGGCGATGTCGCGGCCGCGATGTTCTCGGCCATCGGCAAGCTCTCCGGTGAGAGTGACCTCGTCGAGGTCGCGCAAGATCTGGTCGACGGCGACCTGCGGTGGTTCGTGGCCGGCACTTTGTTGGCCGGCGTCGCCGCGATCTTCGGAGGCGTCACGTTGCGGGCGCTGGTGTCTCGCCAAGAGAGCTACGCCGACCGCTACAACCTGCGCTCCTCGACCGGCGCCCCTTCGTTTGTGATGACCAATGCGGCAACCGCGCCGGGACCGGGTTGGTTCCCCGACCCCGCGGGCCGATTCGACCACCGATGGTGGGACGGCACCGACTGGACCGACACCGTGGCCCGCGACGGAACGACCACGACCGACCCGCTCTGAGCGTGCGGCTCAGTGCCGCCGCTGGCGTCCCGCTGGGGCCTAGAGCACAGACAGTCGCAAGTTGGGATCGGCACCGGTGTCGATCGGCGACGCGCCGTCTCGCTGCCAGCAGTAGTAACCGGCCGCCGCGATCATCGCCGCATTGTCGGTGCACATCGAACGACTCGGGATGAACGCGTGCAACGAGTCTTCCTGGCACACGTCGAGCACCCGCATTCTCAGTTGCGAATTCGCCGCGACGCCACCCGCGAGGCAGATGCCTCGGGCACCTATCTGGATGGCGGCGCGGCGCGCCTTGGTGACGAGCACGTCGACCACCGCTTGCTGGAACGAGGCCGCGACATCGGCCGCACCCACATCGGGGTGCTTGCGCACATAGTTGACGACCGCCGTCTTGAGACCGGAGAACGAGAAGTCGAGCCCGTCGTTGAGCATCGGCCGCGGGAACGCGATCGAGCGAGGGTCGCCGTCGAGGGCTAGTCGATCGATCAAGGGGCCGCCCGGGTAGCCGAGGTCGAGGAACCGCGCCACCTTGTCGAAGGCCTCGCCCGCGGCGTCGTCGAGCGTCTGGCCCAGCAGTCGATACTGACCATGACCTTCCATCGACACCAACATGGTGTGCCCACCCGATACCAAAATCACGACGAGGGGCAGTTCGATCATCGGTTCTTCGAGGAACGCGGCGTAGAGGTGCGCCTCGAGGTGATTCACCGCGACGAACGGCACATCCCACACCAACGACAACGATTTGGCCGCGCTGACACCGACAAGGAGCGACCCGATGAGACCAGGGCCGACCGTCGCCGCGACCGCGTCGATGTCGGTACCGTTCACGCCGGCCTCGACGAGTGCCTGCGCGACAACCGGCATGAGCATCTCGACGTGCGCCCGACTGGCGACCTCGGGAACAACCCCGCCGTAGCGAGCGTGGAGATCGACCTGACTCGAGACCACTGACGACACGACCTGCGTGCCATCGACCACGACCGCGGCCGCGGTCTCGTCACACGAGGTCTCGATACCGAGAATGCGCACGCTCAATCGTCTCCTGCGGTCCGGTCGATGCCGCCGGTGTCGTCGACGTCGTCGTCGATGGCCTGGAGGCGAGCGACGAACGCCGGTTGATCGATGTCGTGGGCCCACATGATCAAGGCGTCTTCGTTGATCTCTGAGTAGTAGTTCTTGCGCACACCGGCGGGGGCGAAGCCAAAGCGGCGATACAGCGCGATGGCCCGTTCGTTGCTGACCCGCACCTCGAGCGTCAGCGCCGACGTCTTACGCGTGCGGGCATGGTGACACAGCGCCGACATGAGCCGCGTTGCAATGCGACGGCCTTGCCATAGCGGATCGACGGCAACGGTCGTCACGTGTCCTTCGTTCATCACGTACATGATGCCAGCGTGCCCGACGACCGAGCCGCCGTCCTCGGCAACGATGTAGTGACGCGTGTCGAGCATCGCGATCTCTTGGCGCCACAACGCCAACGACCACGGCCGGGGGTACACCTTGGTATCGATCGCATGGACATCGCGCAGGTGCCAGTGCCGCATGGGCGCGATGGTTACCGTCGCGGCCATCATCCACTGGTCCGACCGTCGCGGGTGGTCCAACCGATATCGATATCGGGCAATCGCAGATAGAGCGGCCGGATCTCGCTCGGCTGCACGAACTGCTCCCGTAGGGCTTGCGCGTGCGCCAATTGCACGAGCGACGACGCGGTCGGGAACGCGAATCCGTGATCGGCCAACTCGACTTTGCTGAGGCCGCGAAAGCTGTCGCGATAGCGCAGCGCGCCGTCGCCCACAAGAAGTAGATCCTCGCCGGCAGCCATCAGTTCGTTCGCGAGTTCGTCAGGAGTGCCTACGTGGTATTCGCGCACCCGCTGCACACCGCCCGGCACCGTGCGATAGCACGCACTGAAGACCTCGCCTCTGCGGGCGTCCATCACAGTGACGATCAACTTGTTGGTGAATCGCACGGGAAACGCGAGTAGGTCGAGGCTGGGGACGCCGATCATGGGCAACGACCGCGCGTACGCGATGGCCAACGCCGATGCGATACCGACTCGCAGCCCGGTGTAGAGCCCAGGCCCGATGTCGACCGCGACGAGACTGATTTCGTCGAGCTCGATGCGCGCTTGGCGCCGCACGATGTCGATCTGAGGTGTCAGCACCTCTGCATGGCGCTTGCCCCTGCTCGAATGGATCGACGCCAGTACGCCTTCGTGCCCACCGATGGCACAGCCGACTTGCGCGCTCGCACTCTCGATTCCGAGGATCAACATCAGTGCTGAATTCCGTCGAGCGAGCGCGTCAACTGGTGCTCGCGCTCGAGCCATCGACTGCCGACCAAGCGAACGCTGATCACACGCTCGTCGTCGTCGTCACCGTATTCGAGGCGAACTTCGAGGTATTCGGCGGGCAACGCGGGGATGATGGCGTCGCCCCATTCGATCAAGGTCACCGACGCCCCGTCGAGCAACTCGGGCAATGCGAGGTCGAGCACCTCATCGATCTGTTCGAGCCGATACACATCGAGATGATGCATCGTGATGCGCTCGCCCTCATACTCGCGGGCAAGTGTGAACGTCGGGCTCGTGATCGGGTCGGTGATGCCCAGCGCCTGACCGAACCCTTGGGCGAAGGTGGTCTTGCCGGCACCTAGCTCGCCGACCAGCAACACGAGGTCACCCTGCTCGACGAGCGCGGCGATGGTGGACGCTACCTCTCGCGTTTCGCGGGCTGACGAAGTGGTGAGCTGGATCACGTCGGTGCGATGCTAGCGGTCGAAGGTGATGGACCCGCGGGACGCGGGCCCGAGCGGCCCTTCAGAGCGGGTGGTTTGGCACATGGGAAAGCTCGATGGTCGTGTCGCGGTCGTGACCGGCGGAGGACGCGGCATCGGGCGGGCGATAGCGCTGGCGTTCGCCAACGAAGGCGCAACCATCGTCGTTTCGTCGCGCACCAGCACCGATCTCGAGGCAGTGGTGGCCGCCGCGCGCGCGGCGGGAGCCGACGGTCGAGCCGTTGTGGCCGATGCCACCGATCGGCAGAGTGCGCGGCTGGGTGTGCAGACCGCCGTCGCCGACTTCGGCCGCATCGACATCCTGGTCAACAACGCCGGTGGATCGATCGCCGGCAACCACGATCCGTACAGCGGCGACGACGAGGCTTTCGAGAAGACCTTGGCGTTCAATCTCACGTCGGCCTTTTGGACGTCCACCGAAGCTCTGCCGCACATGCGAGTGGCCGGGTACGGGCGCATCATCAACATCGGTTCGGGTTCGGCGCGCCACGCGTCGAGCACCGTTGCCTACACCACGGCGAAGCACGCGCTCGTAGGACTCACGCGCTCCCTGGCGGCGACAACGGGACGTGACAGCATCACGGTGAATCTCTTGAGTCCCGGCTGGACCAACACCACGCTGATCGATTGGGATCGCATCGCGAAGGGTCGGGGCGTGTCGGTCGACGAAGCACAAGAAGTGGCCAAGTCCGACAGCTTGCAACACCGCATCCTCGAGCCCGAAGAGCTCGCACCGATGGCAGTGTTGCTCGCGTCGCCCGATGGCGCGGGCATCACCGGGCAGATGATCAACGTCGACGGTGGCTACCGCGTCTGAACCGACCGCACGGCTTGTTCGACTGCGACCACGGCGAGGATGCGCACCACGTCGACAGTGGCGTCGATACCTTGCGTTGCCGCGACAACCAGCGCGTCGCCGTCGCCTCTGGTGTGCGCGGGGAACAATGCCCGTGCGAGACCGTCGTGGCCGCTCTGGGCGACCAGTTGGCAACCCACTTTGTCGACACGGGCGTTGGTGATGATCACGCCGATCGTGGTGTTCTCGGTCGGCGCCAATGGTTCGGCCGGTTCGGGCCACGAGAACGTTCCGCTCGCAATCGCCGCGGCCGCCACGCCGTCGTCGATGTCGCCCGCAGGATTCACGGCAACGACGGCGGCGACGACGAGTTCGTCGCGACGCACTGACGCGACACCCAGCCCGGCCGGTATCGCGTGTTCACGACCGCGCCACTTGCCGGCGGTTGCGCCCGTGCCCGCGCCGATGCGGCCGATCTCGCAATTGTCGTCGCGCGCCGCGATCGCCGCGAGCCGACCTTCACGCGCCGAGGGACGTACCAGCGGATCACCCGTCGCGAGGTCGTAGATCGCCATCGCAACCACGATGGGAACCTTCGCGGCCGGTGTCGGAAAACCACGGTCGTGTTCGGCGCAGAAGTCGACGACCCCGTCGGCGCTCGCGAGCCCGAACGCCGATCCACCCGTCAACACCACGGCGTCGAGTTGCTGTACCAATCTCGTCGGATCGAGTAGCGCGAACTCGCGCGTCGCCGGCGCCCCACCGCGAACTTCGCCCGAGCCGATCGTCCCCTCGGGCAGCAGAACCACAGTGCAACCGGTCTGATGGAATTCGTCGGTCCAGTGCCCTACCTGCACACCGTCGATGCCGAGCTTCATAGGGCTCCTTCTTCCCGCTCTGTCGAGGGCCGCTCGGGCCCTCCCTGCTGGTGCCGGGGGACGCGGACCCCGATATCGCACAGCACCTCGTAGCTGATCGTGCCCAACCGATCCGCGATCTCGTCCGCGGTGATCGCGTCACTCCCTTGCGCCCCGATCAGCACGACTTCGTCGTCGACCGCGACCGGCGCCGAGGCACAGTCGACCATCAGTTGATCCATAGTGACGACACCGATGATGCGACGGCGGATCCCGCCGATGAGCACGCTGCCCCCCACGAGCCCTAGATCGCGGCGCACGCCGTCGGCGTACCCGATGGGCACCGTAGCGACCGTGGTCGCCCGATCGGCACGCCAGCGATGACCGTAGGACACGCCTTCGCCCGGCGCCACGACTTGCACATGCGACACGCGCGACACGAGGCGCAACGCCGGACGCAGCGAACGAGCGAGGTCTCGGTGGTGTGAGGCAGGAGGGCATCCGTACATCGAGATACCGAGGCGCACCATGTCGTAGCGCCCCCGAGGGTGCAGCAACGCAACCGCGCTGTTGCCCGCGTGCAGCATCGCGGGACGCATTCCTTTGGCGTCGAGCGCCGCGACCGCTGCTTCGAAGCGATCGAGTTGCGTCGCCGTGAACGAACTGTCGCGGTCGTCGGCAACCGCGCAATGGGTCCACAGCGCCTCCAACTCGAGGCCGGGCGCGTCGACGATGGCGCACGCGCGCGCCACGATCTCATCGGGCGACGCACCGACGCGGTGCATGCCGGTGTCCACCTTGAGGTGCACCGGCCACGGACTCGCACCACTCGTCGAGGTGGTTGCCGCGGCCGCGATGCCTTCGGCGCTGTAGAGGGTCATGCGCAGATCGAGGTCACGGGCCCGGCGCATCGCCTCGGGACGGCACTCACTCAACACCAGGATCGGCGCGTCGATGCCCGCGTCGCGCAGGTGCGCGGCCTCTTCGACCAAGGCCACCGCCAACCACGACGCGCCACCACGCAACGCGGCGCGGGCCGCGCGGTCGGCGCCATGGCCGTAGCCATCGGCTTTGACCACCGCACACACCGCGCTCGGTGCGACGACATCGGCGACGAACGCGACGTTGTGCGCGATGGCGTCGGCATCGACCTCGACCCGCGTGGGGCGCGTCACGCGGAAGCGCCGTCGCCGAGGAGCCGCGACAGGACTGCGGGCAGGGCATGCGCGACGTCACCGGCGATCATGCCGAACGGCGGGCAACTCATCGCCGCCGCGCCATGCAGGTACGCACCGACTCCGGCCGCCGCGAGCGCATCGACACCCTGCGCGAGCAACGCACCGATGATGCCCGACAAGACATCGCCGGTGCCGGCCGTGGCGAGGCGCGCGTCGCCCCCGAGCACGACCAACGCCGCACCATGTTCGTCGGCGACAACGGTGGTCGGCCCTTTCAACAAGACGACCGCACCACTCTCGCGGGCAAGCGCGCGGGCCGCGTCGATGCGGTCGGCGCCGGGAGCGAAGCCCATCAGAGCGCGGTACTCACCGTCGTGCGGTGTGAGAACGGTTGGCCGCGCGCGTGGCCGAACGATTTCGCCCACGCGCGCACCCAGCGCGACCAGAGCATCACCGTCGACGACGAGCGCCACGTCGAGTGTCGCAACACAACGGCATACGGCTTCGGTCAACGCCGGCGAGCGACCCAGGCCGGGTCCGATGATCATCGATTGCACGCGACCGACCTCGTCGGGGTCGATCACGAGATCGAGACCAACCGACACCTGCACCGCTTCGATCGGTGTCAGCCCGACTGCATGCGCATCGCCCGGCACCGAGATGCGGATATAGCCCGCACCGGCCCGCGCGGCACCCATGGCGGCGAGTTGGGGTGCGCCCGTCATACCCGGCGAACCGCCGATCACCCAGGTGGCCCGGCGCCATTTGTGCGTCGTCGGATCGCGCGGTGGCAACGCGGCGACAACGTCGCCGACCGCGACCAGATGCGCCTGCGCGCGAGACACATCGAGGCCGATATCGGCAATCACGATCTCGCCACAGAGTGCACGCGCTGGTTGGAACAACAGACCTGGTTTCAACGCCGCGAACGTGACCGTCAGATCGGCCGGCATCGGTGTCCCTCGCACCTCGCCCGTTGCACCGTCGACACCACTCGGGATGTCGACCGCCAGCACGAGCGGCGCGCCTACACGCGCCGGCGCGTCGTAGGGACGCTTGAGCCCGGTGCCGTAGGCGGCATCGATGACGAGATCGACCTCGGGAAGCTGGGCCGGTGCCGCCGTCGCGGCGATCTCGATCACGCGTGCACCGCGCGATCGCAAGCGCCGCGCTGCGACCCTGCCGTCGTTGCCGTTGTTGCCGGCGCCTTCGACCACTGCGACCGACCGGCCATAGACGCCCCCGAGAAGCGCGATCGCCTGCCGGGCGACAGCGGCACCGGCGCGTTCGATCAAGACCTCGACGGGCTCGGTTGCCGCGGCATCGATCGCCGCCATCTCGTCGGGCGTGACGATCGGGATCACAGCGCGATGACGATAGCTTGCGCGACGGTCTCGCTGTGACTGAGCGTGACCAGCCACCGTTGTACGCCGCGGCTGGTCGCGAGCGCGGCTGCGGTGCCGTGCAGCACGATGTGGGGCGCTCCGCTGTCGGCGCGCTGCACTTCGATGTCGCGCAGCTGAATCTCGCCCAGCCCGACACCGAGCGCTTTCATCACGGCCTCTTTGGCGGCGAATCGCACGGCGTAGCGTTCGGTGGGATCTGCCCGCGCGTCGGCGTAGCTGCGTTCGGCTTCGGTGAACAGACGCTCCCGCAACCGCGGGGTGCGTTCGAGCGCTCGGCGAAATCGTTCGATGTCGACCAGATCGTTGCCGATGCCGATCACGGGGTCAGCTCTTGGACGAGCGCCACGACTCCGCGAGTTCGGCCACCGGCGACACCAACAAGTCGATGGCGTTCATCGTGCCCAGCAGATCTTCGCGGAAGGTCGGTTCGGTCTCGGTCACGTAGTCGCGTATGGCGGAGTAGCGGTTGCGGTATCCCGTGAGCACGCCACGGATCACTGGTGCCGGCAGGCGCTCGTGGAACTTGACTTGCAGCAACAAGATGCCTGTCGTGTGATTGTCCTTGACCTCGGGCACGATGATCACCGAGCGGCCGTCGAAGCCGCGGTTGACGAGCACGAGACGCTCGACCGCGACCCGGTGCTTGGTACCGACCAAGCGCGGATCGCGCTCGATGCGCGACCGGATGCCCAACGAGATGCCGCCGCGGTCGACGATGAACGCGCTGGCTTCCGCGCCTTCGTCGTCGACGTTGTCGACGGCGTAGCGGGTGTAGCCGAGCACGGCTTCGATTGCCGGGTCGAGCGCACCGAGCGTGCGCAGCGTGCGGTAGGTGAGCCGTTCGCGTGGTGTGCCGGCGGCCAGCACCGCTTTGACCAACAGCGATTGCAGCAACGTCTCGTCGGCGCGGGAGATGCCCACCGTGACGGTCTTTGCCTGATGCTTGATGGCGTCGATCGGGCGCGTGAGCTCGTCGATGGCGTAGGCCAGTGCCTGGGCGAGATCTTCGAGCACGACGCTCGGCGTGCCGATCTTGCCCAACTCGAGTTGATAGGAGTCGAGCGGGATCAACCCCAACGCGTAGCGAAGGACCGCGGTGAGACGCACCGCCGTGCTCGCATCGAGATGGCCGTTGTAGGCGCTGGCCCGCAAACCGTCGAGGAACTGACCCGCGGCGCGCTGGAAGAGCGGCTGCAGATCGGACAACAGGTCTTCGGCGGATTCGATGTTGCCCGCCGCGGATGCCCGCTCGATGGCGGCTCGCATCTCGCGCAACGGACGGGCTTGCGCGTCGATGGCGCGTGCCGCTTCGTATCCGAAGAGGTGCCCGGCGACCGTCGACAGCACGAAGGCCAAGCGAGGGTGGACGACGGGAACCGTGATGAGATCGAGCGCAGCCGAGAACCGCGTTTCGCCTTCGCTTGCGATCACGACGGGAGCGGCCTTGTGCGCGCGGTAGATCGCGACCTCTTTGGCGACATCGTCGGCGGTCGAGCCCACCAACCCGGCGGCGCACACGAGGATCATCGGCTCGGACGACAAGTCGATGTGCTTCTTGTCCTCGGTCGCGTCGTGGGCGATCGACTTGTAGCAGAGCTCGGAGAGCTTGATGCGAATCTCTTTGGCCGCGATGTAGTTGGCGCCGTTGCCGACGACCGCCCAGTAGCGACGGCTGGGCGCGAACCGCTGCGCGGCCTCGCCGATGGCGCGGCGCGTCGCGAGGGTCTGCTCCATTGCTTTCGGCAACTCACGCAACGAACGCAACAACGCCTGCCGCTCGCCGCTGACTTCGCCCATGCCGTCGGCGATGGCGACCGCCAACAGGAAGCCTGCCGCGACCTGGGAATAGAACGCCTTGGTCGACGCCACGCTCATCTCTACGTCGCGGCCGTCGGACGTATAGAGGACGCCGTCGGATTTGTCGCAGAGGTCGCTGTTCCGCCGGTTGACGATGGCAATCACGATGGCGCCGCGTGAACGCACGAGATCGACCGTGCGGTTGGTGTCGGTAGTGGTGCCCGACTGGCTGATGGCCACGACGAGCGTGTCGACCATGTCGGGACGCAGTGCGAAACCCGAGAGCTCGGTCGCCGGCATGGAGGTGACCCGCACCGGCGAGTCGCTGCCCAATTCGGATTCGATGGCCAGCGCGACCGCGTTGCCGGCGACGGCGGCCGTGCCCTGACCGGTGACGATGATGCGCGTGATCTTGTGTGCCGCGAGGCGGATCTTGAGCTCGTCGGAGATCGTCTCGGGACCGAGCACGACCTCCATCACGCCATCGCGCTCGAGCAGCTTGCCTCGCAACGTCTTGCGGAACGACGACGGTGACTCGGTGATCTCTTTGAGAAGGAAGTGCGGGAAGTCGCCGCGGTCGATGTCGCGGGTGGTGATCGGCGCCGTCACCAACTCGTGGGCGGTGACCGGCAGGAGCGTGCCGTCGTAGGACTGCCGCGTGATGCCCTCGATCGAACCGGCGCCCGCCGTGTCGAGCTCGACGATCTGGCCTCGGCTCGTCTGTGGGTTTTCGGGATTGCCCGGCGTCTCGCCGTCCATGCGCAGATAGATGGCCGTGTCCTCGACGACGCCGTAGGGCTCGGAGGCCACGATGAACGCGTCGTCGGCCAGCCCGATGTAGAGCGCCTGGCCGCTGCCGCGCAACGCGAGCTGGATGCGGTCGGGGGCCTCGGCGGTGCACGCAGCGATCGCGACGGAACCTTCGAACGCGGCAACCGTGTTGCGGAACGCGTCGATGGGACGCTCGCCGATGGCCAAGTGACGCGCCATCAACGACGGAATCACTTTGGCGTCGGTAGTGATCTCGGTTTGGATGCGCAACGCCTCGGTGGCGATGAGGTCCGCATAGTTGTCTACGTCACCGTTGAGCGCCGCCACGACGTAGGGCTCGTCGCCGCCGCCGACCTGTTCGCCGTTCAACGGATGCGCGTTGGCTTCGGAGACGATGCCGACGCTCGCCCAACGCGTGTGCCCGAGCACCATCGCTTTGGCCGTGCCGGCGGCCAACGCCGCGCGCAGCAAGTGGTCGCCGGTGACCATGGCGCGGAGCACCGCGGTGTTGTCGCCGAGTTCACCGATCTCGGCGGCCGCCTTGTAGACGAACGAGATGAACGTGGAACCGTCGGAGCGGTATCCGACGCGAACCGAGCCGTTGCGAAACAGCGTGTCGGCGCCGCGAGTGGCGATCTCGGCGGCGACCGAAGGGTCATCGATTCTCAGGTCGTGATCGGTGACCAAGACGTGCAGGCCGGCGGAATCGCGCCCACGGACTTCGAGTCGATCGACCGCGGCCAACGTCTGTTGAATCGACAGGTACGCGCCGAGCGCGGCCATGCCGGCGCCACGACCCGCAAGCGCATCGACTGCAGGCGCGGTACGCAACCGATCGCGCTCGATCGCCCACGTTGCGTCCTTGACGCGCACCATCGCGGCGTTGACCGGTTCGAGTTCGGTCGACGACAAGGTCGACCGGGTCTCGAGATGTGACTCGATCTCGTTGATCGCATCGGTGATCGCACCCATGGCCGCGAACAGCGTCGGCGGGAGTTCGCGCGACCCGAGTAAGCACACGACGCCCGGCACGCCGAGCAACAGCTGGTTGGCGGCGAGCAGATCGTCACCGGCGAGGCGCAGGGCCCCCAGCAACTGATGGTCGTCGGCCACCGCTCGCAGACGCGACGCCCACGGCGTCACCAGCGCGGTGATCTCGGCGGCTTCGGGCGGGCGGCGGTCGGAAACTCGCCGGACGATGGCAATGATGCCGCACACTCAGAGACTCCTTTGCGGGTCCATCAGAGCAGTGTAAGGAGCCCGCACCGGGCCCGGCAGGGCACATGACCTCATTCGGTGGCGAGGGCCGTGACCACTTCGGCCAGCTCCTCGGCGAATGCGGCGGCCTCGTGCTGCGATGGTGCCTCGACCATCACCCGCACCAGGGGCTCGGTGCCCGAGGGGCGGATGAGCACTCTGCCCCGGCCGGCCAGCGTGGCTTCGATGCGGGCGACCGCGGGACCGATGCGGGCCGCGAGGTCGGCCACCGGCGCCGGGACCCGAACATTGCGCAGAACTTGCGGCAACCTTGTCATCGACTCGGCCGAGAGATCAGCCAGGGGGCGTCCGGACCGGGACACGACGTCGAGCAGCTGGACCGCCGTCAACAGCCCGTCGCCGGTGGTTGCGAGATCAGAGAAGATGATGTGGCCCGACTGCTCGCCGCCGAAGGTCGCCCCTTCACGCTCGAGTGCCTCGAGGACGTAGCGATCCCCAACCGGGGTCTCGATGACCTCGATGCCGCGCGCCTGCATGGACAAGCGGAACCCGAGGTTGCTCATGACCGTCACTGCGACCGCGTTGCGGACGAGCGCGCCCCTTGCATGCCGATCGATGGCGCAGATCGCGATGATGTGATCACCGTCGATGAGTTGGCCCCGATGATCGACCGCGAGCACGCGGTCGGCATCGCCGTCGAAGGCCAGGCCGATGTCGGCCTCGTGCTCGACGACCAGTCGCTGCAGGTCTTCGGGATGCGTCGACCCGCAGTGATCGTTGATGTTGTGTCCGTCGGGGGCGTCGTGGATGACCTCGACCTCGGCGCCGACGGCGGCCAACACTGCCGGCGCGATCTCGTAGTTCGAACCGTTGGCGCAGTCGATCACCAGACGTAGGCCGCGTAGGTCGCGTCCTTCGAGTGAATCGATCACCGCGCGGCGGTAGCGGGCGAGTTCGTCACGGCAGTCGATGATCGTGGCAGCGGCCGCGGGAGCAGGGGTTGCTCCGCGGCGATCCAACTCGGCTTGGATGCGGTTCTGCGTGACGTCGCTCAGCTTCGCGCCGCCCGGCGCGAACAGTTTGATCCCGTTGTCGTAATAGGGGTTGTGCGACGCCGAGATCATCGCCGCGGCAATGCCGTCGGCCGCCGACAGCCACGCGACGGCGGGTGTCGGTGTCACGTGCAACGACTTGGCCCGTACGTCTTGGCGGGCGAGGCCATCGGCGAACGCCTGCTCGAGATCGGCACCCGACGCTCGCGTGTCGCGACCGACGAGAAACGTGTCGCCTCCGAGCACCGTCGCCGAGACTTCGCCCAATAGGCGAACGAAGTCGACGGTCAGCTCGTCGTACGCGCGACCTCGCCAGCCATCGGTGCCGAATCGCGGGATCATTGGCGCCGAAGCGGCAAGATCAGCGCTTGGAGTACTGCGGCGCCTTACGCGCCTTCTTCAACCCGTACTTCTTGGATTCCTTCTTGCGAGGATCGCGGGTCAACATGCCGTTCTTCTTGAGCGCTTCACGCGCGTCGGCATCGAGAACGACCAGTGCGCGAGCAATGCCCAAGCGCAGCGCGCCGGCCTGCCCGCTCATGCCCCCACCATCGACGGTGGCATCGACGTCGTACACCTCGGCCGTCTCGGTGATGCGCAGCGGCTCGGAGAGGTGCATCTGATGCACCTGCGACGGGAAGAAATCACCAAGCTCGCGCCCGTTGATGACGATCTTGCCGCTACCGGTGCGAACGCGCACCCGGGCCACCGCCGTCTTGCGGCGACCGGTGGATTGGACGAGGGGTTTGGACATCGAGAGGACCTTTACTGCTTTCAGGCGGACTTGGCGCGGGCGTGTTCGATCGACAACGTCTGCGGGCGTTGCGCAGTGTGGGGATGCTCGGGCCCCGCATAGACCTTGAGCTTGGAGATCTGCTGACGGCCGAGACGGTTGTGCGGCAGCATGCCCTTGACGGTGCGGCGCACCGCTTCGGCCGGCTTCTTGGCCAGTGCATCGCCGTACAGGGTTTCGCGCAAACCGCCCGGGAAGCCCGAGTGGCGGTAGATGACCTTCTTGGAGGCCTTGTCCGACGTCAGCACGACCTTGGACGCGTTGATGATGATCACGTGGTCACCGACGTCGAGATGGGGCGTGAACGTCGGCTTGTGCTTGCCCCGCAGGATGCGGGCAACCTCGGTGGCGAGACGACCGAGGACCATGCCCTCGGCATCGACGACGTGCCAGGCGCGCTCGATCTCGCTCGCTTTGACGGAATGGGTGGGCACGGAAGTGCTCCTCTACGTTTCGAATCGAGGCCTCGGACACGCCGACACGCGCCGCCGCGAAGGCCGATGGACCAGGCTAGGGCCCGATGCTGCGAACAGCAAACACACGGCCTTCGCGATCAGGAAAATGCTCAGTGGCGAGGCCCGAGCGGCCTCTTTCAGAGCGGGAAGCCAAGGCCCTCAAAATCGCACCAACCACAGGATCAGCCCGTGCGGAGGGGCCACCGTGCCCGCAGCGTTGCGGTCGCGGGCCGCGATGATGGCCGGCACTTCGCTGGCCCGCCGGCGCCCCAGGCCGACATCCACCAGGGTGCCCACGATGCTGCGCACCATTTGCCGACCGAATGATCGGGCCTCGATCTCGAAGACCAGCATCCCCTCGCCCGCCTCCGACCACTGGGCCCGGCGCACGGCCCGCACGAACGACACCTCTCTGGTCGGCGGGCGCACCGTCCTCGTGCGTTTGCAGAACGAGGTGAAATCGTGGGTGCCCACGAAGGGGATGGTGGCATTGCGCAGCGCCGCCAGGTCGAGGGGTTGCGGCACGTGCCAACTGGTCGCCCGGACGAACGGGTTCGGGGTCGACTCGGTGTACACGCGGTAGCGGTAGACGCGCGCGGTGGCCGAGAACCGGGCGTGGAAGTCGGGCTCCGCGATGGCCAGGTCGCGCACTGCGATCGACGGACGGCACAGCGAATTGAGCGCACGCTGCATCACCACGAGGTCGAGGCGCGCCGGGTCAGCGTCGAAGGTCACCACTTGGCCCCACGCGTGCACACCGGTGTCGGTGCGTCCGGCGATGCCCAACGTGATCGAATGCCCGAGTACGCGCTCGATCGCAGGGCGCAGCGCACCCGCGACGGTGACGACACCCTCGTTCTCGGCAAAGCCGTGGAACGGGGCGCCGTCGTACGCCACGGTCATGCGAACCCGCACCCGCACCACCGGCGGTTGGCCGATCAAACGGTCAGACGAGTTCGATCCGTGCCATCGGCGCGTTGTCACCCTGGCGCGGGCCGAGCTTGAGGATGCGGGTATAGCCGCCCGGTCGTTCCGCGTAGCGCGGGCCGATCTCTTCGAACAGCTTGGCCGTCATCTCTTTGTCGCGAAGGAACGACACAACCTGACGATGGTTGTGCAGGCCGCCCTTCTTGGCCTTGGTGATCATCTTTTCGGCTACGGGACGTAGCGCCTTGGCCTTGGCCTCGGTGGTGATGATTGCTTCGGCCGCGATCAGCGATGCGACCAGGTTGGCCATCATCGACTTCTGGATCTTGGCGTCGCCGCCGAAACGACGGCCTTGCTTTGGAGTAGCTGGCATTGTGGTAGTCGCCTCGCTCAGTCGCGCGTGCGCAGGCGAAGGCCGCGCTCGTCGAGCTTTGCGATGACTTCATCGAGGGACTTCTGACCGAAGTTGGTGATGGCCAACAGGTCGTCCTCGGTCTTTTGCAACAGCTCGCCGACCGTGTTGATCTGCGCGCGCTTGAGACAGTTGCGGGGCCGTTCGGACAATTCGAGATCTTCGATCGGCAGGTCGAGATCAGGCGAACCAGAGACGCCGCCGGCGACCTCGCCGAGCTCGAGGCCGAGCGGTTGATCGCTCATCTCTTCGACGAGTTGCACCAGTGCCCGCAACGTCGCACCGGCCGAAGCCAATGCGTCGCGAGGCGTGATCGAACCGTCGGTCTCGATGTCGAGGATGAGACGGTCGAAGTCGGTCGACTGCTCGACGCGCGTCGGCTCGATCGTGAACGTGACGCGGCGCACCGGCGAGAAGATGGCATCGACGGGGATCACACCGATCGTGGCCGTCGAGGCTCGATCGCCCGACAGGTAGCCGCGGCCGCGCTGAATGGTGACGTCGGCGGCGAGGCGACCCTTGGAGTTCAACGACGCGAGGTGCAGATCTTCGTTGAGGATCTCGATGTCGGAGTGACGCTGCAACGCAGCTGCCGTGACATCGGCGGGACCGCGCACGTCGAGACGAAGCGTGATGGGATCGTCGGCGTGACAGCGGATCACGAGATCTTTGATGTTGAGGATGACGTCGGTGACGTCTTCGCTGACACCGGCGATGGTGTCGAATTCGTGTAGCGCATCGTCGAAACGCACTTGCGTGACGGCGGCGCCGGGGATGCTCGACAGCAGCGTGCGCCGCAGTGAGTTACCAAGCGTGTGACCGAAGCCGGGCTCTAGTGGACCGATGGCGAACCGTTGCCGATCGCCTTCCGCCTCGCCTAGCGCTTCGACCGTCGGACGTTGGATGACCAACATATGTTTCTCCTCGGATTTCGAAGTCGACCCCCGGGGGCGGCCCGGGGTTGTTTGGATGAGTCGCGCACCGCCTCGACTGAGCGGCGCAGCGCATTACTTGGAGTAGAGCTCGACGATCATCTGCTCGCGCACGGGCGTGTCGATGTGCTCGCGCAGCGGCAAGTCGCGGACCGTGATCTGGTGGCCCTCCTCAGCGATATCGAACCAAGGTGCTGCGGAACGGTCGAGAACGTCCATGTTCCAGCGCACCATGACGCTCTCGCGTACTTTGGGACGCAGCGACACGACGTCGCCTTTGCGCACGCGGTAGCTGGCGATGTTGACCCGCTTGCCGTTGACCTCGACGTGGCCGTGGCTGACGATCTGGCGCGCTTGCGGGCGGGTGGCTGCCCATGCCGCGCGGTAGACGATGTTGTCGAGGCGCAACTCGAGGTACTGCAACATATTGAGACCGGTGACGCCTTCGCGGCGGCTGGCCTCGAGATAGATGTTGCGGAACTGGCGCTCGCCCAACCCGTAGGTGAAGCGGGCCTTTTGCTTTTCGGCGAGCTGCATGGAGTACTCGGAGCCGGCGCCGCGACGGCGGGTACGGCCGTGTTGACCCGGCGGGAAGGGCCGCTTCTCCATTGCTTTGTTCTCGCCCTTGGTGCCCCAGATGTTGGTGCCCAAGCGGCGCGAGACGCGCGCTCGTGGTCCGGTGTAACGCGCCATGTCAGACCCTCCGACGCTTCGGCGCACGACAACCGTTGTGCGGTTGCGGCGTCACGTCTTTGATGCCCGTGACTTCGATGCCGGTATTCTGGATCGAACGGATCGCGGTTTCACGACCGGAGCCGGGGCCCTTGACCACGACTTCGACGCGCCGCACACCATGCTCCATGGCTCGACGCGCGCAAGCCTCGGCGGCCATCTGCGCCGCGAACGGTGTCGACTTGCGTGAACCCTTGAAACCGACGTTGCCGGCCGACGCCCACGAGAGGGTGTTGCCTTCTTGGTCGGTGATGGTCACGATCGTGTTATTGAAGGAGCTTTTGATGTGCGCAACGCCGTACGTGACGTTCTTGCGTTCACGTCGACGCGGACGTCGACCCCCTGCAGCTGGCTTCGCCATGCCTTGTCTTCTTCCTGACTGCTACTTGCGAGCGATCGTTTTCTTCTTGCCGGCCACGGCCTTGCGCGGACCCTTGCGGGTGCGAGCATTGGTGTGGGTGCGCTGACCACGGACCGGAAGGCCGCGGCGATGACGGATGCCTTGGTAGCAACCGATGTCCATCTTGCGCTTGATGTCCTGCAACACGTCGCGGCGTAGATCGCCCTCGACTTTGAGGTTTTGATCGATGAACACACGGATGCGGCCGACTTCGTCGTCGGTGAGGTCGCGGACACGCGTGTTCAGATTGACGTTGCAGGCTTCACAGATCTGCTGCGCAGTCGTTCGGCCGATGCCGAAGATATAAGTGAGCGAGATCTCGACTCGTTTTTCACGAGGGATGTCGACGCCAGAGATACGTGCCATGGTGGTTGGCTCCTCAGCCCTGACGTTGCTTGTGACGGGGGTTGTCGCAGATCACGTGGACGCGACCGTGACGCCGGATGATCCGGCACTTTTCACACATCTTCTTTACGCTCGGACGAACTTTCATTGTCAACCTTGAGTGCGCGGGTGAGCCGTGCGGTTACTTGTAGCGATACGTGATGCGACCACGTTGCAGGTCGTAGGGCGTGAGCTCAACTTGGACACGATCACCGGGAAGGATGCGGATGTAGTGCATGCGCATCTTGCCGGAAATGTGGGCCAGAACTTTGTGCCCGTTTTCGAGCTCCACCCGGAACATGGCGTTCGGCAATGGCTCGATGACTGTCCCCTCGAGGACGATCGCATCTTCTTTTGGCTTAGCCAGAAATACCCTCCTGCAACGATGAACATTTGATGGCCGACATAGCTCGCCCAGGAATCGAGAGAGGGATCGTCCAACCGGCCGGGCACGCCAAAACACCGGCGCCGGGCCGGTCGACTACGCTAGCGCGCTTTGCTCCCACGTCCAACCTGGGCCGGCCGCTCTGGAAAGGGCCGCTCAGGCCCCTCGTGGCGCTCACGGCCGGGCGTCGATTGCGGCGCGGAGCCGCGCGAACACCTGATCCTCGGAGCCGAGGCCGTCAACGGTGACAAGGACTCCCCGTTCGTCGAACCAGTCGATGAGCGGGGCAGTCTGCTCGTCGTAGAGCGAAAGCCGTCGTGCGATGGCCTCGGGGGTGTCGTCGGTACGGCCCCGGGACACCATGCGCTCGGTCACCACCGAAACGGGCACGTCGAGGTTGATGGCGGCGTCGATGCCGTTCTTACCCACGACGCGCTCGAGCGCTTCGGCCTGGATGACCGTGCGGGGGTACCCGTCGAGCAGCACACCGCGCTTCTGGATGTCGGGCTTGGCCAAACGCTCGGCGACGATGCCGTTCATGACGTCGTCGGAAACCAGCCCGCCGGCGTTCATGATGGCTTCGGCCTTCTTGCCGAGCTCGGTACATTCGGCCACAGCAGCGCGCAGCATGTCACCGGTTGACACGTGGAGCGTGCCGTAGTGCTCCACCAGGCGCAGGCACTGGGTGCCTTTGCCCGAACCCTGCCGACCGAGGATCACCAAATGCAGCGCGCGGCCGCTCACTTCAGGAACCCCTCGTAATTTCGCATCGTCAACTGGCTGTCGATCTGCTTCATCGTCTCGAGCGCGACCCCGACCATGATGAGAATCGACGTGCCGAAGAAGGCAAAGCTGCCGCCGCCGCCGCCGCTGGTGAGACTCTCGGTGTGAAAGAGCTTCGCGAAGATGATCGATGGGACGATCGCGATCGCAGCAATGAACAGACCGCCCGGCAACGTGATGCGGTTCAAGATGCGGGCGAGGTAACGCTCGGTCTGGGGACCGGGCCGGATGCCCGGGATGAAGCCACCCTGCTTGCGAATCGTGTCGGCCTGCTTGACCGGATCGAACGTGATCGCGGTGTGGAAGTAGGCGAAGCCGATGATGAACAAGCCGAACAGGATCAGGTACAGGACCTGGTCGGGCTGACTCAGGTGGTTGTCGATCCAATTGCGGAAGCCGTTGGAGGGCACCACGAACGACAACAGCAGCGGTAGATAAAGTACGGCACTGGCGAAGATGAGGGGGATGACGCCGGCCTGGTTGACCTTGAGCGGGATGTAGGTGCTCTGGCCGCCGTATTGCCGTCGCCCGACCACTCGTTTGGCGAATTGCACCGGGATACGCCGCTGTCCTTGTTCGACGAACACGATGGCGACGAGCAACATGACGATCACGGCGATCACGCCGACCAGCGCCCACCATCCCGACTCGGCCTGGACCGTGGAGAACTGCGCCGGCAAGCGGCTGACGATCGACGCAAAGATCAACAGCGACATGCCGTTGCCGATGCCGCGTTGCGTCACCAACTCACCGAACCACATCAAGAGCGCGGTACCGGCGGTGAAGGTGGCCACGAGCAGCGCCACGCGACCCGCATTCCATACCGGGATCAAGCTCGGCGTGTTTTGGTTGAGTGCGTTGCCGCCACCGTGCAACAAGAAGGCGAAGCTCGTGCCCTGCACCAACGAGATGGCGATCGCGAGGTAGCGGGTCCACTGCGTGATCTTGCGCTGGCCGACTGCGCCCTGCTGTTGCCATTGCTCGATCTTGGGTACGACGACGCCGAGGATCTGCATGATGATCGACGCCGTGATGTACGGCATGATCCCGAGCGCGAACACCGCCAAGTTGGTCAGCGCACCACCCGAGAACAACTGCAAGTACTGCAAGATGCCGCCGCTCTGGCTGGCCGAGTCTTTGTAGGCACCGATGCGGTCGACGTCGACCCCGGGCGCGGGTAGGAACGCCCCGAACCGATAGATCGCGAGGATCATGATCGTGAAGGCGATCTTCTTGCGTAGATCGGCGACCCGGAAGATGTTGAGGATGTTTTCCAGCATTGACGCGTTTCCTAACCTTCCTAGCTTCCCGCTCTGCGGGGCCGCTCGGGCCCTGGGCTTGCCGCTCTGCGAGGCCGCTCGGGCCCCGGGCCTGCCGCCGTGCCCATACTCGAAGCTACCGGCGGGCTATCGGTTTGTAAGTGCATTGCCCTTTGCCGGCGGGCGGCGATCGCCCCACGGCAGTGGCAGCAACTCGACCGAGCCACCGGCCTGTGTGATCGCGGCTTCGGCGGTCTTGGAGAACCGGTGGGCCTTGACCGTCACCGCACGCGTGATCTCACCGCGGCCGAGCACCTTGATCAAGGCGCCCTTGTGGGCGAGGCCGTGGTTGTAGAGGGTTTTCGGGCTGACTTCGCTCAACTGCGACTCTTCGATGGTGTCGAGGTTGATGCCTTGATATTCGACCCGGAAAGGGTTGGTGAAGCCGCGCAGCTTGGGGATGCGCTGCACGAGTGGCATCTGCCCACCTTCGAACTTGGGCGCAACCTGGCCGCGGGCGCCTTGGCCCTTGTGACCGCGCCCGGCCGTCTTGCCACCGTGGCCGCCGATGCCGCGACCGACACGCTTGGCGCGTGACCTGGACCCGGTCGGCGGTTTGAGGTCGTGAATCTTGATGGGCATGGTCGTTACTGCTCCTCGACCTGGACGAGATGGGGAACCTTGGCGATCATGCCGCGGATCTCGGGCCGATCGGGCAACGTATTGCTACGGCCGATGCGGCCCAGGCCCAAGGCGCGCAGCGTGCCGCGCTGCTTGGGTTTGGTGCCGATCATGGACCGGATTTGGGTGACTTTCAGTTCGGTCATCGAAGCTCCCGGCTCAGTGCGCGACGCCGCGCTCACTCTCTTGATAGGCGCGCCACAGGCCGGCCGGCACGAATTGATCGGGAGCCAGGCCCCGCGCTCGGGCAACTTCGTCGGGACGCTTGAGGCCGCGAAGACCGGCCATGGTCGCCCGGGCGACGTTGATGTGGTTGGACGAGCCCAATGACTTGCACAACACGTCGTGAATGCCCGCCTCTTCGAGGATGGCCCGTGCCGCGCCACCGGCGATGACGCCGGTACCGGGTGCCGCGGGCTTGAGCAGCACGCGACCGGCACCCATCTCACCGATGATCGGGTGCGGGATGGTGCTGCCCGCAAGAGGCACGCGCAGCAGGTTCTTGCGGGCTTCTTCGGTGCCCTTTTGAATCGCGAGCGGTACTTCTTTGGCCTTGCCGTAGCCGAGGCCGACCCGACCGTTGCCGTCGCCGACGACCACGAGCGCGGTGAACGAGAACCGCCGACCGCCCTTGACGACCTTCGCGACACGGTTGATGTTGATCACGCGCGAATCACGCAGCGGTGCATCGCCCGTTTGCTCGCCGTCTCGATGGGAGCGCCGTGCCTCGCTCGGAGCCGTATTCGTCATGTTGATCCCTTCAGGATTCAGAACTCGAGGCCGGCTTCGCGCGCGGCATCAGCCAGCGCCGCGATGCGACCGTGATACAGGTTGCCGCCGCGGTCGAAGACCACGGTGCTGATGCCCTTGGCTTTGGCCCGCTCGGCGAGCAATGTGCCCACCTGCTTGGCTTCGGTCACGTTGCCGTGGGCCGTTGCGCGCATCGCCGGTTCGGCGCTCGACGCGGCAGCGAGGGTGACGCCGGCGCGATCGTCGATGATCTGCGCCGTGATGTGCTTGTTGCTGCGGAACACCGCCAAACGCGGACGAGCGGAGGTGCCGCGCACTGTCTTGCGCACGCGCGCGTGACGCCGGATGCGCGCTACTCGCTTGGTTTTGGAGCGATCGCTCATGGTCTACCCATTCCTCACTTCGCCGCCTTGCCGGCTTTGCGCTGCACGTGCTCGCCCAAGTACCGCACTCCCTTGCCCTTGTAGGGCTCGGGGGGCCGCGCACTGCGGACGTTGGCGGCCACCTGGCCGACCTTCTGCTTGTCGATACCGACGACGTCGACACGCGTCGGCGCCGGTACTTCGAAGCTGACGCCGTCGGGCGCCTGCATGAGCACGGGATGCGAATAGCCGAGCGCGAGCTCGATCGAATTCGGACCCTTCGAAGTGGCGCGATAGCCGACCCCGATGATCTCGAGTTGCTTGCGGTAGCCGTCGGTGACTCCGACGACCATGTTGGCCACGAGCGCGCGGGTCAGGCCGTGGAATGCACGGGTCTGGCGTTCTTCGTTCGGGCGTTCGACGAGCAGTTGCTCGCCGTCTTGGCGCACGGTGATGTCGCCGGGCAGCTCACAGTTCAACGAACCCTTGGGGCCGTTGACCTCGAGCACGCGGCCCGAGAGCTTGATGGCGACGCCGGTCGGCACCGGGATCGGGGCTTTACCTATACGGGACATGGTCGCCTCACCACACGTAACAGACGACTTCGCCGCCGACGCGGTTCTTACGCGCGTCGCGGTCGGTCATCAGTCCTTTGCTCGTCGATACGACGGCCACGCCGAGGCCACCCAACACACGGGGGATCTCGCCGGCCTTGCTGTAGACCCGCAGGCCCGGTGTCGAGATGCGCTTGACACCGTTGATGACTCGCTTGCGATCGACGTACTTCATGTCGATCGTCAGCGTCTTGGTCGGGCCACCGTTCTCGTTGATACGGAAGCCCTGGATGTAGCCCTCACGGTGCAGCACCTGGGCCAGCGCCTCTTTGATCTTGGACGACGGCATCGAGACATCGTCGTGCATGGCGGTGTTGGCATTGCGAATTCGCGTCAGCATGTCCGCGATGGGATCAGTCATGGTCATTTGTTCGACACCTCCCTCACCAGCTCGCCTTCGTCACGCCGGGGATCTCACCGGCGTGTACCAATTCACGTAGACAGATGCGGCACAGTGTGAACCTGCGGTACACCGCCCGCGATCGCCCACAGCGGCGGCAGCGCGTATAGCCCCGCACCTTGAACTTGGGTGTCGCTTCTTGCTTGTTTCTCAGGGCTTTCTTGGCCATTACTGTCCCTCACGTCGGAACGGGAAGCCGAATGCATCGAGCAACGCCTTGGCGTGTGCGTTGGTATTCGCGCTGGTGACGATTGTGATGTCCATTCCCCGGGTCACATCGATCTTGTCGTATTCGATCTCGGGGAAGATGAGCTGTTCGGTGACACCGAAGGTGTAGTTACCGCGGCCGTCGAAGGCCTTGGTCGGTAGACCACGGAAGTCACGGATACGAGGAATGGCCAGGCTCACGAGCCGGTCGAGGAACTCGTACATCCGGATGTTGCGCAGCGTGACTTTGCAGCCGATCGCTTGGCCTTCACGGAGCTTGAACCCGGCGATCGATTTCTTGGCGCGGGTCACGATCGGCTTTTGGCCGGTGATCAACGTCATGTCGCGCTGGGCGTTGTCGAGGAGGCTGCCGGTGGTGATGGCCGCGCCGACGCCCATGCTCACGACGATCTTGTCGACGCGCGGTACCTGCATGATGTTGGCCAGGCCGAGAGTCTCTTTGAGCTCGGCCCGCAACTTCTCGTCGTAGAGCTGCTTGAGTCGGGGGGTGGGCGCGGGGAGCTCGGCGACTGCGGTCGCTCCTTTGCCCTTCTTCGTTTCAGCCATCGATATCAGCTCCTGTGCGCTTACAGATGCGCACTTTCTCGCCGTCGGGCGTGATTCGGTACCCGACCCTCGTGGGCTTGCCGTCGCCCGGCGACAGCAACATCACATTGGAAACCTCGAGCGGCATCGCCTTTTCGATGATGCCGGCCTGCATCGTCTGGCGTTGCTTGCGCTGATGCTTCTTGGCGATGTTGATGCCTTCGACGATGACCTTGCCCTCGCGCGGCAGCGCGGTCTCGACCGTGCCCTCTTTGCCTTTGTCTTTGCCGGTGATCACACGCACGCGGTCACCCTTGTGAATCTTCATCAGATCACCTCTGGCGCGAGCGAAATGATGCGCATGAACTTCTTGTCGCGCAGTTCTCGGCCGACCGGGCCGAAGATACGGGTGCCGCGGGGCGTGAGATCGTCCTTGATCAACACGGCGGCGTTTTCGTCGAAACGGATGTAGCTGCCATCAGCGCGGCGGCGTTCTTTCTTGGTGCGGACGACGACGCACTTGACGACGTCACCCTTCTTGACTGCCGCGCCCGGAATCGCGTCTTTCACGGCAGCGACGAAGATGTCGCCGATACCCGCGTAGCGACGGCGCGTGCCGCCGAGGACCTTGATGCACAAGACCTCGCGTGCGCCTGAGTTGTCGGCGACTTTGAGTCGTGACTCTTGTTGGATCATCGATTACCCACCGTTACCTTGCGCGCTCGACGACTTCGACCAGCCGCCAACGCTTGAGCTTGGACAAAGGACGGGTCTCTTGCACGCGTACGCGATCGCCCGGATTGAGCTCGTTCTTGTCGTCGTGCACGTAGAGCTTCTTGGTGCGTTGCACCGTCTTGGCGTAGCGCGGGTGACGCACGCGCTCGACGGTGGCGACGACGGCGGTCTTGTCCATTTTGGTCGACAAGACGAGGCCCTCTCGGACCTTGCGCGGATTCGCGCGCGGGGTTTCTTCGGTTTCGCTCACTTGGCAGTCCCTTCGGCGGCAGCGATCTCGCGCGCTCGCACTTCGGTCATCAGCCGGGCGACCGTGTGCTTGGCCTTCGGCAGTTGGCTGAAGTCCTCGAGTTGTCCGGTCGCTCGCTTGAATCGCAGCTTGAACAAGTTGTCCTTGGCGGCCGCGATCTGATCGACGAGCTCGGTGTCGTCGAGTGCGTGAATCTCTTCCCGCTCTTCTTTGATCGCCATCAGAAGCCCTCTTCTCGTGCGATATAGCGCGCCTTGATCGGCAGTTTTTGGATGGCCAGGTCGATGGCCCTGCGGGCCACCGCGGCATCGGGGTACGACAGCTCGAACAGGATGCGGCCGGGTTTGACGACGGCGACCCACTTCTCGGGGTTGCCCTTGCCCGAGCCCATGCGGGTCTCGGCCGGCTTCTGCGTGACTGGCTTGTCGGGGAAAATGTTGATCCACACCTTGCCGCCGCGGCGGACGTGGCGGGTCATGGCGATACGAGCGGCCTCGATCTGACGGGCGGTCAGCCACCCCGGCTCGAGCGCCTGGATGCCGTAGTCACCGAAGTTGACCGAGGAGGCACCTTTGGTGTTCCCCTTCAAGCGACCGCGTTGTTGCTTGCGGTGCGCGACCTTTCTGGGCATCAACATGTCAGTCGTCCATCCGGAAGTGAGGCGTCTCGTGGTGATCGCGCGTCGAACGCTCGATCTCTTCTTCTTCCGCCAGCAATCGTTCGAATTCGGGATCGGCCTCTTTCACAAGAGGAGCAACGGTCTCGTCGACTTCTTCGGGAGTGGCCGTGACTTCGACGGTCTCGGCGGTCGAGCGGCGACGAGCGGCAGCAGAGCTGCTGACGACGCGGCGCGGTTTGGCTTCACCGGTGGGGTCGCCGGCGGCGAGCGCCGCAGCCTGCGTGACGTCGGGCGGTGTCTTGTAAGGCACGATGTCGCCGCGATAGATCCAGACCTTGACGCCGATGCGGCCGTAGGTGGTCTTGGCTTCACGGAAGCCGTAGTCGATCTCGGCGCGCAGGGTGTGCAGGGGCACGCGACCTTCGCGGTACCACTCGGTGCGGCTCATCTCGGCGCCGCCCAAGCGGCCACCGCACTGCACGCGGATGCCCAAGGCGCCCGCCTTTTGTGCATTCTGCACGGCGCGCTTCATGGCCCGACGGAAGGCGACACGGCCGGCGAGTTGATCGGCGACGCCCTGTGCGATGAGGGCGGCGTCGAGCTCGGGTTGCTTGATCTCTTGGATGTTGAGCTGCACCCGGTTGTTGCCGGTGATCTTGGCAAGGCCCTGACGCATGCGGTCGGCCTCGGCGCCGCGGCGTCCGATGACGATGCCCGGTCGCGCGGTGTGGACGTCGATGCGCAAGCGATCGCGTGTGCGCTCGACTTCGATGCGGCTGATCGCGGCGTGCGGCAGCTGGACCATGATGAAGTCGCGAATCTTCCAGTCTTCGATGACGTTGTCGGCATATGCCCGACGGTCAGCGAACCAACGCGACTTCCAATCGGTCGTGATCCCGAGACGGAATCCGTAGGGATTGACCTTCTGCCCCATTACTCAGCCCCTTCTTCGGCGTCGTCGCCGTCGGTATCGCCTTGGGCGGCGCCGGGAGCAGCGAACCCGGCACTTTCGGCATCTTCGACCGATGCGAAATACACCTCGGCCTTGGTGGCGCCGTAGTAGCGACCGCCCGGCACGTGGTAGAGCATCGAGTCGGCATTGCCCTTGATGTCAAAGCCCTCGGGGGCGCTGCCGTCTTCGAGCGGCTCGGCGCTGCCGGGCCCGTAGGGACCGGTGGCGTCGAGGTCGACGTCGTCGACCTCGTGGTCGACGTCGTCGACCTCGTGGTCGTGGTCGTGGTCGTGACCTTCGTGATCATGATCATGATCGTGGTCGTGACCCTCGTGATCGTGATCGTGATCCTGCTCGGCCGCGTCTTCCGCGGCACGGCGCTGCGTCTCGAGCGCACGGCTGCGCTCGACGCGGCGACGACGGGCGTCAGCGGCACCGGAGCTCGTACGCACCCGGCCCGACTGTGCGTCGGCGGTGCGCAAGCGCGTGAGTTGCTCGGGCGAGTAGCGCGAGACGATCACCGTGATGTGGCACGTGCGCTTGCGGATGCGCATGGCGCGGCCGCGCGCACGGGGGCGCCAACGCTTGAGCGTCGGGCCTTCGTCGGCGTAGCACGCCGACACGAACAGCTCTTCGGCGGGGAGGCCGTTGTTGTTCTCGGCATTGGCGATCGCCGAGTCGAGGCACTTCTTGATGATGCGCGAGACACCGCGCTCGGAAAACTCGAGGATCTCGCTGGCGCGGCCGTACGGTTCGCCGCGAATGAGGTCGAGGATCTCGCGTGCCTTGTAGGCCGATACGCGAGCGTGGCGCACATGCGAGCGAACGCCGGGGCGCTCGTTGGTCTTATCGCCGAAAGCCATTAGCGCTTGGCTCCTCGCTCTTGTCCGGCGTGGAACTTGAACGTGCGCGTCGGTGCGAACTCGCCGAGCTTGTGCCCGACCATGAGTTCGGTCACGTAGACCGGCACATGCTTGCGCCCGTCGTGTACCGCGATCGTGTGGCCGACCATGTCGGGAATGATCGTGGAACGGCGCGACCACGTCTTGACGACGCGCTTGTCGTTCTTGTCGTTGAGCTCGTCGACCTTCTTGAGCAAGTGCTCGTCGACGAATGGACCCTTCTTCAAACTCCGCGGCATGACTATCTCCTCGCGCCGCGGGTACGGCGCCGGCGGACGATCAACTTCGATGATGCTTTCTTCGGCTTGCGGGTACGGCCTTCGGGCTTGCCCGTCGGCGACACCGGATGACGGCCGCCCGAGGTCTTACCCTCGCCGCCGCCGTGGGGATGATCGACCGGGTTCATGGCGACGCCACGCGTTTGCGGACGTACACCCTTCCACCGTTTGCGACCGGCCTTACCGACCTTGATGAGCTCGTGCTCTGAGTTGCCGACCTCGCCGACCGTGGCCCGGCAGTCGATGGGCACGCGGCGCATCTCGGTCGACGGAAGACGCAACGTGGCGTATTCGCTCTCTTTGGCGATCAGCTGTACTGCCGTGCCGGCCGAGCGACCCATCTTGCCGCCGCCGCCAGGGCGCAGCTCGACGTTGTGGACGACGGTACCGACCGGGATGAAGCGCAGCGGCATCGCATTGCCCGGGCGAATTTCGGAGCCTTGGCCCGACTGCACGCGATCGCCGACACCCAGACCGCTGGGGGCGAGGATGTAGCGCTTTTCGCCGTCGAGGTAGTGCAGCAACGCGATGCGACAGGTGCGGTTAGGGTCGTACTCGATTGCTGCGACCTTGGCCGGCACACCGTCTTTGTTGCGCTTGAAATCGATGATGCGATAGCGCACCTTGTTGCCGCCACCGCGGTGGCGCGCCGTGATGCGGCCTTCGTTGTTGCGACCACCGGTCGACGATTTCTTCGTGACCAAGGACTTTTCGGGATGGTCCTTGGTGATCTCGGTGTAATCGTGGACGGTCTGGAATCGCCGTCCTGCGCTCGTTGGGTTGCGTCTACGTACTGCCATCTCTACCGATCTCTCAGACTCAGGACTCGAAGAGGGCGATCTCGTTACCCTCGGCGAGGGTTACGAGTGCGCGCTTGGTCGCTGATGTACGACCGGCGGTGTTGCGCCGCCGATTGGTCTTGATCTTGCCGGGACGATTGAGCGTGTTGACCTTGGTGACCTTCACGTCGAAGATCTGCTCGATCGCGTCACGAATTTCGGGCTTGCTCGCATCTTTGCGAACGAGGAACGTGTAGACGCCGCGGTCGAACAAGCCATAGGACTTTTCGGACACGACCGGGCGCAGGATGATGTCGCGAGGATCTTTCATCAGTCGACCTCAACTTCCCGCTCTGAGGAGCCGCTCGGGCTCTCGGCTTCCGCCTCGGGCTTGTGGCCGCGGCTGACGGTGAAGTCGCCGACGGGCACGCTGTTCTTGGTGAAGATCACGTAGTCGGACACGAGGATGTCGTAGGCGTTCAGTTCGCCGGCCGACTGCACATGTACGGACGGAACGTTGCGGAAGCTCCTCCACGCGATCTCGTCTTCGAGTGTCAACACGATGAGGATGCGCCCGTCGACACCGAGTGCCGATAGCGCCTTCAACGCATCTTTGGTCTTGGGCGTCGAGAAATCCCACGAATCGACCACGACGATGCGGTCGCTGCTGGCCCGGTCGGACAAGGCCGACGCGAGGGCGAGGCGCACCATCTTCTTGGGGGTGCGCTGCGCGTAGCTGCGCGGCTTGGGGGCGTGGGTGACACCGCCACCTTCCCAGTGCGGCGCGCGGATCGAACCTTGACGCGCTCGGCCGGTGCCCTTTTGACGCCACGGCTTGATGCCGCCGCCTCGCACCTCGCCGCGCGTCAGCGTGCTCTGTGAGCCGGCGCGCCGTGCCGCGAGTTGGGCGGTGACGACCTGGTGCAGCACGGCCTTGTTGGGCTCGATGGCGAACACCTTGTCGGAAACTTCGACCGAACCGGCGCTGGCGCCGCTGGCGGTCTTGACGGTGAGCGTCGCCATCATCGACCGCCCTTCACTGCGTCACGGATGATGACGGTGCCGCCGCGGGGTCCGGGGACCGCGCCGCGTACCAACAACAGGCCTTGGTCGGCGTCGGTGCGCACGACCTGCAAGTTGAGCGTCGTCACCTTGTCGCCACCGCTGCGCCCGGCCATGCGAAGGCCGCGGAAGACGCGGGACGGCGTCGCGCACTGCCCGACCGAACCCGGTGAGCGGTGCTTCTTGTGATTGCCGTGCGAGGCGCCCTGGCCTTTGAAGCCGTGACGCTTCATGGCGCCGGTGAAGCCTTTGCCCCGGCTGACGCCGGTGACATCGATGAAATCACCGGGCTGCAGGATGTCGACGGTGATCTCTTGACCCACTGAGTAGGTGGAGACGTCGTCGATGCGCAGCTCGACCAGCTTCGAACCGGGCGCAACGCCCGCCTTTTCGAAGTGACCGGCTTGGGGTCTGTTCAACTTGCCCAGGTCTTTGTTGCCAAAGGTGACTTGCAAGGCGCTGTAGCCATCGGAGTCGGGCGTCTTGATCTGCACGACGCGACAAGGCGCGACCTGTACCACTGTCACGGGGACGACACGATTCTGGTCATCCCAAACCTGGGTCATGCCGACCTTGAGGCCGACGATCGCCTTTTGTGCCATGGCGGCTTTTCTTTCCGTTCTCACGTGTGTGGCCGGTCAAGCGAACGCTCCGCACAGGCAAGCCCGGCGGAGC
>JBDSMH010000064.1:0-88784 GCA_039915945.1 Acidimicrobiales bacterium | reverse complement strand
GTCACCAGCGGCCGCCCGGTCGAGACGCCCGCCGAGTTGCTGGCGTCGAGCCGAGTGAGCGAGCTCGTCAAGTTGCTCGAAGAGAACCACGATCTGATCTTCTTCGACACGCCGCCGGTGCTCAACGCATCGGACTCTCTGGCACTCGCCAGCCGCGTCGACGGCGTCATCGTTGTCATCGACAGCCGCACAACCAACACATCTGACCTCGAACAGTTGCGCGACGAGATGGAACTCGTCGGTGCTCGCATCATCGGCTCGGTGCTCAACCACCAGCGGCTCGGGATCAAGCGCAATACCTACGCGTACGGCCCCACGCGTCGCCTCCAAGAAAGCTGATGTCGACCCGTCAGGCAACTTCCACCGGCGCGCCGCGGACCTACCAGCCGTGGGAGCGCTGGTTCTTCCTCGGCATCCTGTCGACGCTGCTCTACGGCCTGCCGAACGAATGGATACGCACGTATTACGGGGTGCAGGGCACCAAGAGCGCGCTCATCTTCTACACGCCGGTGCTGCTGGTGGCGCTCGTACTCGGACTACAGCGCAGCGGCGCGTTCATGCGTGCCATGTCGGTCGACGTGTTCGTCCCGTTGCTGCTCTCGTGGGCGCTGCTTTCGACGGTGTGGTCCACCACGCTTTCGACCACCTTCCGCCAGACGGTTGCGTGGATCCTCGCCACGACGTTCGCGTACTACGCCGTCACCCGCTTCGATCTGCGTGAGATCTTGCGGCTGACCGCGTGGTCGATGCTCTTCGGTACCGCACTCAACCTGATCTTCATCTTTGCGTTGCCGCGTTACGGCAAGGTGATCGACCCATTCGACGTCGCCAAGAGCGGCTGGAAGGGCATCACGTCCAACAAGAACAGCCTTGGTCAATTCAGCTCTGCCGGCGCGGTCATCTTGTGGATGGCCCGCCGGTGCTTCACGCGCTACCGCCTGATCTACACGGTCGGGGCACTCGCCAATGTGTTCGTGGTCTTGGGCTGCGATGCCAAGACTTCGCTCGTCGCATTGATCGGCACCGGTGCGCTGATGATCGTGTTCCGCGCCTTCCGCGCGCAACGCCAACTGTTCGGTGTGGCACTCATCGGACTGTTGATGTCGAGCGTCGTCGTGGTGCTGTTGGTCTTGAACAACCGTGACACGTTGGCGTCGGGCATCGGCCGCAGCGGCGATCTCACGGGCCGAACCGCACTGTGGGACGACCTCGTGCCAGCAGTGCGCAAGCACCCGATCCAAGGGTACGGCTGGGGTGGCTTCTGGAACGGATACTTCAGCCCCGCCGGCGAGATCTGGAGAGAGCACACGTGGCAGCCCCCCGATGCGCACAACCTGCTGCTGCAACTCGCCCTCGACATCGGGTTGGTGGGGGTGTTCCTCTACTTCTTCAGCTTCTTGCGTGGCATGGCGCGCGGCATCGTCTATCTACGCGATAGCGCCGAGCCCATCGCGATGTTGCCGATCGTGTGGTTCACATTCGAGTTGCTGGGTTCGATCACCGAGCACGGCAACCTCGGGCGCAACGGCTTCTGGGTCTTGCACGTGATCCTCATCGTCGCCGTCGGCCTCCACGCGAAGAAGGCCCGCGCCGCTATGTCGTCGCCGCCGCCATCGCGCTCGCAGGTGCGTCGTCTCGCGCCGCAAGCAGCCAGAGCGAGCGCCAGTGGAGCACCACGAGATACAACTCGGTGACGATCGTGGCGACGGCCGAGCCGCGCCACGACATGCTCGGGATCAAGATGATGTTCAGCACGATGTTGAGCCCCGCCGACGACATCGTCTGGTAGAGACGCGTGCGGTGGTGGCCGATGCCGCTCAGCGCGTTGCCGGCGAAGAGTTGCCAGGCGCTCAGCATCGGTACGAACGCGATCCAACGCAGCACCTCGGCGGCCTCCGAGTAGGAGCTACCCAAGAGCCCGGTGATGAACGAAGCAAAAACGATCACGGTGACGCCGCTGACCGTGTTGAGCACCAGTGACACTGCGGAGAGTCGCTTCGCGAGTGCAATCGCTTCTTTGGGACCCGACGCGGAGAAGAACCGGGCATAGGTGGCATCGCCCAGCGCGGTGTTCGGCACGGTCGCCAGCCCGAGAATGCGATAGCCGGCGCCATAGACACCGTTGGCCGCTGCTTCGTTCATACGCAGCAACAACCACTTGTCCGCGTCACCCTTGAGCATGGCCGAGCTCACGTTGATCGAGAAAGTGAGGCCTTCACCGAGGTCGCGCCGCGAGGGGAACTTGGCCTTGATCTCGTCACCCACCATGAACCAGATGATCGCGATGCCCACCACCGCGCCGACGGCGACGCTCAGCACATAGAAGACGCCCCACCCCTCGATGGTCGGGTTCGATCGCACCCGCAGATACCACACTGCGAAGAGCACCCGCATCACGCCCGACGTCGCGGTCATCACCGGCGTCAGCCACAGCTTGTCGATCGCCTGACCGATGAATCGATTGGCTTGGACGAGCTGGTTGAAGAACAACTCGGCGATCAGGATCTCGATCAGCAGGATCGTCGAGGCCTGTGGCAATACCACTCCGCGAAACGCCACCAAGATGCCGCCGATGACCACTGCACCGATGATGACGGTTGTCCATGCCCGCAAAACGGCGGGCACGAGCGCCTCGCCTTTGGAAACGACACGTTGCACTACGAGATAACCGGCGCCGAACGACGAGAACGGGCCGACGAACAGCGCCAGCGACACCACGCCGACGAAGGTGCCGTACACGTCCGAATCGAACGTGTTCGTCACCAGTATGAACATCACCAACTGCGATGCGAGGCCGAACAACTCGCCCGCGAGCAACCAACCGGCGTTTCGAGTGATCTTCGAGTCTCGGGCCGCGCGGAGGGCGCCAGAAACACGACTCATGTCATGAGTCTAAGGTAGGACGTGATTGTGACGTCGTCGCTGCCCACGTCGAGTAGACGCGTTTGCGCGCTGAGTTGCTCGCGATAGTCACGGTCCTTGACGGTGCGCTGCATCGCGTCGATCCAGCCCTCGACATCGTCGCCGTCGATGTACTGCGCCGCCGTGCCGACGACCTCGACGTTCTCCGCGATCGGTGTCGCGAGTATCGGCAGCCCCGCAGTAGCCGCCTCGAGCAGGGCCAGCGGCCGTCCTTCGTAGCGCGACGGGAACACGAACACATCGGCCATTGCGTAGATGTCGGCGATCTCGTCGATGGGAACCCGTCCGAGTAGCCGCACCCGCTCGCCGACGACGCGGGCCGCCTGCTGGAGCTCGTCCGCGAGCGGCCCGTCACCGGCGATCACGAGCGTCGCCTCGGGGATGTCGGCCATTGCCGTGATGAGGATCTTCTGGTTTTTCTGTTCGGACAAGTTGCCCACGTTGAGCAAAACGGTCGCGTCGGCCGGGATGCCGTAGCGAGCGCGCGCTGCAGCCGGATCACCTTCGACCAGACCGACGGTGTTCTGGATTACCGTGCTGCGGTCGAGGAACCGCTTTGGCAAACCGTCGGCGTCGCGCCGCGCCGAATCGCCGACGAACACGATGTGCCGGTGGAAGCCGAGCACGCCGATCACCGTGTGGACCGGGCGTAGCCATTTGTGGAAGATGCCGATCGCGAGGTGGTTGACCGCGATGCGCGGGCGCACCCCCGCCAACATTGCGGCAGGCGCCCCGATGATCTGCGCCAGGTCGCCGTGCATGATCACGGCCGCCGGGCGTTCGCGACGAAGCGCGCGAACGAGCGAAACGAAGAGCCGCGCGTTGCCCAGCAATGACGGTCGGGCGGAGCCGAGAATCTCGAAGTCGGCGGTGCTCGTCGACACCGGCGCGGTGCGGAACATGCCGAGGTTGTGCGTGGGATAGCCGCGGGAACGGAACCCCTGCGCCAGCCGGTACGCCACGGCCTCGCCGCCGCGATCCTGCACGCTGTAGAGAAGTTGGACGATCTTGCTGCCGGCGGGTAGTTCGTCGACGACGTCGGCCGGATTGCTCGCCGTCGACGTACCTTTTCCCGCGTGCCGCGCCTCGTGGATTTCGCACGCCGAGTCGATGTAGTCGACGAACTGTTGTTGCAACGCCGCCTGGTCGAGCAAGGGCGCTGTCGGGAAGTCGTCTTCGTTGGCGAGCATCTCGAGCATGCGTTTGCCAAAGTCTTCGATGACTTGCTCCGGGTTGTGCACCGCAACGAGTGGCATGAACTCGGGCCGGGTCATGTAGCTCTTCATCGTCTTGGAGCCGAGCACGTCGAGCGCAACGACCGGGACGCCGAGTACCAGCGCTTCGGCCAACGCCATCGACGCGACATCGGAGAGCGCAGAGTGCACGAAGCCCTTCGACGCGCGGAGGTGACGCAACATATCGAGGCGGCTCATGCCGTCGACGAAGGTGACCCGCGATTCGGCGCCATAGCCGCGCACGATGCGTTCGCACTCGGCGCGCATCTGGCCCCTCTGCGGCGGCGCGATCACGAGACGCACTCCCGGGGTCCGCGCGGCCGCTTCGATGGCGAGCAGCGGGCCCTTTTGCGCTCGCAGGGGCGACACGAAGTAGAGGCAGTCCACGCGCTGGGTCGGCGCTTCGACTGCGGGGACATCGACCAGCGACGTCTGGACGAACACTTCGGTGGGCTGTCCCGCACGAGCCCGGCGCACCGACGGGTTGTCGAGTGCCAGCAGCATGAGATCGACGGCTTTGCGCGATTTCCGCGTCGAGGGAGTGTGGGCGAAGCACCATGTCGAGATGTTGTCGAGGACGTCGCGCACTCGGCTGCGCCGGCTCAGCGCACCGCGCAACGGACCGGGCACTCGATCGGCACCGGTGCACGGTCCCCACACGGTCGGCATGTCACCGAGATGACGCAACGGCGACGGCAGCCAACCAGGCGAGTACGACACATGCCACGCGACGCGATAGCGGCCCGTGGCCGCGAGGTCGCGCAGGCGGGGCGTCGCCCGCCGCAACCAGATCAGGTAAGAGACGAACTGCGTGTAGTGGTGCAGCCGGTACAACGCGTTGCCGATCCACGACTCTTGGACCGGTACCACGGTGAGTTCGCTCTCGGGGTTTTCGCGCGACCATCGTTCGAGCGCTTCGGCGTCGGCGGTGCCGACCAGCACGGTGCAGCGCGCGGCGCGGGTCAGCGCGCGGAGAACACTGAAGCCCGCGCCCGACTCTGAGCCACGGTCAGGGCTGCACTCGTACCCGACAACGAGGATTTCTGGACGCTCTGATGGGTCGCTCACGCCGGTGAGCCCTCGAGCGGACGCGTCGCTGACATGATCACGACTCCGTTAGTAGCGGGTGGTTCGATTCTACGGACTCGCCGACGGCGCTTCGTGGGTCGATCGGACTTGTGTCAGCGAGACGCGTCACACGCGCCCACGACGGCGTCGGCGACTCGGTCCATTGCGAATTGCAATTGGTCGAACGCCCGCCGGTGGACGCGCTTGGAGTCGCCATGGGGATCGGGGATGTCGTCGTCGCAGTGCATGCCCAGGAATTCGCCGTGGGAGCGAAATGGTGCGAGTCGCTCGAGCCACTCGTCGAGACCCTCACCCGTCGGCGGGAAGGAACCCGCCTGCGCGATGAATCCCCCGATGGTGAATATGCGCTCGACTCCGGCGTCGAACTCGACCATGAGATCACGCGCATGGCGGCGCTCCATCGTCAGCACGAGGCGGGCGTCGCCGAGCGAGTAGTCGTCGACTTTGCGGCTCACGTGGAAGGACAGATCGAGACCGATCTCCGAGGCGAAAGAACTCATCATCGAGCATGCCGGCGCGCCCCCCTCGAGGAAGCCTCCCGATTCGACAATGGCGTTCAGACCGCGTCGCAACAATGCACGGTCGAGCAACATCGCCGACACAGGTGATCGACAGACGTTGGCGGTGCACACGACGAGGACTCGTAGTCGTTGGTCGGCCACGACGCGACGCTACACCGTCGGTGTAGTCAGCTTCGGTCGGCGCCGCAGTACGGCCCATACGAAGCGACCGTTGCCGATGAGATAGCGCTTCCACAGTCGCCTCGGTTCGGTGATGAGACGGAACAACCATTCGAGCCCGAAGCGCTGCACCACCCGGGGCGCCTGACGCTTGGTGCCCGCGTGGAAGTCGAACGCCGCGCCGATGGCGATGAGCGTGGCCGGTACGAGGTCACGAAAGCGATCGGCGAACAAATCTTGCCGGGGAGTGCCGAGCCCGACCCAAACCATATCGGCGCGAGCGTCGGCGATGCGTTGCGCAAGGTCGTGCTCTTCGGCTTCGGTCAACGGTCGGAACGGCCCGGACTCGACGCCGACGAGTTCGACGCCGGGGAAGCGCTCGCGAAGGTTGGTCTCGAGCTGCGCGATCACTTCGGGAGTGCTGCCGTAGAGGTAATGACGCAACCCGGCGGCGCGGCCGCGATCGATCGTCGCCACCATGAGATCGGGGCCGTACACGCGATCGCGCATATGCGAAAAGCCCAGGCGCCGAGCGATCCACACGAGCGGCATGCCGTCGCAGAGGTTGGCGTCGGCCGCGTTCAAGAGGTCGCGCAGCGAGTCATCGTGTAGTGCCAACGACAGCGTGTACGCATTGCAGAGATGCACCGCTCGTCCGCTCGGATCCGCCTTCCACGCCAACACCTGATCGACCATGGTGTCGATTTGGAACGCGTCGATACGAACGCCGCACACGGCGAAGGACTGCACAGTCGGGTTGCGCAACACTTTTGTCATCGACTCGACCATACGCCCCATATCAACGTTCGCCGGTTGTGACAACAGTCGCCGGAGAGTCGGCATTCGTGACGTAATCGACCCAGCGCTCGACCAAAATCCCCGATGCACCTGCGAGTACCGCGATGATCAGACCGATCACCACGACACGAACGGGACAGCACGGCTTTGGGGCCGTTCAGCCCGACGATGTTGCGGGTCAATTCGACAGTGTCGAGGTCGAGCCACTCCGACGCGTCCTCGACGATCACCCCGAGACGATCACAAATCGCGAGCATGTCCGCCGTCGACACCTTGAACTCGTCCGCGAGTTCGACGACGCGCCGCCACCCGAACGTCGGGGGCATCGACGGAAAATACGACGGGTTGGCGTCGGCGATCACGTTGCCCCTATCGGAAGCAAAGGTCCAGAGCTGAGGCTCTCCAAAACCGGGTGCGGCGTCAGCATGGGTTTTGCGCCGGATCGAATTGCAAGGCCGAAGCGGCCTTCACCAACGGTCGGGCATCGAACGGTGCCAATCCCGACAACACTTCGGCCGGCCAGTCCACGCGCACCTCTACGGTGCCGGGGACCGGCAGCGGCCAGATCCACCATTGGGCCAGCACCCGGCGGTGCTCACAGCCTCGACGGTCATTCGGACGGCTGGTTTCCCAGTGCGTCGACAGGGGCACGAGCGCCGGGCCGTTGGGACGTTCGCTGCGCCAGCGGTCGATCGGGTTCATGTTGGAGACCTTGGAACCGTCGGCGAACACGAGCTCGAAGCGCAGGATCTCGGGGCCGTGGCGTCGGGTGGCCGCAAAGCCGGGCACGAGGATCTCGGGCGGATCCACCACCGGGGGCAGCACCCACGGGCGACTCGACTCGACCTTGAGCGTGATGACGAAGCCGTGCTGGTTCGCTGCCAGATCGGCCACAGAGGCCACTGCGGTCACGCTGCGAGCCACCTCGACACTGGCCGCCGCACCGAAGGAACAGGGCGTGAGCGTGGCGTCAGGCAGAGGACCCCACCAAGGGCGGTGGCGGTCGAGGTCGCGACGATCGAGCGCTTGGAGCAAGAGCGCCGCTTCGTCCTTGCTGAGATGGCGACGACCGTAGGCCGCGAGGCGATGCACCTCTTCGGGCCGCACGCCGAGTTCGCGCAACACCGCGCATGCACCCGAGCGGGGATCGCTGAGCACGCCGTAGAGAATTTCGAACACGCCGGTGGGCCCACTGCCGTCATGGCGGCTGGTGTGCAGCGCGGCCAACGCCCGGGCGGTCAGCTGCGGATCACCGTCGTAGTCGTTGCTCGTATAGGTGAACGGTTCACGGATCTTCTGGATGGCGCGCTCCACGCGCAGCGCATCGAGGACGAACAGTTCGGCGATCTCCGCCATGTCCCCGCGGACCCCGGCAAAGAGGCCGTAGAGGAGGTACTCCGTCCCGCATTGTTGGTCGCCAATGGCCGCGGCCGCGGCGAGCGCGACCTCTAGTGCCCTTCGCGCTGTGTCATCGAGGTCGTCGTACGGCTCATCCACGGCCGCTCACGGTAGGGCGTCGTCATGTTGTGTTGTAAGGGCCGCGCGGCTCAACGCAGGCCAACGCGTCTGGGCACGTGGGCCCGATATTTCGCTCTATGTAGCCAGAGTAGTTATTCAAGTCCACCAAAGAACCCGCGGATCTCTTCGGACAGCAACTCGGGCACCTCGAGCGCGGGGAAGTGTCCGCCCTCGTCGACCTCGCTCCACCGCCGGACGTCGTACAGCTCATCGACCCATCGTCGGGGCGGCTTGAACGCGTCGCCGGGGAACTTGACGTAGCCCATCCGCACTCGAACCGGCGCGTCCGGGAGCGACGCGCCGAAGCCCGCCACCCGCGTTTCGGCGTAGATGCGGTTGGCCGACGCGATCGTGCCCGTGACCCAGTAGATGGTCAGATTCGTCAACAACTCGTCCTTGGTGAACCGCGTCTCGATGTCACCATTGCAGTCGCTCCACGCTCGGTACTTCTCGACGATCCAGGCCGCAAGACCTATGGGCGAGTCCATCAAGCTCGCCGAGAGCGTCTGTGGTCGGGTCGATTGGATGCGTTGGTAACCCATCTGGTCACGGCCCGCGGCGTACATCCGCCCGAGTTCGGCTCGTTCTTGTGCGGATACGTCATCGGCGATGGCGGGATCGGCCGGCTTGGGTGCGATGACCATGCTCAGGTGTACGCCGACGCAATGCGCTGGGTCGGTCAGCCCCAGCTGTGAGCTCACCATCGCTCCCCAGTCGCCGCCGTGCGCGCCGTAGCGGCCGTATCCGAGGGCCTGCATGATCTGAGCGAGTGCGCCGGCGATACGACGGGGCGTCCAACCGGTGGCGGTCGTAGGGCCCGAAAAGCCGAAGCCCGGCAACGAAGGCGCCACGACATGGAACTGCGGCGTCCCGTCGGTCAGCAACGGCGTGACTTTCGCGAATTCGGCGAAGGTGCTCGGCCACCCCGAGAGCAAGATGATCGGCAACGCGTCGTCGTTCGCCGCCCGTTGATGAACGAAGTGGATTCGCTGGCCGTCGACCTCGGTCGTGAACTGGTCGAAGCGGTTGAGTTCGGCCTCGATGCGACGCCAGTCGAATCCCGAGGCCCAATAGTCGACGAGCTCCTCGAGATAGGCACGATCGGTACCCAGCTGCCACGGCGTGGCGCTCATCTCTTGGGGCCAACGGGCGCGGCGCAGACGGCGACGCAGGTCCTCCAGCGCGGCGTCGGCAACATCGATCACGAAGGGCTGCACCAAGGCGTCGGACACGGCTACAGACTAAATCCCCGCTCCCAGGGCCGCTCGGGCCAGATCCCCGCTCCCAGGGCCGCTCGGGCCCAGATCCCCGCTCCCAGGGCCGCTCGGGCCCTGCCGTTTGCCCGCCCCTAGGATCCGCCCATGAAGTTCGGCATTTTCTTCGAGATGTCCACGCCGCGCCCGTTCACAGGTGGGATCGAACCGCAAGTGTTCATGAACGCGCTCGAGCAAGCGCGACTCGCCGACGAGCTCGGGTTCGACTGGGTGTGGGCGGTCGAGCATCACTTCCTCGAGGAGTACTCGCACTGTTCGGCGCCCGAAGTCGTACTGGCCGCGGTCGCGGCGCAGACATCGCGGGTACGCATCGGCCACGGCGCAGTCGTGTGTGTCCCCGAGATGAACCACCCGATTCGCATCGCGGAGCGCTGCGCCACGCTCGACATCATCTCGGGCGGTCGCCTCGAAGTCGGCACGGCGCGGTCGTCGACGTGGACCGAGCTCGGCGGCTTCAACGCGAACCCCGACGACACCAAGAAGACGTGGGACGAATTCGTGCGGGTGCTGCCGAAGATGTGGGCCGACGAACACGTCTCCTACGACGGTTACAGCTTTTCCATGCCCGAGCGCAATGTGCTGCCAAAGCCGGTGCAAAAGCCGCACCCGCCGATGTGGGTCACGGTCACGAGCCCCGGCACCGAACTCGACGCCGCCGAGCGGGGCCTCGGTTGTCTCGGCGTCGCGGCCGCGGGCTACCAAGAACAAGAACGACGCACCAAGGAGTACTTCCGCCGCATCGAGAACTGCGACCCGGTCGGTGCCGTGGTGACCAAAGAGGCGACGACGCTCAACTTCTTGTTCTGTCACGAAAATGCGGCACACGCAGCCAAGCTCGGCATGGGCATGGTCGGTCAATTTGGTCTGACGAACTCGCATCTGATGTGGACGCGCGAGGCATTCCCGACACGGGCGTACCAATCCCTCGGCAACCTCGCGCCGCGCACCGATCGCGCGAAATCGAGCGGCCCGGGCGACGCGTACGGCATACCCGAAGGCATCTGCGTCGGCGACCCCGAGATCATCACCGCGGCGCTCAAGCGGTGGGAGTCGCTCGGCCTCACCGGCATCAACTTCTTGCTCAACGGCCTCGAGACGATCCCGCAACAAGAGGTCCTCGACAGCATGCGACTGTTCGCCCGCGAGGTCATGCCGCACTTCGCCCACCATCCCCAGCCGGCGGTGCGCTGATGCTCACCGGCACCGGACCGGTCGACGAGTTCCTCGTGCACGCCGCCACACTCGATGGCTTCGACACGAGCGCGGTCACGCTGAGCGACGCGGAGGTCTTGCAGGCAACCTACGAGATGCGCATCGACGGACGGCAGGTCTCGCTGCCGCCCGGGCTGCACCCGACGAATCCGCCGACATTCATCGCGCAGATCTGGCGGTGCGGTGACAGCCCGTGGGGTGCGTTCGCGCTGGCGCAAGCTCGCATCGGATCACGCAGTGGGCTACGTCCGCGCGGCTTCGTGCAGGGGTGCGTCTGCGACAACGAGGTTGCCGCCGATGCGTTGCGGCGACAATGGGGCTTCCCCGTGCAACTCGGCGGCGTCGTGTTGCGCCGCCAATACGACGCCACCTACACATCGGTGACCGTCGGCGACGATCAGGTGTGCGAAATCACCGCGCTCGATCCCGATCCCCTCGGCCCCGACGACGTCTCGTATTCGACGGCGGCCAACCTCGCGCACACCCCTCGGGGGCTGCGCCTCGTTCAGGTCGACATCGACTACGCCATCGCGCGCGCCGAGCGCGTCAGGCCCCGTCTCATCCATTTCGACGGGCCTCGGTGGGGTGTGCACGCGAGCGTGGTCCCCTATCACGCCGTGTCGGCATCGACGGCAGTCGGTGAGATCACGATTCAACGACTGCGCTACGTGAGCAAGCCCGACGAGCTGGCCTTCACCAGCACCGAAGTCCTCTGACTGCCCGCCTCACCGACGTTCTTGTGGTGTTCTACAGGCGTATACACGTATAGAACACCACTAGAACGGTGATGCGCCGGGTCACTGCTTGGAGATGACTTCGTCGGCGTAGCGGTGGAGCGCATCGAACGCTTCTTCGGCGCTGCCTTCGGCGCCGTTGACCGCGCTCCAGTTGATGCCGAGCTCGGATTGCGCGTGGAGCGCTTCGAGATGCTGCTGCGCGTTGAAGTCGGGTTGCTCCGGCGCGCCGCCGTCGTCGCACATGAACATGATGTCGATGGGATCCTTGCGACCGACCGACTCGGCGTGCTCGCGCATGTACGCGAGCAGGGGCCGCAGATCGTCGAGCGTCTCGACCACCGGCGAACGAGTCGTGCGGGCCACGTCGGCCGGGTTGGGCATCGGCATCCAACCCTGCGCCTTCTCGGCAACGCGGCGACGCGTCAGCTTGGAGTTGCCGCCGATCCAAATGGGCACCGTCTCTTGCGCGGGACGCGGCAGCGAGCGCACTTCGCGGGCATCGAAATGGCGACCGGTGTACGTGACGGACTCGCCGGTCCACGTCTTGCGCATCACTTCGATCGATTCGTCGAACAGGTCATTGCGCTCTTCGAAGTCGACGCCCATCGCGAAGTACTCGGGCTTGAGGTACCCGGTGCCCACGCCGAGGATGACACGGCCGTTGGACATGCGATCGAGCGTGGCCACGGTCTTCGCGAGCAGGAACGGATTGCGGTAGGGCACGACAGTGAGGTTGGTCAGCAACCGCAACTTGGTCGTCGCAGCCGCGGCGAACGCGAGGCCGATGAACGGATCGGGCGCGTGATGCCCACCGAAGCGCAACCACTTGTCGCCCGGGATCGGATGCTCGGTGATGTACAGCGCGTCGTAGCCCGCCTTTTCGGCGGCCTGTGCCAGACCGGCAACGGCCTCACCGGTCAAGAAGGCGTTGTCTTCGCCTCGATGCATCAATGGGACGCCAAGTGCAAACTTCATACGTCATCCTTCGGGGTCGGGCTCGGGCGCGACTACGCCTCGCGTTCTAGCGCATCTGCGCGATGACGCGCGCACCGAAGTCGGCGACGGCATCGACCGCGGCTGCGTGGCTCGGTACGACGAGGCTGACGACGATCCAGTTCACGCCGAATGGAGCAACCGCCTCGACGCCGCGTATGAACGCCGGAGCGTCGAAGCTCGCGGTGCCCACCACGCCACCCTCGAGCGCCACGTACGCGATATCGAGCGGATCGGTGCGCTCGGCCCGCTCCCGGTGTTCGTGCAGGTATGCCAGCAACGATCGCAGGTCGTCGAGCGTCTCGAGGTGGGCCGAGCGGCGGCGATTGCCCATCGAACGCGGGTTGGGCAACGGCATCCAACCCTGCGCCTTCTCGGCCACGCGGCGCAGTGTGAGCTTGGAATTGCCGCCGATCCAGATGGGCAACGGGTCTTGCACGGGCGTGGGCACGCTCGTGTTGCCGGCGGCGGTGAACCGCGGCGACGAGTACTTCACGCTGTTGCCCGACCAAGCCAGCCGCAACACGTCGAGGGCTTCGTCGAAGCGGTCGTTGCGATCTGCGAGGGGCACGCCCAGGGCGTCGTATTCGCCTTCGAGATAGCCGGTGCCGGTGCCCAGAATGAGCCGGCCGTTGGAGACGCGGTCGAGGGTGGCGGCGGTCTTCGCCAGCATGAAGGGATTGCGGTACGGCACGACGGTGAGGTTGGTCAACAGCTTGAGCCTGGTGGTCACCGCCGCGGCGAACGCGAGGGCCACGAACGGATCGGGGGCATCGTGACCACCCGAGGCCAACCATTCGTCGGACGGCGCAGGGTGCTCGGTCCAGAACAGCGCACCGAAATCAGCGGCCTCGGCCGCGCGGGCGAAGTCGGTGATGAACTCGCTCGTGAGGAACTGGGGGTCGAAGGGATGACGCTGATGGACGCTTACCGCGAACTGCATGGTTCTCCGCTCTAAGGGCCGCCCGGGCCCGCTCCTGATTCGGATCGTGCTGGACGCGAAAGGTCTACGCGAACAGGTAATGATCGAGTTCAGTGTGCATCGCCGTGAGGCGGCACTCGAAATCGGCGAAGCTCACTTCGGTGATACCGGCCGACAACAAGCCGGCATGCACCCGCGCGATACCGTCGAGGTCTTGGTCGAGTACCTCGGTGATACGGCTGCCCTCGGGGTAGTCGACGTGATCGAGCGGACCCTTGGCGTGGCCCGCGCCGAACCCGTTGCCATCCGCGGACGCGAGGCGATGGAACAGATAGAAGTCGAACGAACTCTTGCCTGGTACGACGCCCGGCCGCGCCCGGAACAATGTGTGCATCTCGCTGTGCGTGTTGAAGATCAAGTTGGGGAAAGCCAGCACGTGGAAGTCGTCGATGACCTGATCGTCGCGCAGGTCGGAGATGTCGACATCGCTATCGCTGCAGCGCTGCCGCACGCGCGACACGGCGTACTCGCGCGCGCTGCGGTTCGCCAGTTCGATCGGGCCCTCGCCTCGCTCCCCGAACATCGACCCGTAGTTCTGGTGCAGGGCTTCGGCGACTGCCTCGTCGCTGAGCACGCCGAGCCGCGGGCTGGCCACGCCGAGCGGGATCTGCATCATCGAATGGCCGCGCTCGAACACCTGGTAGGTGGTGTGCACATCGTCCATCATCGACAGCAACTGCGGATGCAGCCCCTGCAGGTGGTACACCTCGTTGAAGGCATCGACCGTCACCTTCCAATTGCCCTGCATCGCGAGGGTGCAGCGGAACGTGCACACGCGATCCCCGAGTGCGAACGGTGCGAGCTCGCTCGGCAGCGGATCGAGGAATTCGTCGAGCGGTTCACCATCGGGTGCGGGGTTGACGAACACCATCTGCTCCCACGCGGCGATGCGCACCGGGCGCAGGCCGTAGCGATCGCGCTCGATGATGCCGAAACCGCGTTGCGAAGTGATCTCTCTGACCGCGCCGTCGAGGTCGTAGCGCCATCCGTGGTAGCCACAGCGCAGATGACCGTCGGCCGCCTGACCGACCCCTTCGCACAGCTTGAAACCGCGATGGGCGCACACATTGTGGAAGGCGCGTAGTTCACCGTCGAGATCGCGCAGAACGATGATCGACTGATCGGCCATGCGGTATTCGATCCAGTCGCCGGGGGCGGCGACATCGGTGGTGAGACAGGCCATCTGCCAAACCCGGGGCCACAACAAGCGGCGTTCGAGCGCGGCGTACTCGGCATCGACGTAGCGCGCCTTGGGCACGGTGACCGGGCCCTCGTCGCTACGGCGAACGCCGTAGCGATCGGCGAGATCGCCGCGTGCTTCGAGCATCACCATGATTCCCCCGTTGTTGTTGGCTAGCGGGCGCCGCGCAGCACCGACCCCGGGCGAGCCCCGGTATCGACACCGTTGCGCCGGATGACCTCACCGCTGACAATGGTCGCGACATAGCCACTGGCTTCTTGCAACAACCGCCGCCCGCCCGCGGGAAGGTCGTACGCGACACGCGGCGAATGCAGCGTCATGTTGGCGAGGTCGATGACATTGACGTCGGCCTTCTTGCCCGCCGTCAACTGACCGCGGTCGCCGAGACCATAGAGCCGCGCGGTGTCGGCGGTCTGCTTCTTGACGACCCACTCGAGCGAGAGCTTGTCGCCGCGCGTGCGATCGCGCACCCAATGCGTCAGCAGGAAAGTCGGGATCGACGCGTCGCAGATCATGCCGCAATGCGCGCCGCCGTCGCCGAGGCCGGCGACGCCGGCAGGATGCGTGAACATCTCGCGCACCGCGTCGAGGTTGGCGTCGAAGTAGTTGAAGATCGGCAGCATCAACAAGGCATGGCCGTCTTGCTCGAGCAGCAAGTCGTAAAGCAACTCGAGCGGATCGATGTTGCGGTCGTTGGCGATGGCGAGCACCGACTGCCCTCGGGTCGGTTCGTAGTTCGGCGGATTGCCGAGCACGTAGACCTTGTGCAATTGCGCTTGTATCGCCAGTGTCATCGAGTCGAACAGCACCGACCGATCGACCGGCAGATCTTTTTCGTCGAGGATGGCGCGCCGCACCGACGGCTCGCGCAGTTGCTTGACCAACTCGGGGTGCGGCAGCGACGAAGCCAGCTTCATGAACGTCGGACGCTTCTTGAACGCGTGATGCGTCTCGAGACCGACGAGCATGCCGAACGGGCGCCCGGCGACCTGCGGATAGACCGGCGCGCCGCGCTCGGTCGCGGCCAGCGACGCGTCCATCAATTCGCGCCAGAGGTTGGGCGCGGCATCGACCTGCAACAGCGCGAACGACACCGGCATGCCGATCTCTCCGGCAAGGCGGCACATCCAATCGATCTCTTTGTGCGGCGCGATGAGGTCTTCGCCGCCCGCACCCATCGGCGCCAACTCGAACACGCTGCGACCGCCGCGCGCCATCGCCCGACCGAGACCGAACAGTTCGTCTTCGGCGGCGAACGTGCCGGGCACCGGCTCGCCGTCCATCGCCCGGTGGCCCAACGTGCGCGATGTCGAAAAGCCGAGCGCGCCGGCTTCGATCGCTTCTTGCACGATGCGTCCCATGGCCGCGATGTCATCGGATGTCGCGGGCTCGTTGCGGGCACCGCGCTCGCCCATCACGAACGCGCGCACCGCGCCGTGCGCGATCTGCGAGCCGATGTCGATCGAATGGCGACGACGTTCGAGCGCGTCGAGGTATTCGGGGAAGCTCTCCCAATCCCACTTGATGCCTTCGGCGAGCGCCGTGCCCGGGATGTCCTCGACGCCTTCCATCAACTCGATCAGCCACTGCTCGCGGCCTTTGGGTACGGGAGCGAACCCCACACCGCAATTGCCGGTGACGATCGTGGTGACTCCATGACCGGTCGACGGGTTGAGGATCTCGTCCCACGTCGCTTGACCGTCGTAGTGCGTATGGACGTCGACGAAGCCGGGCGTGACGATGAGCCCCCGTGCATCGATCACTTGACGCGCGTCGGCGCCGATGCCGCCCGAGCCGTCGCCGGCAGTCGGGCGCACTTCGGTGACGAGACCACCATCGATCGCGATGTCGGCCACGAAGCGGTCGCGGCCGGTGCCATCGACGACCGTGCCGCCTTTGATGAGAAGATCTGGTTGGCGTGTAGTCATTTTTCGAGCCTACTTCCCTCGGACGAGGGCGCCCGGGCGAGCGCCGGTGTCGACGCCGTCGCGCCGTATGACCACACCGCTGACGATGGTGGCGACGTAGCCCTCGGCCGCCTGGACCAACCGTCGACCCTGCGCCGGAAGATCGTTCACCAGACGCGGCGGCAACAACCGCAGGCGGTCGAAATCGATCACGTTCAGATCGGCCTTCTTGCCAACGGCGATCGTGCCGCGGTCGGTGAAGCCGTAGAGCTCCGCGGTGTCACTCGTCTGTTTACGGATCGCCGACTCGAGCGAGATGCGCGGGCCGCGTACGCGGTCGCGTACCCAGTGCGTCAACATCCACGTCGGTTGGGACGCGTCACAGATCGCCCCGCAGTGGGCTCCGCCGTCGCTCAGACCGAGGATCCCCGCGGGGTGTTGCATCATCTCGTAGGTGGCATCGGCATTGCCGTGGCTGTAGTTGAGCACCGGGTAGAGCAACAGCGCACGACCCTCGTCGCCCAGCAGCAAGTCGTAGAACTTCGATTCGAGATCAACGCCGTCGCGCTGCGCAATCGTCGCGATCGACAGCTCAGGGCCCGGCTCGTAGTCGACGGGATCACCGAGCACGTACATGCGGTCGAACCGCGAGCGCATCCTGTCGATGAAGTCGCTGGTTCTGCGGGCGCGCTCGGCGAGTATTCGCTTCTTGCGCGCCGGCGTTTGCAACTCGGCGACGCGTTCGGCGAGCGGCAGGTGCGCGATCTCGTCGAATGCAGGGCGACCGCCGAAGCCGAGTTGCGAATGAAGGCCGACCAAGACGCCCGCTGGACGCGACGCGTATTGGGGATGCAGACGATGACCGGCATCGAGCGCGCGCAGCGACGCTTGCATCTGATCGCGCCACAGCTCGGGCGCGTTGTCGACTTGGGTCAGCGCGAAGGTGACCGGTAGGCCGGTGTACGCGGCAAGGCGTGACATCAACTCGACCTCGCGCATCGGCGCGTCGAGATCTTCGCCCACCGCGCCGAGCGGAACGAGCTCGTAGATGCCGGCGCCGGCATCGCGTAGCGCGTCAGCGATGCCGAACAGCTCGGCTTCGTCGGCAAACGTGCCCGGCACCGGAACACCGTCCTTGGCGCGGTGCGCGAGCGTGCGCGAAGTGGAGAACCCGAGCGCGCCGGCCTCGATGGCCTCACGCACGATGTCGCGCATGGCGGCGATGTCGTCGGCGGTCGCAACCTCGTTGCTGGCCCCGCGTTCGCCCATCACATACGCGCGGACCGCACCGTGGGGCACCTGCGCGCCGATGTCGATCGACAGCGGCTTGCGATCGAGCACATCGAGATATTCCGTGAAGCTCTCCCACTCCCACTGCATGCCTTCGGCGAGCGCCGCGCCGGGGATGTCCTCGACACCTTCCATCAACTGGATGAGCCAGGCCTCGGACCCCGGTCGCACCGGCGCGAAGCCGACACCACAGTTGCCCATGACGAGTGTCGTGACGCCGTGCAGAGTGGACGGCTCGAGTAGCGGGTCCCAGGTGACTTGGCCGTCGTAGTGCGTGTGGATGTCTACGAAGCCAGGCGTGACGATGCGGCCCGTGGCATCGATGACTTCGCCCGCCTCGGCATCGATGCGTCCACCGACATGCGCGATGCGTCCGTCCTTGACGCCGATGTCGCCGACCGTCGCGGGCGCCCCCGTACCGTCGACGATGGTGCCATTGCGGACGATCAAGTCGTACATCGCTGCCTCGCTGATTGCTCTTCGCGCGAGCGCTCATCGCTCGGATGGCCACAGCGTACGCCCGCTGCGCTGCGGCGGGCTACCCTCCCTGCGCATGAGCGACGACGCCTGCACGATCATCACCGTCAACGGCGAAGAGGTGGCCCGCTGCCCGTCAGCCGACACCGGGCGGCCCCACAACCATCAACCTCGTTTGGCGATCGTGCACGAGGCAGCCATCCCGTGGACCGAGGTGATCGCCCAACAACATGTCGAGAGCGGCGAGCGCCGTTCGGTGCACGAGAAGTTCATCGAATGGACGGGCCAACGCATGGTGGTGCTCGGTCGCTACGACCCGGGCATGATCATCGAACGCCACGCCCATCGCAGCGATCACCTCATCTACGTTCTCGAGGGTGAACTCGCCTGCGGTGAGTACCCCTGCACGCGGGGCACCCTCATCGTGCTCGAAGAGGGCGCGGTGTTCGGTCCGTTGATCGCCGACGCGACCGAAGGCTGCCTGCTGTTCGAGACATGGCTCGACACGCCTGAGCCGGTGTCGGTCGACAAGCCGGGTTACAACCAACTACTGGCCGACAACAGGCACGTGCGCCTACCCAATCCGCCGTTCACGGCTCCGCCGCACGCTCGAGGCAAGTTCGGCACCGGCGACCGGTTCAGCTGACCGAGGTTCGGCCGACCACAACATGGGCGATGTCCTATTCGAAGTCGTACTCCCCGTGCTGCTCGTCGCGGCAGCCGGGGGCATCGTCGGCAAACGCCTCGGGTTCTCGACCGAGACGATGTCGAAAGCCGTCTTCTATCTGTTCTCGCCGTGCCTCGTCTTCACGTCGATCTCGGACATCGAGCTCTCGGGCGGTGACATCGGTCGATTGATCGCCGTGGCCGTCGGCGTGTTCGCCGTCAATGCGATCGTCGCATCGATTTGGTCGACCGCGCGTCATTCCGATCGACGCACTCGCGCCTCTGCGGTGCTCGCGGCCTGTGTCGTCAATCAGGGCAACATGGGCTTGCCGATGGCGCGCCTGGCCTTCGGCGAAGCGGGCTTGGCCATCGCGGTCGTCATGTTCGTGACGGGCGTGGTGCTGTGGTCATCGGCCGGCATCGCGCTGGGCGCGTGGGCACGGGGCACGCACACCGGAGCGCGAGCGGTGCTGGCGCCGCTGCGCTATCCGTCGATCTACGCCGCCGTCCTCGGCGCGATCGTCAACATCGCCAACATCGATATGCCCACGCTCGTTCGCGAATCGACGGTTTCGCTCGCCGACGCATCGATCCCCTGCATGCTCGTGGTGTTGGGGTTGCAGTTCCGGCGCCCTCGGCTCGACGACCTCGCCGAACCGTTGGCGACGAGTGTCAATCGCTTGCTCATCGGACCACTCGCGGCGTGGCCATTGGCCGCCCTGGTCGGCCTCGAAGGTATCCCCGCGCACACCTCGATCATGATGGCCGGTATGCCCACCGCAGTGATGACGACGATCCTCGCCACCGAACTCGACGCGCGGCCCGAACTCGCAGTGCGCAACGTCGTCTTGACGACGATCCTCTCGATCGCGTCGCTGACTGTGTTGATCACTTTGCTGCGCTGACGCGTGCGTCGTACGCGTTCGTAGGGCTAGAGGGTGAAGGGACCGCGGCCCATCTGGTCACGGATGGTCACGACCGGAGGCATCGTCATGTGACGACGCTGCCAGTTGGCCCCATCGACGACAAGGGTGTGGCCGCTGATGAATCGAGCGAACGGCGATGCCAGGAACGTGGCCGCCCAACCGAGTTCGCGGAGGCGACCGACGCGCAACGCGGGCTGGCACACATCCTTTTCACTCGTGCGGTCGAGGTTGGACAAGATGTCAGCCGTCATGTCCTCGTGAGGGAACAGACCCGGCACCAGTCCGTTGATCTGGATGCCGTAGGGCCCCCACTCGACGGCGAGCGTCTCGGTCATGTTCTTGATACCGGCCTTGGCTGCGGCACTGTGCGCGAACCCGGGCCCACCGGTCCACGCGTAGGTGGCGCCTACGTTGATGATCGAGCCCGGAGCACCGATGGCGAGGTGACGGCGAGCGAACTCGCGCGACATCATGAACGTGCCGTTGAGCGTGATGTCGATCACGGTGCGCCAGGCGTTGGGCGACATGTCTTCGGCCGGCACGGGGAAGTTGGCGGCCGCGTTGTTCACGAGCACCGACGGGAGTTGCCATTGAGCCTCGATCTCGTCGAAGCACTTGGCGATCTGATCGGGGTCACGAATGTCGCACGCGACCGCCATGACATCGGCACCGATGTCGCTCAGCGCGGACAGCCCGGCCTCGAGGTGATCGGGCTTGCGCGAAGCGATAGCAACGCGGGCGCCGAGACGGCCGAACTCGGTGGCGATCGCCTTGCCGAGGCCGGTGCCCCCGCCGGTGACGATGATGACCTGACCGTCGTATGTGCCGGGCGGAAGCGCGGCGGTACCAATTGGTGGAGGTTCGGGAAGGCCCATCCGCGGGAGTCTAGTTTCCCGCCCAAAGAGCCGCTCATTCGCTAAAGCGCTCACCCCAATTCGCCGTTGACTAGCGGACGCGCGTCGCTACCCAGCACCGATCAGCGGTCGGGCTCGACGCGTCATGAGAGCAGTCGAGTGGCGGTAGAGCTGTATCGAGAGCCGGAGTCGGCGGGCGTTTGGCAACAACGGCGCACGGCGTCGTTTGCCGTCCGCGCGCTCGGCCTGCTCGTGCCCCTCGCTGCGGGATGCGGCGCGGCCATCATCGCCAATCGACTGCTGCCCGACGCGCATCGCACCATCACCGTCGTGCCCCGAACGCTCGCGATCGTCGCGTCGTCGATGGCGGTCATCGGCGTGCTGGATCGCACAGTCCGGCGCCTCTTGCCATTGGCGACGCTGTTGCAGTTGTCGCTCGTCTTCCCCGATCAGGCGCCGTCGCGCCTGCGCATCGCCGTGCGTTCGAGCAATCGGCGCCGCGTGCGCGCACTGATCACAGAAGCAACCGAGAACGGCCTAGCCGAGGACCCCGCAGTCGCCGCCGAACAAGTCATGCTGCTCGTCGCCGCGATGGGCGAACACGATCGCCACACGCGCAGTCACAGCGAACGCGTGCGCCTCTATGCCGACATGATCGGTCGCGAGATGCATCTGACGAAGCAAGATCGGCAGAAGCTGCAGTGGGGAGCGCTCCTCCACGACCTCGGCAAGCTGCACCTCGCGCCGGCGATCGTCGACAAGAAGGGCGCGCTCGACGCAAACGAGTGGATCCTCGTGCGGCGTCATCCCGAGCAGGGACGACGGCTGCTGCGCCCGTTGGTTCCGTTCCTCGGTGAATGGGCCGAAGCGGTGTGGAACCATCACGAGCGCTGGGACGGCACGGGCTATCCGCGCGGCGTCGGGGGCGATCGCATCGGACGGGCGGCAGCCATCGTCGCCGTCGCCGACAGCTTCGAGGCAATGACGAGCGCGCACGGGTACAAGAAGGCGATGACGGTCGCCGAAGCGCGTGCGGAGCTCACCGCGGGAGCGGAGAAGCAGTTCTCGCCGGAGGTCGTCCGCGCGTTCTTGTCGATCTCGCTCGGACGGCTTCGCATCGCGATGGGACCGTTCGCCGCACTCGCGCACATTCCCTTCCTCCAACAAGCGACGGCGCTGCCGGGCGCTGTCAGCGCGTCGTTCAACCAGGGCCTCGCCTCCGCGGTCGCGGGTGCGGGGCCGGCGCTCACTGCCGGAGCGCTGTCGCTCGGCGCGCTCGTCGGCACCGGGGTGATCGACGGAGCCGTCGCCAATCCGCAGGGTGATGCCGTGTTCGCCGCAGTCCATCTCGACATGGCGCCGGGCGACGAACTCGACGAAGGCAGCGCCAACCTTGCGGTAGCCGGTCTGGCGGCGAGCAATACGTTGCCGACGACGACCGTTGCGCCGGCGCCACCGCCGACTGCTGCACCCCCGACACTGCCGCCGGCGACCGAGCCACCGATCGACGAAACGCCGCCGCCCACCGAACCCCCCACGACGGTCAAGCCCACGGGGCCGACGACGACCAAAGCGACCACGTCGACGACTCGACCGCCGGCGACGACGCAATCGACGACGACGACGCGGCCGCCCACCACCACCGCCGCGACTCCGGCCGCTCTCAGCGTTTCGACGTCGGCCAATCGCTCGGCACCGACCGCGCTCGGCAGCGGCAACCTCAAGGTCGGTGTCTCGTACTACATCTTCGCCACGTCGGCGAAGGCGATCACCAAGGTCGAGTTCTACAACAACGCCACGGGCACCGGTGCCCCCGCACGTACCGAAACGGGCGCGCCGTACGACTACGCGGGCTCGGCCGGCTCGGGCAACGCCAACCCCACCAGTTTCGCGAGCACCGGGACGAAGAGCATCACCATCAAGGTCTTCTACACCGACGGCACACAGACGTCGAAGACCGCCACGTTCACGGTTGTGCCGTGATCGCTCAGTTGCCCTTGATCGCTACGGCCAATTCGGCGAGTAGGCGGTCGAGCACCGCCGCAGTCGCCCGATAGACGTCGATCGACTCGCCCACGGGATCGTGAATCTCGTCGGCCGCGTGACCCATCGGACGATCGGGCTTGCGAGTGCGCGCAACCGCCTCGGCCCACTCGCGCAGTGACTCGCCGTTGCGTCGTTGCTCGCGGGCGAGTCGAGTGACCTCGCCGAGCAGGAACGTGCGCGTCGCCGCTTCGGGATCGTGCGCGGCGACGGCCCAGCCGTGTTTGCGCGTCATCGCGATGATCAAGTCAGAGCGGTCGACGTCATCGCGATTGATCTTGCGGCTGATGTGCGAGCCGAGGTCGATGCCCCGCTCGGCGAGCACCTCGACGGCATGCGGCGTGGCCGGGTAGCCATTCCATCCGATCGTGCCGACCGATACGACGGGCACCGTGGTGTCGTCACCCAAGTGGTGACGCAACAGCGCTTCGGCCATGGGAGAGCGGCAAGTGTTGCCGGTGCAAACGAAGAGGATCACGGAAGCGACGATCGGTGAAGTGCGAGGACGATCGAGTGTAGGGGCCACAAGGTGAGATAGAACGTGCCCGAGCGGCATCGGGCAGTGCGAGAAGGGCGGGGGCGAATGAGCGGGCCGATGGAAGGTGTGCGCGTCGTCGAGATCGGCGTGTGGGTGGCCGGGCCCGCGGCCGGTGGCATTCTCGCTGACTGGGGCGCCGACGTCGTCAAGATCGAGCCGCCCACGGGCGACCCGGCCCGTACGTTTCAACGGATGCTCGGCGGCGACATGCCGAACAATCCCATCTTCGAGCTCGACAACCGATCCAAGCAGAGCATCGTGCTCGATCTACGCACACAGGCCGGTCGCGACCTCGCGCTCGAACTCATCGACGGTGCCGACGTTTTTCTTTCCAACATCCGTCCAAACGCGCTCGATCGCATCGGCCTCGGCTACGAAACCCTTGCGGCGCGTAACTCGCGCCTCATCTACGCCATCGTCACCGGCTACGGGCTCGAGGGCCCCGACGCCAATCGTGCGGCGTACGACATCGCCGCCTTCTGGGCACGGTCGGGCATCGCGTCGTTGCTCACCGCCCCCGACAGCGACCCGCCGTTTCAGCGAGGCGGCATGGGCGACCACAGCGTCGGTCTCAGCACCGCGGCCGCCATCTCTGCCGCGTTGTTCGCGCGTGAACGAACCGGCGAAGGCCAGATGGTGTCGACGTCGTTGCTGCGTCAAGGCGTCTACACGATCGGCTTCGATCTCAACATGGTGCTCGGATGGGGCCTCACCACTGCCGTCGGCACGCGCCACGCCATGGGCAACCCCGCCATCAACAACTACATGGCCGGCGATGGGCGCCGCTTCTGGATCGTCGGTCTCGAAGGCGAGCGGCATTGGCCGCCACTCGCGCGCGCCGTGGGTCGTCCCGATTGGCTCGTCGACGAACGCTTCTCGACCCCTGGCGCCCGCGCCCAGAACGCGCGTGAGCTCATCGCGGAGCTCGATCGCATCTTCGCGACGAAGACGCTCGACGAATGGGCCGAAGTGTTCGACACCGAAGCCGACTTCTTCTGGTCGCCGATCAACACCGTCGACGACGTGCTCGCCGATCCGCAATTGGCGCACGCGGGTGGCCTCGTGGTGGTGCCCGACGGATCATCGGGTACGACGATGATCGCCAGCCCCGCCGACTTCCATGGCACGCCGTGGGCACCGCGCTCGCTGGCACCCAGGCTGGGCGAGCACACGCGCCAAGTCCTTGCACAGCTGGGCAAGTCCGATGCGGCGATCGACGAGTTGCTCGCGTCGGGTGTCGCCGCCCAGGCGACTGACTAGACCAACCTGTCGAGTTCGGCGAGCACTTCGGCGATCGGCGGGATGTTGGTCTGCTGAGTGCCGACCTGGTTGTAGCGGACGGCGCCGTCGCGATCGATCACGAACAACGCCGGTCGCTGTCCGAGCGACGCGATCTTCTTGACCACGTCGTATCGATCGAACGTCTTGTGCTTGTCGTCGGTGAGAAGAGGGAACGGAAACGTGCCCTTCTTGTCGATGTACTTGCCGACATCGTTGCCGAGGCCATTCGGTGCGATCGCCAACACCTGGGTATCTCGGGTTACGAACTCGTCGTGGTGCTCACGCAACTGCGCGAGATGCTCACGGCAGTGCGGTCAGAGGAAACCGCGCAAGAAGACGAGCACGACGGGGCGCCCGCGAAACTCGGCCAGGCTGGTCAGCCTGCCCGATTCGTCGGGGAGCGAGAACTCGGGTGCGATCGAACCAACGGATACGGTCGAACTGTCGACGAACACTTTTTCAGCCTACTCGGCGCTGCCCCGCTCGCATGGGGCAACATAGGAATCGTGGAGAGTCGAGAGGTCACGTCCTTCTGCCGCATCTGCAACGCGATGTGCGGCATCGTCGTGACGGTCGAGGGCGACACCGTCGTGCAAGTGCGAGGCGACGCGCAGCATCCGCTGTCGCGGGGCTACGTATGCCCAAAAGGTCGCGCGCTGGGCGCGTTCCACCACGATCCCCGTCGGCTCGACGCGCCGATGCGACGCGACGGGGACGGATGGCAGCGGCAGGCGTGGCCCGACGCCATCGGTGACGTATCGGCCTCATTGCGCGCCATCATCGACGAGTCCGGGCCCGATGCCGTCGCGATGTATCTCGCGAGCGGCTCGGCCTTCGACACCAATGGTCGGCGGGCCGCCGAACGGTTCCTCCGCGTCATCGGCTCGACGCAGAAGTACACCGCCACCACCATCGACACACCGTGCAAGCCGTTGATCGCCGAGTTGATCGGTGGCTGGTCGGGGCTGACACCGGTATGGGATCACGAACGCTCCGATCTACTCGTGCTCGTCGGCACCAATCCCGTTGTGTCACACGGCCACAGCAACGCCATTCCCGACCCGGTGCGCCGCCTACGCGAGTTTCGGGCGCGCGGCGGCGAGTTGTTCGTCATCGATCCGCGGCGTACCGAAACCGCGGCGATGGCCGATCATCATCTTGCGATCCGGCCCAGCACCGACCATGTGCTGCTCGCGCACGTGGTCCGCGAACTCTTGATCGACGGCGCCGACGACGACTATCTCACCGAGCATTGCACCGGTCTCGACGCGCTGCGTGAGGCGGTCGCGCCGTTCGATCGCGCCACGGTTGCGCAGCGCTGTGGCATCGACGGCCAACAGATCGATGCCCTCGTGGCCGCGATCCGCCGGCACCCGCGCGTCAGCGCGTTGACCGGCACCGGCACGTCGATGAGCGCCACCGCCAATCTCACCGAGTGGATGTTGTGGGCGTTGCACATCGTCACCGGCTCGTACGATCAGCCGGGCGGGATGTGGTTCAATCCCGGTTATCTGATGCAACTCGATCAGCGCCAGTGGACACCGTCCGATGGCCGCGCGTTACCCGGTCCCGCGAGCCGACCCGAGCTGCCCCGGCGCTTCGACGAGTACCCGTGCGCGGGGCTGGTCACCGAAATCGAGAGCGGCAACATCCGCGCGATGCTCGTCGTCGGCGGCAACCCGCTCACGGCGTTGCCCGACACCGAACGCACCACACGCGCTTTGAGCAGCCTCGAGCTACTCGTCGTCGTCGACGTCATCGAGACCGATACGACGCCACTCGCGACCCACCTTTGGCCGTCTGCCGGCCAGCTCGAACGCGCCGACGTGCCGTGGCTGCTCGACGCATATCAACTCGCGGTGGCGAGCCAGTACACACCGGCGGTCGTTGCGCCGGCTCACGATCGGCGGCTGGTTTGGCGCATGTTCGCCGAGCTCGGCATGTCGATGGGCGTGTCGGTACTGCCGAAAGGTGTCGACTTCGCCGATGCAACCGACGAATCACTGATCGCGCGCATCGGCGACGGCAGTCGTGGCGGCGCGGACGAATTGCTCGCGGCGCGCCACGGCACGGTGCACAGCGGCGCCGTATTCGGGTGGGTCACCGATCGCGTGCTCCCCGACCGTCGTTGGCGCGTCGCGCCCGCGGCGCTCGTCGAGCTCTTGGCCGAAGTCGAGCGCGAGCGCACCCGCGAGTCGTTGGTGCTCATCCCCCATCGTCAGCTGCGCAAGATGAACTCGCAGTTACGCGATGTCGCCGCGCCCGGCGGACGCGTCGACGACATCTCGGTGCGCCTCAATCCCGACGATGCCGCGCAACAAGATGTCGTCGACGGAGACATGGTCGTCGTTCGGTCGGCGCACGGCTCGACGAGTGGACAGGCGCGCGTCGACGCAACGGTCGCGCGCGGTGCGGTAGCCCTTGCGCACGGATGGGCTGCGCCCAACGTCTGCGACTTGACGAGTGCCGACGCGGGAGTCGACGCACTCACCGGCATGGTGCAGCAGTCGGGCATACCCGTCACCGTCACGAGGGTCGTCGCATGAGCGGGGCTACCTTGCGACCCGAATTGCGCGCGGGCGTCGACGAGCTCATCCCGATCATCGAAGGCGATCGCGCCGCCGCCGACACGCGCGGTCGATTGAGCGCAGAGCTGGTCGAGCGGGCCGACGCACACGGGCTGTTCACCACGCGCGTACCCACATCGCTCGGCGGCCGCGACGTGAACCTCGTCGAGCAGTTCGAGTTGAGCGAGGCGCTGTCCTACGTCGACGGCAGTGTCGGTTGGACGCTGTCGTTCATGGCGCTGTCCGCCGGCCTGGTCGGCGGACATGTGAGCGACGAAGGGGTGCGTGAGATCTGCGACGGTGCCGACGGGCGCTGGCCCCGCTTCACCGGCACGTTCCCCACCACGGGCGTCGCGACGCGCGTCGAGGGCGGATGGTCGATCACCGGTCGTTGGGGTTTCGCGAGTGGCATCGATCACGCAACGTGGCTCGCCATCGGCGCCCGACTCGACGGCGCGTCACCCGACGATCGCACGGCGGTTCTGTGGGCGGCGATACCAGTGGATCACGCACACATCATCGAGGGCACGTGGGATGTCGACGGCCTCCGCGCGACCGGATCGCGCACGTTCACGATCGACAAGGTGTTCGTGCCCGACGCGAGAGCGTTCACCATGGCACAAGTACACGACCGCGCCGGAGCGGTGCATCGTCTGCCTCTGTTGGTCTTCATCAGCCCCGAGCACGCGGGCGTTGCACTTGGTCTCACGCGGCGCGCCCTCGACGAAGTCATCGCGCTGGCCAACGGCAAGGCCCGCATGGGTGGGCGCGCTCCACTACACGCACGCGGCGCATTCCTTCGCGACATCGGCCGCGCCGATACGCGGCTGCGCGCGGCCCGCGCACTGATCGTCGATCGCCTCAGCGCCGGCGATGCCGCGGTGGCACCGATGCCACCCGACTACGTGACCGATGTGCGCGCCGCGGCGGCCCATGTCGCAGATGTCGCCGTCGATGTCGCGACACTTGCCTATCGTTTTGCCGGCGGCAGCGCGGTCGACCGCAACCATCCGCTACATCGTGCGTGGCGCGACGCCGTGACCGCGACGCAACATGTCCATACGAACGACGAGAACTACGAGACCTGGGGCGAAGTGATCTCGGGTTTCACCGCGGGCTGACGCAAACCGGCGCCGTTGAAGAACGCCCACGCGAGGAAGGCCAGCATCGACGCCGCGGTGCCGATGAAAAGGGCCCCGCGGCCGAAGTGGCCATAGACACCGCCGCCGATGACCGCCACGATGCCGGCCACCGTGAGGCCGACCGCGCCGAGCAGTCCCTGCCCCGCGCCGACGTGTTCTGGAGGGCTCGATATCGCGACGGCAACTTGGTTCGCCGGCATCGTGAACGAATCGGCGACCGCGTGCAGTGCGGATATCACGAGTACCGGCCACAACGGCAAGAACCCGTACGACAACGTGCACAGCGCCGCCACCAGAACGCTGAATCCGGCGACGCGCAATGGCCCATAGCGCTGCGCGTATCGGCCGCCGGTCGGTGCGAGGAAAATCATCGGAACGGTGAAGAGCGACAACGTGATGCTGATCAAGATCTTGCGCGCCCCGAGGTCGGTGAGCAGCAACGCCCACACGGCCTCGAACATGCCGATCGTGATGTAGAAGGCGATCGAGGCGGACAACGCCGCCCTGATCGGAGGAAGCGCCAGCAATGAGCGCAGCGCCCGCCCGCGTGAGTCCGCGCGGGCGGCCGAAAGGTCGAGGCGCATCCCGACGAAGAAGATGCCCACGTAGAGCAAGAACAGCGCCCAGAACGGTGCTTGGAAATCGAAGAGCTCCGCGATGCCGCCCGCGAGCAACGGACCGAGCACGAAGCCGCTGATGTCGAACGATCCCTGTTTGCCGAGATTCTCGCCGATTCGTTCAGGATCGCGCGCGATGACGACCCGACGAATCGCCGGTCCGACCATGCCACTGCCGAGGCCGAGGAACGCGCGGGCGGCGATGAACTGCCACAGCTCGGTGGACACGGCGCACGTCAGCGCCGACACGGCGGCAATGGCGATGCCCGCTCGCACCATGATCGACGCGTAGCCCCTGTCGGCATAACGCGACAGCCAGACCTGTGCGAGCACACCGGTGAAGAACCCGACACCGACGAGCACGCCGAGTTCTTGTTCACTGAAACCTAACTCGTCGCGCAGCGCCGGCAGGAGGGTGTAGATCGACCCGTAGCCGAGCGACAAGCTGCCGCTCACGATGAAGTACGGAAGGAACGTGCGGGTCGTCGACTTTTCACCGGCCGGTGCCGTCATTGCGGACGCAGGGTCAGCGCGCCGCGCTGCCCTCTCCCTGCAGCTTGTGCCGTAGCCGCTCGACTCGCCGATCCCATTGCGTGCTCGATTCCATCAACCAGGACAGCACCGCCGCCAGCGGTTCCGGTGTCGCTGTATAGCGCACTTCGCGCCCGTCTCTCTTCGACGTGGCGAGGCCGGCGTCGACGAGTGCCTGCAGGTGCTTGACCACCGCCTGCCGCGTGAGCGGCAAATCGGCCGCGAGACGCGTGGCGGTGTCGGGCCCTTTCTGCATCAGGCGCTGCATCAACGCGCGCCGGGTGGGATCGGACAGCGCCCCGAACAGGTCGTCGAGCGCGCTCACCGCATCGACGCGAGTGCCACCGTGCAGACCCACAGCGACAGCACCCGCACTTCCCAGCGCATCCGTGCGACGGACGCGCGGGCCGTCATGGGCGGCGCCTGGTCGGGCAATGTCTCGGTGATCGTGAGGCGGCTGCGGCCGTCGTCGGTGGTGCCGATGGCGAACTCGACCCGCGACGCCGTGGATCGATCCCCCGACTCCCACCACGTGAACGACACGCGGCGGGACTCGCTCACCTCTTCGACCTCCACAACGCGAACGATGTCGTCATCGACCACGGTGCCCGTGCCACCCGGACGCACATCGACATCGACCGAGTCACCGAGCCATGTCGCCAGCTGGTCGGGGTCGGAGACCAGCTCCCACAGTTCGTCGGCGGGGGTATCGAGGTCGACCTGGCGCGTGATGGTTGTCGGATTCATGGCCCCAGCGTAGCGCAACCCGACGGTTGCACATCAGGAGATTGCTCGGTACCGTATGTGCAACTTACTAGTTGCACATACGGAGGCTCCCGTGCTCATTCCCACCGTCATCGAGTCCACCAACCGGGGCGAGCGCGCCTACGACATCTACTCGCGCCTGCTGGCCAACCGGATTGTCTTTCTCGGGACGGCCATCGACGATCACGTGGCCAACGTCGTCATCGCCCAACTGCTGCATCTGGAGTCAGAGTCCGCCGAACACGACGTGGCGATGTACATCAACTCTCCCGGCGGCGACATGACCGGGCTCTTCGCCATCCACGACACGATGCAGTACATCGCGCCCGATGTGTCGACGATCTGTGTGGGCCAAGCGGCGTCCGCTGCGGCGGTGCTGCTCGCCGCCGGGGCGAAGGGAAAGCGCTACGCGCTACCCAACGCGCGTGTGCTCGTGCACCAGCCGCACGGCGGCGCGCAGGGCCAAAGCGTCGATCTCGAGATCGCGGTGGCCGAGATGGTCGAGATGCGCCGGCGCATGGTCGACATACTCACCGAAGCAACCGGTCAGACGGCCGAGAGAATCGCGACCGACATGGATCGCGACTTCATCCTGCGGGGCGAACGCGCCGTCGAATACGGCCTCATCGATTCCATCATCACGCGGCGCCACCTCCCCGACCCGAAGATCGCCGCAGTGGCCGCGGCGTAGGTCGACGGCGAGCACTCAGGCGTCGAGGCCTTTGGCGATGTCGTGCACCAGATTCACGACGAGCTCGGGCCGCGACAGAAACGGCGAGTGACTCGTCGGCCAACTCACGTGGTGATCCGTCAGCTTCGCGGCGGCGCGCATGTAGTCCTGTCTGATCGACCCGTCTTGCTCACAGATGACGTAGGTGCTCGGCGCGTGGCGCCACGCCGCGCGCGCCACGATCATCGGATTGGAGCCCATCGGGTGGGGCCGCAATCGAGCTGCGCAGAACTCGACGTCGTCATCGCTGCAATCGCCGTACCAAACGTCGCGCAAGCGTTCGCGCTTGGCCGTCATGATGCCGTCGGTGACATCCATCTTGTCGAAGAAGTCGGCGACGACCGGATTGCCGAGTGACTCGTCCTCGCGATCGGTGGGGAAGATCGCCGCGAGATACACCAAGTGCGCCACTGTCGACGGATCGATCTGTGTGATCGGGTAGCCGCCGAATGAATGACCGACGACGATGACCGGACTGTCAGCCGCGGACGCGTCGATGGCCGCTTGCACGACACCGGGATCGGACGCGTTCGCTTGGGCGTAGAGATCGGGCGTCTCGACCCGCAGGCCGAGTTCTCGCAGCGGTGCAGCAACCTTCACCCAACACCACGGCCCGTGGTTGGCCCCGTGTACCAGTACGACCGCCGCCATCGCATCCCCCTCTGCCCTTGGGAGGTTAACTCTCTAGTACCATCGGGGCAGGTCCGAGTGATCGGTCTACAGGGGGTACGTCATGGCTCAGTTCGACACCGTCATCAAAGGCGGCATTGTCGTCGACGGCACCGGCCGAGGGCGCCGCCGCGCCGACGTCGGTATCAAAGACGGCATCGTCGCCGAGATCGGTCGCATCCCCGATCACGAAGCCGACGAAGTGCTCGACGCCACCGGCATGATCGTGGCGCCGGGCTACATCGATCTGCACACGCACTACGACGCACAGCTGTTCTGGGATCCATACTGCACGCTGTCCGGATGGCACGGCGTCACCTCGGTCGTGATCGGCAACTGTGGCTTCGGGTTTGCACCGGTGCAGCCCGACTTCCGCGAGCGGGCGATGCTCACGATGGTGCGCACCGAAGCCATTCCGTTGGCGTCGATGAAGGCGGGCATGCCGTGGGACTGGGTCACGTTCCCCGAATATCTCGACAGCGTCGAACGCACCGCGAAGGCGGTCAACATCAAGCCGTTCCTCCCGATGAACCCCGTCATGATCGAAGCGATGGGATTCGAGCGGGCCAAGGCGGGCGAGATGCCGACCGACGACGAGCACCGCGAGATGCGCCGCTTGTTGCACGAAGCGATGGACGCCGGCGCGGGTGGATGGTCGGTGCAGCGCCTCAAGCCCGAATCAGGGGCCAACGTGCAACGCGACTTCGACGGCACCCCTATGGCGACCGACGTCATGCACACCGAGACCTGTATCGAATTCGCCGAGGTGCTCGCCGAGCGGCGTAGTGGATTCATCCAGATGACAATGGCCGGCGACCCCGCCATCCCCGACGAGTCGCGTCGCTGCTACGAGACACTCGCTCGCGTATCCGGACGCCCCATCCTCTACAACGTCGTCGTACCCGACGAACGCGAGCCCGAGCGTCATCTCAACACGCTCAAGTGGCTCGAGGATTGCCGCAAGCAAGGGTTGCAGGTGTATGGGCAAGCGCTGACGACGCGCAGCGGGCTCACGTTCACGTTCGAAGATTGGAACCTGTTCGACGAGGCCGACGCGTGGCGCGACGTCACCCTCGGCACGCTCGAAGAAAAGCTCGACAAGATGGGCGACCAATCACGGCGTGCGGCGTTGCGCGACGCCCGTGTCTTCGCCGCGACGGGTCCCATCAAGGACATGGTCGTGCTCTCGCCGAAGTCGAGTGAAACCTCGGTGTGGAAAGACCACACGCTGCAAGACATCGCCGATGCCACCGGCAAGCATCCGGTCGATTGCATGCTCGACATCGCCATCGCCGATCGGCTGCGCACCGTGTTCTACACCGAGCCCACCTACACGAGCTCCAAGATGTTGAAGGACCTGCTCGACGACAAATACACCCTCCCGGGGGTCAGCGATGGTGGCGCGCACACCAAGTTCCTGACCGCCGGTACCTACCCGACCGAGCTCATCATCGACGCGGTGCGCAAGCACGACATCCTCGATCTCGAATCGGCGCACTGGCGCCTCAGTGGTCTGCCGGCGCACTGCGCAGGCTTCCCCGACCGTGGCACGCTCGAGGTGGGCAAGGCCGCCGACATCGTCATCTACGACTACGAGAACCTGCGCCTCAACCCGGTCGAGGTCGTGCACGATCTGCCCGGCGGCGAGTGGCGGCGCGTGTCACGGCCTTCGGGCTACCGCTACGTACTCGTCAACGGCACCGTCACGATCGACGACGACAAAGAGACGGGCACCTCGCCCGGTCAGTTGCTGCGCACGCGCTGATTCGCGTCCCCGCGGGGACGTTTTCCGCACCACCCACGACCGTCACGGCGAGTGTTGGAAGCTCTCCCTCTACAACTTGGCCACTGTCGACGAAGTTGGCCAGCGTCACCGAAACGTGCCTGTCGCCGACGCGGTTTCGTCAACAGTGGCCAACTTCGGTAACCGTGGCCAAAAAGCGTAAATGGGGACTGGGATAGGTATCCGCGCCGCGCTCAGAGGGCGGCGACCAGCGCGCGCACCGCTTGCGCCTGCGCGTCCTTCGCCTTGTCGAGAATCGACGTCATGCTGAAGAAGCCGTGGATCATCCCGGCGTAACACGTCGAGGTCGTCGGCACGCCGGCACGCTGCAGCCGGCGGGCATATTCGTTGCCTTCGTCGCGCAGTGGGTCGTATTCGGCGGTGATGACGAGGGCCGGGGGCAGGCCCGCTACGTCGGCTCGTATGGGCGCCGCGAAATGATGGGAGCGGTCGTCTTCGCTGGCCAGGTAGTGACCACCGAACCACTCCATCGCGTCGCGCGTGAGGAAATAGCCGTCGCCGTTGTCGATCATCGATCGCGACGTCAGATCGAAATCGGTGACCGGGTAGATGAGCAACTGAAACTTGATCGCGGGGCCACCCCGCTCGCGCGCCATCAACGCCACCGCAGCCGCGAGATTGCCGCCGGCACTGTCCCCCGCAACTGCGAGACGCGACGTGTCGACGCCGATCTCGGCGGCATTCTCGACCACCCACTTCGTCGCGGCGAAGCAGTCTTCGGGGGGCGTCGGGAACTTGTACTCGGGTGCGAGGCGATAGTCGACCGATACGAACACCATGCCGGAGGCCGCTGCGAGTGACTTGCACGTCGCGTCGTGGCTTTCGATGCTGCCGATCACCCAGCCACCACCGTGGAAGAACACGACGACCGGGTGCGGCCCTGGTGCGTCGGTCGGCCAGTAGATGCGAATGGGGATCTGGCCGCCGTCGGACGCCGTGATCTTGCGGTCTTCGACCTTGGCCATCTCAGGTACGTCGACCGGCGGAACCTTGCGCTCTTCCATCTGTCGGCGCATGTCTTCGGGCGTGATCCCCGGCGTGTGGAGCTCGAAGCCCATCGCCTTCATCCCGTCGATCATCATCTTGGCCTGCGCGTCGAGTGGCATCGTTCCCCCGTCCAGTCGTTCAGGGATGCAGAGTAGCGTGGCGGGGTGTCAGGGGGGTCGGACTCGCGTTGGCCTTCGTCTTGCGCCAAGAGCCCCTGCGGGAGTCGATGGTTTAGTTTGACGAGGGACCAGCCCGAGAATGACGAGGTGCGCTCGTGAAGTTCGCCATGTTCTACGAAATCCCGGTGGCCCGCCCGTGGGACCGAGAGTCCGAGTTCCGGGCGTACCAAGAGACCATCGAGCAAGTGCAGCTCGGCGACAAGCTCGGGTTCCACAGCTTTTGGACGGTCGAGCATCACTTCCTCGACGAGTACTCGCACTGCTCCAACCCCGAGGTGCTCTACGGACACATCGCCGCGCTGACCAAGAACATTCGCATCGGCTACGGGGTGCGGCTGCTTCCCAAGCCGTACAACCATCCGGTGCGCACCGCCGAGAGTGTCGCGGTGCTCGATCTGGTGAGCAATGGCCGCGTCGAGTTCGGCACCGGTCGGTCATCGACACGCGCCGAGCTCGAAGGGTTCGGCGTCAACCCACGCGAGACCCGCGAGATGTGGGACGAGGCGCTGCACCACATCGTCGGCTGTTGGACCAACGACGAGTACGAGTTCGAAGGCAAGTACTGGTCGATGCCAAAGCGCCGTGTGCATCCCAAGCCGCGACAAGACCCCCACCCACCGATCTGGGGCGCCACGTCGTCGGTCGAAGGCCACTACGAGATCGGCAAGCGCGGCATCGGGCTCTTGTCGTTCACGGTGGGCAACCCGCCCGAACAACTCGCCGAACGACTCGAGAACTACCGCAAGGGACAAGCCGATTGCGATCAGCCCGTGGGCAAGTTCCGCAACTCGACCGCCGCGACGTTCACCATGGTCCATTGCAACGACACCAACGAAAAGGCCAAGGCGGTCGCCGAAGAATCGTTCGTCTGGTACCCCGGTGCCGCGGGTCGCGAGATCGCGTCGTTGGCCGATTGGATGGAAGAGCGCGAAGGCAAGGGCGGCGATCTCGGCAACTACACCTACGCGGCCGATGCCAAGCAGCGACGCGATTCGGGTCAGATGGGCCAGTTGACCATGGACTACCTCTATGACTCCGGGGCCGGTGTCGTGGGCGATCCGGATCGCTGTATCGAGATCTGCAAGCGCTACGAAGCAGTTGGGTGCGAATTGCTCTTCTGCCTGCTCAACCCCTACAAAATCCCCCACGCCGAGGTCATGCAGTCCATCGAGTTGCTGGGCAAGTACGTCATCCCCGAGTTCGACGAGTAGCCCCGGCCTGCCCGAGGGGGGACTTGGTCCGCCGGTAGCCTGCAAGCGGTGTCACGATTCGACTTCATTCGCCTTCGGGGCACGGTCATCGCCATCTCGACGTTCTTCACGATCGTGTCGTTGTACGTGATCATCGATCAGCGACCCGGCGGGACGGCGTCGGGGCCCGATTCCGAAACGCAGACGACGACGAGGCCGACCGAGACGGCGACGACGATCCCCATCGACAATCGTCTCTGTGGTCTCGCGCAACGTCTGCTCAACACGTTGCCGAAAGACCAAGCGGGCATTGCGTTGGCGATGCAAGGGTTCTACACCGAGGCCGCCACGTTCACCGACGGCGACCTGCGCGGCGATCTCACCGCGGCCGCTCGCTTCTACAAAGAGGTGAACGACATCGCGGTCAAAGCCAATTGGGATGTCGATCGCATCGTTCGCAACAACGACGGGGCTCGATGGAAGGCATTGCTCACGGGCACACCCACGGGCGTGGCGGAGTCGCGCAAGGACCTCCGCGACAGATGCCGTGTGAACCTCGCCGACCCGCCCTCGATCGAAGTCGACTCCTCCGGCTTCATCCGCGACCCACGATTGGCGAAGTTGCTCGAACAGGTTGACAAAGAACTCCCCGAGTCGGCGCGCGCATCTACCACCACGCGGCCGTAGCGATGTATCCGCCCGAGCGTCACGTGTTGCGCGACTTCGCGGTCACCACCGAGCGCGTCTCCCCCGCGCTCACCATCTGCTCGAGCCCGCTCGTACCCGAGATCGCGCACGCGTCGGGGCGACCACGCGTCGGCGCGCTCGCCGCGATCATCGACCTCGCGGGCGCGGCGACGGCGCTGTCGTCGGTGCGTCCCGACTGGATCGCTACCTCGGACCTCTCGTTCACCTCGGGCGCGCCAATCACCGAAGGCCCGATCGTGATCGCGGCGCACCTCGTGCGCGCCGGCGCCAACGTCGTGGTGGTGCGGGTCGATGTCGGTGACGGGCACGGCAGCGACGATGTGGCGACGATGCGCCCGGCCGGCCGCGGCCTGATGACCTTCGCCCGCATTCCCGGCTCGGCGAGCGCAGTCTCCGACCGCGCTACGCCCCTAACGAGCCCCAAGCAATCGATGGCGCTGCCGACATCGGGCTTTGGCCTACCCCTATTCGAGCAACTCGCGATCCGCGTCGTCGACCCGGCACAGGGCCTCATCGAGATCGACCGCACCGACTACACGCGCAACAGCTTCGGCTCGCTAAACGGGGGCGTCATCGCCATCGCGGCCGAGGCCGCCGCCGAAGCGCTCGTCGCGGCGCACGGGCACAGGTTCGAAGGCGTCGACATCTCGGTGAACTATCTGAGCCAGACCAAGGTAGGGCCCGCCCGTACCTCCGCCGGCCTCGTGCGAATCGACGCGCACCACGCAGTGGTCGAAGTGCAACTCGTCGATGCCGGCAACAACGACCAGTTGCTGGCGCTGAGCACGGTCGTGCTGCAGGCGCGCTGACCGCGCTAGCCGATCAGGGCCGGGGCCAGCTCACGCCAGCCGACCGTCGGCGACTCGGTACTACCGCGCGGCACCAACACCTGGATGCACACATGATCGGCGCCGGCGTCGTGGTGCGCCTTGACCATCGCGGCGACACGATCGACGCCGCCCCACGCGACGAGCGCGTCGATCAGGCGATCGCTGCCACCGTCGGCGAAGTCGTCGTCGGTGAAGCCGAGCGCCCGGAGGTTGTTCGTGTAGTTGGGCAGGTTGAGGTAGTACGAGAGATGCATGCGACCCAGCTCGCGAGCTTTGGTCGCGTCGCGCTCGATGGTCACCGCGACTTCGGGCGCGAGCAGCTTGTCGGGGCCCAACACCTGCCGGGCGTGCGCGGTGTGTTCGGGCGGCACGTTGTAGGGATGCGCGCCGTCGCTGAGCTCGGCCGCCAGGCTCATCATGCGGTCGCGCAGCGCGCCGATCACTCGCACCGGCGCCATCGACGGCGGTGCACCGAGGTACATCGCGGCGTCCATGCCTTCGAGGTAACTGCGCATGGTCGCAATCGGTTTGTCGTAGGTGTGACCGCGCATGCCTTCGACCATCGGGCGATGGCTGACACCGAGCCCGAGCACGAAGCGACCGGGAAACGCCTCGGTCACCGTCTTGTGTCCTTGCGCCATCGAGATCGAATCGCGGGCGTAGATGTTGGCGATGCCGGTGGCGGCGGCGAGCGTGGTCGTGCCCGCAAGCAGCAGCGCGCACGACACCAACGGGTCTTTGCCGACCGCCTCGGGGACCCACACCGCGCCGTAACCCAGCGATTCGATCTCGTTGGCGATCTCGATCGCTTGGGCGTAGGGGGCGCGATCGAGCGCGCCGGTCCACACCCCGACTTTGCCGATGCTCACGTCGATTGCCATCTCAGCCTCGATCTATGCGGCGTTGTTCGCGCCGGTACCGCTTGCCGCGTCCCACATAGTGCGCGGCATCGTGCAGGTTCTGCTCGATGCTGGCCGCACCCTCACGGATCTTGGCCGGGACACCGAGCGCCATCGCACCCGCGGGCACGCGCAAACGATTGGTGACGACCGCGTTGGCTCCGACCAAGGCGCCGGTCTCGACCACCGCCTCGTGCAGGATGATCGACGCCGTGCCGATCAACACGGCGTTGTGCACCGTGCAGCCTTCGAGGTGCGCCATGTGTCCGACTGTGCAGTCGTCGCCGATCACCGTGGGCAGTATCTCGGTGTTGTGCACGATGGCGCCGTCTTGGATCGAGGTGCGCGCGCCGATGACGATGCCGGCCCCGTCACCGCGCAATACCGCGCCGGGCCAGATCGTCGACTCGGCTCCGATGATTACCTTGCCGATGACGACCGCATCGGGATGCACGTACGCGGTGGGGTCGATCTGTGGCGTGATATCGCCGAGGGCATAGATGGGCATCGAGCTCGCCTACGCGTCGTATCTTCCGTAGCCACCCTTGAAGAAGACGAGCGGGCTGCCACTGTCGGAGTAGCCCAGATCTTCGACCCGGCCGACGACGATGTGGTGGTCGCCGCCTTCGAGCACTTCAGTGATCGTGCAATCGATCCATGCCAGCACGCCGTCGATCACGGGCGAGCCGGTGACCTTGGTGGACCACGGCACGTTCGCGAACTTGTCGGGTTCTTTGCTGGCCATCACCCTGCATACGTCCTCCTGATCGTCGCCGAGGATGTTGACGCAAAAGACACCGGCAGCATGGATGCGGGGCCAACTCGACGACGTGTTGCCCGGGCAGAACAACACCAACGGCGGCTCGAGCGACAGCGACGTGAACGAGCCCACGGCCAAACCCACCGGCCCGCCGTCATCGGCCGCGGTGATGACGGTGACGCCGGTCGGGAAGTGCCCGAGCGTCTGGCGATATTGCGCGTTGTCGAAGCGGTGGGTGCTCACGAAATGACTCCTGTTGGCCGCGTGTCAGAGTAACGGGTGTCTAGCCCGTCGAGAGACGGATCGCGGCGTTGCGCTCGTGCGGCTTGGCACAAAGGTCGCGCAAATCGATCGCCACATTGGGGTCGTGCCCCGACGGGCCGAGCGTGACGCGCAAACCCTCGTATGCGGTGAACACCGCACCGAGCCCGAGCTCTGCACTGCGTCTCGACGCGTCGGCGGCCACGCCGTCGAGGAAGTCGTCGTGATGACTCGGATCGTGATGGAACAACACCAGCGCCCGCACTTTGGCCTGCCGCGCGACTTCGATCGCGTACTCGATGGTGCAGTGGCCCCAGTGGGCGCGATCGGCAAACTCGTCGTCGGTGTATTGCGCGTCATGGATCAACAAGTCGACGCCATCACACAATTCGAGAACGGCCTCGTCGACGAATTTGTGATCGTCCTTTGGTTGTTGATGGTCGCTGACGTACGCAACGCTGGCGCCGGCCCAATCGACGCGATACCCGTTGGTCGCACCGACGTGAGGTACTGAACGAACGGTGACGACTGCTTCGCCGATGGTCAGTTGTTCGTTGTCGACTTCGCGAAATGACACGTTGCCGTTGAGATCGCCGACACGAATGGGGAAATACGGCGGCGTCATGAACTCACTGAACGCGTCGCTCAGCGTGCGCTCGCCGCCCGTGCCGATGATGTCGAGGTGCGCGCCCGGTGTGTGCAACGGGTGAAAGAACGGCAAGCCCTGCACGTGATCCCAATGCAGATGGGTGACGAGCGCAGTGCCTTTGAACGGTGCCGTTGCGGTCCGCAAAAAGACATCGCCGTAGTAGCGCAGTCCGGTGCCGAGATCGAAGATGATCGGATCTTGGCCAGGCGCCTGCAGCAGCACGCACGACGTGTTTCCTCCGTAGCGGACGCTGCGTTCATCACAACAAGGTGTGGAACCGCGCACTCCGTAAAAGGTTACGTCGAGCACCCTGGCGTACCGTCCCCTAGCCGAACCCCTCAGTTGGCGTGATGGGAAACCGTAGATGCTGCACGCCACCTTGGAAAAGATCTGTGACCTAATTCTCCGGTCTTCCATGGGAGACTGTGCGGATGTCAGGTCTCCGTCCATTCGTCGCGCTACCGGGCCGGGACGCGGATTCGGCCGCGGGACTACGCACCGAAGTCATCGCGGCCGGCGCGCGTTACACCTCGGCGGTGGAGCGCGCCGGTGGCCAACCGGTGGTGGTGCCCCCTTTCGCCGAAGGTGACGACGACGCGATGCTCACCCGGGCGCGGCTCATCCTCTCGCGAGTCGATGCGCTGGTCATGGTGGGTGGCCCAGACGTCGACCCGGCTCTCTACGGCGCGGATCCCCACCCGCAAACCGACGGCGTGGACCGCCGACACGACCTGTTCGAGTTGGCGCTCCTGGGGGCCGCCATCGCCGACGACGTGCCCGTGTTGGCCATCTGTCGCGGCATGCAGGTACTCAACGTCGTTCTCGGAGGCACGCTCGTGCAGCATCTGCCCGACCTCCCATCGATCGGCGCGCACCGCAAGGTGCATCACGAGGTGCACCTCGCCTCGGGCTCGCTCGTGGCCGACGCCATCGGCGCGACCGAGGTGTGCGGGCATTCGGTGCACCATCAGGCCGTCGATCGTCTCGGCGACGGTCTTCGTATCACCGGCCGCGCGCCCGACGGCACCATCGAAGCGGTGGAGCTCGAGCGGGGATGGGTCGTGGGCACCCAATGGCATCCCGAAGACACCGCGGCCGTCGACGCGCACCAGTCAGCGTTGTTCGAAGCCCTGGTCGCGCAGGCGCACCAGCGAGCAGCGCGCCGCTAGGCCTTTTGAGGCCCGAGCGGCCTTCAGAGCGGGAATTCAGGGCAACGACAGTTCGTCGCCGGCCCAGCACGCCAGGCCGTCGGTCACGAGCGACTCCGCGACGCGCTCCGCTCGCTCACCGTCATCGGGCCAACCGGCAGCGTACGCCAGCGCGTCACGCAGCACCGGACCGCGGCGTAAGGCATCGACGAGGCGGCCCCGGCCCTGGCGATCGCTTCCGGCAAAACGCGATTGACCTCGGCTGACACCGAACGACTCGCGCGCCGGGTCGGCCCCTTCGCCGCGCCACCGGCACACGCTGCGCACCGGGCACTGCGCGCATCGTGGGGACTGCGCAGTGCAGATGAGCGCACCGAGGTCGAGCATCGACTGATTCCATTCCCACCCGCCGCCGTGGGGCACCAGTCGATCGGCGAGGCGCTGCGCCGCCAAGGGGCGCAGTCGGTGACCGGACAATCGGGCCAGCACGCGACCGATGTTGGTGTCGATGACGCCCACGTCACGTTCGAACGCGAACGCCAGCACCGCTCGCGCCGTGTAGGCGCCGATGCCCGGCAGTACCAGCAGCGCATCGATGTCGTCGGGGATCTGCCCGTGGTGGCGCTCGACGACGGCCACGGCCAGTCGATGCAGGTACACCGCACGACGGTTGTAGCCGAGACCGGCCCATGCGTCGACGACCTCGCCGACGCCGGCCTGCGCACACGCTGTCACCGTTGGAAAGCGCGCCATGAACCTCTCGTATTTCGGCACGACACGCGGCGCCTGCGTCTGTTGCAGCATCGTTTCGGACACGACGATGGCCCACGGATCGCGCGTCAAACGCCAGGGCAAATCGCGTCGCGCCTGCTGGGCCCAACGGTCCACTGCATCGCGCACGCGCAACACCGTCTCGTCGCTGTTCGCCAACTCCTCGGATGCCGCGGGTGTCTCTTCGGCGAGCACGCGCGAAACCTTCTCACGTTCCGCGCCGCGCGCGCCGATACCCATGCCGGAATCGGGAGGATGGCGGCACTTTGTTCCCAGGGCGATGGACGGTGTGGCAACGGCGGAGCCATGCCACGTGGTATCCCACGACACACGACGACGGACACGAATTACGCACGTGGCAGACGGTTCTGGCGATCCGTCACGTCGCGGTCGTCGCGCTGTGCGTGATCGCGGTCGCGGCCGCTCGCGACCGAACATTGACCGCGTTCGCGGTGCTCGCGTGTGTGCCGTATCAGGCCTTGCTGCAACTCTGGACCTGGCGCACGAAGCGACCCGTCAGCGCGGCCCTGGTGATCGGCGACCATGCACTTGCCGCGATCGCTCTCGTGGTCGTCCCGGTGGCATCCGCCGTGTCGCCGCTCATCGCCGTCACCGCCGTCGCCCACGCGGCGACGGTGAGCGTGCGCCGCACCTATCTCGCGCTCGCCGTGAGCGGGCCGATCCTGATCGTCACGAGTGCGATCGCCGGTGATCAGGCCATCGTCGTCATCCCGATCTACTGCCTGTCCGCAACAGTCATTCCGTATCTCGTCAGCCGCGTCGGCTCCGACCAGCGCGAAGAACGTGACCGCTACCGCGCGCTCCTCGATGGTGTCGACGCCCTCGTGTGGGAGAGCCCACCGGGTCGGCTGGCCGGGCATCTGGTCACGGGAAACACCGACCGTATCCTCGGCTATTCGCCCGATCACTGGGCGGCGCGCCGCCATTGGGCCGACCACATTCACATGGGCGATCGCGAGCGGGTGCTCAAGGAGCTCGCGCGGGGCGAAGAGGCCGGCAGCATCTTCGAACTGAGCTACCGCATGTTCGACGCGGCGGGAAAGACCGTGCACATCACCGACCACGTGCGCTGCGAACGAGATGCCTGGGGCACCCTCTACCGGCTCAGGGGCGTGGTGCTCGACGTCACCAAGCAATTCGAGACCGAGAGCAAGAACCGGCGCTACGGCACGATCGTCGAGCATCTGCCCATCGGTATCGTCGTGCTGCGCGCCACGAATACTGGCGGGCCCGATAACGCCGACACCGAACTCGTCGTCGTCGACGCGAACAGCAATGCGTTGACATTGCTGCGTCGTGACCGGTCACAGATCATCGATCGCACGGCGACATCGTTACTCGGCAACCGCAAGGACATCGCGTCGGATCTCCTTCGCGTGTTGGAGACCGGCGAGCCCTTGCGGGTCGATCGCACCGCATACGGCCAAACCGCTGGCGATCTCGTGCTGTCGTGGCAGGCGTTCCGGCTGGCCTCCGATGCCATCGGCGTCATCATCGAGGATGTCACCGATCAAGCGGCCGCCGCCGAAGCCTTGCGGCACCAGGCGCTGCACGATGCGCTCACCGGCCTGCCGAATCGCTCGTTGATGATGGACCGCTTGCGCCACGCGCTCGCCGATGCGCGTCGACGCCAGTCCCAATGCGTGCTGTTGGTGATGGACCTCGATCAGTTCAAGGAGATCAACGACACGCTCGGCCACGACCACGGCGATCGACTGCTCATCGCGCTCGCCGATCGCCTTCGGCTCTCACTGCGCGAGTGCGACACCATCGCCCGATTGGGTGGCGACGAGTTCGCGCTGCTGCTCGACGACGCAACCCTTGGCGGCGCGCTCAGCGTCGCGGACAAGTTGCTCTCGTGCGCGCTCGTGCCGTTCGACTTCGAAGGACTCAGCCTGCAGACCGGGGCCAGCGTCGGTGTCGCGCTGTTCCCCGACCACGCCACCGATCCCGAGATGCTGCTCAAGCGGGCCGACATCGCGATGTACACGGCCAAGCGCTCCGGCGGCGGGGTCACGGTGTACGAGGCCGAACACGATCGGTCGAGCTTGCATCGCCTCACGCTCGTCGGCGATCTGCGCCATGCGATCGAACAGGACGAATTGCGCGTCGTGTATCAACCGATCGCCGATCTGCAGACCGGTGCGGTCGAGCAGATCGAAGCGCTCACGCGTTGGGCGCATCCCCGCCACGGGGTCGTCCCACCGACCGAGTTCATTCCCCTCGCCGAACTCTCGGGGGCGATCAAGCCGCTGACGCGGTGGATGATGGACAAGGCGCTGCAGGAGTTGGTCGATTGGCGGGCCCGCGGCATCACGCTCATGGTGAGCATCAACCTGTCGATGCGCAATCTCTACGAGCCCACACTCGTCAAGGACATCGCAGAGGCGCTGCGCGTCAACGATCTACCCGGTAGTTCGCTGGCGTTCGAGTTGACCGAGCGTGAGTTGATGGATGATCCGTCACTGGCCCACGAAGTGATCGACCATTTCCACGGACTCGGTGTGCGCACGATCATCGATGACTTCGGCACGGGCTACTCGTCGTTGTCGTTCCTGCAGACGTTGCCCATCTACGGCATCAAGATCGACCGCAGCTTCGTCGGTCAGATGGGGGCGGGCGACACTGGCGCCGAGACCATGGTGCGGTCGATCATCGACCTCGGACGCAATCTCGGCCTCGAAGTGGTGGCCGTCGGCGTGCAGACCCCCGATCTCCACCAGCGACTCGACGAGATGGGCTGTACCAAGGCGCAGGGGTTCCACATCGGTCGTCCGATGACCTCGAGCGAGCTCACACCGTGGCTCGGTTCCGATCGCATTGGGCGATGACGCGCCAACTACGCTCCGCGCGATGCCATCGCGTGCTGCGCCCGGTGTAGATCTCGACGTCGAACAGATTGCGGTCGCCATCTCGCACGGCCAGCGAGTGGTGAGTGCGGCGATCCAGACCATACGGAGCCACTCGGCCGACCAAGCCGACATGCAAGTCATCGAGTACGACTTGGCGCACGCAGCGTCGGCGATGCAGGCCGCGTCGTACATGGTCGACTACGCGCGGCGGGGTACCGACGAAGCCCGACTCTCCGCCGGCTTCGCCGCCGATGCGTTGCACGACCTGTCGTCCAAGATCCTGGGGCGCGAGTCACTGTGGGGCGTCGAACGCGGCGCACTCGATGCGGTGCACGAGTTCGTCTCCACCTACCGCGATCCGCGCTTCGTCGCCGCCTTGGCCTCAACCGAAGGCGACCGCGGTCTCGACGACGACTTTCAGCTCGTGGCCGAGACGTTCCGCCGCTTTGCCGACGACAAGGTGCGCCCCGCAGCAGAGCGGGTTCACCGCCACAACGACGACGTGCCCGAAGAGGTGATCGAAGGCCTCGCCGCCATCGGCGGCTTCGGCCTGTCGGTGCCCGAAGAGTTCGGCGGCTTTGCCGCCGGCGGGGCCGACGACTACTTGGCGATGGTGGTCGCCACCGAAGAGCTTTCGCGCGCGTCGCTGGGTATCGGCGGTTCGCTCATCACGCGCCCGGAGATTCTCACTCGAGCGCTCATGCGCGGCGGCACCGACGCGCAAAAGCGCGAGTGGCTACCCCGCATCGCCACGGGCGACGCGATGGTCGCCATCGCGGTGACCGAACCCGACTACGGCTCCGACGTGGCCGGTGTGCGGGTCAGCGCCACGCCCCAGCCCGACGGCGGCTATCGCATCAACGGCACCAAGACGTGGTGCACGTTCGCGGCGCGAGCCGATGTGCTGATGCTGCTGGCGCGCACCGACCCGACGAGCAGCAACCACCGCGGACTGTCGACGTTCATCGTGCCCAAAGAACGCGGCGAAGGCCACGGCTTCTCGTTCGATCAGCCGCAGGGCGGCACGATGCAAGGGCGGGCCATCGACACCATCGGCTATCGCGGCATGCACAGCTATGAGGTCGCGTTCGACAACTGGTGGGTGCCCGGCGAGAACCTCATCGGTCTCGACGACGGCATCGGCCGCGGCTTCTACCTACAGATGGAAGGCTTCGAGAACGGCCGCCTGCAGACCGCGGCGCGCGCCGTAGGGCTCATGCAAGCGGCCTACGAAGCAGCACGCGACTATGCGCGGGATCGCGTCGTGTTCGGACAACCGATCGCTGAGTACCAACTGACACAAGCCAAGCTCGGCCGCATGGCGATACTCATCCAGACCGGCCGCCAGTGCGCGTATCGCGTGTCGCGGTTGATGGCCGAAGGTACCGGCATGCTCGAAGCCAGCATGGTCAAGGCCTACGTCTGCCGCGCCGCCGAATGGGTCACGCGCGAAGCCATGCAGATCCACGGCGGCATGGGCTACGCCGAGGAGTACCCGGTGAGCCGCTACTTCGTCGACGCGAGAGTGCTGTCGATCTTCGAAGGAGCCGACGAGACGCTTTGCATCAAGGTCATCACGCGCCGCCTCGCCTCCCTTTAGTGCGGCTCCGCCGCAACGGAATGGCGGCTTCGCCGCGGGGAGGGCTGACTCCCGCGCTGAATCTAGAGCGGGAAACCAGCGCAACAAGCCACAGGATCGTGGCTACGTGCAACAACAGCGCGCTCGACTGAAGGTAGAACTGCCCGTAGTACGCCATGGAAAATCGCGTCGCCAGCGCGACCTGCGCGGCACGCAGATAGGCAGCCCAGAGCAACACGAGCCCGGCAACGACCGGCGCCGTGCAACGGCGGCGCACCAACACGACGCCGGCCGCGAGGCCAGCTATGCGCAACACGGGCATCGCTACCGCGGCGATCGCCAAGAGCACACGGTCCCACCACCACGCGAATCCACGCGAGTCGGAATACAGCACTTGCTCACCGTCGGCCGAGAGCGACGCGCCGCGCGGGTTCTGATTGCTCACGTCTTCGAAGTCGTCGACGATCACCGCGGGCCCCGCGTCGGCGGCGCTCTTGTCGCGGGCGACGTCGACGGTGAACAGCATCGCCGGATCGGCAAAAGGCTGAGCGGCGGCGTGGAGCACGTCACGCGCCCGCACCACACCCATCGGCACCGGGCCGGTGAACGCGTGGCAAGCAGGCCGTCCTTCGCTCTTGCAGAGTGCGGCAACCTCGTCGGCGATGTCGTCGAGCAACGCGTTGCGCTCGCTCCGTTCACCGATCACGCCGGTGTCGTAGAGCGCGTCGGCGAGCCCGAAGCGGAAGTAATCGACTTCGAGCACGCCGGTCATGTCGCGCCAACGAGCCATGGCTGGGGCGACGCGCGCGTAGGCGGGGCTCGACTGCGCCACGTGCTCTTGTAGCTCGGCGGTGAAGGTGAAGGGAGACGAGCTGCCGTCGTTCACATACCGCGCCAGCGCCTGATGCGCCCGGCCGAAGTGCTTGTCGTCGAACAGCGTGCGCGCGGGCAGGCCATAGTGCGCGTTGAGCGCGACGACGCCAACCTGCGGCCCGATCATGGCCAGGAATGCGACGAGCAGCAGTGGCGCCACCCTCCGTAGGCCGCTCGTGGCGAACACCCGGCGAGCGTGCAGGTAGATGATTGCGACCGCCGCCGGCGCGAGCCAGAGCGAGTCTTCGCGCAGGATCGACAGGGCGCCCAGCGCGAGACAGAACCACAGCAACGATCGGTAGCGCGGGTCGCGCCACGCCGCGAACCCCAGCGCGATCACCACGAGCAGCGCTACGTGCATCAGGTTGTCGCGGATCACGTGGCTGCCCGACCACGTCTCTTGGAATGGGAACAGCAGCACCAATAGGTAGACGCCTGCGGTCGTCGTGCGGCTGTTGCCGAGGAATCGACCGATCTCGCGCGCCACCCAGAACGACGCGGCACAGATCAGCAACTGCTCGATGATCGACAGCGGCAGGCCGCTGCGGCCGACAACCGCCAGGTAGAGCGGATAGAGGGGCCCTCGCATGAACGTGTACTGATCGAGCGCGCCGACCCAATGCCCCTGCATCATCTGCACCGCCCGCCGTACGTACAACGCGTCGTCGTGCGGCGTCAGCGGACGGAAGTGCAACGGGTTGAGCGCCGCTCCGATGAGCTTGGCCACGGTGAGTGCCACCGCCGTGGCGGTGATGACGTCGAATGACGCGCGGCCCGCCTCGAGTTTGGACCGCATCGATCTCACGTGCCGGAGACCTTAAGGCGCGTCGGTGGGAGCGACGCCTTTGTCCGCGGCGCCGTTGGCGTTGATCGCCGTCGTCGTCCGCTGCCACGATTGTTGCAAAACGGTCTTGTTGGCGGCGGGTGTCGCGGCATCTTTCAACGCGGCGGCAACCGGCGTGATGACGTAGCCGCTGCGATCGACCCACGTCGGTGTGTAGCCGACCTTGGTCGTCTTGAACACACCGCTGGCACCGGCCTCGGTGAATGTGACGCCGACGATGACGCCGTCTTGCGACGCGGCCGGCAACGTGGCGTCGGCTTGGGGTGATTGGTTCGACAAGAAGTTGCCCACCCCGAAGAGCACGTATTTCTCGCCGACGCGATCGATCGGCTGGATCACGTGTACATGGTGCCCGACGACGAGGTCGATATCGGGCGATGCCAGCAACTCGTTGGCCAACGCCACCTGCGCCGGCGTCGGCTTGGACTGATATTCGGCGCCCCACTGGATGCTGATGACGACCAGGTTGGCGCCGGCCACCCGCGCCGCCTTGGCGTCGGCGAGGATGTGCTGCGAGTTGTACGGCTGATCGACGGGCGAGTCTTTGTCCTTGTTGATAAGTCGTACGAGCCACTGCTTGTCGGCGGGCAACACGTAGCCGTTGAGTCCGTACGAATACGCGAGGTGGGCGATCGTCACCCCATTGGCCGAATACACCGTCGCGCGGGCGTTCTCTTCGGGTGTGCGCGCCATGCCGGACTGCTTGAGGCCAACCTGATCGAACACATTCGCGGTGTCGGTGATGCCTTGCACGTTGCGATCGAACGAGTGGTTCGACGCGGTCGAACATCCGTCGTACCCGGCGTCGAGGAGCCCGTCGGCGATCTCGTGCGGCGTGCTGAAGACGGGATACCCGGAGAGTTGCTTGTCGTCCGCCGATAGCGGCGTCTCTTGGTGACATATGGCGACGTCGGCCGACGAGATGATGGGGCGCACCTTGGCGAACATCGGCCGGAAGTCATAGGCCTTGCCCGACTTCGAGCCATACGCCTGTGCCTGTTGGTAGACCGCGCCGTGGACCAACGTGTCGCCGGTGAACATCATCGTGACCACCCGGGGCGCTCGGGTCGTCGTCGCGGCGCCGGGCTTGCCCTGCGATGTCGACTGCGTCGGCTGGGAACCGCCGGCCGCCACGTCGCCATCGTCCGAATCACCACCGCCGCGCGAGCCGGCGAACGCAAAGCCGGCAACGACGACGACGCTGACGATCGCCATCGCCACCAGGCGGCGCCGCCGGTAGACATCAGCCGGCGCGCGCGCGGCGCGAGGCCCGCTGCCGTCAGGCGCCATGCGAGGCATCCCGACGGACGAGGCCGGCCCGTTCGCCTCGGGCAACGAACTTGGCCGCCATCTTGCGCGACGCCTCGTCGATCATCTCGCTCTCGAACCACACCGCGCCGCGCCCATCGACTGCGGTCGCCTGTTCGTAGGCCTCGAGCATTGCGCACGCCCTTGCGAATTGTTCGGGCGTCGGCGAGAACAGTTCGTTGATGATTGCGATCTGATCGGGATGCAGCGCCCACTTGCCATCGAAACCGAGCACGCGAGAGCGCTGGGTGTAGTCGCGCAACCCGTCGAGGTCTTTGATGCGGAAGTAGGGCCCGTCGAGTGCCTGAAGGCCGTTGGCGCGCGCCGCGACGAGAATGCGGCTGAAGACGTAGTGGAAATGGTCGCCCGGGTAGTTGTCGAGATGCACGCCTCCGGAGATCACCGGCATCTCCAACGACGCCGCCATGTCACCGGGGCCGAGATGCACTGCTTCGAGCCGCGACGACGCGGCGCAGATGCGTTCGACATCGACCAACCCACGCGCGGTCTCGATCTGGATCTCGATGCCCACCTGCCCGCGCGCGAAACCGGCGGATTGCTCGAGTTGGTCGAGCATCAACGACACGGCCTCGACCTCGCCCGGTGTCTGCACCTTGGGCAACATCACGATGTCGAGGCGCGCGCTGGTGGCGGTCGTGACGGCAACGAGATCGTCGACAGTGAACGGCGAATCCCACGCGTTGACGCGTACACCGACCACCTTGTCATTCCACTCGATGTCGCGCAGCGCGGCAATGGCGCGTGCGCGCGCGGCGGGCTTTTCGGACGGTGCGACCGAGTCTTCGAGATCGAGGAAGATCATGTCGGCCGCGAGTGTCGCCGCTTTGGCGATCATCTTGTCGCTCGACGCCGGCACCGATAGGCACGAGCGCCGCGGTAGATGACGCGAGCGGCTGGACATTGCGCCGATTGTAATGGCCGAGCCCGATTCTCTCGGTCACCCGTCGTCGAGGTTGCCGAAGAGCTCAGGAGCGATCGGACACGCGCACTCACGCAAGGCCTGCGCAGTAGGAAGCACACCCGAAGGCCCCACGATGTGATCGACGAAATCGATGGGCACGAGCTCGTCTTCGTCGTTCCACGGCTCGGTGGCCTCGCCCACGCGCGACGCGACTGCATCGAACACCCGCGCCGGCAGGACGCGGCCCACGCCGCCGACGAGCCATACGGGGACATCGAGCGCACGCGCGACGGCGGCCGCCGAGAACGAGCCGGCGACCGAGACGAATTGTTGCGGGCCGATCGCGCTCGCCTCGAGCAACACGACGTCACACGCGGCGATCGCGGCGGCCACGCCCTCGCACGGAATCGACGCCGCGCACGCATCGCCTTGTTCGAGGCGGCGAGCGAACGCCGAGCCTTCGCCGTGCGCGTCGATCGCCAACACTTCGACATCGCCGCGCCGCACCAGCGCACGGGCGATGACCTCGGGCCAGCCGATCACGACCACGGTCGCTTCGTCGCTGAGCGCGTAGGAAAGTTCGTCGGCAGTGGGATCGCCGTCGAGCTCGGCGGCGGCCGACCGCGCCTCGCTGCGCGGGTCGCCGGCAGTGAGGACCCGAGAGGCCAGCCAGATCATCGGGCCCGATCGGGGGTGGCGGGTGACCAACCGCCGGCACGCGTTCAGCAAGCCCCGAGGATCATCGTCGAAGGTCATCAATGCACCAATCGACTCGCGGGCGACCGCGGCCGGTGGCGCGCCCGACGCCCGGGCGACGTAGCGCAGACGTTCGATCGGATGCATCGATCCGCGAGCCTAATCCTCGGACTCCGGCCTCGGTCGGGCGCCACTACCTCGGGGGAGCCGAGCGCTGGATGCGGCCTTGGGAAAGTGTCGTGCGCTACCGTCTGCCGCCGTGGCAACGGCTCCAGATCCCGCACTCGATCTCGAGCACCTGTCGGGTGAAGCTCGGCCGCTCTCCAACTGGCTCACGACATTCCCGCTGGTCCTCGGCGTCATCGACCCGTACACCCACGAAAGTGCCTGGCTGCTCACCACGATCAAGCGCATCTTCGAGACGTTCCGCGGGGCCGACTGCCGGGTGGCGTGGCTCGTGACGGCCGACCGTGAGGGCGCCAAACAGTTCCTCGGCCCGCTCGCCGACGAGTTTCTCACCTACGTCGATCCGCACCGGGCGCTCGTCAAGTCGCTCGGCCTCTCGGTGCTGCCGTCGTTGGTCGTCCTGCGCCAAGACTGCTCGCTGCTCGGCGTGGCCGAAGGGTGGGACCCGGCAACGTGGCGACCGCTCGCCGAAGAGCTGGCCCGCTTCACCAGCTGGAGCAAGCCGACGATCCCGGTAAAGGGCGATCCCGTCGCCTACCCCGGCACCCCCGCGCTCGCATCCTGATCCTTCACTGAGGCGAGGCCAGTCGCTGCACGTCGAGCAGCGCATCGAGTTCGCGCGCGCTCAACCATCCGCGCTCGCGCACGATCTCGCGCACGGTGACGCCGTGTCGTTCGGCCTCGTGCACCGCTTCGGCGACGCGGTCGTAGCCGAGACGTTCGTTGAGTGCCGCGGCGATCGCCGGCGAACGCTCGGCGTAGTCCCGACAGACTTCTTCGTGCGCCACGATGCCACTCACGCAGCGCTCGGTGAATTCTCTGGTTGCGTTCGTCAGCAACGTGATCGACTCGAGCACGTTGTGGGCGATGACGGGCAGGTAGGTGTTGAGCTCGAACGAGCCCTGTGACCCGGCGAAGGCCACCGAGGCATCGTTGCCGAACACCTGAACCGCGACTTGCGTGACCACTTCGCACAGCACTGGATTGACCTTGCCCGGCATGATCGAAGAGCCGGCCTGCAGCGCGGGTAGCGCGATCTCGTCGAGCCCGCTGTGCGGGCCAGAGGCCATCCAACGCACGTCGTTGGCTATCTTGACCAGCGACATCGCGAGAGTGCGCAGGTGGCTCGAGAGCTCGACCAATTCGTCTTGCGCGGCCTGTCGCGCCACACGATCGCGCACCGCGCGCAATGGCAACGACGTCGAGTTGGCGAGACGGCGCACGACCCGCGGCGCGAACTGGCGTGGCGCGTTGATGCCGGTACCGACCGCGGTTCCACCGAGCGGCAGCATGCATACACGCGGGATGCATTCGCGCAATCGCTCGATGTTGAGCTCGATCTGCGTCGCGTACGCGCCGAACTCAGCACCGAGCGTGATGGGCGTGGCGTCCATCAGATGAGTACGCCCAGCTTTGACAACGGTGGCGAACTCGCGTGACTTGCGCCGGAGCACACGCGTCAAGCGTTCGAGTACGGGAACCAACTCGTCGACGACCCCCCCTGCCGCCGCGATGCGAATGGCCGATGGGATCACATCGTTCGACGACTGCGATGCGTTGACGTGATCGTTGGGATGCACCGCGCGACCGAGCCGCTGACTCGCGAACGTCGCGACGACCTCGTTCATGTTCATGTTGGTCGACGTGCCCGAGCCGGTCTGGAACACGTCGACCGGGAACTGATCGAGGTACGCGCCGTGGGCAATCTCGTTGGCCACCTCCGCGATGACACGACCCATCGCCGCGTCGACGACGGTAACCTCCGCCAGTGCCCCGTTGACCGTGCCCGCGGCCGCCTTGATACGTGCGAGCGCGCGGATGAGCCGGGGGTCGACGGGCCGTCCGGAGATCGGGAAGTTGGTGATGGCCAGCTGTGTCTGGGCGCCCCAGGCGACCTCGGCGGGTGTCTGCTCAATTTCGACCATGTGCGCCAACCTCCGATGAACCGCCCGGACCATTGCCGAACCGGGCGATGTTGCACCATTCTCGACGGTCGGGGGTCGAAGTCCCGCCAGTCGACTGGAATCACAGCCGGGGGGTGCTGGAGCGGCTCGCCGAATACACACATCAACCAGTTGGCGGGGCGTCAGCCCCGCCAACGAGGTGTGCGGCCGGGGCGTCAGCCCCGCCAACGAGGTGTAGAAACTGCCCATGAAGATCCGCATCGGGTTGGGGTTGGGCGCGGCGACCGATCTCGCCGACGGAGCGACGCTCGGCCACATCGTCGACGAGCTCGAGCGGCTCGGCTTCGATTCGTTGTGGTTCACCGAGCGCATCAACGGGCCCAGCCTCGATCCGCTGGTGGCCATGACGTTCACCATCGCCCGCACGCGCAAGCTCAAGGTGGGCACTGCGGTCATGGTCTTGCCGGGCCGCAACCCGGTCGTGTTGGCCAAGGCGCTGGCCAGTCTCGACCGCTTGTCCAATGGCCGGGCCTTCCCCGCGGTCGGCCTCGGCGCGGTCAACCCGCTCGAGCAACAGGCGTTCGGCCTCCAGCGCAACGAACGCGCACCATGGTTCGAAGAAGCGCTGCCACTTATGCGGCGTTTGTGGTCCGAGGATCAAGTGGTGCACCACGGCGCCCGCTTCCACCTCGACGGCGTCACTGTCGAGCCAAAGCCGCTCGCCAAGCACATCGACATCTGGCTCGGTGGCGCGTCTACGGTCGAGCTCGAACGAACCGGTCGGCTCGGTGACGGTTGGCTGCCCTCGTTCTGCACACCCGACTCAGTGCGCAAAGGCATCACCGTCGTCAACCGCGCCGCGGACCAGGCGGGTCGCCACGTCGACCAAGAGCACTTCGGGGTGCTGGTGCCCTACATCGAAGGCCCGTTGCCGCCGGGCATCGTCGACATCATTCGCAAGCGCGAGCCCGACGCCTCACCGAACGACATCGTGGCCAGCAATCGCGATCAGCTCTGCAGCATGATCGAACGATTCATCGACGCGGGAGCGTCGAAGTTCGTGGTGCTGCCCTACGGCGATCCCCCCGCCGGCTGGACCGAAGAGCTCGAAAGCCTGGCGTCGATCTTGCTACCGCTCCAGAACTAGCTCTTCATCAAGAACTCGGCCGCCTCGTCGCCGAGTATCAACTCGACTTCGTCGCGCAGCAACGTGAACTCGGAGTGGAGGCCAGGGTCGTGATCGACCAATTCGAAGGCCGCTTCGCGCGCGGCTACGACCCATTCACGGTCGCGCCGCAACGACGCCAACTTGAGATCGTTGCGTCCCTTCTGACGCTCCCCCATGATCGTTCCCTCGCCGCGCAGGTCGAGATCGACTTCGGCCAGCGCGAACCCGTCGGTCGAGGCCACGAGCGCCTCGATGCGGGCGACGCCGTCGGGGGTCGTCGCCTCCCCGACGAGGTAGCAGTACGACTGTTGTGCGCCGCGGCCGACGCGACCGCGCAATTGGTGGAGTTGCGCGATGCCGAATCGGTAGGCGTCGAGGATGACCATGATCGTCGCGTTGGGCACGTCGACACCGACTTCGATCACGGTTGTCGCGACAAGCACGTCGAGCTTGCCCGCGCGGAACAGGGTCATCACTTGTTCCTTCTCGGCCGACGACAAACGCCCATGCAATAGACCGAGTTTCAAGCCGGACAACTCGACATTCGACAACTGCGCGTAGGTCTCCTCGGCCGAGCGCACTTCGAGCGTCTCGGATTCGTCGATGAGCGGGCAGACGACGTACACCTGCCGTCCTTCCGCGACCTCGTCACGCACGTGCTGCCACACCGACTCTTCTTCGAGTGGGGTTTGCGCCCAGACGGTGGTGATCGGAGTTCGCCCTGGCGGCAACTCATCGAGTACCGAGACGTCGAGATCGCCGTAGACGGTCATCGCCGCCGTGCGCGGGATCGGCGTCGCGGTCATGACGAGCACGTCGGGAGTCAGATCGGTGGCACTCTTCTCGCGCAGCGCGGCGCGCTGTTCGACGCCGAACCGATGTTGCTCGTCGATGACGACCATGCCGAGCGACGCGAAGCTCACGCCCTCTTGAATCAGCGCATGCGTGCCGACCGCGATGTCGACAACGCCGGCCGCGAGATCGGCGAGCAGTCGCTTGCGCTCGCTGCCCGTGATGCGGTTGGTGAGCAACTCGATGCGCACCGGACGCTCGCCCATCAACGTGTTGTCGTCGGCGACGGTGAGGTCCGACGCGAGCTCTCGCAGACCGCGGTGATGCTGCTCGGCCAACACCTCGGTCGGCGCCATCAGCGCGCCCTGATAGCCTCCTTCGACCGCGATCAACAGCGCGCTGAGCGCGACCAGTGTCTTGCCCGCACCCACGTCGCCTTGCAGCAATCGGTGCATCGGGTGCGGCGCCGCCATGTCGGTCGCGATCTCGTCGATGGCGCGGCGTTGCGCGCTCGTGAGCGAGAACGGCAGCCGTTCGTGCAGTTTGGTGACCAGCACGCCCGGGGCGTCGTGCACGATGCCCTTGGTCTCGGCCTCGAGGGCACGCTTGCGCAATACCAGCGCCAACTGCACGCGCAAAAGTTCGTCGAACACGAGACGACGGCGCGCTTCCGCGACGTCGGCCATCGACTGAGGATCGTGAATCTGACGCCACGCACGCGCCCGGTCGATGAATCGATGGCGCTCGAGCAGCGACGGTGGCAACGGGTCGCCGATACCCCGATCGGACGAGCGGCGCAACGTTTCGAGCACCGCGTCGCCGATCTCCCACGTGTTGAGCCCGGCTTTCTCCGACTGCGGATACACGGCGATGATGCGCCCCGTCTTGTTGCCGACGAGATCGACGATGGGGTTCGTCATCTGCGCTACACCCCGGTACACATCGAGCTTGCCGAAGAAGATGGCCTCGGTGCCCGGCGAGAGTTGACGTTCACGCCACGGTTGATTGAAGAACGTGCACGTGAGCTTGCCGGTGTGGTCGCGCGCGGTGACCGTGACCATGCGCTTCTTTGTGCGCGTCATGCGTCCCGAGACCTTGTCGACGGTCGCAAGCACCATGCCTTCTTCGCCGGGACGAAGCTCGGCGATCGTCGCTTCTTTCGTGCGATCGATGTAGCGGCGCGGGTAGTGCGTGAGCAGATCGAGGACAGTCGTGATGCCGAGATCCGCGAACGCCTTTTCGCGCTTGGGGCCGATGCCTTTGAGTCGCTCGACGGGCAGTTCCGCGAACTCGCGCAGCGTCAACGGCGCGCGGTCACCCGTCGGGCTACTCGACGCCGACGTAGTAGGGGTAGAGCGGCTGGCCGCCATGGTGGACCTCCGCGGTGACGTCAGGACGATGCTGGGCGAGCCACGCCTCGATCATGGCAGTGTCGGCTGGTGTTGCGTCGGCGCCGGCGATCAACGTCACCAATTCGTGTTCGTCGGCGATGAGCGTGTCGAGCAGCTTGGTCGTCGCACCCGCCAGCGAATCGTCGACCGCGGCAATGCCGTGGCGGGCGATACCGAGGTAGTCGCCGCTGTGGATCGGGCCGATCGGGCTGGCCGCGTCGCGCACCGCTCGCGTGACTTCACCGGCGACGACATGTTCGGCCGCACCGCACATCGCGGCGACGTTGTCGGCGAGCGACGCTTCGGGGTCGTACGCGACCAACGCGGCGAAACCTTCGGCGACCGTGCGCGTCGGCACGACGGCGACCGGCCGCTCACAGAGATCGCCGACACGACCGGCGACGGGGATGATGTTCTTGTTGTTCGGCAGGATCACCACCGAATCGGCCGCCACGCGGGCAACCGCATCGAGCAGATCGGCCGTCGACGGGTTCATCGATTGTCCACCGGTTACGACGACCTGCACGCCGAGCGATCGGAAGATGCGCCCGATGCCGAGGCCCACACCGACGGCAACCACGCCGGTCGACACTCGCTCGAGCGGTGGATCGATCGCCGCGACACCACCGGCCTCGCGCACCCAGTCCTGTTCGTCGACCTGCTCGTGGAGATCCGTCACGCGGATCTTCGACGGCCGGCCGCCCAGCCCGATCGCGGTCTCGATCGATGCACCGATGTCATCGGTGTGGATGTGACAGTTCCACAGGCCTTTGCCTCCCACTACGACGATCGAGTCGCCGAGCGTGTCCCACGTCGACTTGAACGCGTCGATGGCGTGATCGTCGAGATCGAGCAGATACATGACCTCGTAGCGCGTGCCGTCGCCGTGATCGGGCGCAGCCGCGTGGCCAGTAGTAGTGACGGGCCCAGTGTCGACGGGTTCGGGAAGCACGCGGCCGTCGAGCACGTGCAGCAGCGAATCGAAGAACAACAACAGTCCTGCGCCACCGGCATCGACCACGCCGGCGTCTTTGAGCACCTGCAGCAACTCGGGTGTACGGGCCAGCGACTCGGCGCCCGCGGTGCGGGCCGCGTCGACCACGGCGATGACCGACCCGCCCGAGGCCGCGCGTGCTGCGTTGGACGCATCGCGCATCACGGTCAAGATCGTGCCTTCGACCGGACGCATCACCGCCCCGTAGGCCGCATCGGCTGCCGCGACGAGGGCTTTGGCCAGCGCCAGCGCCTCGACCACGGGCTGATCCTCGATGTGTTCGGTCAGGCCCCGCAGGATCTGCGAGAGGATGACCCCCGAGTTGCCCCGGGCGCCCATGAGCGAGCCGTGGGCGATGGCGGCACAGACCGCCGGCATGTCGGGCCCGGCCGAGGCGAGTTCATCGGCGACGGACTCGAGCGTGAGCGCCATGTTGGTGCCGGTGTCGCCGTCAGGCACCGGATACACGTTGAGCCGGTTGATCGCGCCCCGGTGCGCGGCCAGCGCATCCCGGTACGTTTCGATGGCCCGGCGCAGCATTGGCGCGTCGAGAACCGCTACTTCAGACATCGATGCGATGCTAGGGCCCGAGCGGCCCCGCGAGCGGATAGCACAGGGCCCGAGCGGCCCCGCGAGCGGAAAGGGGGTGTGGGCGGCCGGATCGGGCCGATAGCCTGCCCGGAGCGCCGGTCGGCCAGCTATGGGATGTTTCGATCCCCCTTGTAGCCTTGTTCCGAACCCGCGTTCCCCGATCTCTTTAAGGGCACCAATGGCAGCGGTCTGCGAAATTTGCGGCAAAAAACCTGGCTTCGGTAATTCCGTCAGTCACTCGAACCGGAAGACCAAGCGCCGTTGGAATCCGAACATCCAAAGGGTGCGGGCATCCTTCGGTGGTGGCACCCGGCGGCTTCACGCCTGCACGGGTTGCATCAAGGCCGGCAAGGTCCAAAAGGTCACCCACTAACGAGCGTGTGCGAACGAACATGCAGGGTGTGATCAAGTCGTACGATCCGGGCACTGGTGACGGCGTCGTCGTTCGTGATACCGACATGAGCGAGTACGACCTCGCCGGTGACGCGCTGGCCGGTTCGGTTTTCCGCATGCTTCGTCAAGGGCAGCGGGTCTGTTTCGATCTCGACGGCGCGGGCCGGGCGACGCAGCTTTCGCTCGGTTCCGAAATAGACATGGGTACACCCGACTTCGGGTGAACCTACGCGGTTCGCCCACCCAAGGGGCTTTCCGACTCATTCCTTTGTTCGCACCGCCCGTTACCCTCCGGTGCGAAATCGAATAATCGTCATACCTAGGCTGAAACCAACACCCGACCCCTGCCCAAGGCCCGCACGAAAATGGCGTCACACACCAGCAACCAGAGGCTGCACGATTGGGTCAGCCACTGGGCCTCGATATTCAAGCCCGCATCGATCCATTGGTGCGACGGTTCACGCGAGGAGTACGACCGCATCTGCCAACAATTGGTCGATGCCGGCACGTTCAAGAAACTCGACGACAACAAGCGACCCAACTCGTATCTCGCGTTGTCCGACCCCGCCGACGTAGCCCGTGTCGAAGATCGCACCTACATCGCGACCGCCGACAAAGACGACGTCGGTCCGACCAACAACTGGCGCGATCCCGACGAGCTGCGCCACGAGATGCTCGGCCTCTACGACGGCTGCATGCAGGGCCGCACGATGTACGTCGTGCCGTTCTCGATGGGTCCCATCGGTTCACCGATCGCGCACATCGGTGTGCAATTGAGCGACTCGCCCTATGTCGCGGTGTCGATGCGCACGATGACACGCATGGGCCAAGCGGTGCTCGACGTGTTGAGCGACGGTGAGTGGGTCCCGTGCCTTCACTCCGTCGGCATGCCACTCGTCGACGGCGTGGCCGACGTGCCCTGGCCGTGCGACGCCGACAACAAGTACATCTCGCATTTCCCCGAGACGCGCGAGATCTGGTCCTACGGTTCGGGCTACGGCGGCAACGCCCTGTTGGGCAAGAAATGCTTCGCGCTGCGCATCGCCTCGACGATGGCGCGCGATGGTGGCTGGATGGCCGAGCACATGCTCATCCTCGGCGTGACACCGCCCGACGGCGAAAAGAAATACGTCGCCGCCGCGTTCCCGTCGGCCTGCGGCAAGACCAACATGGCCATGATGATCCCGACGATCCCCGGTTGGACGATCGAGACCGTCGGCGACGACATCGCGTGGATGAAGTTCGGCGATGACGGCCGGCTCTACGCCATCAATCCCGAAGCCGGTTTCTTCGGCGTTGCACCGGGCACGTCCGACAAGACCAACCGCAACGCCATGGAAACGCTGTGGGGCAACGCCATCTTCACCAACGTCGCCGAAACCCCCGACGGCGACGTGTGGTGGGAGCAGATGACCGACGACAAGCCGCCTCGCCTCACCGACTGGCAAGGCCACATGTGGACGCCCGAGAGCACCACGCCGGCGGCGCATCCCAACGCTCGATTCACCGTGCCCGCATCGCAGTGCCCATCGATCGCCCCCGAATGGGAAGACCCGCGCGGCGTGCCCATCTCGGCGATCCTCTTCGGCGGCCGGCGCGCCACCAACGTGCCGCTGGTGACCCAGTCACGCGACTGGCAACACGGTGTGTTCCTCGGCTCGATCGTGTCGTCCGAAAAGACCGCTGCCGCGGCGGGCAAGATCGGCGAGGTCCGCTTCGATCCGTTCGCGATGCTGCCGTTCTGCGGCTACAACATCGGCGACTACATCGCGCATTGGCTCGACATCGGTCGGGCGACGAGCGCCGACAAATTGCCCAAGCTGTTCTGGGTCAACTGGTTCCGCAAAGGTGAAGACGGCAAGTTCTTGTGGCCCGGCTACGGCGACAACAGCCGCGTGCTCAAGTGGGTCCTCGAGCGCGTCGCCGGCACCGGCGATGCCATCGACACGCCCATCGGTTTCGTCCCCACACTCGACGGCATCGACATCAGCGGTCTCGATGTCGACGAAGCAACGATGCGCGAGGTCCTCGCCGTCGACAGCGAGGCGTGGCGCGAAGAGGTGCCCCTCATCGAAAAGCACTTCGGCTTCATCGGCGCACACTTGCCCAACGAGCTCCGCGATCAACTCGCCGACCTCGAAAAGCGCCTCGCCAGCTGATCGCGATCCACGAACTGGCAGTCAAACGTCGGACTATTTGCGACGTTCGACTGCCAGAACGGGTATTTGCGCGAGTCAGACGCCGCAGTAGAAGCTCAGCGGGGGCGCTTTGTCGTCGGGGACGCGCTGCGCCTCACCGGTCACTTGGCCGTCGACGACGTAGAACCATCCGCTGATCGAGTCTTTCTTCGGGCACGCATCGGGGAGGCACTGGATGTGCGCGACGAATTCGCCACTGTCGAGAAAGGCGACGCGGCCCATGACCCAGCCGGGACGGTCTGCCGGGCGCGGGCCGACGCGTTCGTCGAGCTCCGCAGCGAATGACGGCGCCACACTGAGGCGCTGTGATGTTGCGCTCGGCCCGTCGTACAACGTGAACGTACCGACCAGGTAGTCGTAGAGCACGAAGCGCACGTCGGTGGTGGACCACCGGTAGAACCACCCCGCGGCAAGCAACTCACGGGCAGTGTCGTTGACCGTGTCGACGATCGTCAGCGTGCCGGGCCGGCATTCGTCGCCGCGCGCACTCGCCAACACGAACCATCGTCCGTCGAATCGGGGGAACAGGAACCGGGCCGAGCTCACGACCTCGCGAGCCTGCCCCTGTTGCACGCGGTACACGGTGCCGCCGCAGGCCGCGCTGCCCGGCCGGCTCACCGAGAAGTAGGCCTTGGTGCCGTTGGCGAACGGTGCGACGACGTCGAGGCTCTCGTCGTCGAGCAACACGAGGCGTACGAAATCCGGAGTGTCCGGCGGGATCCAACGGGCGATCGGCGCCTTTGTCGGAGTCGTCGTCGACGGGATGGTCGTCACCGGCGACGCGCCCAGCGTGCCGACGAAGGTAGGGGCCGCGGTCGTCGCGGGCGCCGAGGTCGGGGCGGCGGTCGACACGGGCAACACCGACACGGTGGTGGTGTTCGACTCGGCGGCGGGTGCCGCGGGTGTGAGCTCGATATCGATGGCGGGTGCCGGTTGCGACGGCTGCACCACGAGGTTGAGCACGACGAGCGCCAGGATCGACCCCAATCCGGCGGAAGCGATGACGACGAGCGAGCGACGGCGTTGGCGAGGCGAAAGGTGCGCCGGTTGATAGGGGTTCGTGGCATTCATTGCGTTGCCTCCTCCCTCTATCGACCGTTCGACTTGCGTTTTTCATCCATGCGACGACATTGCAGACCGATGACGGTCCCGGTCAGCGTCCCACGAGCAGCGCCCTGATGCCGAGCCCCATGATGAACAGCCCACCCCCTCCGTAGAGCGCGTAGCGCTTGTCGGAAAGCTGGTGGCGGTAGCCGTAGAGCATGGTGACGGCGATGATGCCGAGGAAACCGTAGAACATGTGGAACTGCTCGACCTCGATATCTTGGCCGGCGACCATGCCGGCACCGAGCGAGACCTGAACGAAGACCGACAGTTCGACGACGAATGTGAACCACCACAGCGCTCGTCGGCGCAACTGCTCGCGGAAATGCGCGGCGATGGCCCAGAGCCCGGCCAACCCGTTGCCGATGATCACGAACCACGCGAAGTTCTCGTGAACGTCGCGTAGCGATGCGAGGGTCATGCTCGAGCGCTAGCTCCGGGGCACGGCCGCCGTGGCGACGTCGAACGACCACAGTTCTGCCGTCATCGACAGCGGACGCTGACCGCCCGCCACACCGCGATGGCCGTGGGCGAACGCCGGCGACTTGACCCACGCCTGGAAGGACTCTTCGTCCCGCCAGCGAGAAACAACGAGCCACGTTTCGCGTTCATCGGTCGGTCGAAACAACTCGAAGCCCTCGAAGCCGTCTTGGGAATCGACGGCGCCGATGCGCTCGGCAAAACGGCGAGCCATCTCGCCGCCGTGCTCGCCCGGCACGGTGATGGCATTGATTTTGATGACCTGCGGGGACTCGCTGCTGCTCACGTACGACCTCGACCTCTGCTGCTGTTGGAGCACGAGCATAGGGCCGGCTGACCCATTCTTTCGGGCCGGGGCCGCGCTGCGACCGAGGCGCGAACACCGTACGCTTGGGCTCGATGTTGACCTTCGTACGAGACCTGCTGAGCCGTGCGGCCGACCGCGGCCCGTCGGCGCGTGAGTGCGTCGGCCTGTTCGCAGTCTTCGCCGCCACGCTCGTCGGCTGGACCAGCGTCGCCACCTCGCGCTGGGGCCTGCCGCAGTACTGGCCGGTCGTGCAGCGGGTCGCACTGGTATTCGTCAGTGTCGGCGGCTCGCTGGCGTGGTGGTGGGTCAACGCGTCGGTCGAAGGCCGACCCATCGTGCGGTTGTCCTACAACCACGGGATCACGATCGGCGACTTGCTCGTCGCTCCCGCGCTGATGCTCGCCGGGCTACTCGTCATGATCCAAGCGGCGCCCTTGGTGCAGCGGGTCGCCTCACCCGTGCCTGACCGCGCCTGACCGCGTCAGCCGACGTCGCCCACCTCGTCGCGACCGGCACCCCGCTCGACGAGCGAGAGACGACCGTCGATGACATCGACCACGGTGATCGACGTGTTGGCGGGCAAGAATCCGAGCACTCGGTCGTCATCGGTGAGATGGCCCACGACGGCGCTGATCACCACGGCGTGCGTGAACACGGCGGTGTCGCGCTCGCGCTGTGACAGCGCCCGCAAGATGGCGGCGCGCCACTCTCGTTGCTGCTCGCCCACTGCCTCGAATGTCGATCGCAGCGCGGCGCGCAACCAAGGTCGGCGTTCACCATGGGTTCCCGGTGACGGCAACTCGCGTACGGCATCGACGACGAGCGCCTCGGTCGACCAGCGCTCGGCCAACGGTTGCGCGGTTTCTCGAGCGCGGCGCAAGGGACTCGTGATGAGATCGATCGGCGCACCGACGAGTTCGACGAGTCGTTCGGCAACTTGACGAGCCTGCTCCTGCCCGAGTTCGCTCAGCGCGGGATCGGAGTCTTCGTAGCCGATCGCCTCACCGTGGCGGATCAGGTAGATGCGCGTCACGGTCAGTCGATTGCGAAGACATCGTCGCGGAACGTACCGCCGTTGCGCGGTCGTGCACGATCGCGAAACCATTCGACCCCGGACCACCGTGCGAAGTCATCGAGGGCCATCTTGGCCATCGGATGTTCGGGGCTGATCTGGCTTTCGTGGCGCAACAATGCGGCTCGCTTGAGCAGAACGAAGTCGCTGACATCGATGCGATGCGTGAGTTCGGCTTCGGGCAGACCGAACGTGTCCGCGTCGGCCATCTCGTTGCTATCGCTGGCGCCGTCACCTTCGAGTTCTTCGAGGTCCGCGAAGATGTCGCGCATGAACTCGCGGCTGAACGTGGCCTCGAAAACTCTCTCGACACCCGCCAACTCGGCGGCGCGAACTCCGACGCGATGTACCTGGATGTGGTCGGGGTGCCCATACACACCATTTTCGTCGTAGGCGACCACTATGTCCGCGTCTTCTTCGTTCAAGATCATCGCAAGCTTGCCGGCGGCCTCGTCGACATCGGCTTGCCAGAACGACGCGGGATTGTCGTTGGTCGGCTCGCCCATCATGCCGGAGTCGCGGTACCCGAGGAACGCGACCCGATCGACACCGAGCACCTCGGCCGCGAGTTGAGTCTCGCGCACTCGCCGGTCGCCGAGTAGCTCACCCTCGGCGAGCACGCCCGGCACCGGTTCGCCTTCTTCGCCCATGGTCGCGACGACGAGCACGATGCGATGCCCGTCGCGCTTGGCTTTGGCGATCAAGCCACCAGTCGCGATGGTCTCGTCGTCGGGATGTGCATGCAGGATGACAGCGGTAGCCACGTCGCCAAAGGGTAACGGCGCAATCAGACGGAGCGCGCGGCCATCGCGGTGATCGCCGAAATGATCTGCTGCCACGCCTCTACTGGCAGATCGTGGCCCATGCCTTCGACCATCAACAGTTCCGCGCCGGGAACGATCTCTGCGGTACGGGTGCCGCCGTCGGGCGCGATCAACGGATCGAGCGTGCCGTGGATCACCAACGTCGGCACCGTGAGCGAACTGAGCGCATCTTCGCGACTACCGCTGGCGACCATGGCGTTGAACTGGCGCAGCGACCCGGTTGGCGAACGGGCCCGGTCGTAGGACGCTTCGTAGTAGGCGCGGGTCTCGACTTCGTCGAACCACGACGGGCTGGCCCACACCCGGCGCGTCGCCACGTCGCGCTCGATCTGCTCTTCGCGGTTGGCGCCCGGTGGCGCGGCCAAGGCGACAATCGCTTCGTCGCTGGGCTTGCCGAACTCGAGGTTGCCGGTATGTGCGCTGATCGATGTCAACGTCTGTACGCGCGCAGGGTTCTCGATCGCGACGGTCTGCGCGATCATCGCGCCCAGCGACTGCCCGACGAGGTGGAAGCGGTCGATTGCGAGCGCCGCGACAACCCCCATGATGTCGTCGGCCATATCGGACAACGTGTAGGACGCGGCTTCGGGGAGATGCGTAGACAGCCCGCTGTCGCGGATGTCGACCCGCACCACGAAGAACCCGCGATCGACGAGGCCGTAGCAGAACTCTTCTCGCCAGTAGAGCACTTGGCTGCCGAGACCACAGACCAACACCAGCGGCGGATCGTCGTCGAACCCGAAGGTGTCGTAGTAGATGCGCAAGTCTCCTGACGCGGCGAACATACCGAGGAACCTAGACGATGATCGGCTCAGTGCCAGGCGCGACGGCGATAGACGACCCGCACGCCGAGCACGAACACCGCTTCTGCGATCGCGACGATCATCACGATCCGCACGAGTGCGTTGCTCGCGTCGGTTCCCGCTTGCAGACCATGGATGGTGCCGAACGTGAAGAGGGCGAAGCTCGTGAGGTGGATCGTCCACCACACCCGCCGCGGTATGCGATCGGACACGAGGCTGGTGATCTCCACGATCAGCAGCAGATAGAGGGCGACAATGCCCCACGCGATGGCGCCGGGCCGCCACGACGACGCCATCGGTATGAGCACGTCGATGACCCGGAACTGGATGTACGAGTCCGCGAGCAGCGCGACGACATGCACCGCGGTCGCCCCGATCGCCAAGGCAGACAGGTAACGGTGCATCGACAGCAACCAAGGCCGCGTCGGGCGCCGGCCCAACACGCGTGTCGACAGCAGCAGCCCCCAAATGACCGACGCGCTGATGAGCGCCCAACCCACGAGCCCGGCGGTCCGCGCGAGATGCCACCATGCCTGCGACGCGATCATCACGGTGCGCCGCCGAAGAGGTCAGCTGCCACGGCTACGCAGCCGGGCCCGCGTCGGAACCGGCTCGAGGGGCGCGGGCGGTGCCGGCTCCGCCGGCTGTGCGGCGAGGGTGGTGGCAACCGGAGTCGGGGCATCGACGATCGGTGCAAGCTCCTCGGGCGGCGCTCCCCCTCTTCCGTCGTGGCTGACGCCGGCGTACGCACCCGCGCCGACCAAACCGACGACGACCACGGCCACGTATTTCGCACCTATCGCCGGATTGCTCATCGTTCGCCAGTCTCGCAGAGAGAGATGAGGAGAAGATGAAGACGATGTCCCGCTCGGACAGCCGCTGCTGTGCTCTGCGTCAGAGACGGCGCAAGAGTTCGGCCTTCTTGAGTTGGAACTCGTCTTCGGTCAGCGCGCCGGCTTTGCGTAGACGGTCGAGCTGTTCGATCTGATCGGGGATCGAAAAGCTGGGGGGCGCGGGCTGTTGCACCTGCTGCATGCTGGCCGCGATCGAGGCACCGAGCCGTGAGTGCTGCGACGCTTCGAGTACTTCTTTCTGCTGATAAATCTGTTGTTGCACGAGCGCCGGCTTGCGCACATCGGAGAAGTTTTCACGTCCGCCTTCGCCCGCCGACTCGATGCCGAGATCGCCCGCGCCGATCAACCGCTCGAAGAACGACTGATGGAAGAAGACGGTGTTGATGCGATCGAGCGGGATCTCGATGCCCTTCTTGGCCACCACGCCGCTGCGCGAAATCACCCGCTCGTCGGTGACCACGAAGTTGGTCGTATGCCACTTGGCGTATCGAATCGCGAAGTTGCCCAACGTGATCAGCACCGCGATACCGGCGATGAACTTGAGTGCGCTCCACCCCGCATTGTCTCCGGCATTGACGAGTACGAAGATCCCGATGATGGCGGCGACCGCGAGGTACGCCGCGGCAGGAGCGATGTACCACCAGTGCGGACGCAGGTCGAGGGCGACCGTCTCGTTCTGGCTCAGGAGCTCTTTGGGGAATGGCATGCGTCCATGGTAGCGAGTCGACGCTGGCCAGACCCGTGACCGCGGCGCCGCGCGCGATGTCGGCGGGTTCCGCGCGGGCGCGTGTTCAACTCCAACCCAGTTCGTCGAGCCGGTCGTCGTCGATACCGAAATGATGTGCCAATTCGTGGACCACCGTCACGAGCACTTCCTCGACGACCTCCTCTTCGCTGTCGCACATCGCGCAGATCGGGTTGTGGAAGATCACGATGCGATCGGGCATCACCATGCCGCCGTAGTCGTGCCGCTCGGTCAACGGCACGCCCTCGTAGTGCCCCAGTAGATCAGGATCGTCTGATTGGTCCTCGACGACGACGAACACGTTGTCCATCAGGCGCGCTAGCCCTTCGGGGATGGCGTCGAGGGCGTCGGCGACCAGTTCTTCGAATCTCGTACGCGTTACCTGGACCATGTCCGTACAGTACGGTCAGACCGATGTCCGACACGACCGAACGCATGCTCGAGGGGCTCGACGACGCCCAGCGTGAGGCAGTGCTCCATCCAGAGCCGCCACTGCGCATCATCGCCGGCGCCGGTGCCGGCAAGACCCGAGTGCTGACCCGACGGATCGCCTACCAGAGCGCGATCGACGCCATCGACCCTCGCCGTGTGCTCGCCCTCACCTTCACCCGCAAGGCCGCCGGCGAGCTCAACTCGCGGCTACGCGGCCTCGGTCTGCGCGACTCGGTAGCCGCGGGCACCTTCCACGGCATCGCGTACGCGCAGTTGCGGCGCTATTGGGCCGACAACAATCGCACCGCGCCGGGCCTGCTCGACCGCAAGGCCCCACTCGTGGCGCGCGTGCTACCGCGCGGCCTCGGCGATACGGCAGTGCTCGACGTGATCAGCGAGATCGAATGGGCCAAGGCGCGCGTCGTCAGCCCCGACGCCTACGAAGACGCGGCTCACGCCGCCGATCGCCGGCCACCCGCGTCGCTCGCGCTCATGGCCGAGGCCTACCGTCGCTATGAGCAAGAAAAGAAGGAACGACGCGTCGTCGACTTCGACGACTTGTTGTCGTTGTGCCGGCGCGCGCTCGAGACCGATACCGAGTTCGGGTCGGCGCAGCGGTGGCGGTTTCGCCATCTCTTCGTCGACGAGTTCCAAGACGTCAACCCTTCGCAGTTCACGTTGCTCAAAGCGTGGCTCGGTTCGTCGGCCGACCTCTGCGTCGTCGGCGATCCACGCCAAGCCATCTATTCGTGGAACGGCGCCGACGCGACCTACATCAACGACTTCGACCAACATTTCCCGGGCGCCGCCAGTGTCGAGTTGCGCAACAACTACCGCTCGACGCCACAGGTAATGGCCATCGCACAGGCGGTGTTGCGGGGCGCATCGAACTTGGCCCCGACTGTCGCGACCAAGCCCGCCGGCCCGCTGCCGCGCGTCAAGGAGTACGAGAACGATGTCGACGAAGCGCGGGGCATCGCCCGTGCGGTACGCGACGCGCACGACCCCGGCAAGCGATGGGCCGATCAGGCCGTACTGGTGCGTACCAACGGACAGATCCCGGTGCTCGAAGAGGCGTTGCGTAAGGCCAAGATCCCGTTCCGCACGCGCGGCGGCGGGTTGTTGCGTTTGCCCGAGGCCCGCTCGATCATCCGCGGCCTCGAGCGCTCGCCGCAGCCGCTCGCATCGTCGGTCACCGATCTCGCGGTGGCGTCCGACGACGACGATCTGCAGACCGATGGGCCCGAGGCGCCCGACACGCGCCGAGTCATCGTCGACACCATCGTGCGGTTGGCAACCGAATATCTCTCGATCGATCCGTCGGCCACGGGGTCGGCGTTTTCCACGTGGCTGCAGACGACGACCGGCGGCGACGACGTCAATGACAAGAGCGACGCGATCGACATCGCCACGTTCCACGCGGCCAAAGGCCTCGAATGGGCCATCGTGCACATCGCCGGCGTCGAGCAGGGCCTCGTGCCGATCTCCTATGCCCGCACCCCCGACGCGCAAGCCGAAGAGCAGCGCTTGTTCTACGTCGCGGTCACCCGGGCCGAACACACGGTGCTCTGTTCATGGTCGAAAGAGCGTCAGTTCGGCAACCGGGTGTCGACGCGCAGCCCGTCGCCTTATCTCCGGCTGGTCGAAGACGCGCTCGATGTCCTCACCAACACGACCCGCCCCGTCGACAATCGCCAGCAAGTCGCGGCGCAGCGAAAGAAGCTCGGCTCGTCTGCGGGGACCAAGACCGACAACAACGATCCGTTGTACGTCGCACTCAAGTCATGGCGCAGCACCGCGTCGCGCGCGGCCAACGTGCCCGCCTATGTGGTGTTCCACGATGCCACCCTCGAGGCGATCGCAACGAGCAAACCCAAGACGCGCGCCGCGCTGGGTCGCGTGCCCGGCATCGGCCCGGTCAAACTCGATCGTTACGCCGAAGAGTTGCTGCGCATCGTGAAGGAAACCGTCCACTAGCGCGGCGGAGCCGCACTAAAAGTCGACGACGACGGGCGCGTGATCGCTCGGCGAGTCACCTTTGCGGGCGTTGCGGTCGATCAGGGCGCGGTGTGAGCGCGCGGCAACCGACTCGGTGGCGAGCATGAGGTCGATGCGCAAGCCCATGCGCTTGTGGAAGTTGCCGCCGCGGTAGTCCCACCACGAATACAGGCCGGGTTCTTCGTGGTGCTTACGAAAAACGTCGACCAGGCCCCAGTCGACCAGATGCGCGAGCGCCTCTCGTTCCGGCGGGCTCGTGTGCGTTTCTCCCTCGAACTTCTTGGGGTCCCAGACATCGCGATCGTCGGGTGCGATGTTGAAATCACCCGTCAGGATCACCGCGTCGGTCGGTGCGCACTGTTGGTCGACGTGGGCGCGCAACCGGCGCATCCATTGCAGCTTGTATTGATAGTGCTCGTGGGCAAGTCCCCGACCGTTCGGCACGTAGCAGCTGGCGACGCGTACGCCGCCACACGTGGCCCAGCAGATGCGCGCGTCGGGGTCGGCGTCACCGCCGTCGCCGAAGCCGACTTGGGGATCTTCGATGCCGACCCGCGACAAGATCGCGACACCGTTCCACTGACCCTGCCCGTGATGCAAGCCTTCGTAGCCGAGCGCGGCGAAACCCAGTGCAGGGAACGCTTCGTCGCTCAGCTTGGTTTCTTGCAAGCACAACACGTCGGGCTCGAAGTCGGCGATCCATGATTCGACCCGAGCCTGACGGGCGCCGAGCGAGTTGACATTCCACGTTGCAATGCGCATCGATCACTCTGCCGTCGACGAAAGGAACTCGCGGGCATGGCGGCTCAGGTCACCGACGAGATACGGCACCGCCTGGCGCTCGGAGAATCGCCACGCACCGTCGGTTTTGGCGAACGCGTCGATGTAGCCACCGATGAAGATGGCTTGCAACGGGAAGTCGGGCAGCGCTTGGTAGACGGTCACATATGATCGAGCCCGCGCGGTCAGGCCGTCGTCGGCCACGTCGATCTCGATGTTGGTCGTGACGTGGCGCGTCTGCGGCGAGCCGTCGTAGAGCAGGCAATTCGAGCGGTGATACTCCACGACTTCGGCCGAGCCGTGCAGTGTCGATAGCGGCCCTACGACCCGCGCATCCGCGAACAGCTGTGCGTAGCCCTCGAAGTCACCGCTGTCATAGAGTCGACAGTAGAGCGACATGAGGTTCTCGATCTGGCCACGGTCATCCACGCGCGGGGACACTAGCGTCCCGCTCTGAAAGGCCGCTCGGGCCCCGTACCGGGATGGGACGTGCCCTCCTAGACTCACATGTGTGAGCGAGGATCTTGCCAATGTTCTCCTCGGCCAGAACGCGTGGCTGGTCGACGAGATGTACGAGCAGTATCGGGCCAACCCGAACTCGGTCAGCGCCAGCTGGCAAGAGTTCTTCGCCGACTACGGCAACGACAAGTCCGAGGTCATAACCGGCGCCGCCAAAGAGCGGCTCACCACCGCTGCCGCACCGGTGGCGCCCCCCGCACCCGAGGTCGTGGCCGCTGGCGTCGCTGCCACCCAGCCAGTGCCAACCGCTGCTGTCGACGCACCCGGCGCCCCGATCCGCGGTGCCGCGGCACGCATCGTCGCCAACATGCAAGCGAGCTTGCAAGTGCCCACCGCCACCTCGTTTCGTGAGGTGCCGGCACGGCTGCTCGAGGTCAATCGTTCGATCCTGACCAACTACCTGCAACGAACCCGCGGCGGCAAGGTCAGCTTCACGCACGTCATCGGCTACGCCGTCGTGCGCGCGATTGCCGATGCCGCGCCCGTGATGAATGCATCGTTCGTCACCGATGCCGCGGGTCAACCGCGCGTCATCCGCCACGATCACGTCAACCTCGGCATCGCCGTCGATGTCGAAAAGGCCGACCACTCGCACTCACTCGTCGTGCCCTGCATCAAAGGCGCGGACACGCTCGACTTCCAAGGTTTCGTCGACGCGTACGAAGAGCTAATCCGCAAGGTCCGGTCCAACAAGCTCGCCCCCGACGACATGGCCGGCACGACCGTCTCGTTGACCAACCCCGGCACCCTCGGCACCGTGCAGTCCGTGCCTCGGCTCATGCCGGGCCAAGGGCTCATCGTCGGCGTGGGCACCATCGACTACCCCACTGCGTTCCGTGCGGCTGACCCAGCGGCACTCGCCGAGATGGGCATCTCCAAGACCGTCACCATCACCTCCACCTACGACCATCGCATCATCCAGGGCGCCGAGTCGGGCCTGTTCCTCAAAAAGGTCCACGAGCTGCTGCTCGGCGAAGACGACTTCTACGTCGACATCTTCCGGTCGTTCAACGTGCCCTACGAGGCCGTCAAGTGGCGCAAAGACGTCAACCCGATCGATCACGAACAGGTGTTGCTCGAAAAGCAGATGCAGGTGCAGACGCTCATCAACACCTTCCGCGTCCGCGGCCATCTCATCGCCGATCTCGACCCGCTGGCGTGGAAAGAACCCAAGACCCATCCTGAGCTCGACCCCGCGTACTACGGCCTCACCATCTGGGACCTCCAGCGCGAGTTCTTGATCCTCGGGCTCGGTGGCACACATGCACAGCTCGGCCAGCAACGGCGCATGCGCCTCGAAGACATCCTCAAGTTGTTGCGCGACGCGTATTGCCGCACCATCGGCGTCGACTACATGCACATCCAGAATCCCGCCGAAAAAGACTGGATCCAGCGCCAGGTCGAAGGCGTGACCGTATCGATCAGCAGCGACGAACAGCACCACATTCTCGAGCGGCTCAACGCGGCCGAGGCTCTCGAACGCTTCCTCGCAACCAAATACCTCGGCCAAAAGCGATTCGGCATCGAGGGCGCCGAGTCCGCGATTGCCATCCTCGACAAGCTGCTCAGCGAGGCCGCTGATGCCGGGCTCGACTCCGGCTACATCGGCATGGCCCACCGCGGCCGCCTCAACGTGCTCGTCAACATCGTCGGCAAGAGCTACGGCCAGTTGTTCACCGAGTTCGAAGGCAACGTCTCGCCCGACTCGATCCAGGGCTCGGGCGACGTGAAGTACCACCTCGGCCAATCGGGCAAGTTCGAAAGCCGCGCCGGCAACGTGATCCCCGTCGAGTTGGCCGCCAACCCGTCGCATCTCGAGGCGGTCAATCCCGTCGTGGTCGGCATGGCGCGGGCGCGTATGGACCAGATCGACCCGCCCGGCCGCTATCCCGTGCTGCCGATCCTCATTCACGGTGACGCGGCGTTCGCCGGCCAAGGTGTCGTCGCCGAGACCCTCAACCTGTCGCAGATCAAGGGTTACCGCGTCGGTGGCTCGGTGCATCTCGTGATCGACAATCAAGTCGGCTTCACGACGACACCCGACGCAGCGCGCTCGTCGGTCTACTCAACTGACGTCGCCCGCATGATCCAAGCGCCGATCTTCCATGTCAACGGCGACGATCCCGAGGCGTGCGTGCGGGTGGCCAAGCTCGCATTCGACTACCGCCAGGCGTTCAACAAAGACGTCGTGATCGACATGATCTGCTACCGGCGCCACGGCCACAACGAGAGCGACGATCCCAGCTACACACTGCCGCTCATGTACAAGAAGATCGAAAATCGCCGCAGCGTGCGCAAGCTCTACACCGAGGCCTTGATCAAGCGCGGCGATCTCTCCCTCGAAGACGCCGAGAAGTCGCTCGAGAGCTTCCAGCAGCGGTTGCAACGGGCGCTCGACGAGACCCGTTCGTCGGCTCCTGCTCCCGACCTCAAAGCCCAGGCACCGCAGCCACCCGTAGGGGTGTTGCCCCATTCCGACACGGCGGTCGACAAGGCCGCGGTCGACCGGGTGTATCACGCGCTGTCGACGTGGCCCGAGGGCTTCCACGTACACGCCAAGTTGCATCGGCAGTTCGAGCAGCGGGACGTGATGTGGAAGGCGGGCGAGGTCGACTGGGCGCTCGGCGAAGCGATGGCCTTCGGCACGTTGCTCGACCAAGGCATCTCGGTACGGCTCACCGGTCAGGACAGCCGACGAGGCACGTTCTCGCATCGCCACTCGACACTGGTCGACTACGAGACCGGCGACGCCCATGTGCCACTGTCGACGCTGTCCCGTGAAGGTTCCCAGTTCTGGTGTTACGACTCGTTGCTGTCCGAATACGCGGCGCTCGGCTTCGAGTATGGGTACTCGGTCACCAACAAAGACGTGCTCACCATCTGGGAGGCACAGTTCGGCGACTTCTTCAACGGCGCACAGATCATCATCGATCAGTTCATCGTGGCGGCCGAAGACAAGTGGGGCCAGACATCCGGTCTCGTCATGTTGTTGCCGCATGGCTACGAGGGACAGGGGCCCGAGCATTCGTCGGGTCGCATCGAACGCTTCCTCACCCTCGCGGCCGACGACAACATCCAAGTGTGCAACGCCACCACCGCAGGGCAGTACTTCCACCTCTTGCGCCGGCAGATGATGCGATCTCTGCGCCGGCCCCTCATCGTCTTCACTCCCAAATCGGGATTGCGAGCGCGCACGTCACGGTCCAGCGTCGACGAACTCACCTCCGGCACGTTCGAAGAGGTGCTCGACGACCCGGCGCCGCTCTCGCGCGACGAGGTTCGCCGCATCGTGTTCGCGTCCGGCAAAGTCGCGTTCGACGCAATCGCGGCGCGCGACGAGCGGGGTTCGTCACAAGTGGCGATCGTGCGGGTCGAGCAGCTCTACCCGTGGCCCTTCGGCGGCGTCGAGGCGATCGTCAGCTCGTACCCGAACGCCCACGAGATCGTCTGGCTGCAAGAAGAGCCCGAGAACATGGGCAGCTGGAACTTCGTCAAGGGCAAGCTCTACGAGCACTACGACGACACCCACAAGATCGAGCGAGTGTCGCGCTACGAGTCCGGTAGCCCCGCCACCGGCTCGGCCGCGGTGCATGCGCAAGAGCAGGCCGAGCTGATCGAGCGCGCCGTCCTTCTCTGAGCACCGGTCAGACTGCCGCCTAGAGAGCGTGGGGTGGGGACTGTCGTTTGAAAATCTGCCCAGTGTTGAGGGCCGACGCTCCTTTTGTTGTCACTACCCCTCTGAAGAATGGTGACATGACCACCCAGACGACGCCGGGGCGACACGACTTCAGCGCTCATCGCGAGAAGACCCGGCGCGACTACTACCACGGCGTCCGCGGCGCGCGATTGCGTCACGCGGCGCTGGCAGTGCTCATGGCCGTGGGGTCCTGTTCGATGGACGAAATGTGGACATCCCTCAAGGGTCGTCATCGCCTCGATCCGTCGGTGACCAAGAAATCGGTGGCGGACGCGCTCCGGTACGAGTGCCACAAAGGCCGCGCCATCCGAATCGGCTACGGGGTCTATCGCATTGGCGACGTCTCGGCGAGGAAGAGCGCCGGTCGGCTTCATTCTCCGAGCAGCGCGGCCAACTCGGTCGCGGCGACCACCGGATCGATCACCTTGATCGTGGTCATGCCGATCGCTCGTGCGGGCTTGAGGTTGACGCCCAGATCATCGAGAAACACGCAGCGCCCTGGTGCGACGGCGAGGCGGTCGCAGGCAAGGTGATAAATGGCGGGATCGGGCTTGCGCACGCCCTCGACGCTCGACTCGACGACGATGTCGAAGAACTCCAGCACGTCGGCGATCATCGAATCGGCGCGACTCATCGGGTGGAGGTTGTTGGTGATCATGCCGAGCTTGAACCGGCCCTGCAGCCGGCCGACGAGGTCGATCATCTCTGCGACCCGCTCGCTCTTCATACACCGCAGCACGGCGTCGCCGTCGATCGCGAATCCGAGGGCCGCGGCCTCGCTCGTGTACAGGCGACAGAAGTCGTCGCGACCGATCTCGCCCCGCTCGTAGCGGGCCCACGCATTGGCGTCGGCATTGGTCGCGTTGATCGAGCGGATGGTGTCGACCGGTAGGTCGTTGTCGAGTTCGTAGCGGGTGAATCCCGCGAACGGACCGGTGACGATCACGCCACCCATGTCGAAGAGCACTGCGTCGAACAACACACGATCACCCGAAAACATTCGCGTCGATGATGACAGGATGATCGTACGACGCGTGATTGACTGGCATGGTGTTCGAGCCTCAAACAACGACTGATGCGCAACCCGCCGATGCGCCGACGGCGTCCTCGACCAAGTTGGTACCCAAGATGCCCCCACCGGTGCGAGCACCGGCCAAGCGACCTGTCGCTCCTCGACGCGAGGAGAAACACAAGTCGCATCTGGTGGTCGATGGCTCCAACATCGCCACCGAGGGTCGCAATCTGCCCAGCATGGCGCAACTCGAAGATGCACTCGATGCGTTCGTCAAGGAGCACCCGTTCAAGGTCGTGACGGTCATCGTCGACGCGACCTTCGGGCATCGCATCTCCCCCAAAGAAAAACGTTGGTACGAAGAAGCCATCTCGAGTGGCGGCATGATCACGCCTCCCGCGGGTGCGATCGGTCGAGGTGATGCATTCATCCTCGAGGTCGCCCGGCGAGCCGACGCGGTCGTGCTTTCGAACGACTCGTTCCAAGAATTCCACGGTGGGCATCCGTGGCTCTTCGAAGAGGGCCGCCTCTTCGGGGGCAAGCCAATTCCCCACGTCGGATGGGTTTTCGTGCCACGTGCGCCGGTGCGGGGGGCGACGAGTCGACGGGCCGTGCGCACGGCAAAAGAGCGCGACGACGCCGGTACCGAGCCGCGCGCGATTGCGCCAAAAGCCGACAGCGCGTCGCGAACATCCGCCGCCGCGAAACCCGAGCCCGCACCTAAATCCGAGACCGCTTCCAAATCCGACAGTGCTGTCAAAGCAGATGCGCCGCGCACGCGCAGCGAATCAAAGACCGAGAGCGCGCCGGCAACCGAACGCCGACCACGACGGTCGACGCGCTCGACGCGCGACTCGGGCACAAAACGCGATGCAGCGGTCGCACTCGCCGATGACGCGTCATCTTCTTCCCCACAAGCGTCACCAGTCACACCACGGGCCACAGCAGCATCGTCATCCACAGACGAAAGCGGTGAGCGCTCGAACTCGTTCAACGATGCAGCCGCGTTCCGTGCCTTCGCGCGCAAGTTTCCCGTCGGTTCACCCGTCGACATCACCATCGAACGCTTCTCGTCGCACGGCGCGTACGGATCGCACGGCGATGTCGTGTGCTACATCCCGACGAAGCTCTTGAGCGATCCACCACCGGCGCGAGCGCGCGATGTTTTGCGCATCGGGTCGGTCGTGACGCTTCACGTTCACACGTTGCACGACGACACTCGCGGCATCGATCTCGCAGCATTCACCACTTCACCTCGTCAAATGGATTACGCTGGTGCGCGACGTTCCACCCCGACGTCTTCTGACACTGACTCATCGGTCGATGAAACCTCGGGGCTCGGGAACGAAGAGCCCACAAGGAGAGGCGAACTAGTGGCAGCAAAGAAGAAAGCAGCGAAGAAGGCAACTAAGAAAGCAGCGAAGAAGGCTCCGGCCAAGAAGGCTGCGAAGAAGGCTCCGGCCAAGAAAGCTGCAAAGAAAGCAACGAAGAAGGTAGCCAAGAAAGCGACCAAGAAGGCAGCGAAAAAAGCTACCGGTCGCAAGAAGGCAGCGAAGAAAACTGGTGGCCGCAAGAAGGCCGCCAAGAAGGCCACCAAAAAGGCCTGACGCTTCAACTCTTCTTCTGTAAGGAGCCCCTGCGAAACGCAGGGGCTCCTTACTTTTTGCGGGTAGGCGGTAAGGCGCGTGATGACCGATAGCCTCCGGCGCGATGAGTGCCCAGTTCATATTCACGATGCGCAAGGTGAGCCGGTATTACCCGCCTGATCGGCAGGTGCTGACCGACATCACCCTTGCGTTCTATCCCGGCGCCAAGATCGGCGTCATCGGTAGCAACGGGTCCGGCAAGTCGTCGCTGTTGCGCATCATGGCCGGAGTCGACGACGGCTACACCGGCGACGCGCAACTGACGCGCGGCTTCACCGTCGGCTACCTCGAGCAAGAGCCGCACCTCGACTCCACCAAGGATGTCGTCGGCAACGTCATGGACGGCCTCGGCGATATCGCCGGGTTGCTCGGCCGCTACGACGCCGTGCTCGCCGGGTGGGCCGATCCCGATGCCGACTACGAAAAATTGGGCGAGCAGCAGGCTCAGCTCGAAAAAGAAATCGAAGCTGCCGGTGCGTGGGATCTGCAACGCACCATCGACATCGCGATGGACGCCCTGCGACTGCCCCCGCCCGACGCCGACGTCACAACATTGTCGGGCGGAGAGCGCCGTCGGGTCGCGTTGTGCCGGTTGCTGCTGTCCAAACCCGATCTGTTGCTGCTCGACGAGCCGACGAACCACCTCGATGCCGAATCAGTGGCGTGGCTCGAGCGCACGCTCAAGGATTACGCCGGCACCGTCGTCGCCGTCACCCACGATCGCTATTTCCTCGACAACGTCGCGCAGTGGATCCTCGAGCTCGACCACGGCAAGGGCTATCCGTTCGAGGGCAACTACTCGGGCTGGCTCGAACAAAAAGCGAAGCGCCTCGAAGTCGAAGACCGTGCCGACAGCGCCCGCAAGAAGACGCTCGAGCGCGAGCTCGAGTGGGTCCGCATGGCACCGGGCGCGCGCCGCGCCAAGGCCAAGGCGCGGTTGACCGCGTACGACACGCTGCTCGCCGAAGCCAACGCGGCCGACGGCCGCGACGACAAGCTCGTCCTGCAAATCCCCGCCGTCGAGCGCCTGGGTGACCGGGTCGTCGAGTTCACCAATGTGTCCAAGGGTTTCGGCGATCGACTGCTGATCGACGATCTCACGTTCTCGTTGCCCAAAGCCGGCATCGTCGGAGTCATCGGCGCCAACGGTGCCGGCAAGACGACATTGTTTCGCATGATCGTGGCCGAGGCCAGCGGCGAAGCGAGCCCCGAGGCCGGGCCCGACACGGGCACGGTGGCCATCGGGCCGACCGTGCACCTGGCCTACATCGACCAGAGCCGCGACGTGCTCGACGACGAGCACAGCGTCTACGAAGAGATCACCGACGGCCGCGACACCGTGCAGCTCGGCAGCCGAGAGATGAACTCTCGTGCCTACGTGGCCTCGTTCAACTTCAAGGGCTCCGACCAACAGAAGAAGGTCGGCGTGCTCTCGGGCGGTGAGCGCAACCGGGTGCTCCTGGCCAAGATGATCAAGACCGGCGGCAATGTGTTGCTGCTCGACGAACCGACCAACGATCTCGATGTCGACACGCTGAGGGCGCTCGAAGATTCGCTCGAAGCCTTCCCGGGTTGTGCGGTCATCATCACCCACGATCGCTGGTTCCTCGACCGTGTCGCCACCCACGTGCTCGCCTTCGAGGGCGATTCCGTCGTGCGGTGGTTCGAAGGCAACTTCTCCGAGTACGAGGTGTGGCGACGCAAGCAGTTCGGTGCGGATGCCACAGAGCCTCACCGCCTCAAGTACAAGCCCATCACGCGGCAGTGACGGTTCTCTTGGGCCCGGGGTGAGGCGATAGGTGCAGGCCCAGCGGTTTGCGTGAGCCGATCGAACCAAATGCGGTGGGCATCCGACACGCCAGGCTCAGCCTGGCCCAAAAGATGCCGATACATGTTGCATGGCGACCACCATCGCAACGACAGACGAGGCCCCGCGTCCAGATAAGCAGAGGACGCGGCGGCCACCGAAATGGACGAGCCGCGCGGTGCTGCGCATCATCGAGCCTGGAAGCATGGTCGACTGCGCCCACTGTGGCCACCGCGTCAAGTTCCAGGCGCGCTTACGCCTGCAACAGGTGATCTGCAACGTCTACAACGACGGTGTGTGGGAACGCGTGGAGCATTTCCACGCCGACTGCTACGAGCAGGCCGCGCAGCCCTACGGCGACCCGGCCAGCTGAACCTGTCGCTCTGCCGACGAGCGTGCGTTACGCGCTCTTCGGATGCTTGCGTGCTTCGTGCGCCTCGAGCACGGCGTCGACCAGATGGTCGACCTCAACGACGAGATCGGCCGCGTGAAACGCGCTGGCCTCGTCCTCGGTGCACGGCGACACGAGCTGTGGCATCACGACGATCGCGGGGAAGCGCTTGCCCTGCGGAAGTTTTTTCCAGCACTGCGGATGACGCAACTCGACGATGACGTCGGGCGTGGCGCCGGCCGACACGATCTCGAGTTTCGGACAACTTTCGAGAGCGGCCATGACCGAGGGCCACCGCTCCTCGAATCGGCCGAGTACGAGCACTCGAACGCTATGTCGCCTCATGGGATCCTCGATCAACAATGGTCCTATGCGCGCAAGGTATCGCTGACCCCGGATCGGCGACAGATGTGCGGGCCTCATTTGGCCGTCACCATTTCTAACTACGCAAAAGCGTGAGCACCTGCGCCGCAAGCGTGACCGCGTCGCCCGCGTCGGGGCGGAGTACGAGCTCGGGGTGCACCGGCGGTTCGTAGGGATCGTCGATGCCGGTGAATCCGGTGATCTCGCCGGCACGCGCTTTGCGGTAGAGGCCCTTCGGATCGCGGGCTTCGCAGATCTCGATCGGCGTGTCGACGAATACCTCGACGAACGGCAGACCCGCCACATCGTGTGCTCGCCGTGCCCGGTCTCGTGCCTCACGGTAGGGCGAGATGAGCGGCACCAGGGCCACGAGCCCCGTGTCGGCGAACAACCGCGCCACTTCGGCGACGCGACGGACGTTCTCGTCTCGATCGGCGGCGGCGAAGCCGAGATCGGCATTCAAGCCGTGGCGCAGGTTGTCGCCGTCGAGCACGTAGGCGGGTTGCCCCGCGGCGACGAGGAGGCGTTCGAGTTCGTTGGCGATCGTCGACTTGCCCGACCCCGACAAGCCCGTGAACCAAACCGTCGCGCCGCGCACACCCAACGACGCCCACCGGTCGGCCCGCGAGAACGCAGACTCGTGCCACACCACGTTGGGGCTGGCGCGCGGTGTGTCGGGTTGTGCCCCGGTCACTTGGCTTCGCCGAGGATCATGCCCGCGCCCACCGTGCTCATGGTCGCCTCGTCGATCAGGATGAAGCTGCCGGTCTGGCGGTTGCGCCGGTACTCGTCGAAGAGCAACGGAGCAGTGGTACGCAACGTGACTCGGCCGATGTCGTTGAGGCCAAGCTGGGTGATCGACTCGTCACGGTGCAACGTGTCGACATCGAGGCGATAGTGCAACTGCTTGACGATCGCTCGTGCCGAGCGGGTCGTGTGCTTGATGGCCAGCTTGGAGCCCGCGGTGAGGGCCGAACGTTCGCCCATCCAACACACCATGGCGTCGATGTCCTGGCTGACTGTCGGTTGATTGTGCGGCCGGCAGATCATGTCGCCGCGCGAAATGTCGATGTCGTCTTCGAGCCGCATCGAAACGGACATCGGTGGAAATGCTTCGTCGATGGGCCCGTCGGCGGTGTCGATGGACGCGACGCGTGTCGTGAAACCTGACGGCAGCACCATGACCGAGTCGCCGGGTTTGAAGACGCCGGCGGAGATCTGCCCGGCGTAGCCGCGGTAGTCGTGGTGTTCGTCGTTGAGCGGACGCAGCACGTACTGCACGGCAAAGCGGGGATCGATGAGGTTGCGATCGCTGGCGATGTGCACCTCTTCGAGGTGGTGCAACAACGACGAGCCTTGATACCAGGGCATGTTGAGCGAGCGCTCGACGACATTGTCACCGTGCAACGCCGAAATCGGGACGAACGTGAGATCGGCGACGTCGAGCTTCATGGCGAACTCGCGGAACTGCGCCTTGACCGACTCGAACAGGTCTTGGTCGTAGCCAACCAGATCCATCTTGTTGACGCACACGACCAGATGCGGGATGCGCAGTAGCGCCGAGATGAACGCGTGGCGCTTGGTCTGCTCGATCACGCCGTTGCGCACGTCGACGAGCACGAGCGCCAGGTCGGCGGTGGATGCGCCGGTGACCATGTTGCGCGTGTACTGCACGTGGCCAGGAGTGTCGGCGATGATGAACTTGCGTTTGGGCGTCGCGAAGTAGCGGTAGGCCACGTCGATGGTGATGCCCTGCTCGCGTTCGGCCCGTAGCCCGTCGGTGAGCAACGCGAGGTTGACGTAGCCCGCGCCCATCTGTGTCGACGCCCGTTCGACCGCCTCGAGTTGATCCTCGAAGATCGACTTGGTGTCGTAGAGGAGTCGCCCGATGAGTGTCGATTTGCCGTCGTCGACCGAGCCCGCAGTGGCGAAGCGCAGCAACTCCATCAGAAGTACCCCTCGCGCTTGCGGTCTTCCATGCCGGCCTCGGAGATGCGGTCGTCGGCGCGTGTAGCACCGCGTTCGGTGATGCGAGACGCCGCCACTTCGGCGATCACCTTGGCGATGGTGTCGGCGTTGGACTCGACCGCTCCAGTACACGTGGCGTCGCCGACGGTGCGGAAACGAACGGTCTTTTCGACCACCTGCTCGCGCTCGAGCAACTGGATGAACGGAGTGATCGCCAGCCACATGCCGTCACGGTCGAACACTCGACGCCGATGGGCGTAGTAGATGGTGGGCAGCTCGATGTTCTCTTCGTCGATGTACTGCCAGATGTCGAGTTCGGTCCAGTTCGAGATCGGGAACGCGCGGATGTGCTCGCCGCGGCGCAGCCGGCCGTTGTAGAGCTGCCACAGTTCGGGGCGCTGGTTCTTGGGATCCCACTGGCCGAACTCGTCACGAAAGCTGAAGACCCGCTCTTTTGCTCTCGCCTTCTCTTCGTCGCGGCGAGCGCCACCGAAGACGGCGTCGAAGCGGTGCTCTTCGATGGCGTCGAGCAGGGTGGTCGTCTGCAGGCGGTTGCGCGACGCCCGGGGCCCGGTTTCCTCGACGACTCGGCCGGCATCGATCGAGGCCTGCACCGACGCCACGATCAACCGTGCGCCGAGCTCGGCAACGCGCCGATCGCGGTAGTCGAGCACCTCGTCGAAGTTGTGGCCCGTGTCGACGTGCATCACCGGGAACGGCAACCGGCACGGCCAAAACGCCTTGGCCGCGAGGTGCAGCATGACCGCGGAATCCTTGCCTCCCGAAAAGAGCAGACAGGGCCGTTCGAGCTCGGCGGCGACCTCACGAATGATGTGGATCGACTCTGCTTCGAGTTCACGCAATTGGGTCAGCTCGTACGCCACGGCGGGAAACCCTACCGGTCAAGTCGGAATTTGGCGACGCCCAGGCACTGTTTCCCGCTCGGCAGGGCCGCTCGGGGCCCTCGACGGGTGCCGTATTCGCTACCGTGATCGAGATGCCCTCATCGCCGTCCGAACGGCCTGTCGCGACCCCGTCGGATCATCTCGAGGCCGCTCGGATCGCGACACTGACGGGCGAACTGCTGCTGACCTTGCGCAACGAGCTCACCGCCGCCCACGCGCACAGCGGCGTGCTCAAGCGAGAAGGCGACCGCCAGGCGCACGACCTGATCATGAGCGAGCTCGGGCGCACCCGACCCGACGACGCGGTCCTGTCCGAAGAAGGGCGCGATCGACCCGAACGGCTCGTCGCCGATCGGGTGTGGATCGTGGATCCGCTCGATGGCACGCGCGAGTACAGCGAGGGCCGCCACGACTGGGCGGTCCATATCGCACTCGTCATCGACAACCAGCCCGTCGCCGGTGCGGTCGCGCTGCCGGCGCTCGGTCGCACGCTGTCGACGGCCGAACCGCCCCCGCTGCTGCCGATGCACTCCGGGGCGCCCCGCATGATCGTCAGCCGTAGCCGCCCGCCCGTGGCCGCGCTCATCGTCGCCGAAGCGATCGGCGCCGAGTTGATCTCGCTCGGGTCGGCCGGCGCCAAGGCGATGGCCGTCGTTCTCGGCGAGGCCGACATCTACGCGCACTCGGGCGGCCAATACGAATGGGACTCGTGTGCGCCCATCGCCGTCGCACGCGCCGCGCAGTTGCACACGTCGCGCATCGACGGCAGCGAGCTCGTCTACAACCAACGTGATTCGTATCTACCCGATCTGCTCATTTGCCATCCCGATCTCGCGGCGGCGGCGCTGGGCGCACTCCGTGGTTGAAGCAAGGCGGGCCCGAGCGGCCCGTGCCAGAGCGGGAAACCGATGACGGCCGGGCCCGAGCGGCCCGCTTCTGAGCGGAAAGCAACGCGGACTGCGGCCGATCGAGCGATCGGCGCGTTCAGCGACAACCCACCGTGGCTGATCAATCGAGACCAATTGACGTGGCGAGCCGGCCTCCCGGCGATCCGGTCGGTGGCCCGTCGCGAAGTGCCCGAGATGATCGCACCGCGACGGTGGCCCGGCACACGCGCCGCGCGCGTCGTCACCGTCATCGGTAGCGCCGGCGCGACATGGTGGTTGCGCGAGCGGCGCAGCGCATCGAAGTCGGCAAGCCGAGCGGCCATTTCGCGCCGCATGCGCATCGCGGCCGAACAACTCGGCCCGACTTACATCAAGCTCGGGCAGATCATCTCGAGCGGCCAGGGCATCTTCCCCGCCGAACTCGTCGACGAATTCAAGAAATGCCGCGACCAGGTACCACCCGAAACTTTCGAAACCGTGCGGCGCGTCATCGAAGAGGACTTCGGCATGGCGCTCGACGAAGTGTTCGCCGAGTTCGACCCCATCCCGCTCGCGTCCGCGTCGATCGCGCAAGTGCATCGCGCCCGGGTACGCCCCGAGTTCGTCGCTCCGTTCGTCGGCGACGGACCAGCGCCGACCGAGCCGGTCGAGGTCGTCGTCAAGGTGCAACGGCCGCAAGTGGCCGACCTCGTGCGCCGCGATCTGGGCGTGCTGGCATGGCTGGCGCCCTTCCTCGTCGGCCGCATCGAAGTCGCCGCGCTGGCCAACCCGCCGGCCTTGGTCGAAGTCTTCGCCGAGACCATCTCCGAAGAGCTCGACTTCCGGCTCGAAGCAGAGAACATGCTCGATGTCGCGCAGACGCTCGTCGAATTGGAACAACGCGGCTATGTCATCCCGCGCCCGCATCCCACCCTGGTGACCCGGCGCGTGCTCGTGATGGAACGGCTGTCGGGCTTCGCGTTCGACGACGTCGCGAGCATCAAGAACGCCGGCGTCGACACCCACGAGATCATTCGCACCGGGATGATCGGGTTCATGGAGGGCGCGCTACTGCACGGCATCTTTCACGGCGACCTTCACGGCGGCAACCTCTTCGTGATGCCCGATGGCCGCACCGCGCTGCTCGATTTCGGCATCACCGGTCGGCTCTCGACACCGAGACGGCTGGCGTTCGTGCGGTTGCTCATCAGCGGCACGATGAACGACGCCAAGGGCCAACTCGCCGCGCTGCGCGATCTGGGTGCGCTGCCCCGCGACGTCGATCTCGACGCCGTGTTGGTCGACCTCGGGCTCGATCAGCCGCCGCTCGACCCCACGCAGCTCACCAGCGACCAACTCATCGCCGAGTTGCAACGGGTAACCAAGGCATTGGTCAGCTACGGCGCCAAGATCCCGAAAGAGCTGTTGCTCTTCGTGAAGAACATGGTCTTTCTCGACGGCGCAATCGCCGCGCTCGCTCCCGATCTCGATCTGTTGGCCGAGGTGCAGAACATCGCGCTGTACTTCGCCCAGAACCACGGCATGCGTCTCGCGGCCGAAGTCGGCATCGATCCGACGAGCTGGCAATTGGACATGGACGGAGTCAGGGGCAGCTTTGGCGTCGATCCCACCGTCGAGAGCCTGACGTACCGCGAGCTCACCGAGCGCCGCGCCATCATTCGCGAGCGCATGGAAAAGCATCGCCGCCGACGTCGCCGGTAGATTCGCCCGATGCGCCTCGTCATCGCTCGCTGCGCCGTCGACTACAAGGGCCGCCTCGACGCGCACCTGCCCGAGGCAGTGCGCCTCATCATGGTCAAAGCCGACGGTTGCGTGGCCATCCACGCCGACGGCGGTGCGTACAAGCCGCTCAATTGGATGAACGCTCCCAATCAATTGGTGATCAACGACGACGTGTGGGTCGTCAGCAACGGTAAAGACACCATCACCATCACGATCCACGAGGTTCTCTCCGATTTCAGTCATGACCTCGGCACTGATCCTGGTTTGCAGAAGGACGGCGTCGAGGCCCACCTGCAAGTGCTGCTCGCGGCCAACCCCACTGTCATCGCCGAAGGCCTGCGTCTCGTGCGCCGCGAGTACCCGACCGACATCGGGCCGGTCGATTTGTTGTGCCGCGACGTCGACGGCAACACCGTGGCCATCGAGATCAAACGGCGCGGCGAGATCGACGGCGTCGAGCAACTCACGCGCTACCTCGACTATCTCAACCGCGATCCCCTGCTGCGGCCGGTGCGGGGTGTGTTCGTGGCGCAGGAGATCAAGCCGCAAGCGAAAGTGCTGGCGTCCAATCGCGACATCGCCTGCGTCGAGGTCGACTACAACGAGTTGCGAGGCATCGAGTCGGACGAACTCAGGTTGTTCTGATGCGCTACGACGATCGGATGTCCGACTTCGATCGCATCATGTGGGTGATCGAGAAGAACCCGCTTCTTCGCAGCACCATCACCGCGATCACGTTGCTCGACCGCACGCCCGATCGTGCTCGCGTCATGCAGCGCGTCGACCGCGCCACCCGAAACATCCCGCGGCTGCGCCAGCGCGTCGTGTGGAACCCGTATTCGATCGCGCCGCCGCGCTGGGAGTTCGACCCGAACTTCGATCTGTCGTACCACGTGCGCTTCGCGTCGGCCGGCGGTGACAACACCTTCGACGACGTGGTCACATTCGTCGAGCCGATGGTCATGCAGAGCTTTGACCGTGACCGACCCCTGTGGGAATTCGTCGTCATCGAAAATATGGTCGACGGGCAGGCCGCGCTCATCACCAAGCTGCACCACACGATCACCGACGGCATCGGCGCAGTGCGGCTGTTGCTCGAGCTCGTCGATCTCGAACCCGATCCGGTCGACGAAGCCGACATGCCGCCCGAGCCCGACATCGTCGTGCTCAACCAGGTGCAGCGATTCCGCAGTGCGGTGCGTCACGAGGCGCTTCGCCAGAAGGAATTCGTGCAACAGGGATTCGGGGTCGTCGACCGCCTGCGTGACGACCCCGCAACCACGACGCGGGGCGCGGCCGCCGTGGCTGGTTCGGTGCGCCGTGCCGCGCGTTCGGGCATCAAACCGCTATCGCCGTTGATGGTGGGCCGTTCGACATCGAGCAGCTTGCACACCTTCGATGTCGAAGTGAAGGCATTGAAGACCGCGGCCCGCATCGCCCACGCCAAGCTCAACGACGCGCTTGTCGTCGCTGTCGCCAACGGCATCGCTCGCTATCACGAGGCGATGGGCGCTCCGGTCGACCGACTGCGCATGGGCATGGCCATCAACAATCGGTTCGCGGAGCGCGCTGACCGTTCCGGCAACGAGTTCGTACCGGCGCGCTTCGAGGTACCAATCGCCATAGAAGATCCGATCGAACACATGCGCACCGTGCGCGATCTCATCCGCTCGCAGCGCGCCGAACCGATGTTGTCGTTGATGGAACCGCTGGCCAGCCTCGTCAGCCGCTTACCCCGCTTCGTCGTCACCAACCTGTTCACCGCGGCGTTGAGTGGTCAGGACTTCAACGTGAGCAACGTGCCCGGCGCCGACATCGAGGTCTATTTCGCCGGCTCGACGATCGTCGCGCAGTATCCCATCGGGCCACTCGGCGGCGCCGCCGTCAACGTCACGTTGCTGAGCTATCTCGACACTGCGTACATCGGCCTCAACCTCGACCGTGCCGCGATCACCGAGATCGATCTGTTCGTCGACTGCATCCAGCAAGGTCTCGAGGCCGTTGTCCACGCCGGCCGCAAGCCCACGCGCAAACAGTCGGCACGCAAGGCGGCGCCCCGCCGGACGAAGGCACGGCGTTGAACATCATCGACGCCGTTGTCGTGGGAGCAGGGCCGGCAGGATGCGCCGCGGCCATCACGCTCGCACAGGCGGGACGGTCGGTTGTCGTCGTCGACAAGGCGACGTTCCCACGCGACAAGTTCTGCGGCGACGGCCTCACCGCGGGCGCGCTGCGCCACCTCGAAGCGCTCGGCCTCGACCCGATCGACGTGCCGTCGTGGCACCGTGTCGACGACATCATCGTGCGCGGCCCCAACGGACATGAGGTCGAGTTCCCACTCCCCCGCAATCAAGGTGAGTTCGCCGTCGTCGCCCGCCGAATGGACCTCGACTACGCACTGGTGAAGCGAGCGCGACGCGCGGGTGCGACCATTCACGACGGTCACGCGTTCAATTCGATCACCGTGCACGATGATCACGTCGAAGTACTCGCCGATGGACTCGACCCGATACGAGCTCGATTCGCGATCGGTGCCGATGGCATGTGGTCGCCGCTGCGCAAAGCGCTCGGTGCCGCATCACCGCACTATCTCGGCGAGTGGCACGCGTTCCGTCAGTACTTCACCAACGTGACGGGGAGCGCGGCGGACAAGATGATCGTCTGGTTCGAACCGTCTGTCCTGCCCGGCTATGTGTGGTCATTCCCCTTGGGTGACGGCCGCGCCAACGTCGGTTTCGGTATCACGCGAGATGCGAGTACTCCCACGAGCACGATGAAGGCGCAGTGGCCGGCGTTGTTGGCGACGCCGCACATCGCGGCCGCACTCGGCGACCACGCCGTGCCCGAGTCACCGCACCGAGCGTGGCCGATACCGGCGCGCATCGACAAGGTCGCGTTGACTGCGCCGCGCACGCTCTTCGTCGGCGATGCCGCTGCCGCGACCGACGTGATGACCGGCGAAGGCATCGCGCAGGCGTTGCTCACCGGTGAACTCGCGGCACGCGCCGTGATCAGTGGCGCCACCGCGGACGGCGTGCGGGCGCGCTACGAAGAGTCGATCAAGCACGCGTTGTTCGCCGATCACCGTATGTCGGTGGTGCTGCAATCGGCCCTCGCGCGGCCTCGGGCGCTCGACGCTGCCGTACGCGTCGCCGGTCTCAGTGGTTGGACGCGACGCAACTTCGCCCGGTGGCTGTTCGAGGACTATCCGCGGGCGCTGCTGCTCACGCCGCGTCGATGGCACCGACACATGTTCGGCACCGCGGGCGCGTACCGCTGAGCGTCGATTTCAGCTGATTGGCGTCAGGGACAGCTGCGCGCGGTCGATGAGGCCGAGCTCGACGCCGTTGTCGAAGCGCACGCGGTAGCGATGCCAAGTGAGCCCACCGGGCATGATCACGAAACCCTGAGTACCTTGCGGCACCCCAGGCAGCGCTTGCGCGGCGTAGACCTTCTGCTTGGTTTTGAGCTCGTAGATGCGCTTCTTGGCCATAACGTCTCGTGAGGATAGGCGAGTAGCTACCCTTGCCGCCGACTTCAGCGTGATCGAAGGATCCAAAACATGACGGATATCGGCTTTGACGGCAAGGTCGCGATCATTACGGGGGCCGGTGGCGGCCTCGGACGATCGCATGCGCTCGAACTGGCGCGACGCGGCGCACGGGTGGTGGTCAACGACCTCGGCGGATCCATGGACGGCACCGGGGCGTCGATCGGCCCTGCCGCGCTGGTGGTCGACGAGATCAAAGCACTCGGCGGCGAGGCAGTGGCCAACACCGACTCGGTGGCGTCGCCCGCCGGCGGCGCGGCCATCGTGCAGAGCGCCATCGACGCATTCGGCCGGATCGACATCGTCATCAACAACGCGGGCATCTTGCGCGACAAAGCGTTCCACAACATGGAGCCCGATCTGCTCGAGCCGGTGC
>JBDSMH010000062.1:0-30916 GCA_039915945.1 Acidimicrobiales bacterium | reverse complement strand
TGATGGCCGCGCCCCGATTCGCCAGCCCGGTCAGCGTGTCGTGGGTGGCCTGATGGGCGAGACGCCCTTCCAATTCCTTTCGCTCCGAGATGTCGCGGGCAACGACGGTCACCATCAAGTTGCCTTCGAAGTAGGTGACCGCCGCCGACACGAGCGCCGGGATCGTGGTGCCGTTGGCTCGGCGCAACTGCACCTCGCTGCGCACCGACCCTTGTTGGCGAAGGAGCTCGAATACGACCATGTCCCCTTCGGTCGCCAGCAACGAACCGAAGTGCGCGCCCACCACATCCGACGCGGGCCAACCGAGCAGATCCTCGGTCGCCCGGTTCGCACTGCGAACCAACGCGTCGCTGTCGATCGTCCAGATCGCGTCGGCCGCGGTCTCGAGGACGGCCTTCGCCGTCTCCTCACGCGCTTTGAGTTGCGCGCCCATCCGGCTGAGCGTGCTCGCCAACTGCTGCAGCGAGCGACCGATGGGCATCGTCGCCGTCTGTGCCAGCACCGGATCGAGCAGATCACCCGCAGCGATCGCCACTGCCTGCGCTTCGAGTAGGGCGACATCGGCGAGGATGTCGCGGAACGCGTAGCTGACGGCCGCGATCTCTGCCGGCCCGCGCACCTCGACCGGGGGCACCTCGCGGCTGCCGCCGCGGAGCCTTTCGAGCGCGTGCTCGAATCGCCGTAGCGGGACCACGATGGAGCGACTGGTCGACAGCAGGACCAGCAGCGACGTCACGATGGCGGCAGCCATGAGCCCGGCACCGAAGAGCAGGTCGCCGCGCGCTTGCGATCGGGCCGACGCCGTACCCTGCAACAGGAAGTCGCTCAGCGCCGGGCGCAAGCCGTCGAGCCCGCGCACCACCTCGCTCTGCTCCCGCAGGACCTTCGTGCGCGCGACACCATCATCTGCCGGCGCGGCGCACCTGGAGGTCCGTCAAGTCTGTCGACTGCCGCAACTGCGCCCAGTCGGTGCGCAGCGCGTCGGGCATCGACGCATCGAGCGCCGCGATGCTGCGATCGAACCCTGACAGCGCGGCAGCAAAATCGAAACGCGAGGTGGCCGACTGCCAGCGGGCATCGGGCGGTAGAAACGCGACGAGTCCACTCATCTCGTCGATACCGAAGTGCACGACCGCGAGATAGTCGGTCCACGCGTCGAGGCCGGCGGCGAGCGACTCGGTCTCTATGGTCGTCACGTAGGCGTCGACCGACGACAGCAGCACTTGGCCCAATGCTTCGACGGTGTCGTCGGCACGCTCGAAGTATTGGTCGACTTCGTCTCGTGCTACCTGACCCGCGTCTACTCGGCGTCGTATCTCTGTGACGTCCGCCAGTGCCTGCGCCGCCTTCCCCTCTTCGACGAGGTTCGCGCTTTGGGTCACGCCGGCGGAGACGACTGCTTCGTCCACCAGGCCACGCACCGTTGCGAGCGATGACAACGAGATGCCCGTCGTCTGTTCGAACGACTTCTCATCGACACCGGCGAGCGGCCGCGTGCGCAGGTTCACGAGCGCGCTGGTGAACGATTGCTCGAACGACAGTTGAACGCGCAACTCTTCGACGGCTATGTCGCGCGCAATCAACGCGTCGAGCGCATCCGCATCGGCGCAAACCTGGCTGGGCCAACTCACCCAAAACCGGGCGCTGCTAGCCCATTCGTAGGCCAGACGACCCAACGCTCAACGCGTGCGGGACTCGATGCGTTGCTGGCGCAGCTCGTTGGCGCGCGCGGGGATGCCGGTGCCGCACACGTTGACGAGTGCAGGTGCATTTTGCAGTGCTTGGTGAATGCTCATGTACTGCGCGGTCCAGATGGCCTTGACGGTGCTCTCGATGGCTTGCGCATCGGGCGCGGCGGCAATCACCTCGGCCGACCAACGCGCCGCTTCCATCAACTTGTCGGGAGTGGTCACCTCTTGCACGAGACCGATCTCGTACGCGCGCTTGGCGCTCATCCGCTCGAAGCGACCCAGCAACGAGAGCCGCATGATCTCGCCGATCGGCATGCGCTGCAGCATCAGCATCGGCTCGTAGACGCACGGCATCCCGTGGGTGACGTGCGGATCGAAGAAGGTGGCCGTCTCGGACGCGATGATGAATTCGACTTCGCCGAGGATGTAGAACGCACCGCCGAGCGCCATGCCGTTGACTGCAGCGATCACCGGCATCCAGTAGTCGTTGGTCTTGGGGCCGATGCGCATCATCGGGTCGTCGAGCATCAACTTGGACGTAGGTTGCGGATGGTCGAACGTCAGGTCGATGCCGGCCGAGAATGCCTTTTCACCGGCGCCGGTGATGATGACGCAGCGGACGTCGTCGTTGAAGCGCAACGACTTCCACACGTGTTGCATCTCGTCGATCAGGGTCGGGCTGAACGAGTTGTGCTTGTCGGGGCGGTTCAACGTGACGGTTGCGATACCGTCGCCCTCTTCGTAGATCAAGCTCTCGTAATCGGCCACCGCGAACCCCGTTTCGTTTTGCTTCGTCGAGCGGATTGAGATTAGTCCGCCTTGCGCTGCCGGAACTGACGGCCGTACTCGACCGGGTCCATCGTCATGTGCCGCGACCGGTCGCCGGTCAGGTCCGCGAAAATCTTGCGGGCGACGATCTGCCATTGACCGTCGATACGTGCGAAGCGGTCGGCGTAGTGACCCGACGAAACGATCTGCAACCCGAACCCGACCCCACCGACATGATCGAGATGCGCCGGCACCGCCTGGGTCACGTAGTAGTACGAACGCACATCGGCGCGGCCCGAGTCGGCATCGATGTCGTAGATCGAGTTGGTGGTGTGATATTGGGTGCGGGCGCCACCCTGTTCGTAGATATGACACATCGCCCGAAATCCTTCGGCGATCTCGCCCGCACCCTGTTGCACACCGTGACCGGACGGCGCGTCGGGATAGTCGGTGTCGAACGACGAGCGGGCAAACAGCGCCGCCATCCCTTCGAAGTCGCCGGCGTCGCGGCGTTCGGCGATCGTGAAGAGGACGTGATCGATGGCGACCCGCGCTCGATCCTCCACATCGTTGGCCACGCCGACATCTCCCCCACTCGACCGGCTCCGCTACCGTGGGCCGATTGGCACTCGCCAAGCTTGCGCCCGGGAGTAGCAGTTGCTCGGGCCTCGATCCGACCCTACTGCCGAATCGGGGGGCACAATGTCGGAGATGGAATTCATCCTGTACGAGGTCGTCGATCGCGTGAGCGTCATCACGCTGAACCGACCTGACCGGCGCAACGCGCAAAACCCGCAGTTACTGCGCGAGCTCGACCAAGCCTGGGACATGGCCGCTGCCGACAAGGACGTGCGGGTCATCGTCATCAAGGCCAACGGGCCTCACTTCTCGGCCGGACACGACATCTCCGCATCACGCGACCGAGCGATCGTGAGCGAGATCGACATCGCCAACGAGGGTCTCGCCGCGCTCTACAACTGGGAGCGCACGCACTACCTCGGGTTCTCCCGCAAATGGCGCGACATCCCCAAGCCGTCGATCGCGGCGGTGCAGGGCGCGTGCATCGCCGGCGGGCTCATGTTGTGCTGGCCCTGCGACCTCATCGTCGCCGCCGACAACGCCCGGTTCTCCGACCCGGTGGTGCGCATGGGCATCGGCGGCGTCGAGTACCACGGCCACGTGTGGGAGTTCGGCGCCCGCAAGGCCAAGGAAATGCTCTTCATGGCGTCGGTGATCGACGCCGAGGAAGCGCACAAGCTGGGCATGGTCAACCGCGTCGTGCCCGTCGACGAACTCGAGAGCCAGACGATGGAAATGGCCAACCAGATCGCTCAGATGCACCCGTTCGCGCTGGCGATGGCCAAGCGCGCCGTCAACCAGACGCTCGACATCATGGGGCAGTACGTCGCGCAGCAGTCGGTCTTCGACATGCACTCGCTCGCGCACGGCAACGCGCTTTCGCTGACCGGCTATCCGGTCATGGCCAACCTCGACGATATGAAGACAGCACAAAAGGACAAGTGACGATCAGCCATGCGTGCAGCTATCTGTAGGGGCATCGGGGACATCGCGGTCGAAGAGATCGATGAGCCCACGCCCCAATCCGGCGAAATCAAGATCAAGATCGCGGCCGTCGGCGTCTGCCATACCGACTTGTCCATCTTGACCGGCCATCTCCCCTCGCCGCGCCCGATCGTGCTCGGCCACGAAGGCGCGGGTGTGGTGGTCGAAGTCGGCCCCGACGTGCGCGAGTTCGCGCTCGGCGACCACGTCGTCTGTTCGATCATCGGCGGCTGCGGCAAGTGTCGCTATTGCCTCACCGGCGACCAACCGTTGTGCGAGGAGACCCTGTTCTTCACGGGCAAGATGCTCGACGGCACCACGCGACTGTCGCAGGGCGGGGCACCGATCCATTCGCTGCACTACCAAGCATCGTTCGCCGAGTACGCCGTCGTCCCCGAACGCTTCGCGACGAAGGTCCGGGACGATGCGCCACTCGACAAGGTGTGCGGTTTCGCGTGTGGCGTCAGCACCGGCATGGGCGCCGCGATGGTGCGGGCCAATGTCTCGCCGGGTTCCTCGGTGCTTGTCGTCGGCGCCGGTGGCGTCGGCTGCTCGGCCATGCTCGGCGCGCGCGTCAAGGGCGCAACGCAGATCATCGCCGTCGACATCGCGGACAACAAGATCGCCCGCGCCAAAGAGCGCGGTTGGGCCACCGACGTCATCAACGCCGGCGACAACGACGTGGTGTCGGCCGTGCGCGATCTCACCGGCGGCCGGGGTGTCGACTACGCGTTCGACGCGGTCGGCACGAGCGTCACCGCCGAGGTTGCGATCGCCGCCACTCGCCAGGGCGGCACGTGTGTGATCATCGGCCGCGCCGACGCCTCGGTGCTGGCGTCGATCGACACGTCACAGTTCCTGCGCCACAAGTGGGTTACCGGCACGTTCGGCGGTTCGATCATCCCCAAGGTGCACATCCCGCAGTTTGTCGACCTCTACCAACAAGGCCGCCTCGATCTCGACGGGCTACTCGACGCGCGCTACACGTTCGACCAGATCGGCACCGCACTCGACGACCTCCACCACGGGCGCATGACCCGCGGCGTCGTCGTCATGTAAGGCCTAGTTCAACCCGTTGCGGCGGAGCCGCACAACTAGCCGTCGACCACGCCGGGAAGATGCGTCTCGGTGTAGAGGCCGTTGAAGAGTTCGGTGATGCGGATGGGGCGGTCGGACTGCCGCTTGGCCCGGCTCTGCATGATGCCTTCGCGCTGGCCGAGCTGCTGCATGGATTCGCGCCAACCGGTATACGGCAGCGGTTGACGCAGCATCCAGACGATGCCCTCGGCCGCCACGTCGGCGGGTTCCCACGAGTCGTGGTCACCGTCGGGAACGTTGGCCATGAAGCCCTCGGTCGCGACGGGCACGTCGATGCGGAAACAGTTGACCGAGATGTTGTCGGCGTACAACTCGCGGGCCGCATCGAGCGTGACGTGTTCGAGCGCCAACTTCGACACGCCGTAGACCGACATGTGGGGCACCGGCATCAACGCCGCCGCCGACGACACGTTTACGATCGAACCGCCGCCGGCTGCGCGCATGTGGGGGACCGCTTCTCGGATGGCGATGAACGGAGCGCGGCAGTTGACGTCCATGATCAGGTCATAGCGTTTGGTCGGCATCTGCAGGTCACCGACGAAGGTGATCGCGGCGTTGTTGACGAGTAGGTCGAGGCGTCCGAAATGCTCGACCGTGCGCGCGACCATCGCCACGACATCGTCCTCGCTCGCGAGGTTGGTCGGTATCGCCAGTGCGTCGCCGCCGGCGGCGCGGATCTGCTCGACCACCGCGTCGATGGTGCCCGGCAATCGCTTGGGGGCGGCGTCGGTCGAGCGGGCGGCGCACACCACTGCGCACCCCTGTTCGGCCAACGCGATCGCCGCCGCCGCGCCGACGCCGCGGCTGGCGCCGGTGACGATGGCGACCTTGCCGGCGAGCGCGCCGCTCACGCGTTCACGTCGACCACGACTCGGCCGCGCACCGTGCCGTCGAGGATCTCGTGGGCCACCCGCACAACGTCGCCCATCGGCACCACTGTGGTCATCGAATCGAGCTTGGCCGGGTCGAGGTCCGACGCCAGTCGTTGCCACGCGATCACGCGTTTTTCGTAGGGCACCGTGACCGAGTTGACCCCTGCGAGCGTGACGCCGCGAAGGATGAACGGCGCGACCGACGCGGGCAGATCCATACCTTGCGCGAGGCCGCACGCCGCGATGCAACCGTTGTCCTTGGTCATCGACAAGATGTTGGCCAGGATGCGGCTGCCGACCGCGTCGACACCACCCGCCCATCGCGTCTTGCCGAGCGGGCGGGGATCGCCGTTGAGTTCGTCACGCGGGATGATCTCGGCCGCGCCCAATGCGCGCAGGTAGTCGCTCTCGTTGGGCCGACCAGTGACCGCGTGCACCTCGTAGCCGAGCTTGGCCAAGATGGCGACCGCCACGCTGCCGACGCCGCCCGCCGCACCGGTGACCACGACCGGGCCGGACGCCGGCACGATGCCGTGCGCCTCGAGGGCGAGCACACACAACATCGACGTGTAGCCGGCGGTGCCGATCGCGGCAGCCTGCAACGTGGAGATCGAATCGGGCAGAGGCACGAGCCATTGCGACGTCATCCGCGCTCGTTGCGCCAGCCCGCCCCAGTGCTGCTCGCCGACGCCCCAGCCGTTGACGGTGACGCGCGTGCCAACGCCACAGGCGCCTGCCCCGCCGGCCGCCACCGTGCCGGCCACGTCGATGCCCGGCACCATGGGAAAGCTGCGAATGACCGGCGAACGATTGGCGATCGCCAAGCCGTCCTTGTAGTTGATCGTCGAATACTCGACCGCGATAGTGGTGTCACCATCGGGCAGCTGCGAGTCGTCGACCTCGCGAAGTTGCGCCGAGACCGTACCGTCAGTGTCCTTGTCGACAACGAGTGCGTTGAACATGCGGGGAGCCTCGCACACCGCTCGGCCATCCGCCATGTGCCACAGTGGGCCGATGCGGCTCGAGTCGGCCTTGTTGATCCGTGTTCGAGTGCCCTTGCGCCGGCCGTTTCGCACCGGGCGCAGTGTCACGACCGACAAAGAGGCGGTACTCGTCTGCTTGCACACCGACGAAGGTGTCGGGTGGGGCGAATGCGCGGCCGAGATCGCACCGACCTACACCGCCGAGTTCGTCGATGGCGCGTGGCTCGTCCTCGCCGACCATCTGTTGCCTCGCCTCTTGTCCGGTGCGTGGTCGTCGTACGAAGAACTCGACGAGCGCATGGCCGCAGTGCGGGGCCACGCGATGGCCAAGGCGGCGATCGAAACCGCACTGCTCGACGCACACCTACGCGAGCGCAAGAAGGGTCTGGCCTCCTACCTCGGCGCGACACGACAGGCGGTACCGGTCGGTGTCGTCGTCGACCTCGCGAACGACCCTCGTGAGACAGCCGCCATTGCGCACACACGCGTCGAGGAGGGCTACCGGCGCATCAAACTCAAGGTCGCACCGGGGCACGATGTCGACATCGTGCGCGCGGTGCGGGCGGCAGTCGGCCCGACCGTCGAGGTGTGGGTAGACGCCAACGGCACGTACACGCGTGACGATCGCGCGCTACGCAAGCTCGACGAGCTCGGTCTCGGCCTCATCGAACAGCCCCTCGACCCTGACGCGTGGCTCGACCATGGCGCGCTCGCCCGCGAGCTCACCACGCCGATCTGTCTCGACGAAGCGATCCGATCGGTGTCCGACCTAGAACTCGCCCGTCACTTCGGCGCGGCCGACGTGGTCAACGTCAAGCCGAGCCGCGTCGGTGGCGTACGGGCGGCGCGCCAGATCGTCGAAGAATGCGCGGCCGCCGGTATCGGCGCCTGGGTCGGTGGCCTGCTCGACCTCGGCATCAATCGCGCGGTCAATCTTGCGGTCGCCGCGCTCGATGGCTGCACCCTGCCCGGCGACATCAGCGCGACCAATCGCTACTTCGATCGCGACATCACCGAGCCCTATGTGCTCGACCGCAACGGTGCGCTGGCCGTGCCGAGCGGTTATGGCATCGGTGTAGAGATCGACGTCGAGGCGGTGGCCTCGTTCACCGTCGCGGAGATCACTCTCCGTTGATCATCCAGTCGCGACTCGGCTCGGCCGCCGAATCGTTGCCCATGAACGACGTGAACGCGCGGTCGAAGCTTTCGTCGGCCAGCATTTCAACCGTCTCGAATTCGGCGTACTCGTCGTCGCTACGGGCGACAGCCTCCGCGCCGGGGGCGGGAGAAGAAGCCGGGGCCGCGTCGTCCGTCGCATCGGCGCCTTCGGTCTCGTCCGCACCTTCGACGACGGCTGCCTCGACCGGGTCGGCGGCGGCGGTATCGGTGTCCGCCACCGCGGCCGCGATCGTGGCGGAGTCTGGGTGGGTGACTGGCTCGACGGTTTCGGCGGCATCGTCGTCATCGGCGTGCACATCGGGGGAGATGGCCGCCGCTCGGCGACGCGCCGAGCGCGATGGTACGAGCTCGGGCGAGATGATCCCGCCGATGACCGCCAGCTCGTGGATCTGGTCGTCGTTGCTGTAGTTCACGATCGACGTGACGACCTCGCGCAATCTGCCGTTGAGATCGGAGTGGAAGGCGAGCAGCGCGTCTCGCTCGCCGACGACGGTCTCGCGCACGATCGCCAACATCTCGAGCTCGTCCGCGACTTTGCGTCGTTCTTCGGACACAAGGGTCTTCGCGTCGGCACGCGCAACGATCACGCGCTCGTGAGCTTCGTTGCGCGCGCCGGACACGATGTCGTGTGCTTCTTGGCGCGCTTCGGCCACCATCTGTTCACCGAGCCGGGCAACGTGGTTGATCATCTGCGTCAGCGCTTCGTTCTCGTGGCTCAACTGGTCGAGTTGATGCTCGAGCAGTTGGATCCGTTGCTGCGCCGCGCTCAGCTGGAAGCTCGCGTCGGTGACGAATCGATCGACTTCGGCGATCTCGTAGCCTTTGCGCGAGTACGTGAATCGACGCAACGGCGCGCGCTGCTCGCGCTCTGCTTGTCGCATCGAGTCGTCTCCTGCCATCAGTAGTCCCGCGTTGTCCTTTCGGCGTGACTACCACGAAGTTGAGCGCTCGCTCGTAGCGCATAGGTCGATCGACCCATCCGGGTGACACACGTTGGTCATGACCAGGCGAGTCACGCCGCCTCATGTCGCGTCGACGTGTGTTGCGTACCGTGGGCTCACCAGCTCGATAAGCAAGGAAGTATGTAGTGAACCTGTCCGAGCGTCTCGCGCAAGCAGCGGTGGAACGGCGCAGGCAGCCGGAGTCCAGCGCGCCACGTGTGCCCTTCACATCCGTCGATCCCGAACCGAACGTCGCGCTCCTTCCCGACCGCGGGGAAGCGACTGTCGATTTGAGTCGCGTCGCGGTGATGAAGATGCGCCTACCCGAATCGACGAGCACCGACACGGCCGCAGAACCGAGCACCGGGCTCCCGTTGTGGCAACGACCGTTCGCTGACGTCATGCGCGATGCTCGTCTCGCCACCGTGACGTCACTGCCGATCCAACCACGCAACAACGACACCATCGACGACGATCTCGACGGCGCAGAGCTGGCGCAAACCATCCCAATGCCGGGAATCTGGATGCCGACGGTTGGCGACGACGACCTCCCTCCGGTCGCGTCGTCAGAGTCCCACGGCCTCGCCGGTGGCGCGCTACGCTCCGAGCAAGACGGCCACCGCCACCACGACCACCTCTACTTGTCCGATCAGGTGGCGATGATCGACCTCGACGATGTCGCTATCGATGCCGAGATCATCCTCGACGGCCCATCGGCAGATGCACTGCTCGACCGTTGGTTGGAGAATGTGATCGCGGACGTAGACGACCGCCAAGAAAAGGTCGACGATCTCTACCAACGCATGGTCGACATAACGCAACACCCACGCATCACATTCGGTCCGATCGACCTGCGCGACGAGATCGTGCTCCCTCGCGCCGAAGGCGCGGCCACGACACTGTCTTCGGAAGAGCCGGCGCCGCTGTTTCACTTCGAAACGCCCGTCGAGGTCGTACTGGCCCGGGTGGACGACGAACACACGTGCCCGCAGTGCGGCGCAACGGCCCGTGTCGACATCCACGATCCACTGCGCGGACGCATTCACCTAAGCTGCGACAACTGCTTCAAGATGTGGCAAGAGCGGGTCGAGTCGACGGTTGACTCGGACGAACCGTTCATGCGCGACTGAGCGCCGACTCAGCCGCCGAACATCGCCATCCACTGCTCGACGTTGCGCGGGCGGAACACGAAGTTGTGTTCGCGCGTCTCGCCCATCGGCGCGGACGGCTCGGCCGAGTACAAGTGGCCGGGATACAGCACGGCATCGTCAGGCACCTTCGCTAGACGCTGTGTGAGGCTGTAGTACATCTCGCGTGAGTCGCTGCCAGGAAGATCGGTGCGCCCGCAGCCGTCGAGGAACAACGTGTCGCCGGCGACGAGACGATTGGCAACCAGAAAGCATTGACTGCCCGGCGTATGGCCCGGCGTGTGGATCAACTCGATATCGATGGCGCCGACGCTGACCACATCGCCGCTGTCGTGCAACTGGAGATCTTGATCGCCGACACCGGTCGTCTTGCGCACGTAATCGGCTTCGTCGCGCTGGATGTGGATCGGCACGGTCACGCGCTCGAGTAGGTCGGCGATACCGACCACCTCGAAGCCCATCATGGATCCGCCGATGTGATCCGCGTGGTAGTGCGTGCCGAGCGCACCGACGAGTCGCATGCCGTCGGCCTCGAGCACGGACAGGATGTCGTCGACGTTGTACGCGGGGTCGACGACCACCGCTTCACCCGTCTCGCGGTCGCCGACGAGGTAGGCGAAGTTGACCATCTGTTGGGCCATCCGGTCGCCCCTGGCCAGATCTCGGCCGGAGAGAAGTTGGCGGAAATACAAGCGATCGTCCATAGCCGTATCGTAGGGGGATGACCCCGGGTCCGAGCACGGGGCGGCACAGCGTCGTACCCCCGGCCGCATCACTGCCTGACGTATTGCCGACCGATCGGCTGCGCGACGGCGCCCGGCTGCGCACCGAACTGCGGGCCGATCTGCGGCGCATCCCCAACGCCGCCAATGCGCTGACCGTCGTCTCGCTGTGGCTACAGATCGCGCTGGTGATCGGCGGCGCCACCTGGCTGCACCACCCGGTGGTGTGGGTTCTCGCGTTCCTATTGATGGGCCGGGCGTTCTCGCAACTGTTGATCCTCGGTCACGAAGCGGCGCATCTGTTGTTGTTCTCGAACCGCCGGGTCAATGACTTCGTGGGCAAGTGGCTGCTCGACTACCCGGGCCTCGTGCCGTTCGAGATCTACCGCAAGGGCCACATGGCGCATCACAAAGACGAGATGGGCCCGGACGAACCGGACAAGGCGCTGTACGCGCCGTATCCCATCACGCGGGCATCGCTGCGGCGCAAGCTGACCCGCGACGCGTTCTTCGTGAGTGGATGGAAGAACTTGTGGCCGCTGCTCGGCGCACTGCGGTCACGCACCGGCCGACCGATCGCGCTGAAGATCCTCGCCGCGCAATTGGTGTTGATCGCGGCGTTCACCGCGCTCGGGCGCCCCGAGTTGTACGTGTTCTTGTGGCTCGCTCCCTGGATGACGGTGTGGCGCGTGATCAACCGCTTGCGCGCCATCGCCGAGCACGGCGGGATGATCCGTTCGACCGACCGTCGTCAGACGACCCATCACGTACAACAGTCGGCCGTCGCGCGATTCGCGCTCGTGCCGTACAACACGGGTTGGCATCTTGCGCATCACGTGGACGTCGGCATCCCGTATCGCAACCTGCCGGCGCTGCATCGCGAACTAGAGGCTGCGGGCTGGGTCACGCCCGAGCTCGTGTATCCGAACTACCGCGCGCTGTGGCGCGCGCTGGCGAGCCGCCCTTCTCAGTGATCGTGATCGTGCCCGTGGTCGTGGCTGTGATCACGCCATGCTTGCTCGGCGAGCGACACGACCTCACGTAGCGGGCGTTGTAGCGCACGCGCCGCACGCGCCGCGTCGTCGTGTTCGACCTTGGCCCGACCCGGGCTGACCTTGACCCGGATGGGCTGACCCTCGACATCGACCTGTTCGATGAAACGCGACTGCGGCCAGCGTTCGAGCCGTTGACCGCGCACACCGAACGAGCCGGTCTCGCGCGTGAGTGTGGCGGCGATCTGTTCGCTGATCGACTGATCGCACAACACGCTCACAACGTGGCCGGGGCGACCTTTCTTCATGATCGCCGGAGTGATCCAGGCGTCGTGGGCGCCGGCTTCGAGCAGCGCGGCGATGGTGTGCGCCAGTGTTTCGCCGGTGGCATCGTCGACGTTGGTCTCGAACAGCGTCACCGGTTGACCGCGGTCGAGTGTCGCAGCGACCGCGCCGACGACGATCTGCACGGCGTTGACACGACCGTCGATGTCGCGGGACCCCGCGCCAAAGCCACTGGCGCCAACCGTCATGGCCGGCAAGGGTCCCCATCCGACCACGTTGGCCGCGAGCAGTGCTGCACCAGTGGGCGTCGTCAACTCGACCGGCGTGTCGATGCCATAGGTCGGCGCGTCGAACAACAACTCGACGACGGCCGGTGGTGGATTGGGGATGAGCCCGTGCGCAGACCGGACCATGCCCCGACCGACGGCGACGGGGCTGGCGTAGAGCGCATCGACGCCGAGCAGATCGAGCGCGGCGCAGGTACCGACGATGTCGATGATCGAATCAACGGCGCCCACTTCGTGGAAGTGCACCTGCATAGGAGCGACACGGTGGAGGCGTCCTTCGACTTCGGCGAGACGCTCGAACGTGCGCAGCGCGCGTGCCTCGACCGCGGGGGGCAACGCCGCGTCGGCGATCATCGCGAGGATGTTGGCCGCGGTGCGCACCACTGTTGTCTCTTCGGCATGCACGTGCGCTTTGGTCGCCGCGATCCCGCCGCGGAGCACCGGTTCGAACTCGAGCGACCAGCCGTCGAGACCGAGACGGCGGCACAGCGCGATCACTTCGTCGGGATCTGCGCCGGCATCGACGAGCGATCCGAGCGCCATGTCACCGGCGATCCCCGAAAAGCAGTGGAACCACGCGATCGACATGTCAGCATCCTCGCAGTCGCAGCACCCGCAGTACTGCGCAGGCCGCGCCGAAACCGTTGTCGATGCCCACGACGGTGACACCCGACGCGCACGATGCGTGCATCGCCAAGAGCGCGGTGACACCATCGAGCGCGGCGCCATAGCCGACACTGGTCGGCACGGCGATGACCGGCCCAGCGGCGAGGCCGCCGACGACGCTCGCCAGTGCGCCTTCCATGCCGGCGACCACGACCACTGCATCGGCCGACACGATCTCGTCGATGTGGGCCAACAGTCGGTGCAGGCCGGCCACGCCGACGTCGGTGACGCGCCGGGCGTCGACCCCGTGCGCGTCGAGAATCGTGGCGCACTCGTCGGCCACCGGCAGGTCGGCGGTGCCGGCGGTGACGACCGCAACGGTTGCGGTACGCCGTTCGGCGGGGCGCCAGACGACGGTCGCGCCGTAGCGCTGCGCGCCGGGATTGGCCGCCATCGCGGCGTCGGCCTGCGCATCGTTCACCCGGCTCAACACGATGGGGCCCGATCCGTTGGCGAAGAGTTCGGTGACGATCTCAGCGCACTGCACGGGGGTCTTGCCCGGCGCGTAGACGGCTTCGGGGAGGCCTTGGCGCAACGAACGATGATGATCGACCTTGCTGTGGCCCAAGTCGGCGAAGGGCAGGCGCCGCAACGCTGCGACGGCGGCGTCGGGATGGACGCGACCCGCAGCCACATCGGCGAGCAAACTGTGCAGGGAGGCCTCGTCCACGTCACTATCCTCCCCGTTCATGGCCCCGTCCGCATTACCCGCCCAGCCTGTCGTCGCCTTCCTCGGGCCGGCCGGGACCTTTACCGAACAGGCCTTGTTCACGCAGGCCGATCTGGCGCAGGGGCAGATGCGACCGATCGTGTCGATCCCCGAGGTGCTGCACACCGTGGCCGACGGAAACGCCGATATCGGGTTCGTGCCGATCGAGAACGCCATCGAAGGCACGGTCAATCTGACGCTCGACACGCTGGCGTTCGACCTCGACCTGTTGATCCGGCGCGAGGTCGTCATCAACATCAGCCTCAATCTGCTGGCACCGCCCAGTGTTCGTCTGGCGGACATCACGCGCGTGCTGTCGATACCGGTCGCGACCGCGCAGTGCTGGAAGTACCTCCACGATCACCTGCCCGGAGTGCGTATCGACGCCGCCAACTCCACGGCAGAGGCCGCCGAGATCGTGGCGCGCGACGCCGATGGCCACAGCGCGGCACTGGCGCCGGCCCGCGCCGCGGTTGTCTACGGGCTCGACATCGTGGCCGCCGATGTCGAAGACCATCCCGAGAACAAGACACGCTTCGTGGCCGTTGCGCGCGAGGGCGTGCCAGAGCCGAGCGGTCACGACAAGACGTCGATCGTGGTGTTCCAGCGGGCCAACGTGCCGGGAAGCCTGCTCGCCATCCTGCAAGAGTTCGCGGCGCGTTCGATCAACTTGACCAAGCTCGAATCGCGGCCCACCAAGGTGTCGCTCGGCGACTACTGCTTCATCATCGACCTCGACGGGCACATCGCGGACGAGTTGGTGGCCGATGCGTTACGGGCCATCCATGCCAAGCAAGCGCAGGTGAAGTTCCTCGGGTCGTACCCCGCAGCAGGCGAACACGGCGCCGCGGTGCGCGAAGAGGTGCAGACCTCGTGGCGGCTCGCCGACGAATGGATCTCGCGCCTGCGCGGTCAGATCGGATAGCAGCGGATTATCGCTGCCAATGTCTCAGTTCAACTCGTTTCGCAGGCGCGCATCGCTGCCGCGAACGCGTCGGCGCGGTCGCGATAGTCGTGGAACCGGCCGAAGCTCGGCGCGGCCGGTGACAGCAACACGACCCCATCGGGGTGCGCCCACTGAAACCCCTGACGCACCGCATCGGCAAGGTCGGTGCACTGGCGAACATCGGCGCGGGCGCCGATGACAGCGGCGATGCGGGCCCCGCTGTCGGGCACCGTCAGCACGACAAGTTGGTCGCCGCGATGGGCGAGGCCGACCGCGAGCGGCTCGTAGTCGATGCCGCGATCTTCGCCGCCGACAATCAGCGCGATGCGCCGGCCGGTGAACGCGTCGACGGCAGCGAGCGTGGGCAACACGTTGGTCGACAAGCTGTCGTCGACGAACTCCACTCCGTGCACGGTGCCGATGCGCGTGAGGCGGCTCGGTAGTGGTGCGAATCCGCGGGCCGCGTCGCGCAACGCTGCGGGGTCACGAGCGGCGTCGAGGCCGAGTTGTTCGATGACGGCGCGGGCGATCTCGGCATTGATGCGGTTGTGCTCGCCGATCAGGCCTAGCCCGTCGGCCCAGTCGAGCGCCGGCGATCGTTCGTCGGGCACCCATCGAACGCGCGGGCCGAGCAATGCGGCGTGCGCTTTCAGCGTCGGGCTCAACGCGTTGGCAACGGTCCACTCGGCACCGGGCTGCGTGCAGACCGCGAGCTTGTCGCGGTAGTAGTTCTCGACCTCGCCGCCGTGCCACGGCAGATGATCGGGATGCAGCGAAGTCACGGCGACGACGCGCGGCGACACGGCAAGATCGGTCGCCTGGTAGCTCGAGACTTCGAGCGCCCAGTAGTCGTACTGCGACTCATCGACATCCGGGGCGTAGGGGACGCGACCGATGTTGCCGCCGACGAAGCAGCGATGGCCGAGTCGATCGAGCAGATGGCCGAGGACTGCAGTGGTCGTGCTCTTGCCTTTCGTGCCGGTGATGACGACGACGCGGTCGAGCGGCGCGCTCTGCAACCACAAACCCGTGCCACCGACTAGAGCGACGCCATTGTCGACCAGCGCGCGAGCCTCGGTGCGGTAGCGACTGATGCCGGGCGACTTGACGACGACGTCGCAGGCCATGAGCGCGGTGAGACCACCATCGGCGAGCGCGGGTTCGTCAGCGACGACGATCGGTTCGACATCGAGGGCGCGCAACTTGTCGACGTTGGCGCGGCCTTCGAGCCCGAGGCCCCACACCCCGACGGCGCGGCCGAGGAGATCAGTCCACGAGAGCGGCGGTCGCATAGTCGTTGGGAGTGAAATGCGCGCCGATCGGGCGCAACAGTTGCGGTATCTGTGCGGTGATGCGGTCGCGTTGTGCTGCGAGCTCGCGGGCGAGGTCGTGCAGCATCGCAGTGCTCGCCCTATCAGGCCGGTCGGCGGCGAGGATGACTGCTGCTTGGCATTCGTCGACGTCGCCCACGCATTCCCACGGCTTGATGTCCGGCGTGCGACCGATCAACGTGCGGATCTGCTGCGTCAAAGATGCGTTCCGCAACGGCTCGTTTCCGCCGAAGATCGCGTCGAGTTCCGACGCCGCGAGGAACGGCGAGAGGATGAGGTCGATGAAGCAACACTTGTCGCAGACACCACACCAGTGATCGAGCCGCTGCGCCCGATCGATGTGGAAGGCACGGTTACAGCTACGAAACACGCGGTGGTAATGGGGCATGTCGACGAAGAGTTGCGCGATGCGGAGTTCGGACAATGGCCGCAGCAACGAGAAGTAGTCGGGCCCCGCGTCGAAATTGTCGGCGAGCGCGGCACGGAACGCGGCTTCGAACGCATAGCTCTTGGAGTACTGGTGATTGACCAAGCGCCCGTCGACCGCAACGTTGCCTTGCGAGGCAGACCATTCGTTCGACATCACGACGGCGCCGCGACCGTCGAGCACTGCTGCGGTCACCGCGATCGCCGAAATGATGCCGGTGACCGGGATGTGCCCGTTGCGGAAGCCGAGGGCTTTCGAGTTCAAGATCTGGGGGTCGAGCTCGCGGCCCGCCCGGATCACCGGGAGCTTGGTGGCCGCCGCGGCATCTTCGATGGCGTCGAAGCGATCACCGGCGCGGCTGACGACGAACAAGGCCGTGTCGCGGTGGCGCTCGCGCACGAGTTCGGTCGTCACGATCGAGTCGAGGCCGCCGCCGAACGGGACGAGCGGTCGTTGCGGGTCGACGGCCGTGCGCACCGGCTGCGCCGGCGCCGTGCGGGCCCGCAACTCGATCGATGAGAGGTCGAGGTCGTTGCGGTACGCGTATTCACCGAGACCGTCGACGTAGAAATCGTGCAGCAGCGTTCGCTCGTTCGGCGTCAGCGCGTCGGCAGAGAAGTCGATGACAGGCGGCGCCGCGGCCTTGTAGTACGACACTCCCGCGAGCAGGTAGACGAGCCGTGCCGCCCGTATGGCCGCCGGCTGCGACCAATCGCCTCCGGGGTCGAAGCTGATGCGCTCGCTGAAGTGCCAGCCGTCGAACGCGTAGTGACACGTCACTGTGGATGACGGCGCGTCGATTTCGAAACCCTCGTAACGGAAGCTCTCGATGGTGTCGGGGTCGAAGGACATACGGCGGGCCCGATCGTAGGTCGGGCGTCGCGATCCTCCACACGACGAACCAACAGTTCTCGGAAGAGGGCTCGACGAGCCGCGCCGACTGGGCTGGCTCAATGGGTAGGGCAGCGGCGCTCTGACGCCTTACGCCTGTCCGGCGGTATGGAGGGATGGCAGAGCGGACGAATGCGACGGTCTTGAAATTTTCATTCGGGGGTCCGAGGGGGTTCGACGGGTGTCGCCTCATACCGTTTGATCAGGTAGTTCGTGATTTCGGGTAACGGCCGGTGCCGGCCCGTAACGGCCTGTTTTCACGCGTTCGTGACCAATCCGTGACCACGAAGCGTCGCTTCAGAAGCGGCGCGAACTCAGACCTGTTCGGTGATTGCCCCGTAGCGTTGTTGTGCGGCTTGGGCGGAGGTCCCGAGCAGTGCGCCAATTCGGCTCCATGCGATCCCGTCGGCGCGTGCAGCCGTTACCGCTTCGATGATTTGGCGTTCGCTACGGGCGCGTGCGAGCGCGGCGCGCTGAAGCAGATACTCGGCGACGGGTCGTTCGTCGTCGGGTCCTGGTTCGTAGCCCTCGAATTGTTGGGCGAGCTCGTCGGCGTGGTCGAGGATTTCTTGGATGGATCGCGGCATGGGTGTCACCTGAGGAACTTGGAACGTGCGGGCATCGCGTGCACGATGAATTCGACGCCCTCGGCCCTCACGAGCCCGATCTCTAAGAGTCGACCGGCGGTGTCGGCGCCGATGAGCATGACGAGATCATCGAGTTCGAACACTCGGCTTGGGTTGCGGTAGGCGTGGAGCATGTCGTGGTCGAGGACCCCGTGTTTGCGTGCGCTGGTGAGGATCACCGGGTCCACGGGTATCAACTTACCTTGATGTCGTCGCTAACTCAACGCCGATCAGAGGCAGACCGTCAACGCGGCGGTCAGTCCCGTATTCCTGGGCAAGCCCGTCGATGATCGTGGGCATGTCGTGCAGCAGTGCGATCGAAGAAGACTGAAGCGCCGCGAACCTGACGACGGTCACTCAGCGACACGCGCCTCGCGCTCGCGCGCAATGCGCTCACCGGTCGCGACAACGCGCTGACGGAAATCGGCCGGCAATTCATCGAGATCAGTCACGATGTGCGCTCTCACCGCAGCGGCACGCTCATCGGGTGACATGGAGTCGAGGACCGCGGCCGTAAGGAGCTCTGGTTTCTCAGCCATCGATTGATCCTACTGAACGCCTCTGACAGGCATCGCCACCGCACGACCGCAACCACCTCGGAGTCGAGCGGAACATCGCCGTCGGACGTCGCGGGCAGGCGGCTCCGCCGCTTGGTCGCCGCGGATCTCGCAGTGGCGTCGTGAGAGATCGTCACGGCCGGAATGGCCGATACCGATGAAGCTCAACCGAGAAGTGAGGCGCGGGACCTCGATAGGCAACTGTGTTGCGAAGTCGGCGATGACTACGTCGATGCTGACGCCGCGGCGCACCGCTTCGGCCCGGAGCCGGGCCAAGGCATCCTCGGGTAGCTCCACGGTCACCAACATGCGTCGAGTGTAGAGAGTCGCTTTGGTTGCGGCAGCGCCTGTCCGAGTTTTGGGGACGATCGGTCGGTGGGCTTGATCGTGGCGCGCTACCTGCAGTCGTCGTCACTGTGATGTCGACTCGTGACATGCTCCCAATTCGTCCGAAGGAGACGTCGGCGGCTTTGTCCGAAACAAACTGACACTCACGCGCGTCCCCTTGTTTCGGATCGATCTTCACAACGTCGCGCGTTCACGTCATCGTGCACGCATGTACTTCTCGCCGACATCATGCGCATCTCTCGCACCCGCGTCTTCATCGTTCTTGTTCTCGCTTCGCTCGTTGTCAATGGCAGACGGGTGCACTCGCTGCGGCGTGAGATGGGCGTGAGCCGATGACGGCGCGAGTGATAACGCTGAAGGGCCCCAACGCTGGCGTGTATTACACAGAGCAGTTGCCGTCGTATTACCTCGATGCCGGCGAACCGCGTGGTGTGTGGTTCGGTGACGCCGCAATGTCGCTCGGCCTCGATGGTGTGGCCGATGACGCGGCGTTCGTAAACGTGGTCGGTGGCCTCGATCCGACTGGTGGCTTCGTGTTGGGTCGCCGTCATGGTGAGGAGTCGGTGCGAGCGTTCGATGTGACCTTCTCGGCGCCGAAGTCGGTGTCCATGTTGTGGGGACTGGGCGACGACACCACGCGCGCTGAGGTGCTCGCGGCGCATGACGCGGCGGTGGCCGCGGCGATGGGTTGGATCGAACGCCACGCCACCACCCGGCTACGTGTCAACGGTCAGGTGTGCGTGGTCGATGCAGACGGAATCACCGCCGCGTTGTTTCGTCAGCACACGTCACGCTCCGGGGTTCCGCAGCTCCATACCCACGCGGTGATCGCGAACCGTGTGCTCGCGCCGGATGGTCGGTTCTTGTCGTTGGATGCGCGGTATTTGAAGTTCGATCAGCGGACGGTGTCGGCGGCATATCACGCTGGCCTCGAGGCGGAGTTGACGCAGCGTCTGGGCGTCGCGTGGGAGACACCGGTACATGGGATCTCCGAGCTGGCCCATGTACCGGTCGGTTTGCGGGCGGAGTTCTCGTTGCGCAGCCTCGACGTCGACGAACGCCTGAAGCTGAAGCTGGCCCGCTTCGGGGAGTCGTTGGGTCGTGCGCCGACACCCCGCGAGCGTTGGCGCCTGGAGCGTGAAGCGGTGGTTGATTCGTGTCCGCCGAAACCGGACGCGAGGCCGGCGCATCGGGCGCGCGAGGAGTGGGCGGTCATCTCACAGTCCGCCGGCGTGGAGCCCCACGAGTTGGTGCGTGAGGTGCTCGGCCGGCAGCGAGACCTACAGGTCCCCCTCGACCCTCGCGAGGTCGCCGAGCGCGCTCTGGTGGCGTTGGCGGAGAAGCAGTCGACGTGGCGGCCGGCGGAGTTGCTGCGTGAGTTAGCCGCCAACCTCGACGGTGAGATGGCGATGCCCGCCGCCGAGCTCATCACCCAACTCGAGCACCTCACGGACGCGATCACCCGGGAGCTACTCATCGATCTGTCACCGGCGATTCCCGACGGCGCGGTGTTGCGTCGCGATGGGCGGCCGATCACCGAATCCGTCATCGCCCGGGCGTTGACGACGCCGGCGATCCTCGCCCAGGAACAACGGATCGCCGACTGGGCCCAGCAACGCCTCGCACAGCCCGTCACCGACAAGCCGGCGGTGTTGGCGCCGGTGTTGATCGGTCTCGATCATGCGCAGCTCGAGCTCGCCGCGGCCGTCGCCGGTGACGCGCCGTTGGTGTTGGCCGTCGGCCCCGCCGGCGCCGGCAAGACCACCGCGCTCAAACCGGCGGTCGCGCAACTCAACGTTGAGCGTCGGGCGGTCTTGGCGGTCGCGCCGTCCGCGGCAGCAGCGCAGGTGCTCGCGTCCGAGACCGGCCTCCGCTCCGACACGTTGGACAAGCTGCTGGTCGAGCACCAGCGCGTCGGGGGACCCCGGCCGGTCTACCGGCTCCCGGCCGGCGCGACGATCATCGTTGACGAAGCCGGCATGGTCTCCACTACGAAGCTGGCCCAACTCGCAGCGCTCGCCGACACGCGACAGTAGCGGGTGGTGTTGGTGGGGGATCCGTTGCAGTTCTCCGCGGTCGGACGTGGTGGCATGTTCGCCCATCTCATCGACGAGCACGGCGCCATCGAGCTCGGCCGGGTGCACCGCTTCACCAACGACTGGGAACGCGACGCCTCACTACGGCTACGCCGCAGCGACATCGACGTCATCGACCTCTACCAGCAGCACCGCCGCATCCACGACGGGCCCACCGACGAGCTGCAAGAGCGGATGGTTGCGGCATGGCACCGCGCCCGGGTTCGTGGTGAGGATGTGTTGATGACTGCGCCGACGAACGATGCGGTCCTCGCACTGAATCGCGCCGCCCAAGACCTCCGCGTCCGCAATGGCGAGCTCGAGATGAAGCGCTCGCTCCAGGCCGGCGGGTATCGCCTGTATGTCGGCGACGAGATCGTCACCCGCCGCAACGACCGCGACCTCATCACAGACCGCGGCCATCCCGTACACAACCGCGACCAGTGGATCATCGAGCGACTGCATCGCGACCACTCGGTCACGGTGTCCGGCGCGCACGGACACGTTCAGCTTCCCGCTGAGTATGTCGTTCAGGACGTGGAGCTGGGCTACGCGCAGACCGCGCAGGGCGCGCAGGGCCGCACCGTCGACCGCTCGATGACACTGATCGAAGGACCGGTGGGTGCCCGCGGGATCTACGTCCCGATGACCCGTGGCCGCGACAACAACACGATGTATGTCGCCGTCGAGCCCGGCCAGTCCGCACGCGACTTACTTGCCGGCGCGTTGAGCCGCGACTGGATCGACCGCCCCGCTCTCGACATGTTGCACGAGATCCAGCGCCCTGCGCCGGTACGCCCGGCGATGTTGTCGCCGCAGGCACTGCGCGACCTCGGGGACGAACAACGCCACATCGGCAGACAGCGCTCCGATCTCACTCAAGCGGTCGATCAAGTCGAACGTACCCTCTCCGCGAAGCGAGGCGACCTCACTGACACGCTCAAACGCCTTGACGATTCACGCGACCGCGTCGACACCGCGCAACAACGCCTCGAAGGTTTCGACAGCGGATGGTCACGATTTCACAACCGCGACACCATCAACACACTACGCAGCGACATCGAGCGCGCCGCCGGCTGGGTGACCGAGTACGAGACACGCGCGACGAAACTGCGCGTAGAGATCTCTGATCTGACCGGTGACCTTGACCGCGCCGTTGCGCAACGCGACGCAAAACGGCCCCGGCTCGTCGACCGCGGCCGTGAGATCCGCTCGACGCTCGACATCGATGCGTCGCTGCGAATCGATCTTGTTGAACGAGACCCGCCGGCATATTTGCGTGGGCTTCGACGAGACGGGAACGACAAGCTCTGGCGTGCGACCGTCGGTGGGGTCGAGCAGTACCGCGCCGCCTACGGCGTCGACAGTCGCGACGCGCTCGGCGCGCGGCCGAGCTATCTCGAGACGACTCGTTCCGACCAATACCGCCAACTCGACCACAGCATTGAGCAGCTCATCCCGGCACGCGCACGAGAACGTGAGATCGACATGGGCATCGAGATGTGAGAACACGAGAAAGACTGACCGCGCGACGCAAACGTGGCCGCATCAACGGCTGGCGGCCGCTTCGGCGCTGCACAGTGACCGACCACAAGCAGCTCGCCCAGCTGACGACCCTTCCGCGTCGAATGGTGTGGCGTGAGAGGGAGGTGGGTAGCGCGGCAAAGCCCGGTGGTTCACTCACGGGGACTGTCGAGAGCATGGCCAAAGACGCCAACCAAGGTCTCCGCACGCTCGGGGTGTTTGGAGGGCAGAGCAGTACGAGGTTGGCGAGGGTTCTTTGGCCCTAGGGCCCACCTTCACCGCCGGCGTGTCCAATCCGGACCTCGACGACTACGAGATCGGACGTCGCGGCGCGGCGGAGGCCTGACCGTCCTCGTGCAGGCCGAGCGCACCGAGCACCTCGTCGGTGTGCTCGCCCCAACCCGGTGCGGGCCGCCACGGATCGCCGAGGGGCGGCGTGAAGGTCACCGGGTGGCCGACGTGGCCCACGCGTCCCCAAGCCGGCTGGTCGACGGTGCGGAAGCGGCCGCGACGTTCGAGGTCCGCTCGTAGCGACTCGTCGTCGTGCACGCGCACGGCGAAACCCCCGGCACCGAGCGCGACTGCGATCAGCTCCTCGCACGGATGCGTCGCGGTCGCGGCCTCGATGGCCTCGCCTTCGCACGGTGTGCCGAGGGCTCGTGCGAACTCCTCGAGCGCGGTGTCGCGCAGCACGGCGTGCACCCAACCGTCCGACGCCGGCCACGATCGACATTCGGGGGACGACCCTCGTGCCTCGAGCCCACCGCACGATCGCTGCGCCCAGCCGGAGGGGTCGACCACGTCGAACGACTGGTACAGCGTGGCCACGCCGACGAGGGAGGTCTCGACGCGCCGACCCACCCCGCTGCGCTGTGCCTGCATCACCGCGAGCACCGTGGCGAAGGCCGCCGATACTCCCGCCGCGTAGTCGTCGATCGCCCCGCCGCCGGCGCGTCGTGGCGCACCGTCGGTGCCACCGAAGCGCACGGCGAGCCCGCTCACCGCTTGCGCGGTGGTCTCATAGCCTGGCCACGCCGCGGCGGTGTGCTCACCCGAGAAGAGGCGCACGGAGGTCCACACGATGCTCGGACGACGCTCGGACATGACGTCGTAGCCGATGCCGAGCCGGTCCCAGACGCCCGGCCGAGCGTTCTCCACGATCACGTCGGCGCCGTCGGCAAGCCCAAGGAAGGTGTCGCGCCCGACGGGGTCCTCCAGGTCGAGGAGCACGTGGCGTTTGCCGCGGTGCGCGTCAATGTGCAGGTGCGGGAACCACAGAGGGCGATCCGGCCCCGGCCGGTCGATCTTCACCACGTCGGCGCCGAAGGTGGCGAGCGTTCGTGTGCATGCCGGTCCGGCGATGATCGTGGTGAGGTCGAGCACGCGAAGGCCGTCGAGGGTCACCGCCACACCTCCCCCGCCTCCAGGCGGATGCTGTCACCGTGGTCGCCGCGGTGCCGGACCGCCCCGCACGCCCGTGCGAGCTCGCTCTCGAACCACTCCATCGGGGTGCGACAACGCCCGCATGGCACGTCCGAACTCGCGAGGAGTCGCTCCCATGCGTCGGCCGGCCGAGTCGCGAACACCGCGGTGAGCGCGGCGCGGATCGCTTTCGCCTGCGGTGGCGTGACGGCGACGAGCGGTACGAGCAGCGCGTCGAGCCCGTCGAGATCGCACCCGGCCGCATCGAGCGCGCCGTGCAGGCGGGCCGTCATCCGCCGTGACGGCGCGTCGAGCTGGATCCACTCTCCGTCCGCGCACCGGTACACGCCCGACGCTGCGATCTGCGTCGCCTGCACGGTCGCGAGGTGCTCGCTGCGGCTGAACTCGACGCCCTTCAGCGCGGACGGCACGTCGGTGATGGCGACGTCGAGCACACGCGGCGCGCCGGCCGAGAGCGCTACTGCGATCGCCGTCGCGATGTGCAGCCCGGCCGCCACGCTGGCGACGGGAACGTCGACGAACGCCATGCCGGCCAGCGACTGCCCGCTGATGGCGGTGGCGAACACTCCCGAGGTCGCACCGATGAGGCTCTCCAGATCGAGCACGGCCAGCCTCGCCGCGGGCAGCGACAGCCCGGTGTCCACACGGCACAGCACGACGTCGTCGCGCACGGCGACGTGTTCGAGCGCCACGGCGACGCGATCGCGGCCCCCGCACCAGCGCTGGTCGATCACGACATCGGCCGAGTCGAGCAGCGCGAGCAACTCGTCGTCGGCGCTGCCGTCTGCCGCGAGCACCCGCTTGGAGCGGTCCCAGGAGGCGAAGCCGGCGATCACCTGCGCCCGCTCTTGGCCGAGCGCCACCAGGGGCGCCTTCACGACACGAGCGCCCGACTCGGCCAGCACCTTGCCGGCCACGCTGCCGGCGATGGCCTGACCCACCTCGACCACCACGACGTCGGCGAGCACGGCGACGGGTGGCACGATCCGTAACGTAGCAAAGCCCCGACACGATCTTGAGGCGCTTCGATCGCTCCTCGATGCTGTCGCTCGGGTTGGTGTCGAACGGGTCGTCAAAGATGTTCCGAGGTGCGTCCGGCGGCAGCAGCATCCGGGTCGGTGCAGCCAAGCCCCGTCACCGCGAGCCCAGCCGCTACTCGACGTTTCGCCGGTCCGGTCCTCCGACTTGAACCCCCATGCGACGAGACGTTTTGCTAGGGCAATTGCGGGACCAAGCTTTGCTCTCGGAGGTGTCGCTGTGGCGGTGAGATCTTCAACTGGGCGATGTGGTCAGCTCCAACCGCGACGAGGTCGAATCGTGACACCGATCCGATTCAGTTCGTATCGAATCGTTGCAGCGACGACATCGAATGCGAGCGCGACCTTGGCGAGCGAGTCACCGGCGCGGTAGCGGCGCGCGGCTTCGCCGACGTCGTCGTCAGTCATCTTGCGACGGTTCACTCGTCGCGCGACGCCTCGCGCTTGGAGGTGTTACAGCGCTTCAGCCGCTGTCCAGTCAGCGTCGCTCGGTGACGGTCCAGCGGCGCTGGGCCACACATAGAACTCCTCGATGACTTGGCCGTTCTGTGTGTCCTTGAATGTATGGAGCGTGGCCGGAAGCGAGAAGAGCACCGACAGTATGGTCGGATCAAACTTGGAGCCGGTCCAGTACTGCAACGGGTCTCCGCGGTCGGGCATCGAGTAGCGGAACGGATTGTCCGGGTCTTCGTTGGCGATTCGCGCCAACTCCGCGAGGTCGCATACGCGCGCTGCCTCCAAGATCATCGTGCGAGTAGCGATGACGGCGGCAGGCAATCCGTCCTGTGCATCGGACACCTGTGGGCGCGCTCGGCAACCGGGCCGCGGCGCGACTGTGCTCGTGGTCGTGGTGGAAGCCGTGGTGGCGGTCGTAGTGATAGTGCTGGTCGTCGCTGGAACAGACGTCGCAGATGTTGACGAACTTGTAACGGCGGATGACGTTGTCGACGCAATTCCGGACGTAGAGGTCGGCGCCGTGACGCTATCGGTGCCGTCACCGCAGGCACATGCCACAAGCGCAATCAAGACCAACGACCGAAGGCGGCGAGGAATCATTCGGCGCACTCCGTCGACATCGACGATTTGCTAGTCCACCTCGAGTTTCGACGCAACCATCCCAATCGTGTCCCGCCGAAACGCCTCCGCCAGTTTGCAACGGATTCGCTGGATCTAGTCAATTTTGTTGCAAGCGTTGGCTCGCTGACTGGACGACTTCTATTCCACGAGCCGACTTCACGGCGCGAAGAGATCGCCCGCGACAGCAGACGCGGCTTCGGCGTCCATCTTCGGCAACACGCGGCTGTACGTGTCGAGCGTGATGGCGATCGTCGAGTGTCCCAATCGTTCGGACACGATCTTCGGATGAATGCCCTTTTCGAGCGCCAGCGTCGCCCAAGTGTGGCGCAGCCCGTGAATGGTGATGCGAGGCAGATCGAGAGTCGCGACTCGCGCATCGAACCGGTTGCTCAGCACGTCGGGATGCAACAGCGTTCCGTCTTCGCGCGTGAACACACGACCGGTGTCGACCCACGATGATCCGAGCGCGAGTCGGCGCTCGGACTGCGCGACGCGATGCCTGCGCATGACGGCGACTGTGCCGGCATCGAGCGCGACGGTACGAATGCCCTTCTTCGTCTTCGGCGGGTTGAACACCAACACCCCGTAGACGGTCGACACCGACTGCTCGACGCGCAGCCGAGCGTTGTCGAGGTCGATGTCCTCCCAGCGCAGCGCCGCAACTTCACCTCGGCGCATACCCGTGGTGGCCGCGATCACGTACGCCGCGTGCAGGGCGTCGCCGCGAGACGCGTCGAGAAAGTGGCGCAGTTGATCCGCGGACCACACCTTCGACGCGTTCGACGGCGCCGGCACCGACGGCAACAAGACGTGTCTGGCCACGTTGCGCGCGACCAAACCAAGGCGCTCGGCGTCGACGAGCGCCTTGTGCAGCGCTCGATGCGATCGCACGACGGTGCCCGGGTGCGTTGGCTTGCCCTTGTGCGTGGGCCGACCCAGGAGCGCCGCATAGGCCTCCTCGACGTGCACGGGCCGCAACGCCTGCAGTGGTACCGCACCGATGAGCGGCAACAGCCGGGCGAGGCTCTCGCGGTAGCTCTTGACCGTCGTCGCCCGCACCCGCTGCGACAGTTGCAAGGTCTCGAGCCAGCGGGCCAAGTACTCGGCGACAGTCTCGGTACTGCGCTCGACGTAGGTGCCCTCGGTCAGGGTGTCGATCGTCTTGCGCAGCGCGGCTTCGGCCTCTTTGCGCGTGCGAAAACCCGACCGGCGGATCTGTCGCCGCTTTCCGCTCGCGACATCGATGCCGTAATCGACGACGAAGGTCCACGACGACTTACGCTTGACCACCGAGCCGCGCATGGCCACAGAGTAACGACGAGCTGTGACAATCCGTGACCAATCCGTGACCAAACCGTCTAGGATGCGGCCCGCTAAGACCGGTTCTGTCAAGAAACATGCTGGTCAGAGGCTATGGAGGGATGGCAGAGCGGACGAATGCGACGGTCTTGAAAACCGTTGAGGTGCAAGCCTCCGGGGGTTCGAATCCCCCTCCCTCCGCCCAAGTATTCGACTCAACGGGGACGTGACCCGACCGATAGCATCCTGCATCCTGGAGAGGTGGCCGAGTTCGGTCGAAGGCGCTCCCCTGCTAAGGGAGTAGGGTCCAAAAGGCCCTCGCGGGTTCAAATCCCGCCCTCTCCGCCAACGTTTCTGCTCGTAGCAACGGCCGGACCAGGTTTGGTTCGTCGTGCGCCGGGGCAAGGACCCCTGCCGGGCTGGCGCAGCAGGAGGTCCTGTCATGGGGGGATTCAGCCGACGTACGTTCCTACAAGGGGCCGCGGCGACGACCGGCGGAGTGGTGGTCAGCGGTTCGCTGCAGACCCTGCTGGCGGGCGCGGCCAGTGCCAATGGCACCAGACCGAACTTCTTCGAGTTGGCCGAGGTGGCCGACCTACGCGATCAGATCGTGCGGCTGTGGCTGCCACCGGGGTTCCAGTACCGGTCGTTCCACGACACCGACGGGCCGCCGGTCGTGCTGTCCGACGGCACCACATTGCCCGGACGTCACGACGGCATGGGCGCGTTCAAGGCCCGCAACGGCAACGTGTGGCTCGTACGTAACCACGAGCAGAACAATCCCGCGCCGCCGGTCGTCAACCCTCAGAACGCGTTCGGGCCGGGGAAGCCCTATGACGCGCACGGCCTGGGTGGCACGACGACATCGTTGGTCACGCCTGATGGCGAGGTGCTCGACGCAGTCACGAGCCTCAACGGCACGATGATGAATTGCTCGGGCGGGCGCATGCCGTGGCGGGCGTGGATCTCGTGCGAAGAGACGGTGAACGGTCCGGATGTGGGTAACGATTTCACCGGCGTGTCGAACCAGTTCCTCGAAAAACCGCACGGGTTCATCTTCGAGGTTCCTGCGGGGCGACAGTCCAATCGCACGCCGATCAAGTCCGCGGGACGCTTCGCTCACGAAGCCGCGGCGTACAGCCCGCAAGAAGGCATCGTGTATCTGACGGAGGACAACTTCGCGTTCCCGTCGGGGCTCTACCGCTACATCCCGCCGTGCAATCCCGCCGACGCCGGACATCTCGAAGACGGCGGCCGCTTGCAGATGTTGAAGGTGGCCGGTGTCAACGAAGCGCATCTCGAGGGCACACAAACGACCGGTGCGCGGTACGCGGTGGAGTGGGTCGACATCGACCAGCCATACCCGGACGGCGACGACGGAACGTTCACTGCGCCGACGACCAACGACGAAGCGCTGAATTTCGTGGGAAATCAAGGGCGTTCGAAGGGCGCCGCTCACTTCAGTCGGCTCGAGGGCGCGACATACGCGAAGGGCGAGGTCTATTTCACTTCGACGCAGGGTGGCGGCGCGGTAGAGACGGCTGCGGACTCTGTCGGTGGCTACGGCAACGGCACCGGCCAAGTGTGGTCGTACCGTCCACGAACGAAGACATTGACGTGTCGGTATCAGTCACCGAATGCGGCTGCGCTGGAATTGCCGGACAACATCACGGCGCACGACGGTCGCGGCACGATCGTGATCTGTGAGGACGGGCCCGTCGACAACTACATCCGTCGACTCGATGCCGATGGCAACCTGCAGAACCTGGCGCTCAACCGACTCAAGCGAAACACGGCGCCGAACGCGCCGCGCTTTGGTGAGGAGTTCGCCGGCGCGACGTTCAGTCCCGATGGCGACACGTTGTTCGTCAACATTCAGGCGTCGCAAGCAATCACGTTCGCCATTTGGGGACCGTGGGGTCGCGTGCTGTAACGCTTCGCGCTACACCGCGCGTCCGGTGAAGGCCGCCAGCTTCGCCAACGGGCTTGCGGTCGCGGGCGCGTCGAACTCGGCTTTGAAGGTGTCGCCGTCTCGAGCCTCGGCGGGCAGACCTTGGCGCGCGAACCCATCGGCGATGGCCACGACGTCGGCGGGCGGATCGAAGGCCTGACCGGTCGCAGTGGCGAGATCCCAGCAGTGCACGAGCACGTCGAAGGTCGCGACCTGGAGCCCCGCGGGGGCCGGGACCGAGCCGATCGGCAGATCCACCATGCGCTCCATTGCACCCGGCGCGGCGATGGCCGCGTCGAAATCGGCGCGGGCCGCACGCGCTGCGGCCGCCGGGTCTGAGCCGAGCAGGTCGGGGACGGGGCCGTCCATGTCCGGCATCGGCTCGCCGCGGTAGGCCATCGCGAACATGTGTCCGCCACCGACGAAGTGGTTGATCAGGTCGCGCACCTTCCATTTCTCGCACGGAGTGGGATCCGCCATTTGATCGGCGCGGGTGTTGGCGATCAGGTTCTCCATGGAATCGAGGACGTAGGTCAGTTGTTCGGACATGCGAGTCCCTCCGGCTAGTCGGTGTGCCGCCCATTCGACGCCGTTGATCGCACGGATCACCGCACCGGTCCACCGCGTCATCGCCCCCCAGCGCGACTGGCTCGCCGTACCCTACGTCACAATGAACCGACGCTTGCTGACGATCGACCTCGTGCTCAAGGCGGCGCTGGTGTTGTTGCTGCTGCACGCCGTCGTGTTCCCCGACCTGCCGCAGTACCAAGGCAAGGGCATCGGCTGGCGGCTGCTGCTGTATCCGGTTTCATCGATCTTGGTGCCGTTGGTGTGGTTCGCGCTGCGCCGGCGCGGCAGTGCCCGAGGTGACTTTCCGTACCTCATCGACATCTGCGTCGGGCTGCCGTTCTTGATCGACACCGCCGGCAACGCGGTCAATTTCTACGACAAGATCAACTGGTGGGACGACGCCATGCACTTCGTGACGTGGGTGCCGTGGGTGCTGGCGTTCGGGCTTGCCGTGCGGCGGCGACCGAACCTCAAGCGCTTCGATGTCGCGGCCATCACCATCGGGTTCGGGGCCGCGACGCACATCATCTGGGAGCTGCTCGAATACGTGGCGTTCATCAAGGACAACCCGAACGAATCGGCCACCGCCTACGGCGACACGATGGGTGACCTGACCATGTCGCTGCTGGGGTCGATCACCGGGGGGCTGCTGGTGGCGACGGTCCTCTGGGGCCTGAGCGGTGCCGGCACCGAGCGGTCGTCGGTCAATCGGGTAGCCCACAGCGCCGCCGAGCCCTAGACTTCCCCCGCTACTGCGCTCGTAGCTCAATTGGATAGAGCATCTGACTACGGATCAGAAGGTTGGGGGTTCGAGTCCCTCCGAGCGCACTGAGTTTGTGAAGGTCAGGCCGTTGCGGCGCAGTTAAGTCGGCAGCGAGGGGACCTACCGGGGGACCTACGAATCGGCGAC
>JBDSMH010000024.1:0-25109 GCA_039915945.1 Acidimicrobiales bacterium | reverse complement strand
CGTGTTCCTGCCACCGGTCGAGCACCTCGAACACGCCGTCGATCTCCTTACGGCGGTCGAGCAAGCAGCGGCTGCGATCGGACGGCCGATCGTCATCGAGGGCTACCTGCCGCCCAACGACCCTCGACTCGTAAAGCTCGTCGTCACGCCCGACCCCGGCGTGCTCGAGGTCAACATCCATCCGGCGTCATCGTGGTCAGAACTCGTCGACATCACCACCGGTGTGCATGCCGATGCTCGCGAGACGCGGCTTGGTACCGAAACGTTCCATCTCGACGGCACCCACGCCGGCACCGGTGGGGGCAACCACCTGACACTCGGCGGTCCGACACCGGCCGACAGTCCGTTGTTGCGCCGGCCCGATCTCCTTCGCAGCCTCATCACGTTTTGGCAGCACCACCCGTCGTTGTCGTATCTGTTCTCCGGACGGTTCATCGGGCCCACGAGCCAGGCGCCCCGAGTCGACGAAGGTCGTCACGAGCGGCTCTACGAACTGGAGATCGCGTTCGCCGAACTCGATCGGTGGGCGGCGGAGCATCCCGAGACCGCGACTCCGCCGTGGCTCGTCGATCGCATCTTCCGTCATCTGCTCGTCGACGTCACGGGCAACACGCACCGGTCCGAGCTGTGCATCGACAAGTTGTTCAGCCCCGACTCCGAACGCGGTCGCCTCGGTCTGCTCGAGTTGCGCGGCTTCGAGATGCCGCCGCATCCGCGTATGGCACTCGTGCAGAATCTGTTGGTGCGGGCGCTCGTCGCTCGTTTTTGGGCACAGCCGTACAGCGGCTCACTCGTGCGCTGGGGCACCGAACTGCACGACCGCTTCCTCCTGCCGTGGTACGCCATGGCCGACATCGCGGAAGTCGTGGACGACCTCAACCGTCACGGGTTCGCGTTCGACCTCGCGTGGCTCGAGCCGTTCTTCGAATTCCGTTTCCCTCGTATCGGTACCGTCGATGTCGCCGGCGTCGCGCTCGAATTGCGTGCCGCGATCGAACCGTGGTCGGTGCTCGGTGAAGAAGTGACATCGACCGGCACCGCCCGCTATGTCGACTCGTCGATCGAGCGGCTCCAGATACGCGTGGACGGTCTCACACCAGACCGCTACGTGGTCACGTGCAACGGCGTGCCTGTCCCGCTGCACGCCACGGGCACTCCGGGCAACTTCGTCGCCGGTGTGCGCTACCGCGCCTGGAGCGCGTCGTCGGCGTTGCACCCCACGATCGGTGTCCATGTCCCGCTCGTGTTCGATCTCGTCGACCGGTGGAGCGGCCGCTCACTCGGTGGTTGCACCTATCACGTGAGTCACCCTGGCGGCCGTTCCTACGACCGGTTCCCCGTCAACGCCAACGAGGCCGAAGCTCGCCGGGCCAGCCGTTTTTCCGCCGCCGGGCACACGCCGGGACCAGTCGATATCGGCGCGCTGGGCGCCACGAGCCTCGCCGGAGGGGACCTCGGCGGCCAAAGCCTGGAGTACCCTCGGACGTTGGATCTGCGGCGCACTCCGGTGCCACGGGGACACTCCGGGCCGCGATCGCGCTGATCGTGCCCATCTCATGACCATCAGCCCCCCACCCGACCTCCTTACGTCGTATCGCCCGCCCGTCGGCGCGTACGACGAGATGCTCACCGCCGATGGGCGACTTCGCGAGCACTGGGCGCACGCCGGGCGGGTCATCGAGACACTGGGCCTGCGCGAGTTACTCGACCGGCGCTCCGAAGCGTTCCGACTGCTCGATGACGACGGTGTCACGTACAACATCTACGGCGGCGATCCCGCGACGACCACGACGGCCCCGACCATCGCGCCGTGGGGTCTCGACCCCGTACCCGTGTTACTCGCCAGCGACGAGTGGGCCGGCATCGAACGCGGCGTGATCCAGCGAGCCGAACTGCTCAACTTCGTCCTCGCCGACTTGTACGGGCCCCGTCAGCTGTTGCGCCGCGGTCTGTTGCCGGCGGAGTTGGTTCTGTCGCATCCCGGCTTCTTCCGCGCTTGCGATCAGATCCGCCTGCCTGGCGCTCAGCAACTCTTCACCACCGCCGTAGACCTTGCGCGCGATGGCGACGGCCGGTGCACGGTGCTCGCCGATCACACGCAATCACCGTCGGGAGCCGGCTACGCCCTCGAAAATCGGTTGGTCGTCTCGCGCGTGTTGCCGAGCTTGTACCGCGACTCTCAGGTCCACCGGCTCGCACCGTTCTTCCGCATGCTGCGGGCATCGCTGCAGGAATCGGCACCGCCCGGCACCGACGATCCTCGCATCGTGTTGTTGAGCCCCGGCCCGTGGAGCGAGACCGCGTTCGAGCACGCCTATCTCGCGTCCTACCTCGGCTACACGCTCGTCGAGTCGTCCGACCTCACGGTGCGCGACGGTCGCGTCTGGTTGCGTTCACTTGGTCGACTCGAGCGCGTCGACGTGATCTTGCGGCGCACCGATGCGTGGTTCTGCGACCCGCTCGAACTGCGCGCCGACTCGCGCCTCGGCGTGCCGGGCCTCGTCGAGGCCGCCCGCCTCGGTGGCGTCTCGATCGTCAACACGCTCGGCAGCGGCGTGCTCGAGAACCCCGGCCTCATGCCGTATCTCCCCCGCCTCGCCGAGCAACTCCTCGGTCAATCGTTGTTGTTGCCGTCGGTGCCCACGTGGTGGTGCGGTGACGAAGACGGGCGCCGTCACGTCCTCGCCCACCTCGACGAGTTGGTGATCAAGCCGATCGTGCGCAACGTCGGCGCGACGTCGGTGTTCCCGTGGGAGCTCACGCACGACGAGCGCGACGATCTACGCCGCCGCATCGAGGCGCATCCCGCCGGCTGGGTCGGCCAGGAGACGATCGCGCTCGCGTCGGCGCCCACACTGACCACGGGCGGGCTCGAGGCGCGGCGCACCGTACTGCGAGCGTTTGCAGTGGCCCGCCTCGATTCCTACACCGCCATGCCCGGCGGGTTGACCCGCGTTGCCGGCAGCGATTCGGCGCTGAATGGCAGCGTCCGCATCTCCAACCAAGCGGGCGCCATTAGCAAGGACACCTGGGTGCTGGCGTCGGAGCCCGAAAAGCTCTCGGGTTTCTGGCTCACCGCCGGCCCTCCCGTCGCTGCCATCGATCCCGAAGCATCCATGTCGTCGCGTGCTGCCGAGAATTTGTTCTGGCTCGGCCGCTACGCCGAGCGGGCCGAAGCGATGGCCCGCTTGCTGCGGGCGGTGCACGACCGGCGCAACGACTTCCAACGCGGCGCCAACCCCGCGGGCACCGAAAGCTTGCGCGTCTTGCTCGCCGCGCTCACGCGGGTCAGCTCCACATATCCCGGCTTCGTGGGTGACGGCGAATCCGAACGCCACAACGCACCGGGCGCGGAACTCTTCGCGCTGGTAGTCGACGAGACCCGCCCCGGCACGCTCGCTCATGCCGTGCGCCATCTGCTCGGCGCGGCGCACGCCGTGCGCGACCAGTTGTCGAGCGACACGTGGCTGGCGGTGGGCACGCTCGACCGCGAGATTCGCGACCTCCGCATGTCGGATCCCGAACATCCGATGGTCGTGCAGCTCACATTGGGCCGGATCATGCAGAATCTGCTGGTCCTGTCCGGCCTCGCCGCCGAGAGCATGGTGCGCGATCCGGGATGGCGCTTCATGGACGCTGGTCGGCGAATCGAACGCGGGTTGCAGCTCACCGCGTTGTTGCGGGCAACCGTCACCGTCGAGCGCAGCACCGCCACCGACAGCCTCTTGCTCGAGTCGGTGCTCATCGCGGCCGAGAGCATCATCACGTACCGCCGGCGCTACCGATCGCATGCGCAACTCGAGACATTGCTCGATCTCCTCGTGATGGATGTCGACAATCCGCGCTCGCTCGCCTACCAACTCGATCAACTCGCCAACGACGTGCGACGCATGCCGAAGTTGCGTCGCGGCGCCGCGTTGAGCGAGCCCGAACGGTTGGTGCTCGAGACGTCGACCGCGCTGCAACTCGCCGACACTGCATCGCTCAGCCGGCCGCGCGAAGACGGAACACGACCCGACCTCGACTACTTCCTCACGCGTATGGTCGAGCTGCTCTGTCGCACGGCCGATGCCATCGATGCCGACCGCTTCGTCCATCTGCTACCGCAGAGCTCGCTGCTCACCTCGTCATGACCTACCGCGTCGTTCACCGAACCGAATACCGCTACTCGTCGCAAGTGTCCGAGAGTTACGGCGAGCTGTACCTGCTCCCGCGTGACGTACCCGGGCAGGTGTGTCGCACCTCGCAGGTACGCATCGAGCCCGCACCGCACGACTATCGCGAACGCACCGACTTCTACGGCAACCACGCCGCCTACTTCACGGTGCTCGAGCCGCATACGCGTCTCACCGTGACCGCAGAGAGCACGGTCGACGTCAACCGGCCGAGTTCATTGCCACTGCCGGTCGATCAGCCGTGGGAGGCCATTCGCGAGCGACTGCGAACCGATCCTGCCGACGACGCGTTCGATGCGCGCGAGTTCCTCCTCGACTCGCCAAAAGTCGAAGGTTCTCCGGCGGTTGCCGAGTATGCCGCCGAGTCGTTCACCTCGGGCCGATCGCTCACCGACGCGCTCACCGACCTCAACTCGCGCATCCACCACGACTTCGCGTACAAGCCGGGCTCGACGTCGGTACGCACCACGCTGACCGAATTGCTCGAGTGCCGCACCGGCGTCTGTCAAGATTTTGCTCATCTAACTGTGGGATGCCTGCGGTCGGTCGGCCTCGCCGGTCGGTACGTGAGCGGGTACCTCGAAACGTTGCCGCCGCCCGGCAAAGAACGCCTCGTCGGCGCCGACGTGTCCCACGCGTGGGCATCGGTGTTTGTTCCCGACGCGGGCTGGGTAGACGTCGATCCGACCAATAACCGGTTCGTTTCCGATCGTTACGTCACCACTGCATTTGGTCGCGACTACGGAGACGTGTCGCCGCTCAAGGGCGTCATCTACACGAGGAGCAAGATGAACAAGTTGCATGTCTCGGTCGATGTGACACACATCGACGGGACTGTTTGATGCGCGTACGAGTGGGGTGCGAGTTCCACTACGACGCCCCGAGCCCCACACCTACGATCTGGCAAGTCAGGCCGCGTGCCGAGTCGGCGCAACTACTGGTGTCGGAGACGTGGGAGACCACGCCGGCCTTGGCGCGCAGCTCGTACCACGACTCCTACGGCAACATCTGTGATCGGGTCACGTTGCCTGTGGGCCAGACGGTCGTGCGCTACGACGCGCAGGTCGAGGTACCCGGCGTCTACGACGATGCCGATATGAACGCGGCCCAGATTCCCGTCGAACTACTACCCGACGACACGTTGCTCTATCTGCTGCCCAGTCGCTTCTGCCCCTCTGACGCATTGCGCGACCGCGCCTGGCAACTCTTCAGCTGGACCGAACCCGGCTGGGCCAGAGTCGCGGCGGTATGCGATTGGGTCCACGGAAACGTGCAATTCCAGATCGGCAGCAGCAACCCGCTCACGTCGTCGCTCGACGTCTTGGACAGCGGCATGGGCGTGTGCCGCGACTTCGCTCATCTCGGTCTCACGTTGTGTCGCGCGCTCAACATCCCCGCTCGCTACACGTTCGGCTACCTACCCGACATCGGTATCGAACCACCGTTCGCGGCGATGGACTTCTGCGCGTGGTTCGAGGCCTACCTCGGCGGCCGTTGGTGGACGTTCGATCCTCGCAACAACGAGCCGCGCATGGGCCGGGTCGTCATCGGCCGCGGGCGCGACGCGCTCGACGTAGCGATGGTGACAAGCTACGGCGCACCGATCCTTCAATCGATGCACGTGTGGTCCGACGAGGTCGTCGACGCGACGAGCTGAACTACTCGCGCTCACCGTGCGCCAATCTTCCGTTCATCCAACCGAACTGGCAGTCAGACGTCGCGCATATCGCGACGTTTGACTGCCAGAACGGATTTTCAGTACATCGATAGCGCGTTGACTCGAGTGAGCAGATCCAGCAGAATTGCCGAACAAGCGTAGGTCGCGCCACCGAATACCAAAAGGCGCACCATCGAACCGCCACGCGCCGCAAGAGCGACTCCGACCACCACCGCGAGCACCGTCGGTATGACGGAGCCGCCCGTCGCGTTGTGCTTCGTCGCCACGACGATCAACGCAGTGATGGCCGCAGTTCCGGCGTGGCGAATCACACGATCGCCGCGATCACTGAGCGTGATTCGTTCCAACACGAGCAGCGTACCGAGGCGGAAGACGAAGCTCCCCGCACCAACCGCGAGAATCACTACCCAGGTCATGATCGGCTCCTTCGGTCACTCGACAGTCCTGCCCCGCAACCCGCGACCACTGCGAACAAGATGCCGGTGCCTGCGGGCCAACTCGTCGTGACCAGCGCGGCCACCGCGGCGACGACGATCACCGATCGCGCGCCCGCGGCGCGCAGGCCCGGGCCAATCAATCCGAGTAGGCACAGCGGGATGACGATTTCGAGGTCGAGGCCGTCGAGGCGCGCGCCCATCACTGCTCCCACGCCAATCGCCGCCGACCAACCGGCACCGAGCGTGAGACCCGATGCGAGGAAGTACTGACGTTGCCGGCGGAGATCGCTGCATTGATCCGCATGTCGCTCGGCCGCCGCCCAGGTGGGATCGATGATCATGCCTGCGGCGACGATGCGGAACCAACGAGGTTGCCCGCCCCAGCGCCGGGCCAACGACGCACTGTAGACCAGTAGGCGGGCGTTGATCAGCAGCCCGGTGAGAATCGCTGCCACCGCGCCCGCATCGTCGAGCGTGCGCAGTGTGGCAACGTGCGCGCTGCCGCCGTAGATCAACCAGCTGCCGGTCCATGCGGCGAGCGGTGACCCGTGCGCGCCGACGGCCGAGCCGACGACGAGCGCGAACGGAATGTAGGCCGCGAGCAACGGCAACATCGCCATGGCCCCTGCCCGCGCCGCGGTAGGCGCAGTGGCGGAAGGTGCCGCGGCGGTCGTGGTCGAGTCCATACGAGTCGATACGCCGCCGGCGGCCGAAGAGTTCTGTATCGAGGTGGCGGTCATGGTGCGCATCGTCGTGGTCGCGCCTTCCGAAAACCTTCCCGCGCCCCTGGGGGAGGGGAAGGGCCCGGGAAGAACCGATTCGTACGGTCTCGGCATGAGACAACAACGCACACTCCTGGGGGTTTGGGCCCACCCCGACGACGAGGCCTACCTGTCCGCCGGCCTGATGGCCGAATTTCGGCGCCGCGGCGACCGCGTCGTGGTCGTCACGGCCACGCTCGGAGAGCACGGCACGAGCGACCCTGTCGCGTGGCCGCCCCGGCGACTCGCGGCGCGGCGCCACAGCGAGCACCACGACGGCACTGCAGCCATCGCCCACCACATCGCCACGATCCAGCCCGACCTCATCGTGACGTTCGGGCCCGACGGAATGACCGGCCATCCGGATCATCGAGCGGTCAGTCGTTGGACCACCGACGCGTGGGCGGCGACGCGACCCGTCGCCGATCTTTGGTACGCCACGCTCAGCGCGCACTTCCATCAGAGGTGGGGCAGCCTCAACGACGAGATCGGCTTGTGGGCCGATCAGCCGGAGCCACCGTGCACGGACGCCGACGGTCTGGCGCGGCACACCCGCCTACCCAACTCGCTGGCCGATCTGAAGCTCGCGGCACTTGCGGCTCATGCGTCGCAGACACGCCCGCTCGTCGAACTCGCGGGCGAGGCGACGTACCGCGAGTGGTGGCGTGCCGAGTCGTTCCGGCGCGCCGAACTCGCTGACGCGTCACGCATGGCGCAGCGCGCGGCCTAAGTGTTGACACCGGCGAGCGCGACGACGAGCGCTACTCCGATCGTCGAGCCGAGTTGACGCGTTGCTTGGTTGATCGCGCACATCGCGACGGCGACGCCGGTCATCAATACGGACGGCAACGGCGAGTCGTTCCTCCTGCCGTCGGCATACGGTGGCAGCGACCGGCCGTCCACCGACGCGCCCGATCTTCGCCTCGAACTAGCGGGCTGGGTGTTGATCGACCTCCGCCTCGGCACGCTCTCGTTCGAGGCGGCCTTGTCGCGCAAGCTGATCACCAAGCGGGGCAGCGCCGCCGCGCTGCGCAATTTCCGCCGGATATTCAAATTCGACTGACCGGAGAGGGTCGTTCTTCAGATCCAGTAGCGTGAGTTTGCCTCGCCCCTTGCGGGCGACGCGTACGTACAAGGTGGTCACCCATGGTGGACGGCGCGCAAGCACCGACGGACCTGCTCGACTCAGTGCCCCTCGTCGTGTTGGAGGCGACGCGCTCGCTCCTGCGGCTGCAGACCGTGGCCGACGCTCGCCGCGTTGCCGAAGGTCTCGTACGCGGCCTCGGGGGCACGCTCGTAGCGACCGCCGCCGACAGCGCGGGCGTACTCCCAACTGATATCTCATTCGGCGACGGTGATCCGTTGCTGCCCGCCGCGCTTCCCGGCAGCGCGGCCCGGGCACTGCTCGTTCGCTACCTCGACCCCTTCCTACTCGACGCGCGGCAGGCATTGCAGTTGAGCGGGCGAACCGAGCGACTTGCCGAGTCCGCCTCGACCGACGTGCTGACCGGTCTGCCCAACCGACGCATGCTCGAGCGCGCACTCGGCCGGCTCACCGATGACGACACGGTCATCATGTTGGATCTCGACCACTTCAAGCGGATCAACGACGAGCTCGGCCACGCCGCCGGCGATGAAGTACTCCGAGCCTTCGGCAAGGTGCTCCGCGCAAACGTCAGGGGTCGAGACGTCGTCGGCCGATTCGGCGGTGAAGAGTTCGTCATCGTGCTCGCGCCTCCTTCCGGCGCCGACGCCGTACTCACGCGGCTGCGCGCCGAGTGGCTCATCCACCGGCCGCATCCGATCACGTTCTCGGCCGGTATCGCCCGATCGGTCGGCGATGCCGACCAGACGGTGCGGCTCGCCGACGAAGCCCTTTACAAAGCCAAGGACGCCGGCCGTGACCAATGGGGCTGGGCCACTGCCCGAGTCGCGCCTGTCGAAGAGCCACGCGACTATGTACAGCCGTATCTCGATGAGGCCGTCGTCGGTCGGCGGCAGCCCGCGATTCGCCTTGCGCTCGATCTGCTCGACAACCGTGTCCCGCGCGAGCACATCGTTGACGACCTCCTCGCCGCGGCCCAGCGCGAAGTTGGCGAGCGTTGGCACCGCAATGAACTGACCGCCGCCGACGAGCATCTCGCATCGGGAGTGGCCGCCGCGGCGCTCGACGCGCTCAGCGGCGAGGCAAACCCGCGGGCGCACGATGGTCTCACCGTGGTCACGTGTGCTGAAGGCGATTGGCACTCGCTCGCCGCCCAGATGTTCGGAGAGTCGCTCCGCGCGCGCGGCGTCGGCGTAACGGTGCTCGGCGCTTCGACTCCGGCTGCCGTGGTCGCCGAGTTCCTTGCGCGCGCGGGCGCCGATTCGCTGGCGATCTCGTGCAGCGTGCCCATCTTCCTCCCGGGCGCGGCACACCTCGTCGACGCCGCGCACCGGCAGCGGATCCCGGTCATCGTGGGGGGTCGAGCGTTTGGCACCGACGCTCGCCGAGCCGAGCGCATCGGCGCCGACGCGTGGGCGCTCACCGCGCGCGATGCCGCGACGATCCTCGCCGGGTGGAGGTCGAGCCCGCCGACGATCGCCACCGAAACAATTCCGCTTGCGCCATTGGCGCTCCGTCTCGCGGCGCAAGCGGACGAGCTGGGTGGCATCGCGTTCGGCCACCTCGCCGAACGCTTTTCACCGATGGCCGTCTACGACGACCGGCAGAAAGCGCGCACACGCGAAGATCTGGTATTCATCGTGCAGTTCCTGGCCGCCGCGATGCTCGTCGACGAGGCGATCTTCGCCGGGTTCCTCGGCTGGCTCCAGGCTCTGCTCGTCTACCGCGGCGTACCGCGGCAAGGTCTGATCACCGGGCTCGAGGTCTTACGGCCGCTCGTCGAGGCCGTCGACGCCGATGCGGCGCGGCTGCTCGATGCCGGACATCAGTTGCTCGTCGACGAGTTGGTTTGACCTTCAACGCAAGGAGACCCCGCGTGGCCGAAGAACTGCTACAACCCGGTGAGCATCGCGTGATTCCACTGCCACAAATCCATGTCGTGGTCAGCGAGCTCGCCATCGCCGTTGAGGGCAGCGGCCGCCTCGAGGACGCTTTTCGCAATCGTCTCGGAGCAGTCGACGACTATCCCGGCCATCGACACCTCGAGGTATGGAAGGACGATCGCCGACCCGGCCGCTACCTGATGGTCAGTTGGTGGGACTCTGCGACCTCGTTTCACCAGTACATGAGATCCGAGGAACATCGGGCGTCCCACGCCCGGATTCCAACTGAACCGGCGCGTCCACAGGCGGTTCGCGTCGATCGGTTCTCGCTGCTGTCTACCTGACGGCACGAATTTGGTGTCGCGACCGAAAAGGGTCCGCTAGAAAATGGGCCGTGATCCTCACCGATACCGTCAACATCGCAGCACCTATCGAGCGCCTCTGGACGCTGACCGAAGACATCGAGAAATGGCCCGACATCACGCCCACGATGACGAGCGTCGTTCGCCTCGACCGCGGTCCGCTCAACGTGGGCAGCACCGCACGCGTCACGCAACCGCGTCAGCGCGCCCGGGTGTGGACGGTGACCCGATTCGACCCCAACGAGACCTTCGCCTGGCAATCCCGCATCCTCGGCATGCCCGTCACCGGTACCCACTCGATGGTGGCGCAAGGCGACGGCATTGCCAACACGCTCACGCTCGAGATGGCCGGCCCGATCTCGCGGTTGCTGGGGCCCATTCTGGCCTCGACGCTGCGCCGAGCGCTCGCCTTGGAGAACGCCGGCTTCAAGCAACACGCCGAGCGGTAACGCCCGAGCGAACAGAATCACGTCACAGCCCTCGCGTACGATACGACGAGTGAACTACGACGAGATCGCGCATCTGCAAAGCGGCCACCCCACTTGGCGGCTGCTGCGCGCCACCAACGCGCCGCTCGTCCTCAGTTTCGTCGGCAGGGTCTTCATCGACGCCAACGCCAGTGACATCACAGCATCGACGCTCGCCAGCGAACTCGATGACGAGTTGTACGCCCTCAACCAACGGCTCGGCGAGGGCACGTATCCCAAGACAGCCGCGGCCTACCTCGACGACTGGGCCTCGCCCGACCAGGGCTGGCTGCGCAAGTTCTACCGGCCGGGCTCCGAGGAAGCCCGCTTCGACCTCGCACCATCAGTCGAAAAGGCCCTCCTGTGGATCCACGACCTGAGGTCACGCGAGTTCATTGGCACCGAGTCGCGCCTCAACACCATTTTCGAGCTCCTGCGCCAGATGGTGTTCGGTGCCGACGACGACCCCGAGCATCAATTGGTCGAGCTGCGGCGGCGTAGGGCCGAGCTCGACGAGCAGATCGCCAACGCCGAGCGGGGTGAAGTCGCCATGCTCGACGCGGTCGCCCAGCGTGATCGCTATCAGCAGTTCTCCCGTACCGCCCGTGAGCTCCTTTCCGACTTCCGCGAAGTCGAGGAGAACTTCCGCGGCCTCGACCGCACTCTGCGCGAGCAGATCGCGCGCTGGACAGGGTCCAAAGGCGAGTTGCTCGACGAAGTGCTCGGTAGTCGCAACAGCATCACCGAATCCGACCAGGGCCGGAGCTTCCAGTCCTTCTACGACTTCTTGCTCTCCCATCAACGGCAAGCAGAGTTGTCCGACCTGCTCCATCGACTTCAGCAGATCGAGTTGCTCGACAACCAGGATCCGCGCCTCGTGCACATCCACTTCGATTGGATCGACGCCAGCGAACGCACCCAGGCCACAGTCCGCCTACTCTCCGAACAACTCCGTCGCTTCCTCGATGATCAGGTGTGGCTCGAGAACCGCCGCGTGATCGATCTCTTGCGCAGTATCGAAGCCAACGCGCTTGCGTTGCGAGACGACATCGGTCCGACCGTGCTGATGCAGATGGATGACCCGACGATCACCTTCAATCTGCCGATCGAACGCCCGCTGCACCGGCGGTCGCAGACTCCTCCACTCGATAGCGCGGCGCTCCAGCGAGGCAACCACGGATTCGACTCCTCGGCATTGTTCGAGCAGCTCTACGTGGATCGCGACGAGTTGATCCAGACTGTCCGCAAAGCACTTGCCCGCCGCGACCAGATCAGCTTGGCCGACCTGGTGTCCGTGGCCCCTCTGCAGCAAGGGCTCGCCGAGCTTGTCGCGTACATGGCGCTCGACGCGGACGGGGTCGCGGTGGTCTTCGACCCAGATCGGCGCGAACAGGTCGAGTGGCACGCCGACGAACTGCGACGCGTCGCCGATCTACCCGCAGTCACGTTCAGCCGCGAGCGCAAGGGGTGATGTGAACGACACCAGCCGGGTCGCCGCTGTAGGACAATCCGAACTCTCGCTCGTCGTGGTGCAGCTCCTGAAGGGCGCCGTGTATCGAGACACGCACGAAAAGCAGTGGAATCATCTGCTGCAACTGCGCAGCCAAGTCAGTGACTATGTGGCAGTCATGGGCCTAGTGGTTGTAGTCGACGAGGCCGAAGGCTACGCGTACTTGCGCAGCAAGCCAGAGGATGACGACGCGGCGCCGATCCCTCGACTCGTCGCCCGCAGGCCGCTTTCGTTCCACGTCAGCCTGTTGTTGGCACTACTGCGTAAGCGCCTCGCCGAGTTCGACGCCACCAGTTCCGAAGTGCGGTTGGTCATCGGCCGCGAGCAGATCGTCGAGATGATGCGTCTGTTCATGCCCGGCTCCACCAACGAGGCGCGGCTTGTCGACAACATCGATGCGCACATCAACCGGGCAATCGAGCTCGGTTTCCTGCGGCATATGCGCGGCGACGACTCGTTCGAAGTGCGCCGCATCATCAAAGCCTACGTAGATGGTCAGTGGCTGTCCCACTTCGATAGTCGCCTGAAGGAATACGCCGACGAGCTCACTTCCAACGACGAGGCCGGCTGATGACTGGTTTGTTCAGCATGATCGAACTCGAAGCAGGTCAGCCTGATCGACTTCCGGGGTGCCGCTTACAGCGCCTCGAAGTCTTCAATTGGGGCACCTTCGACCAACGCGTGTGGGTGTTCGAGGTTGGCGGGCGCAACGCCTTACTGACGGGCGACATCGGCTCGGGCAAATCGACACTGGTCGACGCGATCACCACGCTGCTGCTCCCTGCACAAAAAATCTCGTACAACAAGGCGGCCGGGGCCGATACCCGCGAGCGTGATCTGCGGTCCTACGTACTGGGGCACTACAAGTCCGAACGCAACGAGACCACTGGCGCGTCTCGATCGGTCGGTCTCCGCGATGACCGACAGTTCTCGGTGCTCCTCGGCGTGTTCGCCAACACCGACTTCGACACAACGTTGACTCTGGCCCAGGTGTTCCGGCAGAAAGACGTGAATCAGGGCCAGCCCGATCGCTTCTATGTCGTCGCCCAAGAAGACCTGTCGATCACGAAGCACTTCTCCGACTTCGGCTCCGACTTCACCGGCCTCAAGAAGCGGCTTCGCGGTGACGGCGCGCTCGTTCGCGACAGCTTCCCCGACTACGGACGCGAATTCCGCCGTCAACTCGGCATCGACTCTGAGCAGGCGATGGATCTGTTCCATCAGACGGTTTCGATGAAGGCCGTCGACAACCTCAACGACTTCGTGCGCAGCCACATGCTCGAGCCATTCGACACCAAGGATCGCGTCACCGCGTTGGTCGGTCACTTCGACGACCTCACCAGCGCCCACGACGCGGTGCTTCGCGCCCGCACGCAGCTCGAGCTGCTGACGCCGATCGTCGACGACCTCGATGTCCATGATGAGTTGGGCAACCAGCTGGCCGATCTCGAACAACAACAGGCGGCGGCGCCGTACTTCTTCGCCGACCGCAAGCGAGTACTCCTCGGCGCTCGACTCGAAGAGCTCGCCGGTCAGATCGCCGGGTTGGAACGAGAGCTGGCGTCGCGCGACGGGTCGATCAGGTCACTACGGCGGAGGGCTTCCGACCTCGACGTGGAAATCGCCGGCCACGGCGGCGAGCGTTTGGCGGAGATCCAGCGATCGATCGATCGGCTCGGGCAAGAGAAGCCGAACCGGGAAGACAAGTTCCGCCGGTTCAACGGGCTGCTGGCCGAGGTTGGTCTCGACCGGGTGGCCGCAGCGGAGCAATTCGAGGCCCGTCAGGACCAGGCCAACGCGCGGCGAAGTGAGTTGGAAAAGCAACAAGCCGACCTGCAGAACGAGCTCACCGATCTCCGTGTCACCAGGAAGCAGGTCGACGACGAAGCGCTCGAGGTCAACACCGAACTGCACAGCCTGCAGTCACGCCGCAGCAACCTGCCCAAGCTCAGTCTCGACCTGCGTGACCGCCTGCGCGCCGAATTGAAGATCGACGAGGCCGACCTGCCCTTCGCCGGTGAGCTGATCCAAGTGCGTGCCGATTCTCTTGACTGGGAGGGCGCAGCCGAACGAGTTTTGCACGGCTTCGCCTTGTCGTTGTTGGTACCCAATCGTCACTATGACCGCGTTGCGGCTTGGATCGACCGGCACCACCTCGGCGCTCGCCTCGTCTACTACCGCATACCGGCCACCGCCGGCCCGCGTCGAGAGCTCACGCGAGGTGCGCACGATCAACATCTGGTCGACAAGCTCGAGGTCAGGCCCGAGTCGCTGTTCGCGGACTGGCTCCAATCTGAGCTCAACCGCCGCGCCGACCACGCGTGCGTCGTAGACACGTCGGCCTTCAACAGCGTCGTCAAGGCGGTGACGCGCGCCGGGCAGATCAAGGACCGCGACCGCCACGAGAAGGACGACCGCCGCCGAATCGACGACCGCATGACGTATGTGCTCGGTTGGTCGAACGAGCAGAAGATCGCCGCATTGATCGAGCGGGCCACCACGCTTCAATCAAAGCTCAGCATGCTGGACAAGGCCATTGCCGATACAGGAGGGCGCGAGCGGTCGATAGCGGGCCAGTTGCAGTCGATCTCAGGGCTCGCTCAATACGCGAGTTGGAACGAGCTCGACTGGATGGATCTCGTCAACAAGATCGCCGCGTTGCAAGCCGAACACGCCCAGCTGACGTCGTCGTCCAACGTACTGGCGACTCTCACCGCACAACGCGCTCAGGTCGAGGCAGAGATCAAGGACCTCGAGAGCAAGATCAACGACCTGCGCGAACAACTCGGAGGTGTCCGTAGCCTGCGATCGACCGCACAGAACGACTTGGCGCAAGTTGAAATGCTGCTCGGCAACTCGCTCGCGATTGACCACGCGTCTGCAGCGTTCGAATCGCTCGACGGGCTCGTTCTGTCAGAGTTCGACGGCAGGCTCATCGATGCTGCAGCGGTTGTTGGCGTCGAACAAGAGGTCATGGCAACGCTCACCTCCGCCACAACCAAGGTCCGATCGCGGCAGAGCACGATCGCGATAAGAATCGCACGGGCAATGACGCTGTTCCGCGGGCAGTACCCGCACGAGACCACAGAGTTCGATGACACGCTCGGCTCGGCGTTCGAGTATCGGCAGCTACACGAACGAGTCTCCAAAGACGACCTTCCCCGTTTCGAACGCGAATTCAAGGATTCGCTCAACAAGAACACGATCCGAGAAATCGCAGGCTTCTCGGCGCAACTCCACAAGCACGAGAGCCAGATACGCGAGCGCGTCGGCACGATCAACCAGTCGCTCACCGAGATCGACTACAACCCAGGTCGGTATATCAGGCTGGTGCCAGATCGCACGCCCAACACAGAGGTCCGCGAATTCATCGCCGAACTCACGGCGTGCACGGTCGACATGGTCGGCGTGCGCGACGACAACCAATACTCCGAAGCCCGGTTCTTACAAGTGAAGCGCATCATCGACCGCTTCAAGGGCCGCGAGGGCATGACTGACCAAGATCGTGCGTGGACCGGTCGCGTCACCGATGTCCGCCAGTGGTTCGTGTTCTCGGCATCAGAACGCTGGCGGGAAGACGACAGCGAGTATGAGAACTACGCAGACTCTGCGGGCAAGTCGGGTGGCCAGAAAGAGAAACTCGCCTACACGATCCTCGCTGCGTCGTTGGCGTATCAGTTCAAGCTCGACTGGGGCGCGGCGCGCTCGCGATCGTTCCGTTTCGTCGTGATCGACGAGGCATTCGGGCGCGGATCCGAAGCGTCGACGCGCTATGCCCTCAGCCTGTTCACCCGACTTGGGCTGCAGCTTCTCATCGTCACCCCGCTACAAAAGATCCACGTTATCGAGCCCCATGTTTCGGCCGTCGGCTTCGTCGACAATCCGGACGGCAGCTATTCGCGCCTGCAAGGCCTGACCATCGAGGAATTCCACCGCGAGCGAGCGCTTCGAGGTGCACCGTCCACCAAGGACAGCGCGGAGTGACCGGTCGTTGGACCACAGTCGATCAGTTGGTCACGAAGCTCCGCAAACGGTGGGACAGCGGCCGTTACCTCCGCGACTACGCAGTCAATCGCGAGTGGTCGCCGATCGCCCTGGCGGTCGTTGCACCCAACGCGCGTGATCTGGTCGACCACTTCGACGCCGTGGCGGCCTGGTTGGAGAGGTTTCACCGACAGAGCCGGACATCTGCCGGCCGTGATCGATTTCGCATCGAATACCGCACCGTCCAGAGCCGCACTCTCGGTGTGGGCGGCAACGCGGTGCCAGCACGAATCTGGATCGACACCTTCGAGCAGTTGTGTGCCCTCCTGGCAACCCCCGCCGACGTCGTCGCGCTCGATGCAATCCTCGAGCTCACTGACGAGCGCGTAGCCGCGTTGCTGCCGTGGGTTTGCGAGCACCCGCTGATGGCGCTGAACCATCGCCACGTATGGCGTGAGGTACTCGACACTGTCGAATGGATCATCGAGAACGAATCGCCCCACCTCTACCTCCGCCACATCGATGTGGTGGGTGTCGATACGAAGTTCGTCGAGCAGCATCGCGATCTGCTGAACGACCTGCTACTGCGACTGTTGCCCGCCGAGCGCGTCGATCTGTCATTCGCCCGTACTGACTTCGCCGGCCGGTTTGGCTTTCGGCGCAAGCCCGACTTTGCCCGATTTCGACTGCTCTCACCGATGGTCGAGTTCCCCACCGCGGTGACCGAACTGTCGGTTCGAGTCGACGAACTCGCGCTCTTGGACCCACCGGTCGGCACGGTCTTCGTTGTCGAGAACGAGGCCAGCTATCTCGCGTTCCCCGCTGTCGATGACTCGATCGTGCTGTTCGGTTCCGGGTTCGCGCTCGCCACTCTGAGCAAGGTCACGTGGCTGGGCGGCAAGCGGATCATCTATTGGGGCGATATCGATACGTGGGGCTTCGTCATTCTCAACCGCCTGCGCGAGCGCTTTGGTCCGGTCCCGTCGATGCTCATGGACCATGCCACCCTCCTTGCCCACCGCACGCAGTGGGTGGAAGAACCGCGGCCGACAAATCAGCCATTGCCTCACCTGACCGCCGAGGAAACGGCGCTCTATCGTGACCTGATCGAGGATCGCTTTGGCACCCGCGTTCGACTCGAGCAGGAGCGCGTTCGTTTCTCCCTGCTGCGCCAAGCGCTGGAGCGTGTTTGGTGACTATCAGCCGCACACGCGCGTTGATCTCAAGTCGCGCGTCGAACTACCGGAAGCGTGATGGATGACGGATACGTCGCGTCATGCAATACGGTTTGCGTCGCGACGATCGATTGCGTGATTCCCTCTCGAAAGAGTGGTCCGCCGGTGTTGAGGTTGCGATCCCAGTGCGGGAAATCACTACGCGAAATGGTGACACGAAGGCGATGCCCCGCCGGCACCAGTACGCCGATGGGTCCGAGCGCGATCTCATAGCGCACGACCGTATGCGGTGCCACGAGAGTCGGGTCGCTCAGTGAGTCGCGCGAGCGCGCTCGCACGATGCCGGCTTTGATGTTCGTCGATGTGCCGTCGGCGGAGACCTCGCACAGCCGCGCCGTCCAGTCGGTGTCGACCGCCGAGGTCGCGGCGTAGAGCGTCACCGACGGCTCACCGACGAGCAGCAACTCCTCTGCAAGCGCAGCGGTGGTGTAGCAGAGCACTCCGTTGAGCTTCTCGGCCGGGCCCTGATCGGCTGGCCCCATCGGCGAGATGAAGTCGTAACAGCACGACTGCCCGCCGAGGCTCGGGATCGCGAACATCGGGTCGTACGTGAACACATCGACGGGTTCGCCTGTCGGCGTTGTCCGCGACAGCGCGCCGTCGCCGTACGACGAGTTGGCCCGTCCTTCACTGTGGAAGAAGTAGGGGATCGGCTCTGCCTCGGGGGGCGGCCAATCGGCGAAGCAGCGCCAACGTTTTTCGCCCGTGACATAAATTGCCCACCGTGCCGCTGAGGAAAATGTCATACCAGCCCGCGATGTGCAGCGCCGGCGTCAGCAAACGTTCGTAGTCCTCGTCGATGCTCCAGCGACGCCAGTAGTCGTCGTAGGGTGGGGTGATCGAGCCAGTCGAAGAAGTAGGGAGTAGTCACGCGATCGAGCGGGGGGCTCCCGGCAACAGCTGCGTCAACCCGGCGTACGAAAAGCCGTACATTCCGACACGCCCGACCGATCCCGGCAACTGTGCGGCCCATTCGACCGTGTCGTAGCCGTCGTGCGCCTCATGCAAGAACGGGTACCAGTCGCCCTGCGATGTGCCCCGTCCACGACAATCCTGCACGACGACGATGTAGCCGTGTCGCGCGTACCAACTCGGATGCGCGTAGGTGATGCTCTCCGCTTGCGTCTTGTCGTACGGCAGGCGCTGCAAGAGCACCGGGAATACTCCGCTCGCTTCGGCGGGACGATAGACGTCGGCGCGAAGTACGACACCGTCGTGCATGCGACACTCGACAGCGCGTTCGACGGTGATCGTCGGGTCACCGAACAGGGTCACGACCTCGCTCGAGTTCATCGGTACTCCTGGGCAACGGGCGGCAGCGCCGGCAACCTAACGTGTCGGTTGCCCAGCGCGGCCGTCGTGGCGCGGTCGTCACGCGGCGTTAATCGAGACCGGTGACCCGCAGCGTGATGTTGAACCGGCCACTGGTGAGACCGATCTCCGGATTGCCCGCGCCCGGAAGCATTCTTGGAACACCGTGGTACGCGTAGCGTGACGGTCCGCCGAACACGACGACGTCCCCGGAGCGCAACTCGAGGTCGGTATAGGGGCGGCCTCTGGTCTCGGTATTGCCGAACCGGAAGACGCACGAGTCGCCCAGGCTGAACGAGACCACGGGTGCGCCGGCATCTTCGTCCTGGTCCTTGTGGAGGCCGAGCCGCGCGTTGTCGTCGTAGTAGTTGACGAGCGCGGCATCAGGTTCGTAGTCACGTCCGGCATCGGCGTCGTCGAACGCGTCGGCAACTGCGCGTCGGCCGAGTGCGACGAGCCACTCGGGGAACGGCTTGACCGGCGCGCCGTCGGTGTCTTCGGCGAAGCGCGAGTAGCGGTACGGGATCCACTGCCAGCCGAGGCACACGGTCTTGACCGACATCACTGCACCGTTGGGCATGCGGGCCGCGCGCATCGGTGCCGGCGGCCGGGCCCATTCGCGGCAGGCGTCGACGAGCTGCCGTTGCTCGTCCACGCCGAGCCAGTCCGGCATGTGCACCGCGCCGGGAGCCAATGTGAGTCGGGTGCGGGGGATCAGTTCGGACGTCATCGCGGTCACCAGCGCAGCGGGATCATCGGGCGTCGTGGAATATGAGACCCAACGTGTGGCGCTGCCCCGAGCGTACGACGCTGACCCCGTGACGCATCGGCGCGTTCGCCCAACCGCGTTGGCTGCGGATCGGCCGATCCCGGGTCGTGAAGACCACCCCGTGACCACAAGGAATGGTGACCGTCGTTGCGCGCGATTGTGCGCGAAGGCGTTGCTCGACCACGACGAATTCGCCACCGCTGTAGTCGACCGTCGGGTCGTCGAGCCCGATGACGACCTGCAGTGGGAACACGAGGTCGCCGTAGAGATCGCGATGCAACGCGTTCCAGTCGCCGGTGCCGTAGCGCAGCATCAGCGGTGTCGGGCGCACCTGCCCGGCCTCGTGGCACTGATCGAGCCAGTCGTCGAGCTCGTCGGGCCACGCCGCTTGTTCACCGCGACGCGTCGTCCAGACCCGCGCGACCGCGAGCAGTTGTGGCCAGAACGCATGCCGCAGTTCGTCGACGAGGCGCGGCAGCGGTCGGTCGAAGTACCGATACTGACCTTCGCCGAAGCGGTGTCGGGCCATGTCGATCGTCGAGCGGAAGCGACTGTCCTGTCCATAGAGGTCCCTCAGCGCGGCGCATTGATCCGGGTCGAGGATGGGTCCGGTCAACGCGACGCCAAGGTCGTCGAGGTCCGCGGTGACCGCCGCCCAGTCGATGTTTTCGGTGTGCACACGCGGTCAACGCCGGCTCGCGCCAGTTCGTGAGGCGTCCTGCTGCGATGTTGGTTAGATCTCGACAGATTCCGGGCACCGGTTGACCGTGCCCGAGCGTGGGGCAACGAGGAGCAGAACGATGGTGCTCACCCAGAAGGAAAGGAAGCGACTGCCCGCGACATTGCAGCGGTCGCCCGCCAAGGCGCAAGACACCTACATGCACACGCTGGAATCGGCCGAGAAGACGCACGGCGACGGCGAGGCTGCGCACCGCATCGCGCTCGCGTCGCTCAAGCATTCCTTCGAGAAGGTCGGCGACCACTGGGAGCCGAAAACCAAGAAGGGTCCAAGCGATGCTCAGGACGCCAAGCGCGGCCGGGCCGCGCGCCAGAGCAAGACGAAGACGGCCGGCGGTGTGGATACCTTCGCCAGCAAGGAACACCTCCTCGATGTCGCGAAGCGACTCGACGTCAAGGGCCGATCGAGCATGACCAAGGCGAAACTGGTCGAGGCGATCGACAAAGCCAACCGCAACGCCACCGCGCAATCGGCGCGCAAGAAGAAGTCTTAGACGTCGACTACCCGCGCATGGGCGCGAACGGGAAACGTACCCAATCCTGAGATCTTCGGTGGGACCGCGCTGAGCACGAATCCGGTATCGGGTAGCGCGGCCAAGTTCGTCATGTGCTCGATGATCGGGATGCCGGCCCGCAGCAAGGTCGAATGCACCGGTCGCTCGCCACCGGCGATCGAGTCGATGTTCAACGAGTCGATGCCGACGAGCACCGCGCCGCGGTCGCGGAGCCATGTCGCTGCGGCACCGGTGAGGTAGGGATGCCCGACGAAGTACTGCTCGCTGCGCCAGTGCTGATCCCAATCTGTGTGTACGAGCACGGCGCGGCCACTCGGATCGATCGATTCGAATTGGGCGACACCGATCTCGGTCGTACCGGCGGCGACGCGCACGACCACGCCCGGCACATTCGAAATCGTGGCCAGGTCGAGCCCGACCAGATCGTGGCCATCGCGATAGCGGTGGTACGGCGTGTCGATGTAAGTGCCGGTGTTCGTGATCAGATCGATGCGACCGATCGTGAACTCCGTGCCCGCGCTGTAGCGGCTGTGCGAATCATCGAATGAGATGAAGTCGCAGATTGCCGGGCCCGGTAGGCCCGGGTAGGTGCTCATGCCGTCTTCGATCACGTGACTCAGATCGACGAAACGCGCAGTTGACTCCGATTTCATTCGTTGCCTTTCTGGGCCGAGCGCCAGTCCATCACGAGTTGTTTGGTACGCAAAGCGTCTCGACGTTGCGTGGAGTGCAGAATCGACGGCCACACAATGTCAGCGCGCGCGACGACATTGGAAACTGTCTTGGAGCGACTGCCGACTGTGGACGCGGACACTCCCACCGCGGTGGCCAAGTCCCTTTGGGTGAAAACCTTCCAGGGAAACTGCCGGCGGTCCTTTGCCGAGAGCCGTCCAGTTAGGCGCATCAGGAGGAAGCCGAGGATCGCGGCGGCCAACGCATCCGCACGTGGTGACCTCTTGAACACGCTGGGGTCAGCTGCGATCACACCCGCCAACACGCTGCGCGCGATCGTTCGCACTTCGACATCGAAAAGGTCAATGGCCCATCGATCGAGGAGGGACAACGTCTCCCCCACCGCATCCGCAAGACCCGGTGGTATCTGACTCCAATCGAACGCGACATCCCCGAGTGGCACGTCGTCGAGCGCGTCGTAAGCGGCGCGTCCACCGAGGAACTCGATGACGCGTGCTTCGAGCTCGTCGACCGCGCCACGGATGAACGTGTCGTCGGGATCCTCATCACCATCGAATTCATCACCATCGAATTCATCACCATCGAATTCGTCGAGGAAGGCGCCGGAGTCGAATCCCGCCGCCATCCGGGCGAGACGAGCCGCGTTGTCAAAAGGCGAACGCCCTGGGTGGCTAATCGCGCGTACGAATTCGTCGGTCCAATGCTCGATCGCAGTCAGGGTGTCGTCGGTCAGTTCGGCGGGGATGTCCCGGCGGGCGTGCGAGAAGCGGACGAACCCTGCCAACACGCGAGGCAGCAAGCGCAACTCGGCGAGCGGGGCGTTGAACACCTTGCGGGGATACCAGTCGGTGAGAACGATTTCGACCGACACCGGGCTCCAGCGCAAGGGGTCGCCGGGGCCGAAGTCGCACGCGAACCACACCAGCGGATCGACCAACTCCCGCACCTGCGCTCGGGTCACCCCTTCGATATCACCGAACGAAGACCCCACGAACTCATCAATGAGCTGGTCACGACTCGAACTCGACCAATCCGGGCGTACGTAGCCGGTCCCGCCTTCGGGTAGGTGCCGCAACAACCACTCGACCAAGGGCCGGCTTGTCGGCCACGTTTCAGTCTCGAGTGGAGGAATCATCCGGTCAGTGTTCTTGATTGCATCGGCGATGCGGGCACGGGCGTCGCTCGCATCGATCGCGTTGCGGGCAATGTGGCGATCACCCAACTTGTCGAACAACGCGGCCACTGCTGACGCGCCTTCAGGAAGCGCGAACGCGTCCTTGACGATCGTGCCCATGTTGTGATCGACGTACAAGACCAAAGTGGCGGCGGTACCGTCGGGCCACCGCCACGACAGCATCGCGTTTTCGCCATCGTCGAGCGGATCGCTGTGCACCACCGTGTCGATGATCTCGATGCGATCCATCGTCGAGAACCAAGTCGGACCTGATCCCAAGTTCGGTTCGGCAGCAATTCGCAGACGTACGGAGAGCAACTCGTCGCTGTGCAACGTCGCGACGGCCACGGCCAACGCGGCCATCGACGGCCATCCGCTCGCGGCAAAGGACTCGAAGACACTCGGGCCGTCGGGGCGATCCGCGCCTCGACCACTCCACGAATCCAGCGGCCGAGGCGTCGCCATCTCGACCAGGCCCGACGCCAACATCAACAACGCGAGCGGCGAACACTCTCGGACGCTCGCATTGGCGTCTGCGACAACCGGCGGCAGCGCCTCGCGCACCGGCGACAACGAGCCGCGCTGGCGATGCGCGTCGGCCGGCCGGGTGCCCTTTGGCGTCGTCCGACCCCCGCGGCGATGGTTTCTATTTCGCACGCGCCGACAGTATCCGGGCTGAGCAGACGAGTGGAAGAGGCAGCTCAAGCTCCCGTTGCTGCGGGAAGCGGAAGGCCGTATAGGCGCGCCGCGTTGTTCCCGAGAATCGCCGCCTTACGATCCGCATTCAGATCGTCGCGATTGACCACGATGCGCACCGACTCGGGGAACGCGCAATCGAAGTGGCAATAGTCGGACGCATAGACAACCGCGTCGTCGCCAACGGTGTCACACACGTAGGCCACACTCGCATCGTCGGGCTCGCAGCTGACGACGCATCGACCCTTGAAGTACTCCGACGGCGGGCGGTCGATCTCGGGCGCCTGATCGGGCATGAGTTCGAAGTGCTCGTCCAATCGCTGCAACCAGAACGGCAGCCAACCAACGCCGGCTTCCATGAACCCGACACGGAGCTTGGGAAACCGATGTAGAACACCGCCGACCGTGAAGTTCGTGACCGCCAGCATCGAACCGAACGGGTGCGTGATCGCGTGCTTTTCGAGACGGGTTGCCGACCGCTCGATGGCATACGGAATCTGATCGACGGCTTGCCCGCCGCCGTGCGTCGAGACGGCGACACCCAGCGCCGCGGCAGTCGACCACACGACATCGAAGCAACGATCATCGAGATTGCGGTCGCGCACGTGCTGCGTCGTGCTCATGCCGACGAAGATTCCGGGCCACGTTCGCACACACCGGTCGAGTTCCGCGGCCGCTGCTTCGGGATCAATCATTGGCAGCTTGGCGTTCAGCTTGAGACGATCCGGCGCAAACGAACAGAACTCGGCCCGCGCATCATTCAGCGTCGTACACAGCGCTGCCGCGAACGGCGGGTCGAGCAGCGCCCACTCTTCGCCAGCACCACCTCCGAACATGATCGAGATGTCGATGCCCTCGAGATCCATGTCGTCGATCCGTGCGGCTGGGTCGAACATTCCCGGCCGAGTGCCCTCGGGATCGAAGCGCAGCGGATTGGACGGGCGCTCGACGTAGCGGTCTTCGCTGTGTTCTGGGTCGAGGCGCATCGCGCCCCCAGGCAGATCGCCGAACAACCCTTTCATCCGGGCGACGAAGTACTCCATCTGAGACCGATATCGGTTCGGGATGCGTTCGCGCCAGTCCAGAGGCTCGCCACCATGGCCGTCTGCATCGATGACGACATATCCTTCGAGCCCCATTTGCCACTCCTCATGTGCCGGTACGCCAAGCCTAAACGCAGGGACTCCGAACGATTGCTTCGCGTTCGCACGCGAGCGGCGCCTAACCGGATTTCCTTGATTTTGTTAGCATTTCGTTTGCGGTGTGGATCGAACAGGTGTACGATTTCTGCATGTTGAGTGCGTCGGTTTGCGACTTCCTCGAAGCGATCGCTCGTCTCGAGTTGGCCGTCGATGGCGATGATCTCGCGGCGGTGCGCCGCGGGTGTGAGACGGCGATCGCGAAGACGATGGAGCCGACGCGGGTGTTCGACGAGTTGATGTTGTATCGGTTGTCGGAGGCGTCGTCGACGGCGCAGTTCTCGGAGCGTTGCGCCGGGTTGGCGCCCGCTGACGCGCAGCGGTCGGTGACGCTGGCTCGCAAGCTCAAAGCGATGCCGTTGACCGAAGCGGCGTGGCTCGACGGGACCCTCACCAGCGGTCAGGTCCATGCCATCG
>JBDSMH010000227.1:0-3025 GCA_039915945.1 Acidimicrobiales bacterium | reverse complement strand
CGCGTTCGGCCACCTTCAGTTGCACGCGGCGCTCGACGCGATGGCGGATCATCCCGAGATCGTCGTGTTCGACACTGCCGTCAGAGCCAACACTGCCGAGTGGTGGCACAGCGATGTGACCTGCGCGCCCGAGCCGCCGATGGGCGCGATCCTGCAGATCGTCATCGCTCCGCCAAAGGGCGGCGCAACCCACTGGGCGAGCATGACTGCGGCCTACGACGCGCTCGACACGGCAACCAAACAGCGACTCGTCGGACTGCACGCGTTGCACCGCTCGTGGTGGCAACCAGTGCAGGAGAGCGTGCATCCGATCGTGCGCACGCATCCCGAGAGTGGCCGCAAGGCCTTGTTCGTCAACCAGATCTTCACCAAGCGCATCGTCGAACTCGAACAAGAAGAGAGCAGTCGGTTGCTGAGCGCGTTGATCGAACACGCAACGAGCGGTGTGTTCACTGTGCGCCACGATTGGCAATCAGGCGACATCGCGTTCTGGGACAATCGCTCGACACAGCATCGCGTCGACAACGACTTCGGCGACGAGCGTCGTCGAGGACACCGCGTGGCGATCGACGGTGACCGACCGCGCTGAACGCGCCGCTTTGCGACACGGGTCGAGCTACGAGGCGCGAACCCGCGCAGAGGACGTAGCGTCGCGACCTTATGCCGCATGACGCCGTCGTCGACCTTGCCCAGAACGTGGCCGCCACGGGCTTCGACGACCTCGCGCCGGGGGACGTGACTGCGACCAAGCACCTCGTGCTCGACACGCTCGCCACGCTGTTGGCCGGGTCGGGCGAGCCTCCCTTCGAACGGCTGGTGGCGTTCTTGCGCACCGAAGGCGGCCGGCCCGAATCCACGATCCTCGTGCACGGCGGCAAGGTGCCGGCGCGCAACGCGGTCATCGTAAACAGCGCGATGGCCCGGGCCATCGATCTCGACGACGTGCACGAAGAGTCGATCGTGCACACCGGTGTCGCCGTGGTGCCCGCCGCGCTCGCCGTAGCCGAACGCCAAGGCGACATCTCCGGTCGTGAGTTCATGACTGCGGTCGCGCTCGGGCAGGACCTCATGATCCGCTTGTCCGCGGCGTGCGCCATTCCACCAAACCTGCAGGGCCGCCCCGGCACGTATGTGTTCGGTACGTTCGCCACCGCGGCGGTTACGGCCAAGCTGCTCGGGTTCGAACGCGACCGCGTAGTCGACGCGCTGGGCAACGCGTACCTAAGGGCGACGGGGAGCACGCTCGGCTATCACGACGGCGCGCTCTCGCAGCGCGTGTTGCAGGGCACGTCGGCCAGCGAAGGCGTGCTTGCCGCGTTGCTCGCCGACAACGGTGTCGGTGGCATCACCAATTGTCTCGAGGGCCGCGGCGGCTACTACCCACTGTACGAAGGCGGGCGCTACGACCGTGACGTGTTGCTGCGCGATCTGGGTCGCGTCGTTCGCGGCACCGAGACGAGCCTCAAGCCGTTCCCGGTGCACCGGGGGCTCAACCTCGAAATCGAGGCCGCGCTGGTCGTAGCGACGACACGCGACTACCGGGTCGAGGACATCGAGCACGTCGCCGTCCGCTACCCGGCCGTCTACGCCGAAGGGCATGCGAACATCGGCGCGTTCGATCCTGCCCGAGCCGATCCCAAGGGACCAGTCGAGCCACACTTCGCCGACGCGTGGGGTGTCGCGGTCGCGCTGGTGCGCCGGCGGGCGACGCTCGACGACTTCACCGAGGCCGGTGTCGCGGCCATCCGGGCGGAGGTCGTCCCCGTGGCGCGGCGCGTGGTCGGTATCGCCGATGACGCGCTGGCCGCTATCCCCGGCAGCGTCGGGCCGAAGATCGTGGAGGTCACGCTCACCGACGGCTCCGTGCTCTCGGCGCGGGTTGATCACGGCAAGGGCAGCCCGGCCAATCCATTCACCTGGGCCGAGTCGGTGGCCAAGTTCGAGGACTGCTCGTCGCGCGCCGCACAACCGATCGGCCCCGCGGCGCAGCGAGAGGTCGTCGACCTGGTCGCACGACTCGACGAGGTCGCCGACGTCGCTCGCCTCGCGTCGCTGCTCTGCCCATGAGCGCCTCGTGTCGAGGACCTCGATAGCCGAGCATTGACACATCTGTGTGGTCGAACGAGTATCGACTCAGCCAAACGGCCCGACTTCCGTTAGGGGAGTGGTGAGATGTCGAACCCTTACATCGGCACCCCGGATGAGACCGCCTGGGACCAGGGCTACAGCCAAGGCTGGTACTACCCCGATGCCGATCCGTCACCGCCGGCGCCGCTCGCCGAAGACGCGACAAGAGTGTTCCGCGAGGGCGCCCTCGCGGGCAAGGAGGCAGTCGCCGGCTACAACGTGTCGACTTCGATCGAAAGCCAGCAAGCCGGGCCGTCGATGGAAGGCGGGTACTCGTCACCCGGGGCGAGCGATGGCGGAGGCACGATCACCATCCCCGAGACAACGGTCGTCGGCGACCCCAACTCGGCAGTGGATCCCAACAGTGCCGATGACGCGTATGGCACCGGCTGGGACGCCGGCACCCGGGGCCTACTCGAGGATCCGTCGGCATTCAGCGAGTCGGTCCGGGCGCGGTATCACCAGGGCTACAGCGAGGGTGCCGGGTGGCTGCGCACCAATCAACACGAGCACAGCGGCGCGGAGGAGGTTGCCCACGGTCTCGGGCACGTCGCGGTCCCGGTCGTGCTCGATCACTGGGTCCTACACGCCATCCTGAAGGGCGCGCCCTTCATGGATCTCATCGCGCTCGCGACGAGCCCCGGCGGCGACACCCTCATGCACCCACCGGACGCATTCATGGCGGTGTGCCACCGCCACGGCCACAACTACCACGGCGACCCCGTCTTCGACGGGGGCGCGTGGCACGGCGTCGTCACCATCGACTACAACGCGGCGCGATCCGAGGGCGACGAACACGGCCGGTCCTCCGGGCACACCGACGACGTCTATGTCTGGACGTACAACAAAGACAACGAGTGGATGTGGATCGATTGACCCGCGACCCGTGAGGGCCATT
>JBDSMH010000217.1:0-20249 GCA_039915945.1 Acidimicrobiales bacterium | reverse complement strand
GGTGCGACCGACAGAGGGCCGCAGTTGGCGGGCGTGGCAGTAGTCGAGGTAGTCGTTCGAAGTGTATTGGCTTCCCCGATCCGCGTGGCTGATGACGCCGGCGACGGCGTGGTCGCCGCCTCGTGCGGCGACGCGTCAGCCGAAGACTCGTATCTCAACGGCGCCGACATTGCCGCCGGTCGACTCGGCGATATCGAAGCGGATCGATTGGCCTCGAGCAGTGAACGCAGCGGGGCGCGGATTTGCGAGCGTGGCTGCGGGGAACGGCCCGACAGGTGGCGCGCTGTCGACGCTCACGGTGTAGCTGGAGGTGATCGCGGTGCCGTCGGCCATCGAACGGGTGACGAACTCGGCGCCTGTGATATCGACGACCGAGCCGAGATCGATCGTGATTGAACCCTTGTTACCGTCGCCTCGCGTTGCCCAATCGGTGGACACTTTGCCGTCGATCGCGTTCGCGGCGGCGAACGCCGGGGAGAATTCGGAGCTCGCTGCCGTGACTTTGGCGGACGTGGCGATGTTCTTCCCGAGAACGTTGACGGTTGTCGGAGCGGATGGCGCCCCCGCCTCACCGATCCGGAAGGTGCCGACTGCGGACCGATACAACGTGCCGTTGGCCGTCATTCCCTCGAGCACGTAGGTGTAGGTGACTCCTCTTTCGACATCGGGCAGCGACACGTCGTGTCGTACGATGCCGGTTCCGTTCATGGAGAGGCTGTTGTTGAATCGGCCGAACGACGTGTCCGTGCCCCAGACGATTGCGCAGATCATCGCCTCGGTGGTGGTCACCCGGAAGATGGCTCGGCTGGGATCCAGTGGATCGGCTTCGAAGACGATCGGGCTCGCACGGACTTCGTCGAACGACCGCACCGACACCGAACTCGTGCGTGCGCTGTCATTGCTGCATGCGGGCACCAGTAGCGCCGCGCCCGCGACAACCACGAACACGAGCGCGCGTGTCAACCTGCGATGCACGACGATCCCTCCAGGCGATGCCGCCCGCCGCCCCCCGTGCCGCGCGTTAGGTGTATCCCCGGAAGATACGCGCCGTATTCGGTGGTGGATGCATCGAATGATGTCATGGCCACGATGATCACACGTTTGAAGGCTTGGGAGCATTCGACGCGACCGAGTGACCCCGAAGCGGCAGCGGTGATGGCCGACCGGTGGGATTCGTTGCCCGACCACGTGCGCACGCCCGCACAGCTGCTGGGGCGACGGTTCGCAGGTTGTGAGGGCACGCATGGTGTGTTTCCGGCGTGCGACCTCGCGTGCAAGCCCTGTTACCACTCCGCGGACGCGAACAGGGTACCGGTCGATGGTGCGCATACGATCGCGGAGGTCGAGCGGCAGATGAGTTACCTCCGGGAGCATCGTGGCCCCGCGCAGTATGCGCAGTTGATCGGTGGCGAAGTCTCGCTGCTCTCGGCGGAGGACCATGCGGCGACGCTCGAGGTCATGCGCCGCTACGGACGCATGCCGATGAGCATGACCCACGGGGATTTCGACTACGACTACCTGCGTCGGCTGGCGGTGCGATCCGACGGCACACGGCGGTTCTCGGTGCTGTCGTTTGCCGCGCACATCGACTCGACAATGCGGGGCCGTACCGGGGCGTCGCATCCGACGTTCGAGGCCGAGCTACAGCCACAGCGCGCAGCATTCTGTGCAATGTTCGATCGCCTTGCGCGTGAGTACGGCGTGCGCGCGCACCTCGCGCACAACATGACCGTCACCGCCGACAACGTCGATCAGATACCCGAGGTGATCCGCGCGGCACATTCGCTTGGCTTTCGGATGTTCTCGTTCCAACCGGCGGCGTACATCGGCAACGAAGGTCGGTGGCGCGAGGGTTACCGTGCAATCACCGACGACGACGTGTGGGCTCGGGTGGAGGACGGTGCGGGCACACGACTGCCCTACCGGGCAATCGAGGTCGGCGACATCCGCTGCAACCGCACCACTTGGGGTGTTTACGTCGGCTCGCGCTACGTGCCGCTTCTCGATGATCGCGTGGCGGCCGATATGGCGTTGCGGGATGCGTTTTTCGCGGCGTTGCCGGGCTCGCTGTTGTTCGCGCCGCGCGCCCAGCAAACTGTGCGAGTCCTACGCGGTGTGCTGCGACGCCCGAAGATCATTCCACTGACGCTTTCGTGGACGAAGCGGTTCGTGCGAAGAGCCGGCGGACTGCGCGCACTCCGTCACGGCATCCGACCCGTCACCTTCGTGATGCACAACTTCATGGACGCCCGAGACGTCGCACCGGCGTGGGCACTACTCCAACAGGGCATCACGAGCGATGAGCCGGGCATCCGGGCTACCCAGGAACGCCTGCAAGCGTGCACGTATCACATGGCGCACCCCGAGTCCGACGAGCTGGTGCCGGCCTGTGTACAGCACGGCGTCCTCGACCCGCTCGAGAACCGCGACCTCGTGACGCTGCTCGCCTCGCCCGAGCGTAGACGTCGTGCGCTATCGGCCTAGCTCGGTCAGTCTCTCGCGTGTCGCCCCGGTTCCCATGCGAGGCCGCCGAGCATCTGCGTCGCGACACCCAGCGGAGCGTCCTCGAGTTCGGTGGCCATCGTCTCGTGCCATCGATTCAAGAACCCGAACATGGCAATGACGCCGACGATCTCGACGATCTCCCCGTCGTCATAAAAGCGGCGAAGCTGGTCGAAGTGACCCGGTGTCGCCGCGTTGGGGCTTTGACCCGACGCGAACGCAAGCCGCATCGCGGCGCGTTCCGCGTCGGTGAACCGCTCGCTCCGTTCGAAGTCGGCCAGGTCGGCCATCTTCGCCGCGTCGATACCTTGGTGCATGAGGCTCGTCGCTTGGTGCGCCTGGCAATAGCGACACCCCGCGCCGTAGCTCGACATCAACGCGACGAGACTCTTTATTTCGCGCGGTACTGATCCTGCGAAAACTTGCTGGATCAGCACTTGCAGCGCGTCGAGCATGCCGGGCCGGCGCGCCATCGTGGGGAATGCGTTCGGCACGAAGCCGGCCTGCTGTTCCATCGTCGCGAACATTTCCTCGTACTGCGGGAGTTCCTCACGCCGCAATGGATTCAGATTCGCCATATCACTCCTCGATGATCGACCAGCACCGAGCGTACCGAGAATCGCCCTGCGACACCGAGGAACGTGTCGCGGGTGCGCTTGTGTCAAGGCCCTGGATCGCTTGACCGAGGGTCGAGGGCGGCGATCATGTCGGCCACCGGCGGGCGGTCGTCGGGAGCGACGGGCCGATGGGCGAAGCGCAGCAGACCGTCGGCGCCGACGACGAAGTCGCCGCCGAGTTGGCGAGTGTCGTCGGTTGGCCGTCGGAGTTTCTTCCCGGCGCGCATGAGCTGTACGTACATCTTGATCGTTGCGGGCCGGTAGATCTGACGCAAGGAACCTCGCCCAAGGCCATACGCACGGTACGCGTGCCGGTCTTTGTCGCTCAGCACCGAGAACGTGATGTCGAGATGGCGGCGGTAGCCGGCAAGTAGATCAGCGCGACTGAACGTGATGACCGCGACGTCGACGTCGTGATGGCGTCCCTGTCGTTCGAGTTCGTCGCGCACGGCGACGACATGCTCTTGGCAGGGCAGTCACATCAGATGGCGGTGGAAGATCAGCACGACATTGCGACCGCGGTGATCCGAGAGAAGCCACTGGCGACCATCCTGGTCGGGAAGGACGATGTCGGGTGCGAGATCGCCAATGTTCACGGGCATGAGTCTCCTCCGGGGTGCAGTCATGATTCCGCGTTTGCGGCGTAGTCGGCAAGGAGGGACCGCAGCCGCATGCGACCGCGGTGCAGGCGGGTTTTCAACGCCGGCTCGGCGACCTCCAATACCGCGGCGGCCTCGGCGCTGCTCATACCCTCGATGTCACGCAATACCACGGCGATCCGCTGGTCGCGCGGCAGCTGCGTGAGCGCGAAGCGGACCGCGTCGATGCGCCGTCGTCGCTCGGCGCACTGGGTCGTCGCATCGATACCGTCTGACTGCGGAACGGACCGGGCTGCGTCGAGTGGTATCTGTGCGTGGTACTGACGGCGACCGCGCATCAATGCGGCGTTGACCGCGATGCGGTGGACCCACGTCGTGACTGCGGCGTCACCCCGGAATTGTGCGGCGTTGCGCCAGACCTGTACGAAGGTGTCCTGTGTAACCTCGGCGATATCCCGTGGGTCATCGAGCACCCGGCCGATGATCACAGCCACCTTCTGCTCGTGGGCACGGACGAATTCGGCGAACGCAATTTGATCTCCGCGACCGATGCCGTCGAGAAATATTTGCGTCTGATGTGAATCCTCGGGAGCGATCACTGCATCGAACCGGTCATGACTCCATGGTCCATGGTTACCAACGGTAGCTGCGGCGGGACCCGACGGCGGATGAGCGCGCGAATCGATGGCGAACTCGACGAGCGCCATCAGCGACGGTTCGATCGGCACCTTGCGGGATGCCGTCGCTGCGCGCGCATCCTGACGTCGCTGCGGCGCACGCTCGACGATCTGCGTGTTCTGCGCGACGAACCGGTGTCGCTGACCCGTTCGGTGGTCGACGAAGTTTTGCGCCAGATCGCGGACCTACCGCACACGCACGCGGATGGCCGGCGATGAGCCGGCTCGTCCCGACCAAACTCATCGCGGTCGTCGCGGTGGGCGTGCTCGCCGTCGCGGCCGTCGTACTCGCCCGGTCGGGTGGGTCGATCGCGGCGCGCGACGCCTCCGATAGCGACTGGTCAGCGGTCGCGAGTCGCGCCCAGGGCGAGACCGTCAAGTTGTGGATGTGGGGTGGCGAAGATGCGCTCAACCGCTATGTCGACGACGATCTCGTGCCCGCGGCCGCGGCGGCGGGCGTGCACGTCGTGCGCGTACCGATCGATGACACTGCGACCGCGTTGGCCCGCATCGCGTCCGAACGCGACGCAGGGCGCACCTCCGGCGGCGCGGTCGATCTGTTGTGGGTGAACGGCAAGAACTTCGCGCAAGGTAAGGCCGCCGGGCTGTGGCTTACCGGCTGGGCCGATCGCCTCCCGAACGCCAAGTTCCTCGATCCGACCGATCTGACGTTGCGCAACGATTTTGGTGTGGCCACCGACGGCCAGGAGGCACCATGGAGCCGCGCGGCGTTCGTGTTCGCGTACGACTCCGCGAGGGTTGCCGACCCGCCGAAGGACTTCGACGCGCTCGCCGCATACGTACGCGCGCATCCCGGCCGAGTTACCTACCCGGCACCGCCGGATTTCACCGGTTCCGCGTTCGTTCGCCAGGCCGTGCAGGCGCTCGGTGAGGACAAAGCGTTCGCGCTACTGGCTCAGATGCGACCCCACCTGTGGCAAGGCGGTGCGAGCTATCCGAAGGACCAACCCGAACTCGAGCGGCTTTTCGCCAGCGATCAGATCGATCTCGCGATGAGCTACAACCCGAGCTTCGTCGAGACCGCGGTCGAGCGGGGCGCGTTCGCGCCCACGGTTCGGCCTTACGTGTTCACGACCGGCACGTTGCAGAACGTGAGCTTCATGGCGATCCCCTCGAACGCGTCGAGCCCCGACGGCGCCCCGGTCGTGGTCGACTTGTTGTTGTCGCCGAAGCTGCAAGCGGCGAAGCTGGCGAAGGTCGGAATCCCGACAGTGCTCGACGTGGACCGCGTCGACGATGCTGCGGACTTCTCGTCGGCCGGAACCACCTATCGTCTCGGTCGGTTCGGCATACCGCTCGAGGAACTCCCCGCGGCTCGTGTACCGGAAGTCGACCGACGCTGGCGCGACGAGGTGCTGCGATAGCCGCCCTCGAAGTTGTCGATGTCCGCGTGCGCGCCGGCGACCGAGTCGTGCTGCGTGACGTCTCGCTGCGGGTCGACGACGGTTCATTGTGCGCAGTCATGGGCCCGTCGGGCGCGGGCAAGACCACCTTGCTGCGCGTCGCTGCCGGGCTCGTCGCCCACGAGGGCGCCGTCTTCGTGGGCGACGCCGACGTCACTCGTGTACCGGCGCACCGCCGTGGCGTGGCGATGCTGTTCCAAGAACCGCGGCTCTTCGATTCGATGAGCGTGCTCGACAACGTGGCGTACCCCGATCGGGTGCGCGGTGTGCCGCGCGCGGTGCGCCGGGACAAGGCGGCGGTGTTGCTCGACGAGGTCGGCCTCGCCGCACGGATCGGCGACACGCCCGCAGGACTGTCGGGCGGTGAACGACAACGGATCGCGCTGGCCAGAGCGTTGAATGCGAGCCCTCGGATCCTGCTACTCGACGAGCCGCTCAGCGCGCTCGACGCGCCCCGCCGCGCCGAGTTGCGCGCGGTCATCGATTCGGTGCGGCGAACCCGCCGGCTCACGACCGTCTACGTCTCGCACGATCTGGCCGATGCGGTCGCTCTCGCGGATCAACTCGAGGTGATCATCGATGGCCGCGTCGAGCAACTCGACACAACGAGAATGGTCCTCGATCGCCCCGTGTCGCCTGCCGTGGCGCTCTTCACCGGGAACCCAAACCTCCTCGTCGACGGATCGGCCACCTTTACCATCCGCCCTGAACACGTCGAGTTCGGCGCGTCGGGCACGCCGGCGCTCGTGGTAGACGTCTACCATCGGGTCACCCACGATGTGGTCCGCCTCGACAGCCCATGGGGCGCGCTCCAGGCCATTTGCGCTTCCGGAGCCGGACCGACACCAGGCGACACCGTACCCGTCACGCTCCCCGAGGAACTGAAATGGTCCTTCCCGCGCGCCGATTGCGCAGCCGAACGAATCGGAGAACGCCGATGAACCATCGTTATGACCTCGTGGTGATCGGTGGTGGCACTGCAGCACTCGTCGCCGCGCAGGGCGCGGCGGGTGTTGGCGCCCGCGTCGCACTCATCGAACGCGATCGTTTGGGGGGAGACTGCCTCTGGACCGGTTGTGTGCCGAGCAAGGCGCTGATCGCGGCGGCCGCGACCGCACACGCGATGCGTCACGCCGAACGCCACGGCATCGACCCCGTAGATCCTCAGGTCGATCTGGCCAAACTGATGGCCACGATTCGCGCCGCGCAGCGCGTGATCGAGCCGCACGACTCGCCCGAGCGGCTGCGCGACGCGGGCGTCGACGTGATCATCGGCCACGGACGATTCACAGGGCCGGGCACAATCTCGGTCGACGGCCGCGAACTGCGTTACCGCAGAGCGCTCATCGCGACCGGTTCGCGTCCCGTCGTTCCCCGCATCGACGGCCTCGAGCCCGCAGCGCCGCTGACGAGCGACAACGTGTGGGAGCTCACCGCGTTGCCTCGGCGGCTCGTCGTTCTCGGAGGCGGGCCAATCGGCTGCGAGCTGGGCCAAGCCTTCGCCCGACTCGGCGCGCAGGTCACCATCATCGAGGCGATGCCGCACCTGTTGCCGCGCGAGCAACCGCACGTGGGCGAACACCTCGCACAGGTTCTCGAGGCCGAAGGCATCGAGGTTTGCGCGGCCACGATGGCGACCCGAGTAGAGCCGGCCGCCGACGGTGACGGGTTCGTGCTCACCACCGACCACAGAGGCGCTTCCGCCCAATTCGGGTTCGACCGGATTCTCGTATCGGTGGGTCGGCGACCGACGACGTCCGACCTCGGCCTCGAGTCGGTCGGCGTCGAACTCGACTCGCGCGGCTACGTAGCCGTCGACGATCAGCTCCGCACCTCATCGCATGCGATCTTCGCCGCCGGCGACGTCACCGGTGCGATGCCATTCACCCATGTCGCCGCGTACCAGGCGCGTATCGTCGACACCAACGCACTCTTCTCGATGCGTCGCAGAGCGTCGTATACGAACATCCCGTCGGTCACGTTCACCGATCCCGAGATCGCGCGCGTCGGCCTCGACGCGATCGCGGCCCGCAATCGCTGGGGAGACAAGGCGTTGGTGCAGCGATTCGACTACGCGACCCTCGACCGAGCGATCGCACACGGTGACGCCCGCGGCTTCGCAGAACTGATCGGCGACCCGAAAGGCCGCCTCGTCGGCGCGACCGTGGTCAGCACTGCGGCGGGCGAGTCGATCGCCGAGTTGACCGCATGGATCGCCACCGGTGCGAAGATCGCGACCATCTCCCAAACCGTTCACGCGTACCCCACATTCTCCGAAGGCCCAAGCCGCGCCGCCGATGATGTACTGCGAGCCAAGTACTTCTCACCGAACATGCGCCGCGTCATCCGTCCGGTCTTGTCACTGCTTCGTCTTGTCGATCGCGTGAGGGCCCGTGGCCGCTGAGCGAACGCCACGCGAACGCGACTCGTTGCACCGAGGTGAGCCCGACAGCGGCCGCGAAAACCCACAGAATGGTCTCGGTCGCACTGGGCCAGAGGCACAGCAGTGCGTAGACGACGATGGTCTCGGCACCCTCGGCGAGTCCACCGACGAAATGCAACGAGCGATTGTCGTCGGCGGCGCGAGACCGGCGCTCGGCGAGCGACGACCACGCAAGGAAGGCCGCACCCGACACGTAGTAGGCGAACAACAACACGACCGCGGCGACGCGAGCATCGGGCTGCGCGTAGGCGACGCCGACGATGAACCCGCCGTAGATCGCGAAGTCGGCGACGATGTCGACAAACGCTCCACGATCGGTCGCACCGACGCGCCGAGCGATCGCCCCGTCGAGACCATCCGCCAGCCGGTTCGCAATCCACAACGCCAATGCCACGACCCGCTGATCGAACGCAATCGCGACGCACGCACCGGCACCGACGAAGAACCCGGCGAAGGTGACCCAGTTAGCTCGAAGCGCACGAGCCGACGCCCGCTGCGCGACGACGGCGAACGGGCGATCAACGGCGGCCCGCAACCGACGATCGAACATGCTCGGCTTCCTTCCGAACGACGCGGCGGCATACCACTCGGCTTGCTCCCCGCGTTGATCACGCTCATTGTGCTCTTCGGCGGCGCGATTGTCGGGCTCCTGCTCGTATCGCTACGACCGGGGACAATCACCGGCGGCCACCTCGGCCTGAACGAATGGCGCGCCATCCTTCATGACGCCGACTTCCGCGACGCGCTCCGCCTCACCGCTTTCGTGGCGTTCTCCGCAACCGCGGCGTCCACCGGCCTCTCGATACTCAGCGCCGCAGCGCTGCAGCATCGACCGCGGCCGCCGCGCACATCGCCGACGGCGCGCAGAACATGTACTGGACGCCCCTCGGGGCCTACCTCGCAGATCGATGAACGGTGAGGCAAGCCGCGCGATGGTTCTCTATCGGGATCGCAGGGTTGCGAGGCCGTCGCCGGACAATCGGTCCATCGCCGACGTTCCGAACAATCGTCGCTCAGAGCCAGTCCACGCGTCGACACCCGCCGTCAGCAACAAGACACCGCCCGGACGAAGCCAACGCGTCACACCCGACAACACCACGGGCTGTTGCGCGAGCGGCAGGTGAATGATCGAATACAAGAACACGGCTGCGTCAAACAGTCCATCTTCGAACGACAGCTCCGTAAGGTCCTCGCACACAAAGCTGGCGTGGGGTACAAGCCGCCTTGCCCGGCGCTGAAGTCAACCCCAGTCACGCGATGACCCGCCGCGTCAAGGAGCCGTGCGACCGGTACCCCGCAACCACAGCCGAGATCGACGACCGCGCTCGAAGGTGCAACCAACGCGTCAAGACGGTCGAGCCAACTGACGTAGTCGCGAGGACTGTCATCGTCGGCGCGATGCGCCTCAGAGACCGCGTCGTAGCCGCGACGGACACGCTCCGCCCACTGGCGGAAGGCGTCGTGGACCGTGGTTGATACGCCACGCCGCAGTCTTGACTTTGCGCCAAGAGTCAGTGCGCACCCCCGGCACATAACGAGCGTCGAGGCGTTTCAGCACGATGCCTTCTTGGCGGAGCTGCGCGCACGCCTCGAGGAGATCTTCGGCGTCGTCGACAACGAACCGAGGGACCGTGCACCACTCCAGGGCAAGTAGAACCTTGGTACACGCGACCCGTGGGAGGCGTGGTTCGTCGCGGCGTAAATATCGCCACGGCGCATCCCGCGCAAGGGGCGCGGTGGGGATTTGTGGGTTGGCGTGCGCTCATGGCTGCGTTGCCTTCATCGACGCTCATAACGGAGCCGATACGACCAGGTTCTAGTCGCTGAACATATTCGGCGCGTTTGATCATCCGCCGCATCTGTGAACCGTTCTCCCTCACCGAACCCGAGCGGCGACCCCAACGAGGCGTCGATCGGCCATGTTGATCTGTGCGGCCGGCACGCCTCCGCGGCGTGCGTGCTCGGCGAACGCATGGGCACGGCTGGAGCCGCACCGATCAGCGGCACGTTCAGGCTCCTGGGTACAATCCGGCGATGATCCTTGAACGCCCAGACATCGATGTGCCCACGTTCGAGACGGCGACGGGCTGGGCGATCAAACCGGAGGGCGCCTGCAAGGGCGACGTGTGCGTACCGCTGCAAGGTGGGTTCGACGTGCTGACGGTGGCCGATCGGTTGGGCATGGCGGTGGTACACGACGAGGCGAGCGGTCTGTGGGCGCTCGGACCGGAGTCGATCGGCGGTCGAGCGCTTGTCACCGCAGTCGCTCCGGAATTGGTGCTCGATGATCTCCACGGTAACGAGTTCAGGTTGTCGTCGCTGCGCGGCCAGAAGGTGGTCCTCGTTGCGTGGGCGCCGTATTGAGGCTGCCGTTTCGACCTGCCCGTGTGGCAGTCCCTACGCAACGAGTTGCACGGCGCCGGAGTCGAGATCGTCACCGTGTCCCTCGAGCTGAGCGGCCCCGAAGCGTCCCGACCATTCATCGAGGCAGCACGGCCGGAGCACCCATCCCTGTTGGATCCGACCCATCAGCTCGACACGTTGTTCGGTGTGGTCAACATCCCGAACGTGATCTGGATCGACGAACGGGGCGTCATCGTGCGTCCCCCTGAGCCGGGTTGGCCGGGCGCCACCGTGTACCCGGAGTCAATGCGCCAGATGATGGCGGAACGGGCCCGGCAAGCCGCTGACGCGGCAGCCTTGGCTGAATCGAACCCGGGCGCCGCGACGACGCCGGCGATGAATCTCACGAATATCCTGCAGGGCGGCCAGGACCGCGACGCGTACCCCGATGCGATCCGTGACTGGGCGAAGCATGGCGCTCGGAGCCGATACGCGATGAGCGCCGACGAGGTGATCGCTGCATCGCAGCCACGCGGGCTGAATGCGTCGCGCGCCGCCGCGCACTTCGAACTGGCGAACCAACTCTGGCGCACCCGCGATCGCGACCGAGCGATCCGGCACTTCAACGAGTGCCACCGCCTCGCGCCCGACAACTGGACATACAAGCGCCAGGCGTGGTCGCTGGTCGGCAACGAGCGCGCGGGCGGCGGAGAGTTTGGCCCGTTCAATCAAGCCCCGCAGCCCGGCAAAGAGGCCGAGTGGCCATTCATCTCCAACTTCAACGCCGACGTCGCCGACCTGCAACCCGGCCAGTACTACCCGAACACGATGGGCCGACTGGCGCCTCGACAGTGATCACGAGCTCGGCTGGGGTAGTCCGCACGCCGACACCGTGAACCCGTCGTGGCCAACGTGGCCCCAGCCAAACCAGTTGCGCCGCTCATCGTCAGGGTGGCCCAGGTGAAGCGATGCGTTCGACGGAGGCTCTGCCTGCCCTGGGCGTTGAACATCCTTCGGCAACGTCAGAACCATTTGCTGATCCCGAGCTTCCTGAACTCCACGGTCGGAGCAGCACACCGATCAGGTTGATGGGGCTTCCGGGGAGTGGGGTTGGTCGTCTGTCGGTTCGGACGTGAGATCGTTCGGTGTGATTTGTTCATCGTTCGTGTATGGGACTGGGTGGTCGCCGCCGAGTTCCGCGAATCGTTCGTTGAGGGCGACGGCGAGTACGTCGCGGTCGTGGGTGCTGGCGACGAGGGCGCCGTAGAGGTAGGCCTCGATTTCCAAGGCGGTACGCATGCCGCCGAGCGCGAAGTAGCGCACCCATAGCTCGGCAACGGAAAGCCCGAGGTCTCGACGGGCGTTCTCGAGCACGTCGATCGGCTCAGCCATCGCCTTGGCTCCTACTGCGGGTACCGGTGCTGGCCGAATCGACAACGCCGATGGCGTACTGCAGGACCGTGACCGTGGCAGCGCGAGCCGATCGGTGCAGTACGGCGGCCGCGTCGTTTGCGCTCACGTTCTGGCGGGCCATGAGCACGCCTTGGGCGCGCGCTATGACGTCTCGAGCGATCAGCGCGGACGCGATCCGCTGTCCCGCACTGTCGTCATTAGCGTCGGGTCGTGCGTCGGCCAAGATGGCAGAGGCTTGGGTCGCGAAGAGCGCCGCTAGTTCCTGTTCGTCGCTTCCGAACGCTCGTTCAGAGTTTGAGTAGATGTTGAGCGCGCCCACCGGCCGCTCCGCGACCATGAGGGGTGTGGAGAGGATGCTTCCGATGCCTTCTTCTGCGGCACGCGACACGAACGCCGGCCAGCGGGTCTCGTCGACCAATGATTCGATGTGGAACCAGTGGCCCTCGGTCGCGGCGGCGAGACAGGGGCCTTCACCGGTTTGGTACTGGTCGTTGTCCATACGCAAGACCGTGTCGTTGCTCGCCGCCACCGTGGCCGGTTGTCCGTGACGCTCGAGTGTGACGCTGACGCCATCGGCACCGTCGACTGTCGCTGCGGCGAGCGACGTGACAAGGCGCAGCGCGGCATCGATCACTTGGTTGTTGGTCCTCGAACCGACTGCGACCAAGTCTGCGGAGAGATCGGCTGGTTTGCTGTCGACGCTGAAAGAGCGATCGCCCGAGCGTTGTTCGGCGCCGAGCGCGGTGACATTCGGATCGGGCGCTTCGAGAACGACGAGATCGTTCACTCTGGTGATCTCGAGGATCCGCAGTGTTTGAGCCGGAGCGGCGCGCACGGTGAGCGTTCCAGTTGATTGCGTCAGCCGTGACGAGGTCTCCGCGATGACGTGGAGGCCTGAGGCGTCCATGAACGCGAGCGCGGCCAGATCCAAGACGACGTGTCGATGGTGTTGATCGACCAGAACGCCCAAGATAGCGGCGAGCGTCGGAGCAGTGACCACGTCCACGTCGCCGCGCACGCCCACGACGGCCCCTTCGGCCTCGAATCGGACGTCGATCTCAAAATCCTTATAAGGGTGCGCAGTGGTTGCGTGTCGAATCGCGCCTGGAGGGGTTGGCGCCGTCATCACCCACGCGGGAGCGGACTCGAGGTTTTCCGCACGGGCGGACGGCGACACCCGTCGTAGCGTTTTCGCAATTCTCAAGACCGACAGACGGAGGCTCTTCACGAGACAACTTTCGAAGACCAATGCGCCGGCTAAGCCACGCTTGGAGGGACCCTCGCTGTCGAAAGCTGTAGACAACGTACCACGTTCCCGCGCGTTCCCAAACCGTGCTCAAATGGTGAGGTGCGGCTACCCGACGACTTCGTTGATCTAGAAACCAACCTGTCTGAGGTCGCGCGTGCGTTGTTCGCACCCGGGACCGTGCAAGGAACGCTGCAAAAGATCGTCGACCTTGCCGAGCGGGCGGTCGACGGCTGCGACGCGGCGGGCATACTCGTCGTCGACCGCGGGTCGGTGACCACTGCCGCCGCGAGCAGCGCTCTGGTGGTCCTAGTCGACCAGTTGCAGATAGACGCCGACGAAGGGCCATGCCTCGACGCGTCGACGCGAGGCACAACGTTCTACGCCGCGGACCTCGTCGATGAACCCCGATGGCCGACTTTCGCCCCTACCGCGGTGAGTGCAAGCATCCGCAGCGTCCTCGCCTACTCGCTGCAATCGTCGGGCCGCGCAAGTGCCCTGAACCTCTACAGTCGATTCCCTCATGCGTTCGGAGCCACCGACCGCGCACAGGGACAACTCTTCGCCACCCTCGCACGCCTCGCCCTCGATTCCGCCGAAGACAAAGAAACCGACGAAAGAAAGACCGCGAACCTCATCGAAGCGCTCCGCACTCGCGAGCTCATCGGACAAGCGCAAGGCATCTTGATTGAACGCGAACGAATCACCGCCGACCAAGCCTTCGATGTACTGCGCCGCGCGTCCCAGTACATGAACATCAAACTGCGCGAGGTCGCCGAAAACCTCATCGATACCGGCGAGGATCCCCCAATCGGACCAAACGCCCGGAGCTAGTCGCACCGGGATCGATCACGCGGAGCCTCGGGGCGTCAAAAAAAGTTCGAGCCCCCACGTATCCCGATCGGCTGAAGGACTGTGAAGTCACGATCCGGCAACGGACTGCGCTGCCAGTGTCCTTCAGACACGGGCCGAGAGCGCGTCCGCATCAAAACATTCGGGGCGGCCGTGCTCGACCATCATGTCGATGGCGCCCAAGACTTCACGCCGCTCTCGGTGATGTCCTCAACACGCATCGGCCGGCGACGACTCAGTTGGACGAGCGGTCCGTCGGAGGGTGCGATGCAACGAGACGATGCATGGCGAACAGAACTTTGGGCGAACAGCGTGGAGCGGATCCAGCCCTCATAGGCGCGCGCGGTGAATTTCCGCCAGAACGGCGACGGGCGTTGAGCGGCGGCAACAAGCAAACTTGTCATCGAGAAAAGTCGACCTCTCAAGTAGTGCCGTGCCCGGCCGATGGACTGGCACCGCTGCACCGCACCCGATCCAGCCTCCGTCTGGTGTTTCCAAGGCTGACCTCGAAGAAGGTGACGTGCACGTTTCTAATAGCGAGCACCCCCATCTTCTCGCGCGTCCGCTTCAGCGTCTGTCGGAGTTACGGTCCTTTGCGTTCGACCGATTGAGCGCGATTGCGGCGGTCCTCGACGACGATGGGGTGATCGTCGATACGAACGAGGCATGGCGTTTGTTTTCGCAGCTGAACGGCGGGTCGGCGCCGACGACGGGGCTGGGCGTGAACTACCTCGAGGTGTGCGATCGCGCCGCGACTGCGGGATCCGAAGACGCCGGGACGATCGCTTCCGGTATACGACAGATCCTCTCCGGTGACCGCCAACGTTTCGACTACGACTATCCATGCGCGTCGGAGATCGAAGACCGCTGGTTCATGCTTTCGGCGTCGGCGGCGCCGGTCACCGAAGGAGCTGGGGTCGTGCTCTTTCACGTCGACATCACCGCGCGCAAGGCGCTGGAGCATCGTCTCGCGAGCGAGTCTGAGCACGACGAATTGACAGGGCTTCCCAATCGTCGGTCCGCCGTCCGCTACATCGAGCGGCACTTGGCCGACAGCTGCGTCAAAGACGCGTCGCCGCTATGGGTGTTGTTCTTGGACCTCAACGGCTTCAAGGCCGTCAATGACACCTATGGGCATCATGTTGGCGACGAGTTGCTCGTCAAGGTCGCAACCCGGGCACGACGCGCCTTGCGGGAGGGTGATCTGCTCTCGCGCTTCGGGGGCGACGAGTTCGTCGTCGTCTGTCCCGACCTCACGTCACACGCGGCCGCCGCGATCGCGGCGAGGCTCGACGATGTGATGGCGCAGCCATTCCAATTCGGCGCGTCCGAGGTCTCGATCACCATCTCCGTGGGGCTTACCGCGAGCAAGGCCGACTCGACCGTCGATTCTCTACTAAAGGCCGCTGACGCGCAGATGTACCGCCACAAAGCACGTCAGCAGGATCGATCGCCGCCGCCCACAAACACGCTCACCGACGCGTCTTCGACTCCGCGTGTAGAGCGTGTAGAGCGTGTAGAAGCAGTCGAGCAATCGGCCAGCGGGCAATTGCTCGGCGGCTTACAGGCGGCGCGCGCCAAGGCCGAAGCGATCTTCGCTCAATCCAACGACCTCGTGATGTTCTTCCAGCCCGATGGAACGATCGAATGGGTGAGTGCCGCCTCCCGGCGCTTGTTCGGTGTCGAACCGACCGAACTCATTGGTTTGAACGGCATGACGCTCGTCCACGCCGATGATCAAGCTCGCGTGTTCGCCGACTTCGCCAGCATCGCGAGCTTGGGCGACCAGGTTCGCACCGAATTCCGAGTCTTCGATCGTGACCGCAAGGTGCGCTGGCTCGAGGAGATCGCCACCAACCTCGTCGACGACCCGAGCGTCGGCGTCATCGTGGGCAACCTCCGAGACATCACCGACCGCAAGGTTGCGGAGAATGCGCTTCGGTTCCAATCGTCTCTCATGGCTGCGGTCGGCCAGGCCATCGTCGCCGTCGACGCTGAAGGCGCGGTGATCTACTGGAACCACGCCGCCGAGTCGACGTATGGATGGACGGCTGACGAAGCAATCGGGCGCCACGTCTGGACGGTCCTTCCAACAACTCGAAGGTGGGACCATCGAGGGGACGATGTCCGATCCTCGCTCAAAAGCGGCCAGCCGCGGACCGGAACGTTCTGGCTCCGAAGGAAAGATGGGGCCGAAATACCCGTGACGGTGACCGACACGCCGGTGTTCGACGACGCAGGGATGCAGGTCGCGACCATCGGCGCGTCAGTAGACGTAACCGAGCAGCTACTGGGTGAGGAGACGGCGGCTCGGCTGTCAGCGATCGTCGAGTCCTCGAACGACGCAATCTTCTCGGCAGGCCTGGGCGGCCTCATCACGACATGGAATTCGGCAGCAACCGCGCTGTATGGCTACGAGGCATCGGAGATCGTCGGCCGACATCTTGGTGCGTTGGCTCCGCCCGCAGGCCGTCAGGAACTCAGTGACCTGATCGGAGGGATCGGTCGCGGCGAGACCGCGAAGTCCATCGAGACCGTCGGGCTTCGCGCGGACAACAGCGAGTTCCACGTTGCCATCTCGATTTCGCCGATCAGGGATGCAACCGGTGCAGTCACCGGCACATCGACCATTGCTCGCGATGTGAGCGAGCGAGTCGAGCTGCTCCGTCAGCTCGGTGCCGATCGACAGCGCCTCGCCGACGCGCAGGCGTCGGCGCGCTTGGGGAGCTTCGAGACAAACATCGACACGGGCCTCGTGACGAGATCCGACGAAATGTGGCGGATTTTGGGGCACGAGCCGCAAGAAGTCACCGTCTTTGGATTCGACCACATCCATCCCGAAGACCGCTCCCTGGTTCGTGATCTCAGCGACGCGCTCGTCTCCGGCCGGCCCGACGCCGAGTGCACCTATCGCATCGTCCGCCCCGACGGCGAGATCCGGTGGGTCTTGGTGCGCGCCAGCCGCTTCGAGGACCCGAGCTCCCGGGTCATCGCCGGGACCATGCTCGACATCACCGAGCGTCACCTGGCAGAGATGACCCTCGCACACCAAGCCACTCATGACATGCTCACTGGGCTCGCCAACCGCACCGGCTTGACCGAATGTCTGCGCTCTTATCTGGCCAGCCCGACGCGTCCGATCGACGGCGTCGCGGTTGCTGTCATGGATCTCGATCAGTTCAAGCTGATCAACGACACGGTTGGCCACGAGATCGGGGATCTGACGTTGTTGGCGGTGGCCGAGCGGCTGCGCCTCGGGCTTCCGGCCGCCGATGTCGTGGCCCGCTTCGGCGGCGACGAGTTCGTATTGGTGCGCGCAGGCGTTGGTTCGCATTCTGCGGCAAAAGCTCTCGCGACCGAGGCAGTGCACTGCCTAACGGAGCCCATCAGAGTCGGCGATCGCCAGTTTCAGCTGACGGCCAGCGTCGGCGTCACTCTCTCCGCGGAGGGCGACACACCCGAATCGCTGATCCGCGACTCCCAGTCGGCGATGTACCAAGCCAAAGACGACGGGCGCGCGCAGATAGCAATGTTCGATGCGGCGGCGAAGGCTCGCACTCAACGTCGGCTCAAGATCGAGACGGACCTTCGGCAAGCGATCGATCAACACCAGCTCCACGTGGTGTACCAGCCCGTGCTCAAACTATCGACTCTGGAAGTCGTGGGCTTCGAGTCGCTGCTTCGCTGGGACCACCCCGTACTCGGATCCGTCGCACCAACGGAATTCATCCCTATCGCCGAACGCAGCGCCGTCATTCTCTCGATCGGCGACTGGGTACTGCGACACTCGCTGAAGCAACTCGCTTCTTGGAGACAAGACGAAAGGACTCCGGCCGACCTATGGATCGCCGTCAATGTCTCTGCGACACAACTCGGACAACCCGGACTGGTGGACGCCATCCACTCAGCCATCGATGAAGCCGCGCTACCAGCTTCACGCCTGCACGTGGAGATAACCGAGAGTGTGCTCGTCGATCGGGTCGACAACGCGATCGCCGCCATCGCCGCGATACGTGCACTCGGTGTGCAGGTCAGCCTCGACGACTTCGGTTCGGGGTACTCGTCGCTCAGCTATCTCAACCGCCTACCAATCAACACCGTCAAGATCGACCGATCGTTCGTGCAGAGCCTCCGCGACGAAGGACACAACGCTTCAATCGTGCGCGCGATTATCGCCCTCGCGGAAACGCTCGGCCACGACGTCATCGCCGAGGGAATCGAACATCCCTACCAACTCCAGTTCCTCCGAGAACTCGGATGCGGCTACGGCCACGGCTACCTATTTAGCAAACCGCTCAAGGCCGACGACGCGTACGCCTGGACAATGCGACACACCACGCAGCCCGCTGACACGAGGGCTCAGTTCACGCGCTACGCCAGTCTTCATCGCCAACAACGAACAACAGGTCCGCGACACACTCATTGATGGCTCACGGTGTTGGTCGATGAACGCCACTAACTGTCTGGTTGCGGGCCGAGCTCCGCTGCGAGGGCGCGACTGGTTTCAGAAGCGTGGTCTTGTCCGATCCAAGGAGTCCGGTGACCACAGTGACAGGGACATGTCTCTCCAATCCATGCAACGTGGTACTTCAGCGAGTGACGTCAGCGGCGAGCGAGCAGGAGATGTCGATGATTTGGCTATGCCCATACTCGCCGGCTCCGAGACGTGCTCCGCGCGGATGCACGAGCCGGGACCGAGGCTCGATGCTCGCTTCGAGCTGGCCGGTTCGAACACACACGGATTTGTTAGGTAGGCGTCGAGGTTCACACCGGCCTCCCTACCGCACCGCTCCCGCATTGGTTCGACATCCGAACACGTGGCGACAGCTCGGCGGGCAGGTCTACGTGAGAGCGCTTCGGGGGCCAGTCGTACCACGCGTCGGTGCTTCGCTCGGTGAAAATAGTGCCGATCCAGAGGGGGCGCTTTGATTCGGCGTTCGTACGACTACGACGTTGGAGTGGCGACACTCCTCGGGACAGCCGAGGATCCGCGTCCGACGCGCCGCCTGAAGCACGGAGAGGTGTGCGTCTTGGTCAACGGTCGGATGTGTGTGTTGAGTGCCACAACAACAACCGTTGCAGAACGACGAAACCGAATGGATCCGGTCCCAACACCCGACCCATCCACCGATCATAAGCGCCGACATGTTCGAAGCAGCTCAGGAGATCTTTGCAACCGGCCAGCGCGCCCCCATCCGCAAAAGAACGCACTCGACACCCATACGTGCTTTCCGGCCTCATGCGCTGCGGCGTGTGCCGGCGCAAGATGCAAGCGTCGTGGAACAACGGGCAGGCCTACTACCGATGCAAGTTCCCCTCTCGCGACCGAGGTCGTGCCTGAACGAGGTGTGGAAAAGGGACGTCTGGCTACCGAGCGACTGCCTGGCGGTCGGCGCAGTGTTGACGATGGTTTGCCCACCGCTATGCACTGACGGCCGCTCGGGCTCGTTCTGCTATCTCGATTGCAGCGTCCAGCATCTTCTGACGGGTGTCCGAATCGTACGCATCTGCGGATGCGCTCGCCACTGGCTGCATATCGACGAGCACGTCGGCGGCGAGCCGAGGAATAGAGTCGCTGCCGCTCCAGTCTCGACGACCGACCGAATGCAACGGAACCGATCCGTGGATGACGATTATCGGCCGCACGCGGCGTAGGCGATGATGCAGGCTCGCCGACCGCGCCCGAAGACTCGGCTTCTTGAACACGACGGCGAGCTTCGTGTCGTCGTGCAGGGCTATCTCGATCAGCGTTGGAGACCCGCGCACAGTCGTGCACGAGCTCGCCGTCGTCCATGGCCGACGTGTTGCGGTCGAGACCATTTATCAGGCGCTCTACAGCCCGCAACGGGTTGTGCAACGAGATGCCAGCGCGGTGTTGCTTACGGGACGGCCACATTGGCGACCTCGGCGACGTGGCGATCAACGACGGCCTCGGTTCATCGTGTCGATCACCATGATCGAACAGCGGCCCGCCGAAGCTAACGATCGGCGCGTGCGGGCCTCTTATTTCCGAGTGGGACCACCTGCGAAGCGACGTCATCGCCCACGGGCAGCCTGCCCAGCGCACCTTTCTGCATCCCAAACAAGCGGTGACGCTCGGCGGCGGCATGTTCGTGGCCGAGACCACTGCGAC
>JBDSMH010000232.1:0-32459 GCA_039915945.1 Acidimicrobiales bacterium | reverse complement strand
GAGTACTTCGCGACGCGAGCCGAAGCTCGCGCCGCGGTGTTCGAATGGCTCACGTGATACAACACCGACAGACTCCACAGCTCGCTCGGATACCGACCACCAGTCGAGTACGAACAACACCTCAAGCAACACCAACAACAAGGAGCATAAGTGTCCGCTCGAAGGGCCAAGTTCAGAACGCGACATAGGGGGTAATGATGCGCGCCGAAGAGCACCACGACGTTGTGATCGTTGGCGCGGGGGCAGCCGGGGTGAGCTGCGCGCTGGAGTGCTTCGACATCCAGCTCGGCACCGTTGTCGTCGAGCGTGACTCAGAGCCGGGCGGCCAGATCGGCGAGATCCCGCACTCCGTGCGCAATGTCGCGGCCGGACGCTTCGAGACCGGTCGCTCGCTGCGGCAAGCATTGGAGGATTCCTCGGCGATCGACTCCGAGTTTCGCAATCTGCGACTCGCACCGACCTCGGCGAGCGCTGGGTCGAAGTGAATGGCTCGCGTGTCCATGGAAGGGCCCTGGTGCTTTGCACAGGTACAGATAAACAGTATCTTCCGGCCGCGGTGGATGGAGGGTTCGGTGGTGACGTCACGTACCGGCTCGAGTCTGATCGGGGGCGCTTCGTCGGGCGTGATGTCGTGGTGATCGGTAGCGGCGACAGCGCCACCCTCGATGCGCTCGAGCTCGCGCGGGCAGGCTCGTCGGTGAGGCTGGTCCATCGATCCGACGCGCTGACCGCACGACAGGACATTGTCGAGCAGGTTCGCAGCGAGCCGCGAATTGAGGACCTCCCAGGGTGGGAGCTGGAGTCGGCGAAGGGCGACGATCGGCTCGAGGAGATCGTCCTCGTCCGGTCTGGCGGCGGGGAACGTCGCCAGCTCAAGACCGGAGGCTTGGTCGTAAGGATCGCGCGGTTGCCGTCCACGGAGTTGTTCCGAGGGCAGCTCGAGCTCGATCACCGCGGGGCGATCGTTGTCGACGGGGAGCTGCGCACGTCGCGCGATGGGGTCCTTGCCGCGGGTGATGTGGTCGCCGGGTCGTACTGGCGCGTAGCGGCGGCTATGGGGCAGGGCGTGCTCGCGGCGCGGTCGGTGTTGCGCTATCTGCAAGGTCGCGCTTGACCTCTTGGTCGGGCCTTCCGCGGTAACGTCGCACCGAATGTCCTCGCCACCGGTCGAACGCCTCCCTTCGGTAGTCGACGTTGTGACTCATTTCCGCAGCGCACTCGCCGAGAGCGCCGGCCGACCTTTGGGCGCAGTGACGGAACTGCTATTGGATCTCCACGAGAACAACCTCACCCAATGGAACCGCGAGGACTCGATACGCAGCCACCCTACCGACGACGCGGCGGTCGCCGGCGCCAAGCGGGATATCGATGCACTCAACGCGAGGCGGCATCATTTGGTCGAGGCGATCGACGCCGCGGTTGACGGCGCAATCACTCAGAGGGCGTCGGCGACACCCGCTACCGAGAGCCCGGCCATGGTGTTCGATCGCTTGTCCATCCTCGTCATTCGCATCCACTTCACTGAACGCGCCGCGAGCTCACCGCGCCCCGACCGCGACGCGTACCGGGCGCGCTTGCCCGTTCTGTGTCGGCAGCTCACGACAATGCAAACGGCGCTGGATGCGCTCCTTGACGAGCTACGTGAAGGTAAAAAGTGTTTCGTGCCGCATCAGAGTCTGAAGTTGTACGAGTCATAGAACGATCGCACTCATCGCCAGTGCGTGCAGCCGGTATCCACCGCGGTTGAAGCCGTAGACGACATGGTCGCCGACCGCCGTGGCATGCGCGATGCCGAGCGAGTGATCCGCGATCGGTGCGGTCACGGTCATCGCCGACCCGTCGCGCTGGTCGAAGACGTGCAGCTCACCCATGCGCCCTATCGCGCACAGCGCACCCGGGATCATCACCACCGCGGCGCCCCCTGTGCCCCACGCGAGATCTTCGGGGAAGCGCCCGCTCACGAGGACGTGCCCGTCGGTCGGGTCGAGGCCGGCGAACCCCCCGCCTCGTATCGCTTCCCAGTCGTAGTCGTCGATCGCCGTCGGGGAGCGCTCGCTCCCGGCTGCCCACACGATGGCGCCGTCCCACAACAGCGCCGCGGGCTGGAAATCGACATCGACCACCCAGCGTGGCTGGCCGACGCCGTGCTCGGTCACGGGCGCCCGACTCACTCGTCCTTCACCGCCGAATACGAGGTGCTCTGCATCAGCGGCCAGCGCGGCGAGCGCGGTGATCCTCCCCCACGTCTCGAGTTGCACACTCACATCCACGGCGTCGTCATCGGCCGTCGCTGTCAGCGGTTCCGACACGAGTAGTCCGCCGGCGTGTTCCTCACGCGGCCGGGACCCGACGAGTCGAGCACCGACGACGAGCGCGCGTTCCACGTCCGCGGCGAACGTTCGTGTCCACACCGGACGGACGCGGCGCAGCGGACCGGGCCGACGGATCTCCTCCGCGTGAAACGCGCGCAGCATTCCGAGGTGGTTCAACACGACCACGATGCCGGCACCCGGGAGCTCGAGGATCGCGTGGACGTCGAGGTCATACTGCGACGGTTCGTCTTCCGCGAAGTCAGACTCGTCGAAGACAGCCAGAGGGCGAAGAGCTTCGTCCGCGAACACGACGTTGCGCCCAAGGTTGTTCCACGCGCAGAGGCCATCGAGCGCGACCGCCCGGCCGATGCCGTGCGGCTGCGAATTGCATACGCTGCTCTGCGGGTGCGAGTCGACCTCGGCGGCGCTGTTCACAGCAACTCCCCAAGCGAACGGAACAGATCGGCCGGCTGTACGTGGGCGAGGCACCGTCCGCCCACCGGGCAGACCCGCGGCTTCCATCGGAATCCCCGCAAGCTCACGCGCTCGTTGTACGCATAGTCCTTCTCGAGCGACGTACACACGTCGTCGCACGGGTTACCCATCACCGCGCGCACGTGCGCCCACGGCCGGAAGTAGACGGTGTTCGCGCGATATATCGCAACGGTCGGCGTTCCTTGCTGGACGGCGATGTGTGTCAGCCCGGTGTCGACGCCGATGACGGCGCGGCACGCGCTGAGAATGTCGACCGCGTCGCCGGGCGTCGGCGCGCGAGCAGCCTCGAGACCCGCCGCGATCATCTCGGCGGACGCTTCGTCGCGCGTGACGTGTCGCACCTGCAGTCCGAGGCCGCCAATGAGATCCGCGAGCGAGGCCCAGCGATCCGCGGACCAGCGCTTCGACGGACCGTCGCTCTCCGTCACGAAAAGCACACAGGAGCGCAGTTCGGGTCGAGGGCGGGCGGTGAGAGGAACGGGCCGCGTGAACTGCGCATCGATCCCAAAATCGGCGCTGATGCGACCGAGGATGTCGTTGATCGAGAGCTGACCGAATGCTTGCTCGAACTCGGGCGAACCCCACCAATGGTCCCGTTGCAGCGGATGGTCGCGCAGGTCAACGAAGCGATCTCCGTCCGGGTCCGGATCGAACGCATCCTCATCGACGCACCCCGCCAACCCTTCGATGCGCTCCGCAAGTTTGGCCTGTGCAGTGGAGCGCGCGACCAGCCACGTCTCGGTACCAGTGCGGCGCGCCTGCGCGATCAAGGCCTGGACCACGGGCAAGGACACGACGAGGTCACCCAGCCCAAATGAGATCGGCGCCACGAAGACGCGACTCATGCCAGCGTGCCCCACCGCTCAATCACCACTGCGCGTACTCGGTGAGATCTTCGATCTGCAACGCCGAGAACGCATGCCGGCGCTCGGCGCACTTGTTGCAGCGCCCGCAGTGGCGTTCGCCGTTCGGGTCGATACACGACAACGTGTGCTGGAGCGCGAGTCCGCGTCCCAACTCGACGACGTCGGATTTGGTGAGTGAGGCAAACGGCGTGACGACCTCGAGGGCGTGGCCCATGGCGCGACGCGCCAGCGACGCGAAACCGTCGAAAAACTCCGGGGTGGCATCGGGAAACGGATTTCCCTTGAGCGTGCCGAGCGCGACGGTGTGCACGTCATGGAGCGCGCACCAGACGCTCGGCATCGCGAGCAGGAGGAGGTTCCGCCCGGGGAGATACACCGCCTCATCCACCGATCGGTCGTCCGGTACCTCTTGACCAGAAACGCTCCAATGCGAACCGTACACATCCGCGATGGGTGAATTCAACACGACCAGCGGACGCGCGCCGGGTTGCGAGAGTGTGTCGAGGAAGCGTCGGAGATACGCCTCCTCTACCGGCTCCCACGCGAGACCGAATCGCACATAGACGGGATGGGTGACGCGGCCCTGTCGCAGAAAGTCAGCCACCAGCACCGCGCTGTCGAGCCCGCCGCTCGCGAGCACCGCGACCTCGTCACGGTTTTGGTCAGCATGCGGCGCGACCACACTCACGGCTCACCCCGATAGACGCATCCCGACGTGCAAGTCTCGCGCACGACGATCTGCGACAGCTCTGGTAACCCCAACAGCAGACGCTCCCAGATCCAGCGCGCCAGCACCTCGCTGGTGGGGTTTTCGAGGCCTTCGATGTCGTTCAAGTAATAGTGGTCGAGCCGGTCGAGCACGGGTCGCATAGCGCCGCTCACATCGGCGAAGTCCCGTACCCATCCGGTCTCATCGCCGACGGCTCCGGTGATGTGCACCGCGACCTGGTACGAGTGTCCGTGGAGGCGCGCGCACTTGTGACCGGCGGGGACGTTCGGCAAACGATGCGCGGCCTCGAACGTAAACTCCTTGAAGATCTCCATTGCCATGAGCGCCGTACGCTACCTGTTTGCGCTGTCAGACACCGGCGCCCTCTCGAGACGTGCCGCCGACCGACGCGACGCGACATCATGTAGACACATCGAGAGCAGGAGGCAAGGCAATGCCTACAACCGCCGAAAGGTTCACTCGCATCTCCGAACAGCTCGAAGCCGCAACCGCGGCGGTCGAAGCGGACGCCGGTTCGTCTCCGGTTCTAATAGCGGTCGTCCGGGAGTTGTCGCGCAAGACGCAAAAGGCAGTTGACGGTCTCGCGACTGATGATGAAGCGGCGCTGCGCATGGCGATCGTCGAGGTGGAGCAGGCGGCCGACAGCGCCAAGGCGGCCGCGGAGGCAGACCTTGGAATTTCAGACGCGGCCCGCCAGAGCGTGATCGACGGGCACCTAGCGATCTGCATCCTCAAGGCGAAGACGATCTGAAACTTCGATCGGCCACCATCACCCCGAGCGAGAAGCTCAACCTACCGAAGACACAGTCGGCCGGCTGCTGGAGTCGCGTCGCGAACCGTCGTCCACCTACCGGAGTCACGACGTCGAGCATGAACGGAATCGCACCGCACAGTCAACGCTCTTGATGGGTAAGCCGATGAGCAACTCCGTAGTACCGGCGCTCGATGGTGTCGACCCAGCAGAACGCCACGCGAACCGATGGTGATCACGAGCACTGTGAGGCGGGCAATCGATGCGACGATTGTCGCGTTCAGGCTGTGTCGAACGAGACGAGTGAGGTCAGCTCGAATGTCCGCGTCGCTTTGTCGTTGATGCGCAAGTAGACAGTGACCACACGATCGCCGACTGTTGCGGAGCGGCCCCTCGTCGACTGTTCGGTACCGTCTTTTGATCGCCGCACGACGTAGAGCGGTCCCTCGACTTCCACTCCCTCAGGCGTCCGCCGTTGCCGGACACCGCAAACCGGCATTGATCGTCGCTAACGCTGCCAGGGCATGGCGGCGAGACGCAATCCATGCCGCCCCCCATTCATCGCAGAAACGGCAAGCCTACGCACGAGTTCGCGGTAGTGCCCGCCACGCGCTCACGACGCTGCGGCGGTCCCGGCTGCTAGTCATCGAAGGCTGCCACTGGAAACGAAGAGCAGGAGGTCGCGCGAAAACTCGATCCCTGCGCGCCACCTACGCCGCGCAGATTTTCGCGCAGGAGCACCACGACGACACCGCGAGCACCACCACGACACCCAGCGTCATTGCGAGCATCGCCTGCCGCACCGTCCCAACGTCGAAGCGAGCTCACCCAGCGGATGCGCGAGCGCGACGACGAGCTGTCCTTCACCGCTTCCGACGCGGGCGACGCCAATACGGTAGCGAGGCGTGGCGTCGCGCCCATCGACGGTGAAATGCCGGCCAACCGACCGCACGATTTTGTCATTCGCCACGTCGGGCGCGCCGAACATCGAACACATGGACGAGATCGATTCCCACCCGACGCCAGGGCTACGCGACTGCGCCCGAGCCCTCGTCGAGCCCCTGGCTCAAGTCCTCGACAACCCCAACGGCGGCGCACACTATGTACGCATCCAAGCCGCACACGTCGCCGCCCGCGGACTGCCACCGCGGTCCTTGCGTCGCAGCGGCACCGACCGACTCATCCGCAAGATCGCGCAACTCACCGGCCCCGTCGACCCCGGCCGCGCCCGCGCCCGCGACAACCTCATCGCCACACTCGTACTCCACGGGCTCGCCGACGCGGCCCGACGCCCGGCCCTGAGACGCCGCAACCAACGAACCAACTTTGTAGAGGCACTCATCGATGCCACGGTCGCCATACTCGAGGGCGTCCGATGAGACCGTGGTGCTGCGTGCCGGTTGCATGCGCTCGTGTGTGAGCTCGTCCGGGCGGGATCCGCAAGGAAGTCTTTGTTTCAAGCTGAATCGCTGATCGCGTCGATCACGCCGGCATCGACGGTTCAGCGACAACGCCTCGACCTCGCACACGACGTCCTCGACGACATGCCAGCATCGACGGCCAGCTCGCACAGTCACGCAAGCGGATCGCGCCTGCGGTGTCGGCGTCGAACACGCGCCTCGTCGACATCTTTGGCGTGGGGCCGATCTGGGCATCGGTGATCATCGGTTACACCGGTGACCCGCGGCGGTTCGCCACAAGTGACCGCTTCGGCGCGTGCAACGGCACCGCGCCGGTCGAGTTCTCCTCCAGCGGTCGTGTCGCGCACCGGCTGTCGCGGCGCGGGAACCGGACGTTGAACCACGCAATCCACATGGTCGCCATCACCCAGATCCGCAACCCGGGCCGGCTTACCAGTGCGCGTTTCTCGCGAACGCCCCACCCTAAACCGATCGATCACGAACTCGACGGCGAAACTCTCATTGCTCAGCCGCCTCCCGAGCCCCGACGCGATCCAACGCTTCCGTCATCCGCAGCCACGGAACGCGACCTACTCACGAGCCCTCCCGGCCGACGGAAAATGTGGAGACACATCTGGAGGTCCTGCGGACCTCCACGAGCAGTAGATGCTCACCACCACGCTCCGTCGCCGCGCTGCTGTCTGACATCGACACGCAGAAGTCCGGCCGGGCGATTGTGGTGAGGCGCTCAACGGCGTCAAGTCGTTCGTCCGCGCCTGCGGCTGCGGGCGCTCCACCATGACACCGCCTGCGCTCCGCCGTGTTCGGCGCACATGGCCGGACGGCCCCGGCCGCCCGGCGGTGGTCACACGTCCCCAACCGCGCTGCGATCCATCTCACGTTTCATCTCACTGTTCACCTCACGCTCGGGCTTTCGGTGGGTTCGGCACCGATGTAGCCCTGAGAGGATCTCGTGAGGTGACTGTTGGGCGCCCGTCGGCCGCTTTCGGAGTACGGGGCTCGGGCATGGAGTCTCTCTGGGGTGCCTGCCAGCGCGACCGTGCACCGCAGACTTGTTGACACGGCAAGGCCGTTCGCTCGGACGTAGCACCTCGCTCGCGATCGGCGCGAGCGTGACGTCGTCCGATCCCACCTCCCGATCGGGCCACAGGAAGCGCATGCTCGAACCCGCGTCGCGTCGCAATCACGAGTCGATTCACACAGTTGCACCACAGGTGGCGGGGCCGCGCTCCGTGAGATGGCGGGGCGCACTGCGGGCGAAAGCAAAGAGCCGGCGAAAGACCTTCGAGCCAACCTCGTCGTCGCCCCGAGACGCTCGATCGGACGCTCGCTTTCCGGGCGAATCGCCGGAGTACGCGTCAGTCCAGCAGGGAGAAACGCGCTTGTGAACCGCGAGCGCGTAACTGAGGAGAATTTCGGTGGAGCCCTGCGGCTTGATCTGGCGTGCCGCGTTTGTGCACAGTCTTGGGTGTTCACCGAAAGCAGGTATCGCAGTCTCCGGCTCGCTGCGAACGCCGGCGCGGCTCGCCGGACACCAGCCTCCAGAGGGCATCTCATCTCCAGCCGAATGGGCGCTCGACACGAGAAGTTTCCCGAGCGTGAGTTGGACTGTGAGATGGCGCGGGAGATGGGTGTGCTGCGATGACGGCATGCACGCACGCTTCGACGCCGTCAGCGCCAAACGCCGAACCGCCGCCAGCCTCGCGACGCCAAGCGCGGCGCTTATCGACATCGCCGCGGCCGCCGAGCGGCTCGGTGTCACCGTTCGCTTCATGCGCCGGCTCGTCGACGAACGCCGCATCGCTTACCACAAGATCGGCAGGCACGTCCGCTTCGACCCGGCCGACGTCGACCGCTTCGCAATGCAGGGCCGAGTCGAAGCCGAGGGTGCGTGACGCAAGGGTCGGGCCCCGGTCACTGTCTCATGCCGCCTGTACTCTGTGCCGTCATGGGATCGATCGAGAAGAGCGCCAACGGCAAGTGGCGGGATCCGAACGGGCGCACGCAGTCGCGCGTATGCGAGGTCGACGCTGAACGGAAGGGGTCACGCTGATGGCGTCGGTCGAACCGATCAAGTTCCGCAGAGTTACATCGACTAGCGCGAGTGGCGCGCGCACCGCCAAGCGTGTGCCATTGGCCCAGCGCGACTGGCGATGGCGAGCCCGCTATCGAGATCCGAATGGTCGCAGCCGCGAGCGAATCTTCGACCGCAAGATCGACGCGCAGCGATGGCTCGAGACGAATGGCGCAGACATGACTCGAGGCGAATGGGTGGACCCGCGTTTGCGTCGCGTTCGCTTCGATGACTGGGCCGCTGAGTGGTGGGCGACGACCGTGAAGCTACGCCCGCTCACGCGGCGCGGGTATCGGATCATGCTTGACGGTCATGTGCTCCCGTGGTTTGGCGGCCGCCCGCAGGCGTCGATCGATTTCCTCGACGTTGAGCGGTTCATCGCGGCGAAGCTCAAGGAGGGCCTCGGCCCCAAGAAGGTGCGCGACCTCGTGTCGATCGTGTCGCTCGTGATGCGGGTGACGGTGCGCGCCGGCGCGCGCAAAGACAACCCGGCGCTCGGCCACGAGATCCCGGTCAGACGGAAGAAGATGCGCCCCGGCGACATGCTGGACATGGCCGAGATCCAACGACTGGTCGACCATGTGCGCGATCCGTACAAGCCGGCGGTATGGCTGCTCGCCCTGCTCGGCCTTCGCCCCGCTGAATTGTGCGGGCTACGCGTGAGCTCGGTCGACTTCGTCCGCCGACTGGTCGCGATCACCGCGACATTGACGCCGGTGCACGCGTTCGATGACGAGCCGTATCGGCTTGTCGAGGGACCCCCGAAGACCGAGGCTGGTGATCGGTCGTTGCCAATCCCGACGTGGCTTGCTGAGGATCTCGCGGGGATGCTGGCGAAGCGCCAGGTACGTGATGAGCGTCGCGCGCAATCTGACGATTGGCTATTCGAGTCGATCCAAGGCGGCCGACCCTTGAATCTCGACGCGTTCCGAAAGCGCGTGATGCGGCCGGCGCTGCAGGCGGCGGGGCTGCCCGAGACGTTCCGCACCTACGACTTGCGACACGCGCACGCGTCCATGTTGATCGACGCCGGCGCCAGCGCGCTCGATGTCGCGCACCGGATGGGACATGCTGATCCCGCGGTGACACTGCGCAACTACGGCCACTTGTTCGAAGGGCGGCAGGAAGAGCTCACCGAGCAGCTCGACGCGCGCCGACGCGCGAGCGGCAGCGCCGATCGGTCCGTGGTCGGGCTCGGCGCTCGCCCCACGCGTGCCCCACATCGCCCCACGAAAAGCGGGTCACTTGCGGGCAATGGCGGTGCCCGACGGATTGTGAGGAAACCGGGCGCGACCAGGGTGAATAGGGTCTGATCTGGCGTTCATCGAAACGGTGCTCCGAGGGTTCGATTCCCTCCAGCTCCACCAACTCGACCGGGGGAACCGATCCCCCGGTTCACGAACGGGACTAGAGCCCGGCCAGTACGGCATTGGCGAGTTTGACCATCTGCGCCTCGGTTACTGGGGTGATGGTTTGACCCTTGGTCGGCGGTATCAGTCCGACAGCGAACACGAAATCACCCTTGAGGACGCCGATGGCGTGCTCGTCGATGCTCACGCGTGCGGCATCGCCGACCCCGCTCACCGCGTAGGCGTTCTTGAACTGTGCCGCGGCCTGGTCGAGCGCGGCCGTTGTGCCCTTCGCGGTGTAGGTCGTCAGGTAGACCATCGCGGTCACCGACGTATCGGTTGCTCGGTAGTTGCATGTCTCGTTACCCGGGCCGGGCACCTGCGTTGGCGCAGCGACGGGAACACCGAGTGCATCCTCGGCGATCCTCTTGGACAACAGATCACAGGGCTTGCGAGAAGGTGTGCCCGAACCGGAGCCCGACGCGGCCGTTACCGCCGTGGATGTCGTGGACGCCGTGGGCGCCGCGGCGTTGCTCTCAGACGCAGCGGTTGCGCCTGAGGGGGCCGTCTTTTCGCCTTCCCCGTTGCTATCGCCGCCGCACGCCGCGAAGACCGTCATCATGGTGGTGGCCACCGCGACCACCATGCATGTCCGGCACCAAGCCATGTTCCTGTTCGCACTACAAACCATTCTTGCGTATCCCTTCGAATTGGATCGCCGCCCGGCCAACCGAGCGGACATCTGACGCCGTGATGTGGTGGCCCCTGGGCATGTCGAGCCCGATCACGCGCGGTGACGTACCGCCATCGAAGAGCGCCTGCAGCGCGTCGGCGACTGCACCGGGATCGGTGACGAGTGTGCCGGTCATCTGTTGCGCTTTCCCTCTGTAGTACACCGTTGCCCGCTCGCCATCGGCAAAATTGATGCGCCATGGTGCTGGGGTAACGACGAGGGCGCCCGCGTGATTCTCGTGCCAGCTCACCGGAATGCGATAGCGCCGACTGCTGCGTCGGCCGTCGAACTCCAACAATGCGAACGGTCGAACGATTCGGCCAATCGGCGTGCGCAATACGCTCCGCATGATCGGGTTCAGGAGGCGAACAAGCGTGGCTGGTGGTCGCGCATCGCGTACCGTCGGGCTCATCGTCGTGCCTGTGGGTCGACGATCTTGTCGATCGCGGCGTCGACTCCACCTTCGCCGGGGTCGACTGGTTCGAGGTAGAACCGTGCCCACGACGCGCGCTGACCGGCGACGCCGAAAATGACTACGCCCCTCATGATGTGCGGCTGGCCATCAGGCCGGGTGCCCCGCATCTCCCACTCCGACCAGACCACGTCGCTGTCGTAGGCAGTGCGCAACACCTCGGCAGTGAGGTCGCGCACGCTGGCGAAGATTCGCTGCCAATTGGTACGTACTTGAGCGCGACCCTCGAAGCCACGCCCGGGGTGCGCAGGGGTTTCGTTGCGGTAGTCAGGTGTGAAGCAGTCGACGACCGCCTCGAGGTCGTGGTTGTCGACGGCTTTTCGTAAACGCTCTATCAGCGCCAGGTTTTCATTCACCTAGACCACCAATCGCAGCATGAAATTCTTGTCGAGTAGGTCGACGTTGCTTGTCATGACGGGGATGAGAATCTGCATCGACCCGACGACGGCGGCCGTGCCGAGTGCGTCTCACTCATTCCCCAATTATTCAATCTAGTTGAGTAGAATGAAATTAGTATGGTCCGTGGACAGCGAAACGTCAAGCGAGTGCGGCCCTACGATGCAACCGGTCGCCAGGACCGAGCCCGCCAGCAGCACCTGGCCGCCCTCGACACCGCGCGAGCGTTCTTCCTCGAAAACGGATACGCGGCGACGACGGTGGAATCGATTGCGCACGCCACCGGCGTTTCAGTCGCGACGATCTACAAGACCTACGGCGGCAAAGCAGGTTTGGTCCGAGCGTTGTGCCAGAGCGCGCTCGAGGGTGCGGGCGCCGTGCCGGCCGAAGAGCGATCGAACGCACTGCGTGCTGTTAACGATCCGCGACAAGTGATAGGAGGGTGGGGCCGCCTCGTGGGCGAGGTGTCGCCTCGCATCTCCCCGCTCCTTCTCCTACTTCGCATTGCTGCACAGACCGACCCCGATGCCGCCAGCCTCCACGAAGAGCTCGACGCGGCGCGACTCGCGCGCATGACCGACAATGCGCGCTACCTTGCCCGTTCGGGTCATCTCCGAGCGGGCGTCACCATGCGAGATGCGCGCGACGTCCTGTGGTTTTCAACCGCGCCTGAGCTCTACGACTTGCTCGTCACGAGGCGACGGTGGAGCGTGGCGAAGTACAGCCACTTCGTCACCGACATGATCACCGGCGCGCTCCTTTCACCAGACTGATCGTGCGCGCGCGACCACAAAGACAACCCTTCAGTGCTGCCACAGCGACGGCGGCGCCGCGTTGATCTGGAGCGTGAGGTTCTCGAGCACACCCTCGAGCAGCTGCGGCGACATGCGCGGGCTGATTCCTTCGAGCCAATCGAACCCGCGATACGAGAAGTCGAAACCAGACGGGAGTCGCCCGCCGAGTAGAGCGAAGCCTTCAGAAGGACTCATTGCGACGATTTCTGGCGCCAGTGCTCCGGGAAGCTTGACGAACACGAAGTCGTGGAAAATCCAGGTGTGCCCACTGTCGCTACCAAGTGGACGGTTCCACGTGCCGCGGCTGAAGGCCCAAAAGCCAACAGTGTTCCACTGCCCGCCCATGACGTGGACGTAGCGCTCCATGCCGTCGAAGGGTGGAAACCAAACGCCGACGAGGTCAGGCGCGTCCTCGCGGTAGGACAAACCGTGGGCTGCCGCCCATTCGCGCCACCGCGTATCGGCGTGGACCTGTCGCCGAACGCCGTCCAACTCCATGCGATTTCCCTCCGCGGGCACACAGTAGGTGCGCATGAGCCCGAAGCGAAAGTAGACATCGCGCCGCACCGTACAGAGCGAGGGGTCTCTGCACCTCTCGAAAACCCTCGGAACAGGTTCGTTTCGCTCCAACTCACCCGGGGAACCGATCCCCAGGGTCGCGAGCCTCTGGCACAGCGCTAACGTACGAATCCACCGTTCGATACCTGGGGGTTTCGTGATGAAGCCGACTGATCACTACGTCGTAATCTCCGCCGACACGCATGCTGGCGGGAGCCATGAGCAGTACCGCAACTGTCTCGACCCGAAGTATCGAGACGACTTCGACGCGTGGCGCGAGAAGTACCGCAACCCGTTCAAGGACCTGAAGAACACCGACCTGCGCGTGCGCAACTGGGACACGGCGCGGCGCAACGCCGATCAAGAGGCCGACGGCGTCGTCGCCGAAGTGATCTTCCCCAACACCGTGCCGCCCTTCTTCCCCACCTTCGTGTTGTTCGCCCAACCGCCCACTCCCGACGAATACGAGCTCCGCCTCGCCGGGATACGGGCGCACAACCGGTGGATGGTCGACTTCGTCGCCGAGCAACCCGAGCGACGAGCCGGCATCGGCCAGATCTTCCTCAACAACGTCGATGACGCGATCGAAGACGTCAAGTGGTGCCACGCCAATGGGTTGCGCGGCGGGGTGCTCATCAGTTCAGTGCCACCCACATGCGATTGGATCAAGCCGCTCTACCATCCCGACCACGATCCGCTCTGGGCGGTGTGCGAAGAACTGGGTGTGCCGGTGAACGCGCACAGCGGCACCGGCGGACCCAAATATCAGAACGCCCCCGCCATGCCGCTCGTGCACTTCATCGAAGTGTCGTTCTACTCGCAGCGCCCATTCGTCTATCTCACGCTCGGCGGCGTCTTCGAGCGATTCCCTCGCCTGAAGTTCGTCATGACCGAGATGGGCTGTGCGTGGATCCCGCCGACGCTCACGCATCTCGACACGTTCATGCACAACATGCGATCGAACAAGGTCGGCGAGATGCGCTTCGACGGCGAGACCGTGCCACCGCGCTCGGCCACCGAGTACTTCCACCAGAATTGCTACGTCGGCGCGAGCCAGCCGACACCGGCCGACATCGAGGCGGCACTCGGCCCCGTCGGCGTCGACCGCTTCATGTGGGGCAGCGACTATCCGCACGAAGAAGGGACGCATCCCTTCACCCGTGAGACGTTGCGCCAGACGATGTCGGGGCTCGAGCCCGACACGGTGCAACGCATGCTCGCGGGCACTGCGGTCGAGCTCTACGGCTTCGATCTCGACAAGTTGCGCCCGCACGCCGATCGCGTCGGCCCGACGGTCGCAGAGGTCGCGACGCCGCTCACTTCGCTGCCGGCCCAGCCCAACCAGGCGCTCCTTCGATCCGATGCCCAGCTCAAGGCCAGCTGACAACCGCCCGTCGCGTTCGGATCCGCGCGGCGCGCTGGTCAGACGTCGGTCCCGCTATCGGCGTCGTCGGCATCATTGGTGATCGTCCACCGCAGTTGGAGTTCGACCTCCTCGGTGTCACCCGACCGTTCGTGCTCGATGCTGAGTTGGGCGTGCTTGGGCACCCGAAACCGCTCGCCCGCGATCTGGATACGGAACGATTCGCCCTTCTCCACCGCGTCGGCCAGCCGGCGCAGTTTGGCCACGTACTCGGACACGGAAGCAAATTGTTTCGACGTCACGCTCGGTCATCGCGCAATCTTGTCGCACCGAACGAGCGTTGGTCGGCCGCGCCGACGAAGAGAGCGGGCACCCCGCCACCAGGGAGGGGCAGCTACAACGCTGGTGGGAGGGTGGCACTCTCGACGTCTGAGCCGCAAAGCGCGTTGATGACGTAAGACGCAATACCTGCGTCACACGTATGGGGGCACAGATGGATACCAAGCGATGGCTGATCCCGTTGACGGGACTACTCTTCGTCCTTCTCGCGATCGTCGGATTCGTGACCAGCGGTGAACCGAAGGACGCCGGCAATCCGGCGCAGGAGATCGTCGACCATTACGTCGACAACAAGGACTCGATCATCATCGGCGCGGCGATCCTCGGGCTCGCGGCCGTCGCCCTCGTGTTTTTCGCCGGCTACCTCCGAACGGTGGTACGCCGCGCCGAAGGTGAAGGCGGCATGCTGTCCGCTCTCGTCCTCGTCGGTGCGGCGATCATGGCGGTGGGGGCGGCGATCGATGCGACGCTTCTGTTTGCCATCGCCGAGGCCGCTGATGATCTCGAGCCGGGGGGCGTACAGACGCTCCAGGCGTTCTGGGACAACGACTTCATGCCAATGGCGGTCGGCTTGGTCATCTTCCTTCTCTCGTCGGGCATTGCGATCGCCCGGTACCGCGTCCTGCCGAAATGGCTGGGTTGGGTCGCCATCGTTCTCGCGATCGCAGGGATCACCCCCGCGGGGTTCTTCGCCTTCCTCGCCGGTGGACTGTGGATTGCTGTCGTGAGCGTGATGCTCGCGCTGCGAGCGCGCCGTACCAACGACCCGACCTTGCCCGCCAGCATCGCTTCCGCATAGCGCCGAGGGTCAGATCGACCTCAACAGCTTCAGCCGGCACAGCGTCGAGGCCTCGCCGTACGCGGTGAACGCGGACACAAACTCGACGCTGTCAGCGCTCACGCTGCCGATTGTCACGCTCAGCTTCATTGCGTCTGCGCACGACGGCGGCACGTCTGCGCTCGCGAGACAACGGGCGCGCCCGTTTGTTTGGCGACGACATACACATCGATCACGAGCAGCGCGTTGCGGCATTCGGCCTCGGCGCCACTCACTGGTGCTGTAGTCGGTTGGATCTGACCGGGCGGCGCGGTCGCCGTCGGCGTAGCCGTGCTGCCCGAGCACGCGGCCAACAGCAGCAAGGAAGCGATGCTTCACCACCGCGCGACGGTACGACGAGAGGGGTGGTCCGTCATGAGCCTGGCGGGCCGAATGGCGAACGGGTCAGACGAGAACGTCGCCCACTTCTTCGAGCGACGGGTTGAGCTTTTCGAGGACCGCAGCCGACTTCGGATCGCGCGTGATGAACGATGCGTCGCGTCGGTAGGTGAGAAACGACCACGGACCCGCGGCCTCGAACGAGTACCGCTGGTGAGCGGCCACCGCCATCACTTCGCCGGCGTTGGCCACGCCTCGTCCGATCCGCAAGCTGCCCGTCAGCACCAGCGTCAGCTCGTCCTGAGAATGAATGTGCGACGGCGATCGATACGACGGCCTCTGGCCGACGTAGAACAGCGACACGCGGCAGGTTGCACACGTCGAGTCGGAGTAGAACCGAACCGCTCGGTCGTCGGTCGACGTCGCCCATCGACCGCGAGGGCCGATCACGTGAATGCGATGGCCGTCGGGATGCGGCGCGCCCAACGGTCCGTCGGCCGGCGAACTCGGGTCACACGGGCCGAAGTGGGCGACGCGCGTACCTGGCAGCACGACGGTGGCGGCTTTGGCGTCGGACTCGATGATGACAGCGGTGCCGGCCGGACACTCCAAGCCGCCCGTCGACACGGAGCCTTCGAGCACATAGAGCGCTTCGTCGCCGTGTTCGACCGACCACTCGAGCTCACCGCCATCATCGAAGGTGATGATGGACAGCCACAGCGACGACTGATCGGGCTGGAAGTGCGTCACGCTCGAACTGCGACGATATTTGCAGCCACTCGACAGCGAGTCGTCCACCGCCGCCGGCTCACCCTGCAAGAACTCGATACCCACCGTCTTCATACGGGCAAGCTACCGGTTTGCTTGTCCCTCCACCGGGTATCGGGCCAGCGCTGACCCAGGAAGGGAGCGTCCCGATGGACGTCTTGGAGCATCTCGAAGAAGAGCATCGCAAGGTCGAGAAGATGATTGCGGAGCTCGAAGCTACTGAAACTGCCGCGGAGCGTGAGCCGATCCTCGCCGAGTTGGGCGACGCGCTCGCGAAGCACATGGACGTCGAGCAGGAGCGGGTCTACCCCATCGTCGCCGAACGCTTGGGCGATGACGTCTCCCAACATGCCAACGACGATCACGACAAGGCCCGCGACGACCTCGTTCGACTGGTCGAGCAGTCTGACCAATTCGAGTTCACCTCTGCCCTTGCACAATTCAAGGACGATCTCGCGCAACATGTCAGCGAAGAAGAGAACTACATCTTCCCCAACCTGCGCGCGAACGCGGCGTACGACATCGCCGACCTCGGCGATCCCCACAAGCTCGAAGACGAAGTGCAACAGGAGCTCATCGAAGAGAACATCGATCTCATCGACGAGCGCCTCGCTCAATAGCCAGCGCTCGATACTCAGCGGCGGGGAAAGCGGAACAGTTCGCGCGCATTGAGTTCGAGCATGCGGTGGGCTTCGTCGTCGGGCACGTCGACCAGCACCTTTTCCGCGTAGGCACGCGATGCCGGCCACTTGGAGTCGGCGTGCGGATAGTCGGACTCGAACATGATGTGGTCCACGCCGATGAGGTGGCGAGTCAAGATACCGACGGTGTCATCGAGCAGACAGCCGTAGACATGGCCGCGATACATGTCCGACGGGCGAATGTCCTTGTGCAGGTCGGTGCGGCTATGACGACGCTGCTCCCATGCGTAATCGGCGCGCTCGAGCGCCGCTGGTATCCACCCGAGTCCACCTTCGCTGAGCGCCAGCTTGACATTGGGGTAGTCGACGAACACGTGCGACAGAAGAAACGTGACGAGCGTTGTCCACGACGCGACCGGCATGAGCATCGAGGTCACAGTGAGCGGCGCGTCATCGCTCGGCTTGGGCGGCGAGCCCGACGAACCGATGTGGGTGCAGATGACGAGCCCGGTTTCATTCACCGCGCGCCACATCGGATCCCACCAATGATCGAACACCGACGGCAGCCCGAGGGGCGCGGGGTTTTCCGGGAAGCTGATGGCCCGTGCACCACGCGCCGCCGTGCGTTCGACCTCCGCGGCACAGGCCTGTGCGTCCCACAGCGGCAGGATCACCATCGGGATCTGCCGATCGCGCGCGTAACCACACCACTCGTCGATCACGAAGTCGTTGTACGCGATGACGCACGCAAGCGCGAGCTCACGGTTGCGAGTACCCAGGAATCGTGTGCCGGCGAAGCGCGGAAACGTGGGGAAGCAGAGTTGCGCCTTGACGCCATCAGCGTCCATGTCGGCGAGCCGCTCTTTCGGCGAAAAGCAGCCGGGGCGTATGGATTCGTAACGCAGCGCGGCTGTTTCGCGATGCTCGGGCGGCACGCCCGCGATGCCCATGCCCATCGACTGCGAGATGATGGCACCGTCGAAGCGCCACGCTTCGCTGCCCGCGGGGAATGTACGGCCGAAGTCGTCGGGGATCGGCTCGGTGCATTCGATGAGCTGGGGCCCGTCGTCGCGTAAGTGAGCCGGCAGTCGCGATGTCCAGAGATCGGGTGGCTCGAGCAGGTGATCGTCCACCGAGACGTAGTCCATGTACGGCTGCAACGGCATGATCGACTTTACCATCCACCAAATTCGGGCACCGCGCCGAGCAGGTCTTCGGCCATCGAGCAGAGTTCGTCGCTACTCATGCGCTCGACCCGCCGAGCATGCTCTCCCGTTGCGAATCCACACAACACCGGCCGCCCCGCGAGCTTGGATGTGTCGACCCACAGTTCGATCGGCGGACGAACCGCTGCTGTGGCCCAGAACGCCCAATGCGGTTGCCAGAACACCTCGTCGAATTCGAAGAACACCTTCGCCAATACACCTGCGCCCAGGTGTTCGAGCGCGGCCTGCACATCGTCGGGCAACGGCGGATCGAACACGATGCCGCCCGCGCACAACACACCGGCCGGCGCGGTCACGACGACCGAGTCCATTTCCTCGGTCGCGGTACTCGATGTGACGCTCCACCGCGTGCCGTGCGCCTCGATGCGCTCGACCGTCGTTTGCAGGCGCACATCGAGTGACTCGATCGCGTGCGCGATCACACGATCGAGCGGGCCGGTGAGCGTCGCATCGGCACCCGACATCGAGAAGGGTTCGGTGCAGTGCAACAACGAAAGGTCGTCGATCGGCGCCGCGTAGAGATTCTCGTATTCGCCGTAGACCCAGCACTCGAGCACGGCGCGTTGGCGCGCCGGCGCGTCGACCGCGGCGAGGGCCGCGCGCAACACCGGGCCGAGCGCGTCGTGCACCGACGCCCGCGCCCGCGCGTCCGCGACGGTCGCGGCGACGGCGCGGCGCAGCGTCCACACCGCGTCGCGTTCGTCGTCGTCGAGCGCGGGCTCACCCAACAGATAGGTACGACTTGCGCCCCACCCACTGGGCTCCCATGTGACATCGGCCTCAGCCGCGATCGCCGCAATCGGATTGTCATCAACACCGTGAATCCACGCGGCACCAAGGTGCACTGGCGCGCCCAGCGTGTGATCGGTGCGGGCGCGACCTCCGGCGAACGACGCCGCTTCGAGCACGATCACGCTGCCACCCTGCACGACAAGCCGCCGACCAGCGGCGATGCCCGCCCAGCCCGCGCCAACGACAATGGTGCGGCGGCCGGCGCCGGCGCGATTTTCAGCAATCAGTTGGTCCGCCGCATGCTCACCGCTGATCCATGCACCGTGCATTGTTCCTGGATAACGCATAGATGCGCCCTCGCCCGCGAGTCTCAGACCAGGGAAAATCGATGCGGCGATGCGATCACGATCGAGTGGTGTGCCACCCGCGCGCAGATATGCATACGCACTAGCGATCTGCGGATCGGACATCCATTGCGATGCGACCGCGCGACGAGGACGAAGACGAAGACGACGCGCCATACGTTGATGTTCTATCGCTGCTGTGCAGCGACCACACGTGTGCGACATCTCACACGTTGCGCGGCACTCAAACGCATTGCCCCGCTGCCGATAGATACAACGCCGACACCTATACTCCGGCGCCGGGCTGAGACGCCTTGCCTGACCTGTACCACCTACCTGGGGGGAAAATTGAAGTTGCGCGACCGAGTCCGTAATGACGTTGACCAAAAGACGTCACTCTCACGATGGATTCGCATCCTTGCCGTGCCCGTCGCACTCACGATCATTCTCGCTGCCTGCGGAGACAGCGGTGAATCGTCCGACGGCGGCGACTCCGGAGGCGCGTCGACGACTGCCGCCCCCACAACAACACTCCAACCGCAAACTGGCGGCACTCTTACGTTCGCGGCGTACTCCAACATCGCCGGCCTCGACCCGATCGTTGCATTGGGCAACGGCACCTCGGGCGCCATCCAAATGGCTGCGGTCTACGACACGTTGATGCGCTACGACATCACGTCCAAGGCGTACAAGCCGCAGTTGGCCGAATCGATCGTCGGAAGCGCGGATTCCACCGAGTGGACGCTCAAGCTCCGCGCCGGCGTCAAGTTCAGCGACGGCACCGAGTTCAACGCAGAGGCTGTGCGATTCGGCCTGCAGCGCCATCGCTCGGGCACCGCCACCGGGCCTACCGCCACGACCTGCGCCGAGTTCATCGCCTGCCCGCGTAACTCCACTTCGACCGGCGTCTACATGTCGCTCGTCAAGGACATCGTCGCCGTGGACAACCTCACGGTGAAGATCACGCTGAGCGAACCGTGGGCCTCGTTCCCGTACGCACTCTCGGCCGAGCCCGGCATGATCCCGTCTATGACGGCGATCAAGAAGTGCGATGGCGCCAAGAACCCCAACACCTGCGACTTCAACCTCAAGCCGATTGGTGCGGGACCCTTCACCGTGACCGCCTTCAGGACCGGTGAAGCCATCGAGATGGCGCGCAACCCAACGTACTGGAACGGCCCGACCTACCTCGACGGCATCAAGTTCGTGGCCATGGGCGACCTCGGCGGCGACAAGACTTACGACGCCCTCAAGACCGGTACCGCCAACGGCGCCTACCTGCGCGTGCCCCTCACCGTGGCGACGGCCAAAGAAGAAAAGGTCATCGGCTTTTCGAGCATCGACCAGGCCGGCGAGATCATGCTGATGAACGAAGGCGTGACCATCAACTGCGCGGCCGGCAAGCCCGAGCCCGTGTGCACCGGCAAGCCCGACGGCGCAACGCCGACCACGCCCGCAACCGCCAGCCTCAAGCTGCGTCAGGCCATCGCCGCCGCCTACAACCCGACCGTGTTCAACGAGCGTGTCTATTCGGGTAAGGGCCTCGCCGAAACCGGGTTGTTCCAAAAGGGCTTCCCCTGGGATCCGGGCGTAGCCGGACCCAAGTACGACCTCGAATTGGCCAAGAAGCTCGTCGGTGAAGCCAAGGCCGAAGGTTGGAATGGCACGGTTCGTGTGCTCTTCACCAACTCGGCCAACGACCTCAACGCGGCCGTCGCGCTCGAAGGCATGCTCAAAGCGGCGGGCATCAACGCCACTGTAGACACCTCCAAGGATTCGACGGCACAACAAGCCGTCGTGACCTCGGCCAAGGACTTCGACCTGTCCCGCTGGGGCACGTCGATCGGTCCCGACGACAGCGCCATCTGGGCCATCGCACAGAACATGGCGTCCACGAGCACGAGCAACCGTCCGGGCTTCAAGAGCGCCAAGGTCGATCAGGCCGTCAAGGACCTGCGTCTGGCCAAGACCGATGACGAGAAGAAGGCGGCCTACAAGGTCGTCGCCGAGGAATACAACGCACAGCTGCCGTGGATCAACTTCACCGCCGTCGAGACGCTCAAGGCTTTCTCGCCCAAAGTGCACGGCGTGGTGGCGAGCCACCGCAACTTCGTCTTCTTCGACAAAGCGTGGATGGAGAAGTAATCCCCCACGGGGGCTTTGGCGTAACGCGCCGAACTCGAGTGACGAGGCGCGCCGCGCGCGCTTCGAGATAACGCTGCTCTTGGCGGCTCGTCCTACGCGAGCCGCCAAGCGGCAGTGTGAATTCTTTTCGGAGCGTTTGGCGCGCTCCGAGCGCGCCAAACGCACAAAGAACATGTCGGGACACCCGAACTCAGCGCTCGATTCGTCAGACCCATTCGATGCCGGTACCACCCGGCGCGCCATCTTCGTTCGGACGCTCGACGATGAAGCGGTAGCCAAGGCGACGGGGGACGCCCGCGCTCGCGACGTTCGCCTTGTCGTGGTGAATCTCTACTCGGCGAACGTCTTCCATCGCGAAGGCGGCCGCTGTCAGCAACGCTGCTGCTTCGGACGCGTAGCCCCGCCGACACTGCGCTTGCGCGACCCAGTAGCCGATCTCGCGTCCGTCGGGACCGATGCGGTGATGCAACCCACAGACACCGATCGCTTCGCCATCAACGTACATGCCGTAGACCGCATCACCGCCGGCGTCGCGCGCTCGAACCCAGCCCGCAATCAATTCACTCCGCTGCGTTCGGTCAGGGGTTCAGCAACGACCCACGGCATCCACGGTCGCAGGTGTTCGAGATTCGCGCGTACGAGCGCACTCAGCGTCGCGGCGTCGTCGACCCGCCAGCAGCGGACACGCCGGGACACCCGAACTCAGCGCGCGGAGCGCGTCGCGACTACATGAAGCCCGCGGCGAAGCCGCCGATCCGTTGCGACGGAGCCGCACCAGGTAGTGCGGGCCACGTCACTGCTACATCACGCATCACCAAAGCAAGCCACGATGGCGCGGCTTCGCAGCGCAACCGGCGTATGCTGCGCGTGCCTCTCTAGGGAGCGACGCCGAGTTCGAGACCTGGCCAAGACCCAGCTCGACTTGAGCCCTCCGCCTCTTCCTCGAGCCAACTGCTCCGGGAAGGTTGATCATGAACGCATACGGTTCTACAGAGCGTCAGAATTGCGCCACGGCCACTTGCTTTGCCACGTTCGATGGCAGTGCCGCTCACGACAACGAGGTACGTCACTGCAATCGTGCTGGCCCCGACGGCGGCCACGCGCATCGCTGGGATGGGCAGACTTGGCAGGTCGAATCGGGAAGAATGCAACACGACCGCTCATAGTCGCCATCTGACGCGGTCGCGAAGGGAACGACCCATGCGCGTGCGTCTGCTCGTACTGCTCGTCGCTTCAGCGGGCGTTGCCGTCGCATGCGGCGACTCCTCACCCGAATCAACCGCGCCGTCATCGACGATTGCTACGGTCGCAACCACCGGCGCATCGGCTCCGGCGACGACCACGCTGAGTCTCGGCGGCTACAACGTCACGCCGGTGCGCAGCGACGGGCAGCGCGTCACCTTTCGCCTCACCGCTCCTGACGGAGTGACGGGTGAGGTCGCCTTCTCACCCGCAGAAACCACCATCTCCGCGGTCGAACCATCGATCGATTTGGTGCGGCCGGATGGCCAGTCGGCCGGCGGTGGCGGCATCTTCTCCGCGGCCGCGAACGACAAGTTCTTCGCGAACTATTGCACGACCGCCCTCGGTGGCAACTGCTCACCGAAGACCAGCGATTCGATCGCCGACGGCAACCGCGTCGAGACGTTCACGCGAGCGGCCGGAGGCACGACCACGCGCGTGGTTTTCGGGCCATGGGCGATGTTCGTGCAAGATCGCGACGTCGCGAATGCGTTCTCGTTCCGTGGAGGACCTGACGGCTTCCCTCTGATCGAGCCGCGCACGGCCGGCTTCACGACAGCGAACCGCTCCCTGCGTATCTACACGGCCGGCGGGTCGATCTATCTGCTGCGCTCCGACCCGTCGGGCACGTGCAAAGCGGACACGACAACGTCGGGCTTGTGCGACCGCGGGCTGTCGGTCGACCCCAGCGCGTTCGCCGCGCCGACAGTGAAACGCGTCAACTGAACCCGCTCGCGTACATCAACAATCCAACATCACTCCATCAACGTCGCGTCGGTCGAAAAGTACCGAAGCGCGTCGTAGCGTCCGTCCTCGACATGAGGCCCGTTAGGCTCGCTCGCATGCTTCGACGCGCGAATCGTCGGGTCGCATGCCTCGCGGCATTGATCGTCACGGTGGTGTTGATGGCGACCGTTCCCGCGTCCGCCGACGACGGGCTGCGCATCGAAGGCGACACAACCTACGACATCGTGCCGGCGCAGGGACGCACGACGGTGTCGAGCACGATCACCGTCACCAATGAGCTGACCGACCGCGTCGTAGGTGGCGCGTTGCGTCGGTCGTTCTTCAACGGGCTCACCGTGGGCGCGTCGGCGGGCGCACGCAACTTCAGCGCGACCAGCGCGGGAGCCAGCTTGTCGGTGACGACCTCGCCGGTCGGCGACGCTATTCAGCAAGTCGATATCACCTTTCCCTCGCTCTTCTCTGGGCAACGGCGCACCATCATCCTGCGCTACGAAATCGTCGGCGACGCTCCTCGATCCGAAGGCTTGAACCGCGCCAATCCGGCATACGTCTCGTTCGTCGCGCTCGCAATCGGCGATGACACGCTCGCCTCGGTACACGTCAATGTCCCCCGCGGCTTCGAGGTCGAGACCGTCGGGTCGGAGATCGACGATCGCCCGAACGCGGGCGGTGGCACGACCCTTTCCGCGACTGGCGTCGAAACCAGCGACGGTTGGGGTGTCGTGGTGTCGGCCCGCAACGACGATGCGCTCCAATCGATCGACGCCGACGCGGGTACGCGAGACGTCATCGTCCGCGCGTGGCCCAACGACGTCGAGTGGCAACGCTTCGTCGTAGGCGGTGTCGATGAAGGAATGCCGGTTCTCGAGGAACTGATCGGCCAACCATGGCCGATCAAGAGCCAGCTCCAGATCACCGAGGCAACGAGTTCGTACCTCCGCGGCTATGCAGGGTGGTTCTCTCCGCTCGACAACACCATCGAGGTCGGCGAGGACCTCGACTACGACACCCTGCTGCACGAGTTGTCGCACGCGTGGTTCAACCGCGGCATGTTCACCGAACGGTGGATCAACGAAGGCTTCGCCGAGGAATACGCGGCGCAGGCGTTAAAGCGCCTGGGTAAGCCGGCCGACGACGTGGCGCTCGACGCCAATAGTCGATTCGCCGTGCGGCTGACCGATTGGGGCAATCCACAAGTCGCCACCGGCGAATCGGCCGGCCGCGAAGCGTACGGCTATCACACCGCGGCGTGGCTCATGCGCCAACTCACCGACGAGATCGGCCTCGCCAACATGGCCAAGGTCATCAACGCCGTCACGAACGACACACCGGCGTATGGCAGTATTCCGAACGAGTTCGGCGACATCGACACCGGCGACCATCGATTGCTCGATCTCGTCGAGAACCTCGGTGCATCGAAGAAGGCCAGCGACCTCTTCGAGAAGTACGTGGCCCGCGAAGATGACAGCGCGTTGTACGACGCTCGTGCGGCCGCCCGTGCGAACTACGCAACGTTGGTCGAACGCGGCGGAAGCTGGACTCCACCGGTGTTCGTGCGTAAAGAGTTGGGTGGGTGGCACTTCGCGTCGGCCGTCATCCGTATGAGCGAGGCCCGCACGGTGTTGGAAAAGCGCGATCAGATTGCGGCGCTCGCCACCGAAGCCGGCGCGGCCATACCGGTGTCGCTCGAATCCGAGTACGAAAAGGCCGACGGTGACCTGTCGAAGGTGATCGACACGGCCGACCGTCAACTCGGTGCTGCGACGACATTGGCCGCGACCAGCGAGCGGTACGAGGGATCTCGAAGCATCACCGAGAAGGTCGGTCTGCTGTTCGCGCATCCGAGTCGTCGACTCGACGAGGCACGCGTCGCGTTCGCCGATGACGACACTGCGCGGGCGACGGAACTATCACTCGCAGTCCAACACGAGATCGACAACGCCGACTCCGTCGGTCTTCGACGCATCGCCTTCGCAGTGGGCGCAGTGGTGCTGTTGCTCGCCGCCGCGCTCGTCATTCGGTCGGTGCGACGCCGACGGCGTCGGCCTTCCGCCGATGACGCGTCGCCACCCCCGCCGACGCCTACCGCACCGCCGTCGCCGTGGACGCCGCTCAGTCCCTGAGCGCCGAGTGCACTTGGGCCACTCCCTCGGCGTAAGGCGGCCGCACGAAAATGATCACACGAGCCACGCCGAGGTCGGCCAGGCGCTGGTGCCCACGCGCACCGCTCGACGCGGTCACGACGAACTGGTCGGGATCACGCCCCGCTCGCGCGTGCGCGTCGCGCGCGATCGAGATCAGTTTGCCGAGATGTGCGCCGCCCGGTGCATTGATGCCGTCGCCGACTCGACCGGCGAGTTCGGCCATCTTCGGGCCGAAGCCGCCAATGACGATCGGAGGCGGTGGTTGCGGACGCAGAAAACCTGACGCGCCACCACGCGTTCCCGTCCACACCTCACGCACGCGCGAGACTGCGTCTTCGACCCAACGCCGACGCACGCTGTCGCCGGGGACAGTGCGACCGAGCGCAAACTGCTCGGCGCCGTAGGGAGTGTCGCTACCACCTCCCGCTCCGAGACCGAGCAACAAGCGTCCGCCACTCACCTCTTGCAACGTCGCGGCCATCACCGCCAGCGTGCCCGCGTCCCGATTGGCGACGTTGAGTACGAGCGGGCCGATCGAGATGCGCGGCACGACCGCGGCAATTGCCGTCAGCGTCGTCCAACACTCCACGACACGGCTCGCGCCGTGCACCGAACCCGCGAGATGGTCGTAGAGCCACACGCCGTCGAAGCCCGCCTGTTCGGCAGCTATCGCCCCCACACGAATGTCGCTCCACGAACCCTCGAACGGGTCGAACAACACATCGACGAGCACTCGTCAGACCAGATGCGTATGAGGCACCGAGCGCACCGTGCCGGTCTCGCGGATCTCCCCGACCGCGGCAACAGGGTTGGGGTCGGCGAAGAAGCGATCATCGCCGTAGTCCGGTGTGCGTCCAGTGGCGTCGAGCGTCCACCACGACGCCTCGAGCGCGATGCCATTGGGGTCGGTGAAATAGACGGAGCGGATGATGCCGTGATCGACGATGTCGGTCACTTCGCAACCGGCCGCCTTGAGCCGGCGCTGCAGTGTGAGCAGTGCATGCTCGTCGGGCACGTTGAACGACAGGTGGTCGAATTGCGACGCCCGCCGATCGGGAATGCCGGCCGGCTTGGCGAACGTATCGAGTTCGACGCCGGTGTATTCGAAGAACGCCACGGTTTGCTCCGCGCCGAACTCGAAGAAGTAGTGGCGAAACGTCGGCGTGCCGATGGTCGTGACAAGTCGGGCCCCGAGCACGCCGTGGTAGAAGCGCACCGTGGCATCCATGTCAGCCGTGACAAGCGCGAGGTGGTTGATCCCCCGCCAATGCACGTCGTCGTTGTGCTCGTCGGTCATTGCCGCTCCTTCCTCGAACCAGGCCGCGGCGCGGCTGGGCATCCCACCCTAAACCTGCGCTTGCCTGCGCACAGGTCACGGAGAAGACTGGCACCGAATGTAGCGGGAGGGGGCTGCCGATGGGTTCGCAGAGAGTGGCGTTGGTGACGGGCGCCAGTCGTGGGATCGGCCGCGCGATTGCCCTCGACCTGGCGCGCCACGGGTTCGCCATCGCGGCCGCAGCACGTTCCGTCGACAAGAGCGTCGTCGACTGGGCGGGCACCGTCGAGGAGACCTGCGCCCGCGTGCGCGACTTCGGACAGCAGGGGCTGGCGGTCGAGCTCGACTTGACGGACCTCGACGACGTACGCCGCGCCGTCGCCGGGGTGATGTCCGAATTCGGGCGTATCGACGTGTTGGTGACCAGCGCCACGAACATCGACTTCTCGCCGGAGGGCACCTACCTGAACGAATTCGTGGCGACGAGTTGGGAAGCACTCGAGCGTCACATCCAGGTCAACATCACGTCATCGATGTTGCTGCTCCATCTCGTGTTGCCGATCATGTACGCACAGGGCAATGGCATCGTGATGAGCGTGACGCAGGCGTCAGCATGGCTCGACTTTCCTGAGCTGCCCATGCCCGGTCAAGGCATCTGCGGCATGGCGATCCCCGTCACGCGTGGGGTCACCGACCGTCTGGCGCCGGCGCTCAAACGCGAAGTCGCACCGCATGGCGTCACCATGTTGACCTTTGACCCGGGCATGACGATCTCCAATGCATCCGAACGCTACGCCGACACCTTGAAGGCGGGCTATATGCCGGAGATCGCGCATTCGGTGCTCGTTCCTGCGCGCGCAGCGACCTACATCGCGACATCCGCGGACCCGTCGGTCTACAACGGCGAGTTCGTCAGCGCACTCGATCTCGTCCGCGAGCACGGCCTGCTCACCGAAGCCGAGATTCTCCCCGATTGGCGCCTCGGCGTACAAGAGGTCACGTCGATCGCGCCGCTGCTCGTAGGCTGACGCGGCCGCTACAGGCCGGCGTCAGATCACGCCGTCGGCGCGGTGACGTTCGAGTTCAGCGTTTGTCAGCCCGAGTTCGTCGCACCACACCTGCTCGTTGTGCTCACCGAGCGCCGGTGCCGGACGTACTGCGACCGAAGTGGATGCGAGTCGGGGAAATGGTGCTTGCTGGCGCACCGGCCCGACAATCGGATCGTCGACGATGACGATGTCGCCCCGTGAAGCCAGATGGTCGTCGGCCACGAGATGCGCGGCGGACGCGACGATCGCGGCCGGCACCTGGGCGTCGGCGAGAAGACGCACCGCCGATGGCGCGGTGAGCGAAGCGACCCACTCTGCGACGAGAGGCCGAAGGTGATTGCGGCCGGCATCGACCGCCAACGCTGATTGCAACGCGCGGAGGTTGTCGTCGTTGTCGATCGCGATCGCGACGAAAGTGCCGTCGATCGTGGCGTAGACGCCGCTCGGCGGTTCATGGGGACCTTGGTCGCCCGCGCGGGCCCGCTCGATACCGAGGCGATCGAACGAGGCCAGAGTCGACTCGAGGCAACGCAGCACCGAACCGTGCAGGGGCACGTCGATCACTGCTCCGCGCCCGGTGCGCCGACGCGCGACCAATGCAGCCAACGCCGATTGAGCCGCGAACACCGCAGTGAGGTGATCGGCCACCGTCACTGCCGATTTCATCGGTGGGCCGTCGGGGTAGCCCGTGATCGACAGCAACCCCGCCATCGCGATTGCGGTCAGATCGAGCCCCGGTCGCGCCGAGTCGGGCCCGTTCTGCCCGAGAATCGAGACGCGCACTACGACCAGATGCGGGGGCAGATCCGCCGGGCCGAGATTCCACCGTTCGAGCGTGCCGGGCCGGAAGTTCTCGCACACGACGTCGGCCGTCGAGATGAGCCGGCGCGCCAGCGCTTGCCCCCGTTCGTCGCGCAGGTTGCAGGTGACCGAACGCCGGCTACGCCCTTCGACCGCGAAGAACAGCGACGATCGATCAGCAAACGGACCCAGCCCGCGCAACATGTCGCCGCCACGCGGATCTTCGATCTTGATCACATCCGCGCCCAACTCGGCGAGTATGGCCGCGCAGTACGGAGCGGCAACGCGCGTTCCGAGATCGATGACACGCGTGCCGGCGAGCGGCGCCGCTGCGGTCATGGTCGAGGTTCGTCGCTGCGGCGGGCACGGCGTTGCTTCCACGCTTCGACCGCTTCGGGATACTCCGGAAGCTCACGCGAGATGGCCTCGTACGCCAGTGAGATGTCGAGCGTCTGCTCGACCATCCAGCGCAGGTAGCGGTTGACCGCCATCTTGGTCGCCCGCGCCGCGTAGGTCGGTTGCGCGGCGAAGTCGCGGGCCAAGCCGTACGCAGCGTCCGCAAGGTCCTGCGCGGGCACCGACCGGTTGATCATGCCCATCGCCGCGGCCTGGACACCGGTGATGCGTTTACCCGTGAGCAACAACTCTTTCGCCCGGTGAGGACCGATGAGTACCGGCAACACGACCGCCGCGCCATCACCGGCAACGAGACCGAGGTTCACATGGGGATCACCGATGGTGGCATCGTCGGCCATCACCACGCAGTCGCAGAGCAATGCGATCGTGAGCCCCAGCCCGATGGCCGGGCCGTTGACCATGGCGACGATTGGCTTTTCGATCTCGAGCATGCGATGCACGAGATGCCAACCACGCCGATTGACGCGCGGGTCGTGCTTGGAGCCGAACGATCGCACATCGCCACCCGCGGTGAACGCCCGCCCCGCGCCGGTCAACACGATCGCGCGTGTCGATGGTTCGAGATCGACGCGCCGCACGATCGCCTGGAACTCTTCGACCATGTCGGGATCGAGCGCGTTGAGTTGCGCCGGCCGGTTGAACGTGATCGTCGACACGGAGTCGACGTGCTCGACGAGGATCGGGGGCTGCTCGGTCATGGTGCCACCTTTGCTCGCGGTTCCCGGGGGAGGCCGAGTGCCTGCTCACCGAGCGTGTTGCGTTGGATCTCCGACGTGCCGGCAAAGATCGTGCACGCACGGTAGTAGAGATGGTCGCGTTGACGGCGGCCTCCCTCGAGCATGGCGTCGGGTCCGAGCATGCGCAGCGACGTCTCGTGCATGCGCTGTGCCATCTCACTCCAGAACAACTTGACGAGAGAGCTCGACGCACCCGGCGCGCGACCGGCGTCGAGCGCGCTCAATACCCGGTAGAGATGCAGGCGATAGATCCACAGTTCGCTATACGCACGAGCCAGTTGTTGTCGTGTCACCGCATCGGTGGCACCGCGTCGGGCTTCGTCCAACAGGGTCTCGAGCAAGACCGAATGAACGATCAGTTGACGCGGCGACGTGCTGCGTTCGTAACCCAGCGTCGTTCGCATCACCGCCCAACCGTTGGCAGGGTCTCCGACGACGGACTCGTCCGCCACGAACGCGCCGTCGAGAAAGACTTCGTTGAACTCGGCTTCGCCGGTCATCTGCCGCAACGGCCGTACGTCGATACCCGGCTGGTCCATGTCGAGCAGGAAGTACCCGATCGGCGCGCGGCCACGTTCGGGGTCGGCGGTGCGGGCGAGCAACACGCCATAGCGTGAATACTGCGCGTTGCTGGCCCAGACTTTCTGTCCGCTGACGCGCCACCCACCCGGTACCTGCGTCGCGCGCGTTTGCAACGAGGCGAGGTCCGAGCCCGCCTCGGGTTCGCTGAAGAGCTGGCACCAGAGATCATCGGCGGTGACGATGCGGTGGAGATAGCGCTCGCGCTGGTCCGCCGTGCCGTGCTCCAACAACGTCGGTCCGACGAGGTTCACCGCGACACGGTTGACGATCTCGGGCGCGTGGGCCAGTGCGATCTCCTCTTGCACGATGAAGGCCTCTGTCCAACCGAGACTGCGGCCGCCGAAGTCGCGCGGCCAGTGCACTGCGACAAGAGCGACACTCGCGAGTTCAGCTTGCCACGCGCGCTGGAAGTCGACGAGGGCGCGACCCGCCGGTGGTGGCTGCGAACGCGGCGCGTGCGTCGTCATCCATTCGCGGACTTCGGCTCGGAACGCTTCTTGAGTAGGCGAGAACCGTAGGTCCACGGCGTCACGGTAGGCGAACGCGCTTCTTGACGCCACGCCATCGCGGCGTGAAGATGGCCCGCTGTTCCGATCGCCGGGACAGGAGACGACATCCGGGGGATCGCATGTCGAGCGCGCCTGCCTACGCCGAACAATGGGCGACCATCAACCTCGAACGGCGCGACGGCATATTGCAAATGCGGTTGCATACCGACGGCGGCCCGTTGCGGTGGGGCGCGGATGCGGTGCGCGATCTACAGGAAGCGTTCGGCACAGTGGCCGCCGACAACGAGAACCGCGTCGTGATACTCACCGGCACCGGCGACGAGTTCAACGGACCGAAGGGCAACCCCGCGACATTCCCCCGCGCCACGCCGCGCGGGTGGGACTCGGCGCACTGGAATGTACGGCGATTGCTGACGAACCTGCTCGACATCGAAGCGCCGATCATCGCGGCCATCAACGGGCCGGCCTGGCGTCACGCCGAGACGCCGCTGCTGTCGGACATCGTCTTGGCCTCGGACACGACCGTCTTCTCCGATTCGGGACACTTCGTGAACGGCCTCGTTCCGGGCGACGGTATGCAACTCATCATGCCGCTCGTCATGGGGCTCAACCGAGCGCGCTACTACATGCTCACCGGTCAAGAGATCGACGCCCGCACCGCGCTCGAGATCGGCATGGTCAACGAGGTGCTGCCCGTCGACGAGTTGTTGCCGCGCGCGTGGGAGCTGGCCGAGCAACTCACTCGTCAATCGCATCTCGTCACTCGCTACACGCGCGTTGCGTTCACCCACACCATCCGTCAATTGCTCGTCGCCAACCACGGTTACGGCATCATGCTCGAAGGTATGGCATGCGTCGACGATGCCGAGCGCGGCGGGGGCTACGAACTCCCCGAACGCGTGTGAGCACCGACGTCGACCATGCCTTCTTGGCCGGCGTTCGCGCGGTATTGATCGGTAGCGGCACTGCGCTCTCGATGTTCGGCGCGGTGCTCGCCGAGCAGGGCGCCGACGTCATTCGCATCGAGGCCCCGACGACGGGCGACGACTTGCGCCGTCGTGGACCTTTCGTGGACGACCACTCGCTGACGTGGGCCGTCGCCGCCCGCTCGTCGCGCAGCGTGACCTGCGATCTGAGCCGCCCCGAGGGCACCGCACTGGCTCTGCGCCTGATCGAGGGGGCCACGGTCATCGGTGAATGCCTCGGCCCGGGCCGGCTCGAGGCGCTGTCTCTCGGGCTCGAGGCGCTCCGGGGGCCACGAGCGGTCGTGCGGTTCAGCGGGCGGGGCCA
>JBDSMH010000180.1:0-18869 GCA_039915945.1 Acidimicrobiales bacterium | reverse complement strand
CGCCCGAGACCCCCGCGTCAAGCTAACAACGGGCTCCAAGCGCCATAGAAACACGACGTCTGCCCGACCGACACCCCACGATTCTCATCCAACGAGAGCGGCCCCGCCAGGGGCCATGAAAGCTAACCAGTTTCGGGCGTTAACGGACGGAGCATGCAGGTCCATTTTTTGGATGGGCTTTGTTCAGCCTGCGTTGCCGAGCCGAAGGCTGCTACACCAAACGGCGCACCCTCCTTTCAGCATCGGGCAGTTTGCGCCCACACCATCGCAGCGGCGTCGGTATCGGCATCCCCACCCCCGATACCGACGCTTGCTGTTCAAATCCCAGATTCCGCCCGTCGGATGGGCCGTCTACGGCTTGCCGACGACGACGACAACCACGCCGCCAGTACCCGCAAATGTTCCGTTCTCGTCGCGGCCGAGAACTGTGAACGTGCAAGCGAGCCGAGGGTTGTTGCCGCCCTTGTTCGCGTTTTGAACCCGGGGCGGGTCGGTGAACGGGCCGAAGACTTCGCCGTTGTTGGCGGTGAACGTGCCTGTGAATTCGCCGAAGGAAACGGGTACGAAGGTCGTGTGCCCGATAAACGCGGGCGTCCATCCCCCGTCGTTGGGCGGCGTTTGGATAACAACCCCGTTGTAGGGAGTGCCTGGGCAGGTCACGGTGATCACGTTTGCGGGATCGAGCCTCGGCGCTGCTGATGCAGCGGTCGGCACCATCAAAGCCGCGGCGGCCACGGTGGCCGCCAGAACACTTGTCTTTCGCATGATTCTCCCTTGGTTGTGGCGGGGAAGTATTGGAAGGGTACGTGCCTGGCGCGACGTGCACCAGAGCCGAATCGGTAGGGCCTAATACGGGGGTGGGGGTCGCGACGCAAACACAGAGCCCCCCTCTAGACCTGCAGTTTCCGCATTTTTATAGGGGAGTTTTCAATTCGGGGTCGCTCAACTTTCGGACAAGCGGTCCGAAAGACCTAAGTCGCCTCTGGACGGCCCCGGTTCCACGAATGAGGAGCTCTCAACTGTCCAGAGGCGTACCGGCGCATGGGAGCCCGACCCCGCTCCCGCCGCGCATCGTCCGCAGGAGCAGATTGTTCTACGAAAGTGCAGCGTTGGCGCGGACGGCGCCCGGTGCCCCAGTTGCACAAGGTGCCGTCCGCTGCGCGCAATCGCGCAAACGGCTCGCGGGTTTAACCCTCCGCGGTCTGCGCGGTCCTAGGAACCAGTAAGCGAACGCAGCGAGCGCCGTCGTAACACCGACGGCGAGAACCGTCATCACCATCTTCGTCATGCCCTCGCGTCCCTTTCGTCATCAAAGGTTTAAAGAGGGCCGCACTGCTACGGAGCGGTGCGGCCCTCCTCCAACCCCATAGGACCCCGCGACGTACTGGCACGCCGAAGGCCCAGTTTGCAATCGCTGCGCATCGCGAGCGAGTTACCAAGAACGTCGAGCCGAAAGGCCCCTTTGTGTAACGCGTTCTGATTAGCTTGTTCGGGTCATGGTGATGGCGTTACGGATCAACGCGACGGAACGACCGGACCTCGAATTCCTGCTGTCGGCGCGGCCGGCCTGGCACCAGCAAGCGTTGTGCCGGCAGCATCCCTCAATTGATTTCTTCGTCGAGCGAGGCTGCCCGGTCCAAGGCGACTGTCTGCAATACGGCACGGAGAACCGCCGGGAACTGGGCGGGAGTTTGTGCAGGTCAGGGCGGGAATGTGTCGCATCGCCGCACATCCGAAACGTGCGTTTACAGATGTTCCGAGACTGACGTACAACGCACGGTACGTCCCGGTCGGGGATTCGGTCGGGCTATGCGTCCGGTGGTTCTGTCGACGCCCCCATTGAGTCGGCCTCTTCCTCGAGGTCTTTGACAAAGCCCGCGGGCGTGCTTTGCTTTTCTGGATCTGCTTCGTCTGACGACGCCTGATGAGGATGAGGATCCGCTTCGTTCGGCGCGTCTTGAGGATGTGTGGTCATGGCGGTTGCTACCCACCGCTGCCCAGCCGGAAACCGTTCTCTTGGTGTTTTACGGGTGTCGATACCAGTAAAACACCAACAGAACGGGGAATTCGGTTACAAGAGGACGACGGTGCGGCCGATCGTCTTGCGGTCTTCCATGTCGTCGAGCGCCGCGGGTAGATCGGCGAAGCCGACCGTGCGGCCGATGATCGGTCGGATCTTGCCGGCGTCGAGTAGTGCCTCGAGCGATCGTTGGATCTCGTCGCCGACACTGCGGGGCACGACGTTGAAGCCGGTCGCCCGCTTCGTCTGTGAAGAGTCGATGCGGTACGACAGCAACACACCGCCGATCGATACGTTGCCGAAGCACAACGCGCGCGGCGTGACGGTCGGTTCGTCCTCCGCCTCGATCGCGCTGGCGAAGCCGATGATCATGAGCCGCCCGTTGCGCGCCATGCATTGCAACGACCGAACAGTTGTCTCGCCGCCGACGCCGTCGAAGACGAGATCGACGCCGACGCCGTCGGTCGCGTCGAGGACCGCGGCGACGAAATCGTCCTTGCGGTAGTCGACCGCCACCTCTGCGCCGAACTCGAGGCAACTCGTCATCTTGCCGGCCCCGCCCGCAGTCGCGATCACGCGTGCGCCGGCTGCCGCAGCGAGTTGTACTGCAGCCGAACCGACTCCACCGGCGGCTGCGTGTATCAGCACCCATTCGCCCGGCTGCACGCGACCGCGTTCGTGAATGCCGAGCCACGCGAGGTGGAAGGGAAAGTAGAAGGCCGCCGCCTCGTGATCGTCGAGCGACGCGGGGGCATCGAACACCATGTCGACCGGCGCCACGACCCACTCGGCATAGCCGCCGAACGCGCCCTTCGCGGTGGCCATCACGCGCCGACCGAGCCAACTCTCGGCGCCCGGTCCAGCCTCGTCGACGACGCCGACGACCTCCATGCCGAGGGTGTACGGAAGGGGAGGGTTGATCGTGGCGTACCGGCAGTGGCAGCCGTCGATCTCGTTGAAGTTCAGTGCCGCGGCGCGTGGGCGAACGAGGACTTCGCCCGGCCCGGGTTGCGGCTTGGGAATGTCGTCGAGGCGCAGGGCGTAGGACGGCCGTCCCGCCCGATGTACTCGCCATGCCTTCATACGCGTGCCCCTTCTGCGTGTACGTTGACCCGCTGTGAGGGCAGCTCAGGTCGTGCGGCATGGTAGGCCAGTCGAGGCAGTCGAGATCCGAGATCTCGCGGTTCCCGAACCTGGCCCGGGGACGGTGCGCGTCGCAGTGTCGACGGCATCGCTGAACTTCGGCGACATCGCTCGCTGCAGAGGCACCATGTCGAGTGTCATGATCCCGCCACCGTTCACGCTCGGCATGGATGTGTGCGGTGTGGTCGACGCCGCGGGCGACGGCGCGACGCAGTGGATCGGCCGTCGCGTCGTGGCGATCACGACCATGGCGCTCGGTGGCATCGCCGATGCGGCGCTCGCTCCCACCCACGGTGTCTTCGATGCGCCGACCGAACTCGACGACGCCGAGGCAGCCGCGTTCACGTTGCCGTTCCACGTGTCCCACTTGGCGTTGCACAAACGGGCGCGACTCACCGCCGGTGAGACCTTGATGGTGGTGGGCGGCGCCAGCGGTGTCGGCACCGCCGCGATCCAACTCGGTGTCGCGGCAGGGGCCGATGTCATCGCCGTTGCCGGTGGTGACAAAGGTGCGGTGTGCGCGCAACTCGGGGCATCGTTGGTCATCGACCCGGCGGCCGGCGACATGTTCGACCGCGTGATGAGCCACACCGACGGCCGGGGCGCCGAGGTCGTGTTCGATGTGGTCGGCGGCGAACTCGTCGAGACCACCTGGACGTGTGTGGCGCGCGAGGGTCGCTATATCCCCGTGGGATTCAACGACGACGTGCAGTCAGGGATGACCGGTCGTCCGCTGCGTAAGGTATCGACCGGTAACTTCTCGGTCGTGGGCGTGCTGCTCTCCTACAACGAGGTGCCGCTGCAAGTGCGCCGAGCCGGTCTCAATCCGTTCCCTTCGAGCACGGGTATTGAGGTGCACGGCGCGTTGTGCGACCTCGTTACCCGCGGCGCGATCCGGCCCGTGGTGGGCCGCCGAATTCGCATCGATGAGGTTGGCGCCGCCCTCGAAGCGCACGAACAGCGGCGCACCAGCGGACGCACAGTGGTCGACCTGCACTTGTAAGGTTTGTGAATGTTCCGCCGCGTTGGGTTGCCACTAGCGGTGTTGGTCAGCGTGATCGTCGGCTTCGGCCTCACCCGAGACGAACCCCGGGCCGCCCCCGCCGAGGACGCGGCGACGGCGCTGTCCTCGCCGTCGACGACGCTCGTCCTACCCGCGTCGTCGCCCCCGTCGACTGTCGCAGCGGCGCGCCCGAATATCGTGTACGTACTCGCCGACGATCTCGACAGCAGCCTCGTGCAGTACATGCCCAAGCTGACCTCATTGATCCAGGCATCGGGGATCAGCTTCACGAACTACTACGTGACGTCGGCTGTCTGCTGCCCATCCAGGGTGTCGATGATGCGCGGGCAGTATCCGCACAATACGACGGTGTTGACGAACGAGGACGGGTTCGTCAAGTTCCACCAACTCGGTCTCGAATCATCGACGATCGCCACTTGGCTGCAATCGGTGGGCTACCGCACCGCGCTGATGGGCAAGTACCTCAACGGGTATCTCGAGCCGCGCGGTGCCGGATACTTCGAGTACGTGCCGCCGGGATGGAGCGAATGGGACGTCGCCGGCGACGGTTTCCTAGAAGTCGACTACACGATGAACCACAACGGCACGCTCACGCAGTACGGCCACTCGCCCCAAGACGTGTTGACCGACGTCATGCGCGCGCGGGCTCACACGTTCATCACGAAGTCCTCCGCAGCGAAGCAACCGTTCTTTCTCGAGCTGTCGACGTTCGCGCCACATTTCCCGTACACGGTCCTCGACCGCTACGCAAACAGCTTTCCCGGCGTCACTGCACCCCGGCCGCCCTCGTTCAACGCGCGCGGCCAGGGCGAACCCAAGTGGTTGGCCGTGCAACCGTCATTGACCGCGGCCGATATCGCCACGCTCGATGTCAAGTACCGCCGCCGGGTGCAGTCTGCACAAGGCATCGACGAGTTGATCGGGCACGTCTTCGACACATTGCAACGCACCGGCGAGCTCGACAACACCTACTTCGTCTTCAGCTCGGACAACGGCTATCACATCGGCCAGCATCGACTACAGCCGGGCAAGCAGAGCGCGTACGACTCTGACATACGAGTTCCGTTGATCGTGCGCGGCCCCGGCATCGTTCACGGGACGAATGATGCAATGACGATGAACATCGACCTGGCGCCAACCTTCGCGTCGCTGGCCGGTGTGCCGACGCCCGACTTCGTGGACGGCCGATCGTTGGTGCCGCTACTGCGAGGCACGACGCCGCGCGACTGGCGGGAGGTGGTGTTCATCGAACACGAGGGTCCGACCGCAGTGCCCGGTGATCCCGACTATCAACCGGACGACAACCCCACGCGCTACGCGGCGATCCGCAGCGCGAATCGTCTCTTCGTCGAATACCAGAGCGGTGAGTACGAGCTCTACGACTACACGACTGATCCCCACGAACTCGTCAATCGCGTTGCGTCGACGAGTGCAGCCGAACTCGCGGCATATCAGCGCACACTCGACGCGCTCCGTCGGTGTAGAGCCGACACCTGTTGGGCGCCGGCAGCTATGTAGGCAACACATGGTTAGGTCAACGTTCACTCAATTCTCCTCGGATTCGGGTGTGGTGACCGCCGCGGCGGCAGAAGCCGTGCTAACTGTGACGGCATGGTCATCCGCACTTGTGCTCGCCGGCGGGCCCTTGCGGGCCCGCTGGCCCGGTTGGTGTTGTTCGCTCTCGGTGCGCTCTGCGTGGTCACCGTCGCCGGTCGAGCCGATGGCGCGCCGGGGGCATGCGTCGCTCCGAGCATCGGCGAGGCAGTCGGCGGTGTCGGTGGCGGGTTCACTCCCATCACGCCCACCCGACTGCTCGACACGCGAACCGAGACGGGCTCAGACGGTGTCGGCGCAGGCTGCGTTGCGCGCGTCGCGTTGTCGCCGGTCGTGCCTGCGGGAGCAACCGGCGTCGCCGCCACGGTGACATTGACTGATGCCGAAGGAGAAGGATTCGCGACGGCGTATCCATGCGGCTCGCCTCGGCCGTATATCTCGAACGTGAACACGCGTGCCGATTCCGCGGTGCCCAACATGGTGTTGGCGCCCGTCGACTCGACGAGACAGCTGTGCGTCTTCACGTCGGTGGCGGCGCAGATCATCGTCGACGTGACCGGATGGTTCGGCAGTGGCGGCGGGCAGTTCCATGACGTGACACCGACGCGCGCGCTCGACACACGATTCCCGCCGAATCCGCCGGCAACGCCCGTGGGGGCAGGAACCGCTGTCACTCTGGTGATGACACGGTGGGTGCCGGCGTATGCCACCGCGGTCGCCGTCAACGTCACGGTCACGCAGACGAGTGCCGCCGGGTTCGCCACGGTGTTTCCTTGCGGTGGTGCGCCTCCGGTCTCTTCGAATGTCAACTTCGTCGCCGACGAAGACCGCGCCGCGCAGGCCATCGTCGGTCTCGGCAACGGCTCGCTGTGCATCTATCTCTCGGCCGACGCGCACCTCATCGTCGATCTGTGGGGTTGGTTCGGTGGCGCGGAGGGTGCTCGCGTCGTGCCGACCAGGGCGGCGCGTCTCGTCGACTCGCGTACCGGCGAGGGCGGCTGGGGCGCGCCAGTCGCCGCCGGTGAGACGCGGTCCTTGGACGTACCGCAGATCCCCGGCGGAGTGCGCAGCGCGATGGTCGATGTCGTGGCAGTGGGCGGGGAAGGTTCCGGCTATCTGACGGTCTTCGCGTGCGGCACCCCGCAGCCGGCGACGTCGTCGGTGAACTATGTCGCAGCGCGGGCGGTCATGAACTTGGTGACCGTGCCCCTTGGTGCCGACGGCAAGCTCTGCGTCTACTCCTCCGCACGCGTCGATGTCATCGTCGATCTACTCGCCGTCACCGACAACCCGGGCCCGCTGCGCTCCATCTCTGTCAGCCCGAAGTCGTTGTCGACCAATTTCGTACCGACCGGGCACGACTACGCCGTCATCTGCGAGGTCGGTGTCAACGCTCTGTCGGTTACGGCCGTTTCGTTGCCGGGGTACACGATCGCCATCGGTGCGACAACTGCACTGAACCGGTTGACGGCGTCGGTGGATGTCAGTCCGAACCAGTTGATCGAAATCGATGTGTTGCAAGGGTTGTCCGTCGTCGACCGTTACTACGTGCGTTGCCTGCCGCCCGATTTCCCCCCGATACACGCCATTGCGTACGGCGCCGCGACCCCCGGCTGGTACATGGTCACACCGGCGACATTCGCGCCGGGTTCGCACTATGCGCTGATCACCGACGAACGCGGCGTGCCGCTCTGGTATCGCAAAGCAACGACCCCGATCCTCGACTTCAAACGGCTGGCAGTAGGACCGCACGCAGGGCAGCTCGCCTGGGTGCCGGTTTTGGGCCAGGGGTTCGGCGTGGATCCCACTCGCGGCTACGAGATTCACCAACTCGACGGCACGCTGGTGAAGTCGGTGCTGGCGGTCGGTCCACCCACCGATCAACACGACATCATCGCGTTGCCGAACGGCAACTTCGCGCTGTTCGCATACGAGCAGGTTCTCCACATCGATCTGACGGCGCTGGGAACCGGCTTCACTGCGGACGAAGCCGTCGTACACGGCCGCATCCAAGAGATCGATCCTGCCGGTGCGCTCGTCTGGGAGTGGAAAGCCGAAGACCACATCAACATCACCGAGAGCACGTATCCGATTCGCTTCAACCTCACGGGTACATCGGTAGTCGACCTGCAGCATTTCAATGCGCTCGACGTCGCGCCCAACGGCGACTACATCGTGTCGGCGCGCCACATGGACGCCGTGTTCCGAGTGTCTAGGACTACCGACACCATCACGTGGAAGCTCGGTGGCACTGCCGCCAACAAGGACCTCGCTCCCTCCTTGCAGATACTGAACGATCCGCTCGGCGGACCCAAGCGTTTGCACGACGCACGCCTATTGCCCGACGGCAGTATCTCGTTGTTCGACAACCGTCTCGACAGCACGGGTGCGACTCGAGCCGCGATCTATGCAATCGACGCGATAGGGCACAAGGCGACACTCATCGGTAGCTATGCGCGGTCCGATGGCATCCAGGTCGGCACCATGGGCAGCGCCAGAGTCAGCGCCGACGGCCATGTGGTCATCGGTTGGGGCGCGAATGCACCGCTGGCCACCGAACTCGACAGCACCAACGCAGTAGTGCTCGAGCTGACCGGACCTGACGGTGGCAGCTACCGGGCGATCAAAGAACCGGCGAGCTCGTTCGATCGGGCCACGCTGCGCTCGAGTTCACCCGGCTGACGCGACGAAGCGCACGTCACGCACAGCCTCGGTGCCTTCGTGGAATAGGACGAACCGTTTCGCTTCCGACGCGATCGTCTGCACGGCGCGTTTGGTCAAGAACGCCCAGTGGTGCACGACGAGCGTGACGCTGTCGTCGTTGCGATCGCGGTCGATGTGCCACGTGCCGGCGATGAGTCCGTCGGCGAGCACGGTGCCCCGCACGACGGGTGCGTCCCATGGGCGTCCGACGGCGCGAGGGTCGACGAAGCGGGTGCGGTCCGCGTGCGACAGCAACACGTTGTCGTACTCGGGCAGAAAGCGTGGAGGCGCAGGCGTGTCGACGTCGGGTCGGGGAGCGTCGGGTAGATCGAAGAGTTCACGTCCACGTTCGTCGCGAAAGATTCGCAACTGCGGTTGTAGACGCTCGAGCACCTCGCGGAGCCCGGTCAGTCTCGACCACACCCCGACATCCGCGACGGTCGCGGGACCGAACGCGCGGAGATAGCGCAGTACCACTTCGTCGATCGACGGTGCCGCGACGAGCGGGCGCCCGAGCCAGGCTTCCGCGGTGGTCGACGTGACTTGACCCGACTTGCCCCACACGCCCCGCGGTGGCACTTGGACGAAAGCCAGCCGATTGCGGCACGCATAGGCGAGGGCGCCGGCATGAAGATGAGGAAACTGCGCCGCGATGGCCGCGCGCAGTTGTGGACCGGTGAGTGGGCGTTCGGCGAGAAGCGGCCGCACGAACGCCAACACGGGTTCGACGTCGATGCCTAGGAGCGGGGCGCCGTACTCGCTGTGGCGGACGAGTTCACCGTCGAGCACCGGCTGGACCAGCGGGCGCAGCAACAGGCAATCGTCGGCGGTGACCAGGTGCAGGGTGCCCCGCATCACCACGATGCGCACGACGGCACGATCGATCAGCAACTGGCCGAGGACAGCCGGGTCGAAATGAGCGAGTCGCGTCCACAGGCCCACATACGGATTGAGCGGGACCTGTGCCTGCAGGCCGACCAAGTGCTCGACGGCGGCCAGAACCGGCATCGGGCTGCGCTGCAACAGCAGTTGTCGTTCGAGAGTGGCGCGGTTGAGGGCGCGAGCCGTCAACACATCGTCAGTCATGACGGGACCGTGTCCTGCAATGATGCAGTGGGGCAGTGCGACCGGAAGGAGCATGACGGGTGGTCGATGACGAGCGGGTGCGATACGACGTCGCGGACGGAGTCGCGACGATCACGTTCGATCGTCCCGACAAACTCAATGCGCTGACGTTTGCGATGTGCGACTCGTTCGTGGCGCGGCTCGACGAGGCCCGTGACGATCCCGCGGTGCGCGTCGTGGTGTTGAAGGGCAGTGGTCGGGCATTCACCGCCGGAGTCGACGTCGACGATCGGCCCGAGCGCCAAGATCCGGCGGCGAACTCCATCAACGACGACATGGCCGAGATCTCACGTGCCGCCGATCGTTGGATGCATCTGTGGACCCTACCTAAACCGGTCGTGGTGAAGGCGCACGGGTACTGCGTGGGCTGGGGCATCGAGATCGCGCTGCATGCGGACGTGGTCTTCGCGTCGCACGACTGCTCGTTCTTCTTTCCGTCTGTTCGCAACGGGTCGGGGTTACCCGACTCGGCCACCGCGATCTACCATCTGGGCTTGCAGTGGGCCAAGCGTCTCCTGCTCACCGGGGACGCCATCGACGGTCGCACTGCGGCCCGCATCGGACTGGTCGTCGAATCGTTTCCCGAGGAGGAACTCGACGACGCAGTAGATTCGTTGGCGCGCCGCATGGCTGCGCTGCCGCCTGATCTGTTGGCGCAGAGCAAAGCGGTCATCAACAAGTCGGTGGAACTGATGGGGAGGGCGCAGTTGCAGAGCTTCGCGGTCGAGGCCAACGCCTCGGCGCGCCAAGGTCCCGGGGTTGCCGAATGGAGTCGCGTCCTGAGGGAGAAGGGTCGCCACGAAGCGATCAGATGGCGCGACGAGAAAGATCTGAGAGGGGAACGATGACGACGACCGACCAGTACGAGGGAATGCTCGCCGAGACGGTGATGGTTCGCGTCGGTGACGACGACTTCATCCATGCGTACTTTACGCGTCCTACGGGTGCGGGCCCGTTCCCGGGTGTGGTGCTGTTACATCACATGCCCGGTTGGGACGATTGGTACAAAGAAGCCACGCGTACCTTTGCCGCACGCGGATATCTCGCAATCGCGCCCGACCTCTATTGCCGCGCCGGCCACGGCACGCCCGACGAGGTTGCGGCGATCGTGCGGGCCGACGGCGGTGTGCCCGACGAGCAGGTCGTCACCGACGCCGACGCGGCGGCAGAGCTACTGCGAGCATCGCCACTCTCCAACGGGAAGGTGGGCGTGTTCGGTTCGTGCTCGGGCGGTCGTCACGCGTATCTCACCGCTTGCCGATCCGACGCGTTCGCGGCAGTCGTCGACCTGTGGGGCGGCGGCGTCGTCATGGCGGAGCAGGATCTCACCGACAAGAAACCGGTCGCACCGATCGACTACACGGTCGACCTCATGTGTCCGTTGCTCGGCCTATTCGGTGCGGAAGATCGGTCGCCGCCGGTCGAGCAGGTCGCGATCCACGAGGCGGAGTTGCAGCGAATGGGCAAGGACTACGAGTTCCACATCTATCCCGATGCGGGCCACGGATTCTTCTACCATCAGCGCCCGGCGATGTACCGCCCCGAGCAGGCGCTCGACGGATGGAACAAAACCTGGGCCTTCTTCGCCCGGCACCTCACACACTGAAGGAGCGCTGATGGCAATCACCACCAACCTCGACGTCGCCAAAAAGGGCGGTCGCGTCAGCTTCACCATCGACGAGCCCAAGTTGGCCGAACAGTTCTTCGGGCTGACCCGATTCGAGTTCGGTGACGACCCGCACGGTCCGTTGATGGTCGTGCAGGTGATTCCGCCCGACCTCGACTTCGCGACGCACTACCACGACACCGACTACTGCACGCTCGTACTCAAGGGTTCGTTGCGGGTGGGTCGCACCTGGTACGGGCCGGGGCATTTCCGCGTGCAAGACGCGAAGTCGGTGTACGGTCCGACGCGCAGTGGCCGCGAGGGATGCTCGTTGGTGAGCTTCTACGGCGATCGCAGCGAGCTTCCCGACAAGTTCACACGCGATGCCGACCGCGCTCGCTTCGACGAGCTCATGCCGAGGCTGCTGGCCGCCTACGCGGCGGCGGGGATGGGCACGCGCTCGACCGAGGGTACCGTCGCAGGACCGTGACGGCGCGTTAGACGCGTGCGATCACGTTCTCGGCGAAATCGTCGATGGCGGCCAACTTGACGTCGAGGGTGGAACGGAAGTTGCCTTCGATGACTTCGGCCGTCATCCACGGTGCGCAGACGAGGCCGGTGACACCGGCGTCCTCCAACCGGTGAACGACGTCAGGAGTGAGCGGTTCACCCACCGCAGTCAAGATCGTGAACGGTCGCGCGGCGCGTTCGGACGACCCTCGCTCGTTGCGCAGTCGGGCGGTCCAGTCGAGTACCTCCGGCAGCGAGCGCGCACCCTCGCCGAGCCAACCGTCGCACCGGTTGACCGCACGACGCACCGCCGCGTCGCTCACGCCGCCGGCGAAGATGGGCACCTCGGTCGGTGGCCACGGGCTCATCATCAATTCATCGAAGTCGTAGAACTCGCCGTGGAATTCGGTCCACCCCGGACGCCACAACACGCGCAGTGCTTCGATCATCTCGTCGAGACGCCGGCCGCGAGTGGAGAAGTCGGTGTGGTTGAGATCGAACTCTTCTTTCATCCATCCGGCACCGACGCCCATCGACACGCGCCCGCGTGAGATCACGGCCGCGGTGGCCACGAGTTTGGCCACGGTGAACAGGTTGCGCGCGGGTGCGACGTACACCGAGTTGGTGAAGCGCAGCGTGGTGGTTGCGGCGGCCATCGCACTGATGAGGCACCACGAATCGGGCCACGGAGTCTCGGGCGACCACATCGGCGCACCGTCGTGGGTGTACGGGTAGCTCGAACGCAGGTTGCGGGGAAAGACCTGATGATCCGCAGTGATCATGCCGGTGAAACCGACAGCCTCCGCGTGGCGAGCAACATCGACCAACTGCTCGGTTTCCAAGAAGGCGATGTGTTGCCAGAACTCCACGGCGGCGTCCCCCGATTCCGTCGATGATCGTGATGACGCTAGTCATCGTCGACAGGCGGCGCCGATCGACCGGTCCGTCGTTCACCAGTAGCATGACTGCTATGCCGTATGCGATGGGTGGCACGTTCCTCGACGCCGATAGCCACATCATGGAGTTGCCCGACTTCTTGCACCGGCACTCCGATAGCTGGCTGATCGACGCGCTGCCGCCATTGTCGACGGCTTCGGGCGGGGCGCAAGGCGAGGGAGCCGCCCGGTACGCGCAGAGCAAACGACACTCGCCCGAACAGATCGCCGTGCTCGAGCAAAACGTCATCGGCGGGCCCAAAGCTTACGAAGCGCTGGGTGCGTTCGATCCGAGCGAACGCGCCTACGCGCTCGATCTGTTGGGTTTTCACGCACAGCTCGTGTTCGGATCATTCGCCCTCGCGTCGTTCCTGCACCACGACGATCTGAAGGTTCGCTACGGCGGCTGCCGCGCGTTCAATCGTGCCATCGCGGAATTCTGCGCGGTCGACGATCGACTTCTCGCTGTCGCGGTCGTATCGCTCGCCGACCCGGTGGCGGCGCTGCGCGAGATCGACGTTGCGCTCGAGCTCGGCTGCGCAGCGGTGTGGGTTCCGGCAGAGCCCTGCGGCGGGCGGTCGCCCGGTCACGACGAACTCGATCCCGTCTGGGCACGCCTCGCCGACGCGAAGGTGCCGTTCATGCTCCACGTCGGTGCACAACCGATCGAGATCCGCGCCGAGTACATGAACACCGGTCGACCGCCGGCGCCCGGTTGGGCCGGTGGCGGTGAGGCGCTGCGGCTCAAGGATTTTCCTCTGCTGCACCAGTCGTCCGAAGAGTTCCTGTCGGTCCTGGTGCTCGACGGTGTGCTCGAACGGCACAAGGGTTTGCGCGGGGGAGTGATCGAGCTCGGCGCCACGTGGGTGCCGGGGATGCTGCGTCGTCTCGACCACGCGGTCGACAACCTCGCGAAATTCGCTCCAGATGTCCGCGCGTTCACGCGTACGCCGTCGCAACAAGTGCGCGACCAGTTGGCATTCACGCCGTTCCCGTTCGAAGACGTCGCCGCACTCATCGACGAATCGTCCGATGATCTCTATCTCTTTTCGTCCGACTATCCACACGTCGAAGGCGGCCGCAATCCACTCGGTCGTTTCCGTAAAAGCCTCGAGCGCTCCGACGTGGCGACCGAGCGCCGCTTTTACCACGACAACTTCCTGCGCATCTTGCCGCTCGCCGAACCGCTCGTGCCGTGATGCCGATCTCAGAGGCATACGTCGCCGTGTTGAACCTCGTCTATCGCTATCCCGAACTCATCGACAGTGGCGACTTCGAGGGCATCGGGCGGCTGTTCGCTGATGCCACGATCCACACCGGTGATGGGGTTGCCTGTGTCGGTGCCGCGGCTATCCAAGAGATGTACGAGCGCAACACACGCCGTTACGTCGACACTGGTACGCCGCATACGCGTCACGTGATCAGCAACCCGATCGTCGAGATCGACGAGACAGCCGGCACGGCAGTTTGCCGCTCGTACGTCGTCGTGTTCCAACAGGTCGATGACTTTCCGCTACAGCCGGTTTGGACGAATCGTTACGAAGATCGTTTTCGGCTCGTCGACGGAACGTGGCGCTTCGAATCCAAGACGATGTCCGACCATATGCCGGGCAACGTGAGCCGCCATCTGTTGGTGACACCCGAGCTCTGAAACAGCCGTGCGGCCTATGCCGCCGCTCTATTCACCGGCGAAGTGCCGCTGTACCATCGGATGTTGCTTCCCCGGCATCGATGTAACGCGCACCGAGTCGGAGGAACGCGAGTATGACGGGTGACGGCTCGCCGAACGCCGGCTGGTGGCGTTCGGGCAACGGCGAGTGGTATCCGCCCGAACTGTTGCCCCAGGGGTGGTCCGTCGGGGCCGATGGTGTCCCGCGTAGCTTCGAGTTGCCGACGGTACTGCCGGCGACGAGCAGTGCCGGCGCGCTCTCTGCGGGGCAGCGTCTGGCGGAGAGCTACCGGTCGTGGCCCGCGTGGGCCAAGGTGGTACCGCCGGTCGCCGCGCTGGTGTTGACCGGTACCGCGGCTGTGGCCTTCCTGCGCGGCGACGGGGTCGACGACCTACAGGCGGTGGCATCCACGCGCACCACCGCGCGTGTCGATACGAACGGCACGTCCCCGACCTCCGCCGGACCCGTGGTGCCACCGGCACCCGTTTCGGTCAACGGCCTCGTGATCACCGTGCCTCCGACGGTTGCGGCATCGACCCTGTCGACGTCGACTGTCGCCCCGGGCGCGTCCGCGACGACGACCACGCGTGCGAACTCGGTTGCCGCGCCCACGTCGACGACGCCCTTGTCGATCAGCCCGACGACCACGGTGCCGCCGACCGTCGGCGCGACCACCACGGCCTCCACGACGACGGTGCCCACGACCGTCGGTGGGACCACGACAACGACCACGACGACCACGACGACCGCGTCGACCACCACGACGATCCCGACGACGACGACCCCAACCACCAGTGTCACGACGACACGAGTCACGACGACTGCGCCGACGACCAGTGCGGTCACGACGACTGCGCCGACGACGCGGGTCACCACCACGACGCGAGTGACGACGACCGCGGCGCCGACCCATACGGTGACCGGCACGGTGTTGGTCGACTCGCGGATGCCCGTGTCCAGTGCGTGCGGTGGCTCGGGGCGGTTCGCGCAGTTCCAAAACGGTCAGAGCATTGTGTTGACCGATCCGTCAGGCCGTGTTGTCGGCCAAGGCACGTTGACCGGATGTCGCTGGACCGATTGGCGGTTCGCGTCGGGCTCGCTGACGGCCAAGCCCGAGTTCTCGTTCACGATGTCCGGGGTGGCCGAGGTGAGCTCCTATGCGCCAAAGGTGGCGTGGAAGACGTGGCCCGCGGTGGCACTCACTGCGATACGCGCCGGCGGGTGGACACTCGACCTCGAAGTGCAATAGCCCGCGCGGTACCGCACTGACCTAGTTGGGATAGCGCACGGTGACGCCGCCGCCAGAAGAATGCGCGTCGATGACGCGCGGGCTCGTCGGGTCCGAGCGCACCGGCGTCGAGACCGATCCGCCGCTCGACGACACGCGCAGTTGGTAGGACTCTGCGGTGCTCGGCAACTCGACAGTGACGCCGCCACCGCTCGAATTGGCCGCGACCGACGTTGGCGCGGCGGCGAACGCCAGCCGGACGCCACCACCGCTCGATGACGCGTCGACTTCGCCCGAACGCAACCCTTCGCCGGTGATGCCGCCGCCGCTGGATCGCAGGCGCAGCGTTCCCGTTGTGCGAGATACACCGATGCCGCCACCCGAACTCGACGCATCGATAGTGCCGGTCAGATCACTGAGGCGGACACCGCCACCATCGCTGCTGATGACGACCGAAATGCCGGCGGGCACTCGTACGGCGTAGTTGAGGTTGCAGGTGTTGGTGAACATCGACGGACAGTTCGCATCGAGCACCAATCGAGAGCCGGTGATCGACTCACTGTGACTGGGTTTGCGCAGGCCCCGCCGAATCGATGCGTCGATGGCGATCTCGTTGCCCGTCGTGCCCTCGACGCGCACCGATCCGGCACCGTTGCGGATCTCGATGGTCGTGACCGCTTCGGTGAACGTGCGCTGGTAGTGGTCACGCCCGAACGACAACATGTCGACAACCGCGTAGACGCCGTAGGCGAGCGAGAGTACGCAGAACACGCTGCCGGCCACGATCCACGTCGAACGTGATGATCGCGCGGGCGGTGCGGTGGGGGACGGGGGTGGGGGTGCGGTCGTGATCATGGTGTGTTCTCGTTGGTCGGGTACGTCATGTCGATCACGCGCCGAGCCAGTGCAAAACGGCAAGGACACGGCGGTGGTCGAGTTCGGTAGGGGGCAGGTCGAGTTTGCTGAAGATGCTGCGTACGTGCTTTTCGACGGCGCCGTCACTCACGACGAGCGCCAGGGCGATGGCGCCGTTCGAGCGGCCTTCGGCCATGAGCCCGAGCACCTCTCGTTCGCGTGGTGTGAGGCGTTCGAGAGGATCGCGGCGGCGGCTGCGGGCGAGCAGTTGGGCCACGACCTCGGGATCGAGCGCGGTCCCCCCTTCACCAACGCGGCGTACCGCGTCGACGAAGTCACGGACGTCGGCGACGCGGTCCTTCAAGAGGTAGCCGATGCCGGCAGTGTCGCCTACGAGCAGATCGGTGGCGTACCGCTCCTCGACGTATTGGGAGAGCACGAGTATGCCGATCGATGGCCAACGCTGGCGGATCTCCACGGCGGCGCGGATGCCCTCGTCGGTGTTGGTGGGTGGCATGCGCACGTCGATCACCGCGAGGTCGGGCTGCACCCTCGCGATTGCGTCGAGCAGCTCCACGGCGTCTCCCACCGCGGCGATGACATCGAGTCCGGCTTCGCTCAACAGTCGAGTCAGGCCGGCGCGCAACAGCACCGAGTCCTCTGCGATCACTATGCGCATGGCAACTCCACCAGAACAGACGTCGGGCCCCCGACGGGACTCAGAACCTGCATCCAACCACCCAACGCGTGCACGCGTTCGGTGAGGCCATAGAGGCCGGTGCCACGGGATTGGTCGGCGCCGCCGGTGCCGTTGTCGGTGACGTCGATCGCGAGACGGTCACCGCGCCGGGCGATGCTGATCCGGGCTTCGGTGGCGTGGGCATGTTTGGCCACGTTGGTGAGGGCCTCCGCGACCACGAAGTACGCGGTGCTCTCGACGGTCGACGCCGGGCGAGGGGACACGTCGACATCGAGTCGCACCGGGATCGGCGAGCGGGCCACGACGGCCGATAGCGCCGCGTCGAGCCCACGGTCTTGCAGAATGGCGGGATTGAAGCCGCGCACGAGGTCGCGCAACTCGACCAGTGCCGCTTTGGCCTCTTCGTGCGCCTCGGCGACGAGTTGTTGTGCGTGTTCGGGATCGTCGGCGAAGCGTTCGCGCGCCATGCCCAGATCCATTGCCAGGGCCACGAGGCGCTGCTGCGCGCCGTCGTGTAGGTCGCGCTCGATGCGGCGCCGTTCGGCCTCGGCACTATCGACGGCGGAGAGTCGCCGCGCTTCAACCCGCCGCACTTCGCCGGCCAGGCGACGTTCTTTCGAAGGGCCGAGCAACGCACGACCCAGGGCAGCGTCGATGTCCGCGATCGCGAGTGTCACCCACGGAGCGATGAACACGAGGCCGACGAGGCCGAGCGCACACATTGCCAGGGTCCCGGTGCCCGAGCCGATGTCGAACAAGCCGAATTCGGCGGTGTCGCCCGGCAGCGAGTTGACGTACAGAGGCAACGCGACGAGGGCCAGCGACCCACTCCAGACGGCCGTCGCCACGGCGAACTGGAGCGCACCAACAGGCAGCGCCAAGACGAAGTAGGCGACTTCGCGCCAATGGCTGGCGCTCTTGACGCGGGCCATCAGGCGCTTGAACCAGGAGCCCTCGGGCAGCGGCGCGTGGGGATCGGCGATGTCGACGTCGAGTAGCGCCGAGAGCCGCGACCGTTCGAATCGCCCGAAGGCGCGCACACAGGTGAAGAGCAACCACGCGAACGGAAGGGCGAGCGGAAAGGTGATCGCCAACCCTGCGCTCGTCGCCAATAACGCAATGGTGATCGAAAAAGTGATCGACCCGAGGAGGATGGCGAGCATGATGAACGCCAGAGCGCGCCATGTTCGAGTCGTGGTCCACGGGGCAAGTATCTGAGCTATCACGTTGTCCACCGTACGAGAAGCGTCCCGGGACCACCATCCGGTGGCCTGGCGTCTATTGGGTAGGGTTGTCCCTACCTCGAGACCACCGTCTCCCGACCCGAAGGCCACTGATGTCGACACTGCGCGACAAGCGCATCCTCGTGACCGGACCCGCAGGACAGATCGCGTTCCCGCTCGTCCAAGAACTCGCCCGCGACAACGAGGTGTGGGGCATCGCCCGCTTCGGTGATCCGGCCACCCGTGAGCGCGTCGACGCCACGGGTTGCATCACTCGCGTCGTCGATCTCGCCGCGCCCGATTGGTCAGAGCTACCCGACCGTTTCGATCAGGTGCTGCATCTCGCGATCTACCAGTCGCTCGACCCCAGCTACGACTACGCCATGACGGTCAACGCCGAAGGTACGGCCTTGTTGATGCATCGCTTTGCCAACTCTGAGTCGGTATTGATCGTGTCGTCGGCGGCGGTCTACGACAACAATCCAGACGGCGCCCATCTGTATCTCGAGACCGACCTGCTCGGCGACAACCGCGCGCCCTACTCACCGACCTACGGCATCACCAAGATCGCGC
>JBDSMH010000158.1:0-5875 GCA_039915945.1 Acidimicrobiales bacterium | reverse complement strand
TTCACCGCGATCTCCTCCAATGCTTCGAGCCGGAACACGAGCGCGCCCGCCGTATCTCGCATGGATTCACGAAGTCCCACCACCAGATCGGGCAATTGGGGAGCACCCAGATCGTCGATTCGCACGGTGCCCGGACCTTTACTCATCGCGCCACCGTAGTGTCAAGCGGGCTTGCGATGCGCTAGGAAGTGCACCGACGAAGAAGCACGGACAGTGAGCGCTGCAGACGCAGCAAAGGGGAAGCCATGGACTACCGCTCGCTCGGGAAATCTGGATTGCGGGTTTCGGTGGCCGGGCTCGGCTGCAACAACTTCGGCATGCGCATCGACCTCGACAAGACGGCAGAGGTCATCGACGCCGCCATCGACTCCGGCATCAACTTCCTCGACACCGCCCGCATGTACGGCGGGGGCAAGAGCGAGGAGTTCATGGGCAAGGCGCTCAAGGGCAAGCGCGATCAGGTGATCCTCGCGACCAAGTTCGGCGGGCCGACCAAGCCAAACGACGCCACGGGCTCGCGCGCCCATCTGATGCGGTCGGTCGAGACCAGTCTGCGAGCGCTCGACACGGACTACATCGACTTGTTGCAACTCCACTATCCCGATCCCAACACCCCCATCGAAGAAACTCTTTCGGCGCTCACCGACCTCGTGCGCCAAGGCAAGGTTCGTTACATAGGCTGTTCCAACTTCACCGGTTACATGGTCGCCGATGCCCACTGGGTTGCGAAGACACGCGGCCTCGAACCCTTCGTGTCGGTGCAGAACGAGTGGTCGCTGTTGAGCCGCTCGATGGAAGTCGAGGTCACCGCGGCTTGCGCCAAGTTCGGCGCCGGCGTGCTGCCGTTCTTTCCGCTCGCTTCGGGCGTCTTGACCGGCAAGGTCCGACGCGGTCAAACGCCGCCCGAGGGATCACGCCTCAATGCGTCGTACTTCCAGTCGGCGCTCAACGAGGCCAACTTCGACAAGCTCGATCGGCTCGAGGCGTGGGGTGCCGATCGTGGTCGCTCGATCACCGAGATCGCGCTGTCGTGGCTGGCATCACAACCCGTCGTGTCGTCAGTGATCGCCGGCGCCACTTCGGCCGAGCAGGTGAAGACCAACGCGTCGCTCACCAAGACCGACCTCACGCCTACGGAGATCGACGAGATCGGCGAGATCGTCGGTATGTAGACCGAATTCAGGAGGATGGGTTTGCAAATGCCGGCGCTCTCGCGCCGTATACCTCGACTACCGGCGTTCGTGTTCGTTGCGGCGATCTTCGCGCTGATGCCGCTCGCCCTGCTGGGCCAGCGCACCTACGTGGCCGTCGACATGAAGCTCTACGGCTCGCCGGCGCGGGACGTGGCCCACCTGACCGAACCTGCCAACGGCGTGCAAAACGACGTGCAGGAGTTCCAGGGATGGGTTGCCTCCTTCTGGCGCGATCTGCGTCATGGCACATATCAGAAGTGGAGCCCCTACAACTCGGGCGGGGTTCCTACCGGTACGACACCGATTTTCGGCACGCATTCGCCGACGAACTTGACCTACCTCGTGCTGCCGGCGTGGTACGCGGCGACGTTGCGGGCCGCCCTGTATTTCCTCACAGCACAAGTCGGCTGCTACCTGCTGGCGCGGCGTCTGGGTATCAGCCAGCGAGCCGCCACCGTCGCCGGTGTCGCCTACGGGTTCTGTGGCGCCAACATGGTGTTCTTACATCGCGTGGGCGCCGCCGCAGTTGCTCCCCTCGTGTTGTGGGCAGGGCATCGGCTGTTCACTTCGCCGACCGAGCGCAATGTCATCGCGCTCGCGTTGACGCTCGCCTGGTCGTGGTACGAAGGTTTCCCGGCAGCATTCATTTTCAACTTGTACGCAGTGATCGCGGTGTATCTGTGGCTGACAGGTGACGAGATCGTGCGGGCGAACCATCGCCGCGTTGCGCTCCGTGCCCAACTGTCGAGAGGCATCGCATTGGCGTCGTCGGTCGCTGTGGCCGCGGGGCTCAGTGCACTGACGTTGTTCGGCACCATCGAGCAGGTGCGCGCTCGCGGCTATCTCGATCTCGGTGGGCGGCAGTACAACGACCACTCGCGACTGGCGAACACTGCGATGTACGGGATGATCGACCTCAGCGCCATCGGCGACTGGAAGGGTCAGTTGCTCAACATCGTGAACAGCTTCGAGGGCATCAACCTCGTTGGCTCGATCGCATTGCTCGGCGCGGCCGCGGGACTCGTTCAGGTCGCACGCGGGCGATTGCGGATCTCACCTCAACTCGATCGCCTGTGGCCGCTCTTGAGCGTGGCGGTCGCGGTCCTCATCACGCTCTACTACCTCGGCACTCCGCTACTGACGGCGATGTACCACGTGCCTGGTTTGTCCAGCAACCTCTTCCACCGATCGCGATACCTCTGTACGCTGTTCATCGTGCTCATCGGCGCCGCCGCGCTCGATGCCGCGTGGACGTCGTCGGCCGACCATGTCGCACCATCCAAGCTCGCCCGTATCACGAGTGGCTTGGCCGCTATTTTCCTACTGGTCATCGCGGTGCGGTTCCTACCGGATTTCGTCGACATCGTCCGTGGGCTGAACCACAAGCGAGCCGTGGTGAAGGGCATGGGCATCGCCGCGCTGTTTGCCGCGGCAAGCTTGGTGCTCGTGCGGTCGGGACGCAACCGCAATCGCCCGGGCCACGCGGTTGCGCTGTCGGCCTTGCTCTTCGTGCAACTCGCGATCCCGTTGCGGGACTACAACCCGCAAGCATCCCCATCGTTGTTCGACCCCACGACGACACTTCACGAGATCGTGCAACAGCGAGCGGGCAGCAACTATCGCTATCTCGCGCCCGGGTTGTTCACGTTGTATGCCAACGACGCGATGGTGCATCGACTCTTCGACGCGCGGGGCCAAGCCCTGCAAGATCCCGACTACTTCCGTCTGATGGAGCGGGCAGCACCGACCGCCGGGCGCGATCCGTTTCACGTGCTCGCCTACGCGAGCGAGTTCGACTACGCGTCGACTGCGCTCGATCATCTCGCCGTGAAGCTCGTCGTGTTGAGTACGAACGACACGCCATTCGGTCGCGAGCTCGATCCGGTGACGCGGACCGACGTGATGCTCGGCCCCGATCGTGTCGCCGGTGTGTGGCTCACACCCCGCTTCGCTGCACCGTGTTCCAAGGGCTTTGTCACGGTTCGCCTCGTCGACAATAACGGTCGATCGATCGACGAGGCGCGGCGGCCGGTGGCCGATGCGTCGGGCGGCCGAATCTCGTTCGCGCTCGCCGGCACCGCGGTGCGCAAAGGTGACCCCGTACGCCTGCAGGTCGACGGTCCATCGGATTGCCCGATCGAACTCGGGCCCGAGTTGAACTGGATCGTCGAGGACGCGGACTCGCCGGTGCACATCGTCGACACCGACAAAGGATGGGTCTACGAGCGAAGCAGCGCATTCGAACTCGTCAGCGCACATACGGCGTGGACCTCGTACCCGACGCGCGAAGAAGCGGTCGCCGGTCTCGCCGACCATGGCGGCGGGGTCACCGTCGTCGGTGACCGGTCCGCTAGTGGTGCCGGCACCGCAGTGGTCGATTCGTTCTCGTTCACCACCAACGGCGCACGGGCCGAGGTACACAGCGATGTCGAGGCGCTGATCTTGTTCTCGATGAACGATGATCCCGGCTGGCAGGCGCGCGTAGACGGGCGCTCGGTACCCATCGTTGTCGCGGACGGTGCGCTGATGGCCGTCGAGGTCGAGCCGGGCAATCACCACATCGAGTTGAACTATCGACCAGGCTCATTTCGCGCCGGCGTCGCCGTCACATTCTTGACAGTTGCCGGCCTCGTCGTGTTCCTGTCGCGAGATCGCCGCACGCGCCGCATTCACTCTCGATCCACATGATGCAGGGCTACGATGCGCTCGTGGACTCCGGCGACGCGCTCATCCAGGCTCACGGGCGATTGTCGGTCGTCATACCGTGCTACAACGAGCACAAGACCATCGTGGCCGTCACGCAACGTGTGCTCGAGCAACCATTCACGGGCGAGGTGATCATCGTCGACGACGGTTCGTCCGATGGCACCCTCGATCTCGCGAAGTCGATCGCCGATCCGCGCGTCCGAGTGTTCGCCCAGCCCTTCAACATGGGCAAAGGCGCCGCACTACGGCGCGGGTTCCAAGAAGCAACCCTCGACTACGTCATCGTGCAAGACGCTGACCTCGAGTACGACCCGCGTGAATACGTCCGGCTGCTCGGCCCACTCGTCGAGGACAAGGCCGACGTCGTCTACGGGTCGCGTTTCACTTCGGCAGACGCGCGCCGCGTGCTGTACTTCTGGCACAGCGTCGGCAACCGAGCGTTGACCACCGCGTCCAACGCGCTCACCAATCTCAACCTCACCGATATGGAGACCTGTTACAAGGTCTTTCGTCGCGAGGTGATCCAGAGCATCGAGATCGAAGAAGACCGCTTCGGCTTCGAGCCCGAGATCACGGCCAAGCTGGCCCGCCGCGGCTGTCGCATCTACGAAGTCGGCATTTCCTACTCCGGTCGCACCTATGCCGACGGCAAGAAGATCGGCTGGCGTGACGGCGTGCGGGCCATGTACTGCATGGTGCGCTACTCCAAACTGTGGCCGCGTCGCCGCATCCCCGGCCCCGACTCCGTCCTCGAGTTCGACGCGGCCGATCTCGAATTGACCGACGTTCTCACCGACCTTGACGCAGTCACCGGCAACTACGCCGACTGGATCGTCGACTTGATGCGGCCGCACTTGGGCACGCGCCTTCTCGAGATCGGCGCCGGGCACGGCACCATCACCGAACGGCTGGCCGACGGCCAACGCCACGTCATTGCCTCCGATCTCTCACCGCGCTGCGTCGATGTGTTGCACGAGCGATTCGCGGCGCGCGACGACATCGAGATCGTCAAGGGTGACGCCCGCGCGGCAGCCGAAGATCGCCACGTCGATACTGCGGTGCTCGTCAACGTGCTCGAGCACATTCCCGATGACGTCCAGGCACTACGTGATCTCTACGACGCGCTCGAACCCGGCGGTTCCGTCGTCGTGTTCGCGCCCGCGCTACCGGCGCTCTACGGAGCCTTCGATCGCCGCATCGGCCATTGCCGCCGCTATCGCCGATCGACACTGGCCACCGCCATGTCACGCGCCGGTTTCGCCGTGCCGACAGCGCACTACGTCAACGCACCGGGCACGCTCGCCTGGTGGCTCATCGTCCGTCAACTCGGGGGGACGCCGACGCAGGGCGGGCTCGCCGCCATCTACGACCGCGCGGTCGTGCCGTGGGCGCGTCGCATCGAGTCGATCTCCCCGCCGCGATTCGGCCAGTCGGTTTTCGCAGTCGGCCAGAAGCCGTACTAGCGCCGGCCGCTAGTAGGCGACGCCACCCTCACGCAACGCGGCAACCTTGGCCGCGTCGTAGCCCAACGTCTTGCTCAACACCTCGTCGGTGTGCTGGCCGGCGTTGGGTGCCTTGGTCGGATACGGCAATTCGGCACCGTCGACCTTGACGGGGAACGGAAGCATGTCGACGTCGAGGACCTCTTTCGGGATCCAGGGCATGCGCAGTTGGAACTGTGGGTCGTCGACGATGTTGTCGGGCGTGTTCACCGGAGCAATCGGCGTGTTGTGCGTGTTGCCGAACTCGATCCACTCCGCCGCGGTCTTGGTCTTGAAGATGTCGTTCAAGATCTGGTGCAGCTCCTTGTTGCCGCGCGCGTGATCGCCGTACTTCGAGCCCGGTTGCTTGTCGAAGAGATCGATACGGCCGATGCCTTCGCAGAAGTTCTTCCAGAACGCTTGCTCGGAGGCCATGAACAGCACGTGGCGGCCGTCCTTGGTCGGGTGCACCTGGTAGCGCACGCCTTCCTTCAT
>JBDSMH010000228.1:0-14481 GCA_039915945.1 Acidimicrobiales bacterium | reverse complement strand
CGACGCGTGCCGGCAAAACCAGCTCTGGCATCAACGCCCCGAGCTTGCGACGCTGGGTGTGTCGATCAATGTCTCCGGGCGCCAGCTCGACCAGGCCGACTTTCCTCAACGCGTACGCCAGACGCTCGAGGCGACGCACATCGACCCATCGACGGTCACTCTCGAGATCACCGAGACGACTCTCATCTACGACGATCCGCGAACGCTGCGACAACTCGGCGCGCTCAAGGAACTCGGCGTCAAGATCGCCATCGACGACTTCGGCACCGGTTACTCGTCGATCGGCTACTTGCGCCACCTTCCCATCGACACGATCAAGATCGACCGGTCGTTCATCAGCCAGCTCGAGCACGATCACCAGACAGCGGCGATCGTCAACACGATCACGACCCTCGCGCACACGTTGGGCATGAAGGTCGTGGCCGAAGGAGTGGAGAACGTTCGCCAACTCGAGATCCTGCGCGTCGCCGGCTGCGATTGGGTGCAGGGCTTCTACTTCGCCCGCCCCGCCGCGGTCGATGACATCGAGCCGATCCTCGTGGCGGACCCGTTCGGGCACAGCGACCCGGACAGTGCTTTGGTGATGCCGGCGCTGTAGGGAACCCGGGCGCCGTTGCGCGATCGGCAGCCCTGGGTGCAACCTTTCGCGGTGCTGCGGCGTGGTCGTCACGGCATTGCGATCGCGTCGAGAATCGCGACACGCGCCGCGCGGCGCGCGGGACGGCGAGCGGCAAACATGCCGGCCAACGCTCCGAGCAAGGCGACGATCGCCAGCCGGGCAACCGGCAACGCAAGGCTCGTGCTCCCCCGCGGCAAGCAGCGCTGCCGCACTGATATACCGCCGTCGCGATGGCCGGCTCGGCTCGACATCGGCATCGCGCAACGCCGCGACGGGTGCGATGACCGATGCCCGGCGGGCCGGTGCCTGGGCCGCGAGCAGCGTCACCACCACTCCGGCTGCAAGGCCGATGGCGAGCGACTGCGGCCGGATTGCCATGCCGCCGGCGGGCAAGGCGCCGCCGAACGCGTCGAACAGTCCTTTCAACAAGCCGGCGATGCCGAGCCCGCCGACGAGACCGACGAGACCGGACACTCCCCCGATCGCCAGGGCCTCCAGAGTGACGGCGCCGCGCACCTGTCGACGGGATGCACCGACTGCGCGCAACAACGCGAGCTCGCGGGTGCGCTGGGCAATCGTGATCGCGAACGTGTTGTTGATGCTGAGCGTCGCTACGGCGAGCGCGATCAACGCGAACACGACGAGGAACGTACGCAGCAAGTTCAAAAAGGTCTTGGCGATGTCATCGATACGTTCGTCGGCCAACGCCTTCCCGGTGATGGCCTCAGTGTTCGCCGGCACGACCGCGGCGATGCGGTCGCGCAGTTCAACGCTCGAGACGCCGTCGGCCGCGGTCACGAGAATAGAACTGACCTTGCCCGGCTGGTGCATGACGGCGTCCTGCGCGTCTCTCAGAGTGAATGCAGTCCAAGTGGTCTGGCCGAGACCATCCGTGTCGCCGAATGTCGCGATGCCGACGATGGTGACCTCGACGGGCTCCGGCGTTTGCACGACCGTTGTGTCGCCGAGATGGAGGCCCCCTGCCTTTGCCGCGCCCCGGTTGATCACCACCTCGTTGGGCAACTCGGGCGCTCGTCCTTCGACGAGCTTGTAGGGGTTGAGATCGGGCGATGTGATCCAACTGCCGGCCTGGCGGGGTGGGCCGTTGCCACCGATGGGCTCTCCGTCGCTCCCGTAGAGCGATCCATAGCCAACGACCTTTCCCTCGACGTCACCCACGCCGTCGACATTGCGCACGGTCTCGATGATCGATTCGTCGATAAGTCCACGATTCGCATCCGTCGCGCCCTTGGCCTCGACCACTGTGGAACTGCGCACCACGACGTCGGTGTTCGCCGACACATCGTTGAACAGATCGCGGAAGTTGGCACTGAGTGTGTCGCCCAGAACGAGGGTGCCCGTGAGGAACGCGACGCCGATGGCAACTGCGACGCTCGTGCCCACGAGGCGGCGCTTGCGCGCCCACAGGGAAGTCAGTGTCAGGCGGAACATCGTCAGCCTCCGAAAGCTTTCATGCGCTCGAGAACACTCGCCGCAGTGGGATCATTCATTTGGTCGACCACGCGCCCGTCCGCAAGAAACACCACCGCGTCGGCATACGACGCCGCGACCGGGTCGTGCGTGACCATCACGACCGTCTGGCCGAAGTCGTCGACAGCCCGTCGGAACAGACCGAGGATCTCCGCGCCGGCACGCGAGTCGAGGTTGCCCGTCGGCTCGTCACCGAAGACGATTGCCGGCTTGGTCGCCAGTGCACGAGCGACTGCCACACGCTGTTGCTGGCCACCCGAGAGTTCGGAAGGGCGATGACCGAGTCGATCGTGCAGACCGACGGTGCGCACGATCTGCGCGAGCCATGCTTCGTCGGGTTGGCGGCCACCGAGCGTGTACGGCAACACGATGTTCTCTCGCGCCGTGAGCGTCGGCACGAGGTTGAAGGCCTGGAATACGAAGCCGACGCGCTCGCGGCGTAGCACCGTGAGTTCTCGGTCGTTCAGCGTTGCGAGGTCGGCATCGCCGATGCGCACGGTGCCACTCGAAAGGGCGTCGAGACCGGCCATGCAATGCAGCAGCGTCGACTTGCCCGAGCCCGACGGGCCCATGATGGCGATGAGGCGCCCCATGGGAATGGCCATGGTCACATCGTCGAGTGCCCGCACGCCGGCATCCCCCGTGCCGTAGACCTTCGTCGCGTGTTCGACGCTGGCGGCCGAATGCACCGGGCTACGGCCGATGGGAATGGAGGGATTCTCGGTTGTCGTTGTCATGGCTTCCATCGTGAGGACCAACCGGCCCGGCGTCGTCCTGCGACCGGCGTGACTTGCGGGTACTCCGGCGGGAGTAGTTCGCAACGGGACCGGGGGCGGATGTCGTCCGCCCGTCGTATCCGTACGCTCCAGGGTGATGACACACGATCTGGTTGCCGCCGCAGAGGAGCCCGACGACCGGCCGTACGCCCCTGGACGTCCCCGCTTCGAAGCGCTGCTCGTCGCGGCCGGCCTCGTGGTGCAAGTCGGTATGACCTTGGTGGCGTCACGGCACCAACCGCAGCGGCGCGACATCGACGGGTACGGCGTAGCGCTGCTCGCGCTAGCGATTGCTGCGTTGCCGTTGCGCCGGCGGTGCCCCGTCGGTGTGCTCGCCTTCGCCTTCGTCGCCACGCAGACCTATTTCACCGCTGACTACCCGCGTGGTCCGATCTTCTACGCACTCGTTTTCGCGCTTGCGCAAGTCGTACTGACCGGCCATCGACGCGCCGCGATCGCGTCGATCGTTCTCGGATTCGTCGGCTTCACATGGCTCGGCTCGGTACTCGGCACACAGGATCCGCCGCCCATCGGTGGAGTTATCGGGCTTGCTGCTTGGCTCATCGCTCTGCTGAGTGTGATGGAGCTCGTTCGCAGTCGCCGCGAGAGAGCTCGCGAGGAGGCACTGTCGCGCGCCGAATCGCTGCAACGCCGTGCGAGCGACGAACGACTGCGCATCGCGCAAGAGCTCCACGATGCAGTGGCCCACAACATCTCTCTGATCAACATCCACGCCGGTGTCGCGCTGCATCTCTTCGACGAGCAACCGCAGCAGGCGCGTGACGCGTTGGCGACGATAAAATAATCGAGCAAGGAGGCGTTGGTCGAACTGCGCTCGATTCTCGGCATCTTGAGGCGCGCCGACGAGGACGCGCCGCGGGCGCCGACACCGAGCCTCGTCCGCCTCGACGAACTCGTATCTCGCTCAAACGCCGCAGGTTTGGATGTACAGGTCGACATCGAAGGCGATCTCGGCAGCCTCCCCCGCAACGTCGACGTTGCCGCGTATCGCATCATTCAGGAATCACGCACCAATGTCGCCCGCCACGCCGACCGCGCCGGAGCGGTTGTGCGCGTGCGGGCCGCCGCGGATGCGCTGAACGTCGAGGTTCTCGACGAAGGATCCGGGCCGACGGCCGCGCCCGATCTTCCATCAGGGGGTAACGGCATCGCGGGGATGCGGGAGCGGGCCACCGCCATCGGTGGATCATTCGAGGCGGGTCCGCGACCCGGTCGTGGCTTCGCCGTGCGCGCGCGGCTGCCGATCGGAGAAGCACCGTGATCCGAGTGCTGCTGGTCGATGATCAGGCGTTGGTGCGCGCCGGCCTACGGGCGTTACTCGACGCCCAACCCGACATTTGCGTCGTCGGTGAGGCGGGCGACGGAGCCACGGCGGCCGAGCTTGCCGGTGATCTCATGCCGGATGTCGTCCTCATGGACATCCGCATGCCCGGTGTGGACGGTCTCGCCGCGACGAAGTCGATCACGGCCGACCCGCGGCTCACCGATGTGCGCATCGTGATCCTCACGACGTTCGACCTCGACGAGTACGTCTTCGAAGCGCTTCGCTCGGGTGCGAGCGGCTTCCTCGTGAAGGACAGCGAGCCGGTCGAGTTGATACGCGCCGTCCGGGCAGTGGCGAGCGGCGACGCGCTGCTGTCGCCGCGAGCGACCCGGTCTCTGGTCGAGGAATACGCCGCTCGCGCAAAACCCGCCGACCTCGCCCCCGAGCTCGACTTTCTCACCGACCGCGAGCGCGAAGTGATGACCCTCGTCGCCGCGGGGCTGTCGAACGACGAGATCGGCGAACGTCTCTACATCAGCCCGACCACGGCCAAAACCCACGTGAGCCGCGCCATGATCAAGCTGGGCGCACGCGATCGCGCACAGATGGTCGTCTACGCGTACGAGACTGGGCTCGTGCGCCCCGGCTGGACCGACTGAGATGACGTTCCACCAAGGCATCGTTCCCGAGTTGTGCTGCTCCGACTTCGCCGTCAGCCTCGAGTTCTATACCGCGGTATGCGGTTTCTCGATCGACTACACCCGCGACGAGGAACGCTTCGCATATCTGCGCCGAGGCGATGCTCGGTTGATGATCGAGCAGCCGCGCGACACGTCGCGGCGATTCGTCGCCGCGGAGTTGGCGTAACCGTTCGGACGAGGGATGAACCTCGAGATCGCGGTCGACGACGCCGCGACGCTCTACGACAGTTTGGTGACGGGCGGCGCCCGTATCTTTCTCGAACTCGAAGAGCGCTGGTATCGGCGAGGCGAAGCTGAAGTCGGCAATCTCCAGTTCGTCGCGATGGACCCTGACGGCTATCTCCTGCGATTCGCGCAAGATCTCGGTCAGCGCGAAGGCAACACCTGACGGCAGGGAGCCAACAGGTAACAAGAGATCAGGACCGTCGCAACGACGGCGAGGCTGAGCGTGGCCTCGAATGTCGTGACGATGTTGCTCGAACTCCCGGAGCCGTTCGCGGGCGTCCACGCAACCGGGTCCTGGTGCAACACGTGGAACCAGGTCGTCGCCGCAAGACCGAGAGCGGGTACGGCTGCGACCAGGGTGCACCTCATCGACGCCACGGCCCAGATCATCCGCAACAGTGGCCCGCAGGCCGCCACGTCGCGGGCGATCGCCGATAGGGCGAACGAAAACCTGGGCGCGATCACCTATTACTTCGGCTCGAAGGACGTGCTCGTCGCCGCCGCCCTGACGGCGAACGCGCGGTCGTTGATCGAGCCGGTCGTGCAGGAACTGAGGCGACAGGACATCGACCCGGTCCTGGGCGAGCACCGCGACGAGCTACCCGCGTACCTCCACGGTCTGTCCGCAACCCAAAATGACACAGCGGTCCGAGACGAGATCCGCGATCTCCATCGAGGACTCGCGACCGTGCTCGCAGCAGAGATGCAGAATCAGCTGGAACGCGGACTGTTGCCCGCGTGGGTGAATCCATCCGCGATGGCGCAGCTGATCGTGGCTCTCGTGAACGGCGTCGCGATTGCGGTCGCGACCGATCCCGACGGAACCGACGCGACCGCAATAGCGGGACAGTTCGCGCAGTTGCTCGTCACTGCTCGCACGACCGCGGCGTAGATCGCAGATCAGGGCAGCCTCACCTCTGCGCGGTGTGATCGCAGCGCGTCGATGGCGTCATTGTGGGCGACGGCGCGTCGGGCCGGCATCACCGATGCCGCAAGTCCTATGGCGAGTACCACGACAATGGTGACGACGACGAGCAGCAGCGGTACGAACGGGCGCGGTGCCGTACCCAGATCGCGGGCGAACGAAGCGAATGCGACGCGACCCACGACGACGCCAACCGGCAGGCCGATCACAAGACCGACCGCGACGACTGCGATCGCATGCCAACGCACCGACGCCCGAATCTGTCGCGGCGTCCCGCCCAGCGCGCGCACGACCGCCAACTCACGCCGACGCGCGCGTGTACCCGACGCGATGCCGGCGACGAGGCTCGCGGCCATGGTCAACGCGAACGCGCCGGCGAGTAGCACCGGTACCTGTCGCATGGAATCGACGTCGACGACCGCGGCCGGCCGCACGGGATCGGTGAACACCAGCGGCGGCACCTCATACGGGTCCCATCCCGGCAGTTGCTCCCTGATCTCCGCCATGAACTCGGCCGGATCGACGCCATCGGCGAAATCGATGGCGACGAAGCTGGCAAATTGATCGGCGAGATCACTGCCTGACGCACCGGTCTGGTCTTGGGCCTGATCGAGGAGTGCGTCATAGAACGCCGTCGACAACAGTGCGCCACCACCGAGCGACATGCGGTCGGACTCGAAGGGCCCGAGCGCGGGCAACACAACGAGGCCGCTGACACGTGCATCTCGTTCGCCATTGGGCGTCTTCACCGTTACCTGATCGCCGACGCCTACGCCGAGATCACGAGCGGTGCGCGTGCCCAACGCGATCTCATCAGCGGCATGCGGCTGTCGACCCGAGACGATGGTCGACGGCGCAATGAGTTCCTCGAAGCCTTCCCGCGGCGCGAGGAACGGCAACGGGACACCGTTCACCGTGAGCCCCCCCGCCATCGACGCGGCTGCCCATCGATCTACCTCGGGACGGTCGAGGCTCGTCGCTGCTGCATCGAGCTTGGTCGGGCCATAGCCGAAATTGACGATCACGCCGGTGTCGTACGACCAGCCGAAGAGCGCCGGTGTGTCGACGAAGTGCACGACGCTCGCGCTGAACACCGTCGTGGCGGACACTGCCGCTACCGCGAGCACTGACCCGGCGAGCAGCGCAGCGGCGCCACGGCTTCGCGGCGCAGCACGCATGCCCAGCGCGAACGATGGCGAGCGACTCACACGGTCGAGGGCCCGCCGCGGCGAGACGACGTCGTCCGCCTCGAACGTCGGCCGGCGCGCGCTGCGCCGCGTCAACAGCGCGAGCCCGACCGAGACGACCGCGACGCTGATCAACATTGGCCACAAGACCGCGGCGGAAACGCCGCGGTTGCTTTTCGGCACGACCGCCCGAGCGCTCGCAACCGGGCCGATGGACGAAGCCAGCCATGTCACCACCAGCGATCCCACCACACCAATGGCGACCGCACCAACGGCCGGCACGACCAGGGCCATCGCCCGATTGATCGACGGCAATCCGAGGCTGTGCCATACCGCAACATCGCGTTCGCGACGGCGGAACATGCGCACGATGAGCAGCAGCGTGACGCCGACAGTTGTCAAAGCCGCCGCGTACCCGAACGCGCGCATAGACGTCACGACGGGCGAGAGCGACTGCCGCACTCGCGCTGCGTCGTCGGCACTGAAGGACCCGATCACTTCGTACCCGACATTGTTCTCGCGAAATGCGGTCGGAAGTCGGTCGTTCGCAACCGCAAACAGATCGTTGAGTTCGCCCGCGACCGCTCGCGCGCCGGCCGCGCCGCCGTTGGTGCGCAGCGAGAAATAGCGATAGCTCGTGGTGCAGTCGGCGTGAATCACGTCGAGGAAGATCTCGCCGAGAGGCCGCGTGTCGTCCGGCTTTGGCGTGTTCTTGACGCAGTCGTATTTTGCCGCAACGTCGTAGGTGACGAGCAGTCGCTGACGCGGGAAGAGTTCGTCGGCAAGCACCTCGTCGGCAAGGACGCCGATGCCGACCACTTGCACGTCTTCGGTCCCGAGTACCGCGATCTCTGATACTTCGCCGTCGCCGGTGCTGTACTGCGGTGTGATGAAAGAGAGCGTGATCGTGTCGCCGACGCCGACGCCGAACTCGTCGGCCGCCTCCTTGCTGAGGAACGCTTCGGCGCCCGTCTGGATCATGCGGCCTTCGTGCACGACCGGACGATCCTGTTCGGTGTAGCGACCGTCGGACGATGCCCTCGCCTGGAGGGAGGTCGACTCGTTGTCGTTCACCACGACGGTCAGTAGCGAGTCGGTAGTGACACCGACGACGCCCGGCGCCGATCGGATCATCGCCTCCGCTTCGGGGGTATCGAGACTCGGGTTGACCACGAGGTTGCCGACATCGGCGCGCCGCAGGTAGTCGGGGTACGCCCGCTGGGTGCGATCTGCGATCTCGATGCTGGCCAACCCCGCTCCGAGGCCCGCCGTCAACAAGACCGCCACCGCGGCGAGGGCCGCCGCGTTGCGACGGACCCCTTCGCGAACCAGGAGTTTCAGTGTCTCCACACGGGGAACGTACTGGCGGTCGCGAGTACGGTCCAGGGCGCTGACTGGTGGCTTCGCGGGATGCCACCACCCGTTCAGCGCTTCGGCGTGCCGACCAGCAGTTGCACGGGCGACCGCTCACCGTTGCCGTTCACGGTGACCGTGATGGCATCAGCGGTGACCCGCACATCGCCCGCGTGACCCTGACCGACGAGGGGCCCGAGGTCGATGAGCGAGGCCTCGATGCCATCGGTGGTCGTCACGAGATAGCTGTGTTCTCTTTCGTCGCTGCCGTATTGCGCTACGACAATGGCGACACCGAGCGGGCCCACTGCCGCGCCCGACGTGTAGAACTCGCCTTCGATCCCGGCCCGGCGCACGAGCTCGGTGACCCCGAGTTCACTCCACTTGCCGTCACCTTGTTGCATCTTGACGGGGCCGCGGCCGGGCGAGGACGGCGACAAGCGCGACCGTGGCGAGTTGCAGACGCGTGGAGAACCGTCAGACGCGGCGTCCACAAGGTGGCCGCGACGAGCACGCAGACTCCCGAAGCCACGACGAGCCACTTGCTCGGACAGAACGGGTACCAACCCTGCGGGTCGACCGCGACGACGGCGAGCAAAACCCACACCGCGGCGGCCACCGTGGTGCGCGCGGCGCTCATGGCGGCGGCACGATACTGGTTTCGCCCGCACAACTCGGGGCGGCGTCAGGCCATGTTGCGGTACAGGCCTCGGCGGTAGTGCGTCAGTGCTTGCCGATACAGCGCCGATTGCCCTGCACGATCTTGAAACCGTTGGCCACCAGTTCGAGTTGGGCCACGAAATCCTCGCACCCTTCGCTCTCGCGGTCTTCGAGGAATCCACCCAACGCTTGGAGAACGTCGCGCCGGTACGCGACGTCGTGTATCCGGCTCGCCTCGGGATCGGAGTTTGCCGCGATACTGGCGGCGGCTCCCTGAGCTTCGGCATCGTCGAGGTCGCGCTCGAGATCGCCGAGCCACTCCACGTCCGGGTCACGTCCGTCGCTCAGGAAGACAACCCAGTCGCGCTCGGCGAGTTCGACCGCTTGGTTGCGGGCGATGGCGCAGTAGCTCCGCAGCGCCACACCGTTGATGAGGTCGTAGAGGTGGGGCCGAACAATCGAAAACCGGTGGCCGATCGACGAAAGGTAGGTCAACCGGTCAGGGTCGACGTCGTATCGCTCTTGCACGATGACCACTTCGTACTCGCTCACCAAGATCCTCCGCCTCGCACGGTCGCGCTCACGTCGCCGGACGCTTGTTCCCCGTGCGTCCTGGTTCGAAACGGGCCGGCTCGGTTTTGTGGTCACCCTTCTGGGGTACTGCGGGCACCGTGATCGACCAAGAGGCTCGCCGACCGGTATACGAAGTGGTGCTGTCGCTCGACGGTCTGGCCCGCGGCGCCCTCGTTGCATTGGCCACCTTGTTCACACTCAATTCGATCGGACAGGCGCAGGCGGTACTGGGGCTGATTGCGGTCGCCGTCGTGTGCGCGGTCTCGCTGCAACCACTGATAGAGAAGCTCTCGCGCAAGATCGGCTTCGCAGCCGCTCTCGTCACTGTGCACGTGGGTGGCCTCATCGCGTTCGGCGGTCTCGCCGGCGTCGTGGCATGGGATCTCGACAATCAGGCCTCGGCCGTCGAAGCCTCCCTCCACACCGCCATCGACGACCTCGAGGCGGGCAGCTGGCCCGCGGCGCTCGCCAGCGATGTCGACGCGCACGGACGGATCGCTTCGTTCTTCGGGAGTATCGCGACGCGCAGCGTCGCGGGTGACGACGCGGCGAGTGCCGTGCTGCATCGCCTCGGTCAGGCGATCCTGGTGACGGTCTTGTCCGCCTTTCTCGTCGCCGGGCGAAGACAGATCCTCGACACGTTGACGTCGATGACCGCGTCGAAGTCGCGCCGCCGTACGATTCGCGAGGTGCTCGGCACGAGCGCGCTGATGGCCGGTACGCACCTCCGACGCACGATCGTGGTCAGCGCCGTTCATGGCGCGGCGGTTGCCGGTGTCACCGCCGCGTTTGGCCTGCGAACCGGCATCTCCCTCGCCGTCGCGGCGGCCTTGCTGTCGACGGTACCGATGCTCGGCCCTGCCGCAGCCTGGGCGCCGACATTCGTGCTCGCGACGACGCACTATGGCCGCCCCGCCTATGAGATCGTCGCCATCGCCGCCGTCGCGACGGTTGTCGACTGGATTGCCCGCGAGCGATATGTCGAACGGTCGGCACGAGTGGGTCCGCTGTTCTTGGCGCTCGGGCTCGCGGGTGGCGTTGCCGCTGGAGGTGTCGCCGGCGCCGCGCTGGGATTGTTCGTTGCGGCGTTCGTTGCCGGCTTCACCGCTTCGCCCGCCGCGGTCGCGGCCGCGGCAGATCGATTCGTCGAAGAGCAAGGATCCGATGAGATCAACGAGCCGGTGATGTCAGGTGTGCCGTCAACAGACCCGAGCAAACCGGGGCGCGTGTCGGTACGTATCTCGTGGCGTTCCGCGATCGCCGTCGCGGCACTCGTGGTCACCGCGGCGGCAATGCAGTTGTTGCTGTCTCGGATGGGCACCATCATTATCTGGATCGTCATCGGCCTGATCGTCGCGCTCGGCCTTGACCGTCCCATCTCGTTTGCGCAACGCCGCACCCATCTACCGCGCATCTTGGTCTTGTTGACAGGCGTCGCGCTGATGTTGGTCGCCAGCACCGTGTTGTTCCGGACTACCGCCCCGCAGGCGACACGCAGTTCGAGTTCGCTCGTCGAAGACGCGCCCGAGGTGGTCGCGTCGTTGCAGAACCTGCCGCTCATCGGCCAGGTCCTCGAGAACGCAAACGCCGCGACGCGCGTCGAGGACGCGATCAAAAACCTGCCGCAGCGCGTCGCCGACTCGCGTGTGATCGAGCGGGTCGCGTCGGTCGCCGGCGATGGGGTCATCGGACTGTTCTGGACCATCGTCATTTTGCTTTCCGCTCTCGTCGACGGACCGCGGCTTGTCGATGTGATCGCGTCGAAGATCCCCGCGCGTCGCCGCCGGCAGTACGTACGACTTGCGCGCGCCGGACAGAACGCGATCGCGCGTTACGCCGCGGGCTCGGCACTCGTTGCGACACTCAATGGCCTCATGGTTCTCACCGGCGCATTGCTACTGGGCATCCCATTGGCACCTGTGCTGGCACTGTGGGCATTGGCGTGGAACTTCGTGCCGCAAATCGGTGGATTCATGGGAGGTGCACCGTTCGTCTTGCTCGCGTTCGGTGAAGGACCAGGGAAGGGTGTGATCGCCTTCGTACTGTTCATCGTCTATCAGAACATCGAGAACCACGTGATTCAGCCGACGGTCATCGGTCGTTCGATCGACCTCCCGCCGTGGCTCGCACTCGTTTCCGCGCTCGTCGGTGCCGCAGTCGGCGGTTTGGTCGGTGCAGTGCTCGCCGTGCCGCTTGTCGGCGCGGTGAAGGTCATGGCGGCGGAGTGGCGTCGCGAGGACTTTCCGACGGTCGCGCCCAACACGCGAACGCGCCGAACGCGACTCGGTCGCCGCGCTCCTCTTCCAACCTGAGCCGTCGTTTCGCAGTCGAAAAGGCGGGGTATCAACGCCCTTCATCGTTCTGTGAAGGGCAGGCAATGGCCACCAACAAGAAGAAACCAGCGACGAAACCCACGGTCAACGGTTCGCCCGACCAGACCCGCGCGGCTGCTGCGAACAACAAAGAGGCGGCGACCGGTGTCGAGGCCCGAGACAGCGCCCTGGCCCCGTCATGGGCGCAATCGGGCGACACGCTCACAACCGTGACCGGTGCACCGGTCGAAACAAGTGACAACTCGATGCGCGTCGGCGCGCGTGGTCCCGGTTTGCTGCAGGACTTCCACATGCGCGAGAAGATCATGCACTTCGACCACGAGCGCATTCCGGAGCGCGTGGTGCATGCCCGCGGCACCGGCGCGCACGGTCACTTCCAAGTAACCGACCCACTCGACGATGTGACGCGGGCGCGTGTGCTCTGCGACACCAAGACGAGTACACCTGTGTTCGTTCGCTTCTCAACCGTCGCCGGCTCACGCGGCTCGGCCGATACGGCGCGCGACGTGCGCGGATTCGCAGTGAAGTTCTACACCGACGAGGGCAACTGGGATCTGGTCGGTAACAACATGCCGGTGTTCTTCATCCAGGACGGCGTCAAGTTCCCCGACATCATTCACGCGGCAAAGCCAGAGCCCGATCGCGAGATTCCTCAAGCTGCCACCGCGCACGACACATTCTGGGACTTCGTATCGCTCACCCCGGAGTCGACCCACATGCTGATGTGGGCAATGTCCGATCGCGCAATCCCCCGGTCACTACGCACCATGGAGGGCTTCGGAGTACACACCTTCCGGCTCTACGACGCGAACGGCAAGACGACTCTGGTGAAGTTCCACTGGAAGCCAGTCGCGGGCGTGCACTCCCTCGTATGGGAGGAGTCGCAAAAGCTGGGCGGTATCGACCCCGACTTCCATCGTCGTGACCTCTGGGACGCCATCGCTAGTGGTGGGTATCCGCAATGGGATCTCGGTGTGCACCTCTTCCCCGACACCGAGGACCAGATGTTCCAAGGCATCGATCTGCTCGACCCGACGAAGCTCGTGCCCGAAGAGTTGGCGCCCGTGCGAATCGTCGGACGGCTCACCCTCGACCGCAACCCGACGAATTTCTTTGCCGAGACCGAACAGATCGCGTTCTGCACGGCCCACGTCGTGCCCGGCATCGACTTCACGGACGACCCACTCCTGCAGGCCCGCAACTTCTCGTATCTCGACACGCAACTCACGCGATTGGGTGGGCCGAACTTCAACCAGATCCCGATCAATCGTCCCCTTGCGCAGACGAATACGAACCAGCGCGACGGGTTTGGCCAACAAGCGATCCACGAAGGCGTGGCGCCGTACACGCCGAATTCACTCGGCGGAGGTTGCCCCTTCCACGCCGGTGCAGACGGCTTGCGTGCGCTTCCCCGCGCGGTGAGCGGCGAGATAACGCGTGAACGCCCGCAGTCCTTCGACGACCACTACAGCCAGGCCACATTGTTCTGGAACAGCATGTCGCCGACCGAGCAGGACCACATCGTCGGCGCGTTCTCCTTCGAGCTCGGCAAGTGCGTGAAAGAAGAGGTCCGCGCCCGCATGCTGGCGAACCTCGCAAACGTTGCCGGCGAGTTGTGCGAGCGCGTCGCGACCAACCTCGGCATGGACACGCCTGCGGGCGCTCCCGCGACTGATGCCGGCACCTCGCCCGCGCTTTCGCAATTGCCCGCGCCGTCGGGACCCATCACCGGCCGCACTGTGGGCGTACTCGTCGCCGACGGGGTCGACGCGGCCGGCGTCGAATCACTACGAGCCGCACTCGAGAACGAAGGCGCGACGCTGTATGTGATCGCTCCCCGCGGTGGCGCGGTTGCCGGAAAGACGAAATCACTGGCGGTCGACCGTACGGTGTTCACGACGCAGTCGGTCGAGTACGACGCCTTGGTCGTAGCGGGTGGCTCGTCCGCTCAGGTCGTCGGCGCCGATCCGTACACGGCGTTGAACCTCGGCGAGGCGTTCCGCCATCACAAGACGCTCGCCGCGTGGGGCGAAGGCAGCGCAGTCTTGACCGCGTGCGACTGCGCCGGCCTCGGCGTGGTCACCGCCGAATCCTCGGACAGTGCATTCGCGTCAGCGCTCATCGAAGCCATGGGCCAGCACCGCCATTGGGATCGGGGCGCCGTGGCCGTGCGATAAGCGTCGGGTGTGCGCGTTCGCCCACGCGCGACCTGTTACGTTCGTGGCAGGCCTCCCCAGCCCTCGGCGGCAATCGGTACACGAGCCGGGGAGCTGCCACATGCGACGATTTTCGGTACGGCCGACACTCACGCTGCACGGCCGCAAGTTCAAGGGGATTCGAGGGCGGGCGCGTA
>JBDSMH010000105.1:0-5339 GCA_039915945.1 Acidimicrobiales bacterium | reverse complement strand
CCGCGGCGCGGCGCACGACGACCTGCGTGGGCTCTTCGGATTGCACGAGGCGCGCCAGGCTTGTGCCGAGTGCGGAGGTGATGCGGTCGAGCACGACGATCGTCGGCACTTTGCGGCCTCGTTCGATTTCCGAGACCATGCTGCGGCTCACCCCCGACAGTTCCGAAACCTCGTCGAGGGAGAGGCCGCGAAGCACTCGTTGGACTCGGACGCGTTCACCGATCGCTCGCAACTCCAGGCCATTGGACAATCTTAAATCAGCAGACATGTGTCCACTATAGTAGAAAGGCGGCGAGCCGGCCCGTCAACGGCGCAGCCGCGCCGCCGGGTCTTGTTTGAAGAAGTCGCGCAGCACGTCGTAGAGGCTCGGCTCGTTGTGTTCGAGCTGTACCGGTACGTCGAAGAACGCTTCGGTGGCGACGGCGAAGAACTCGGCCGGGTTCGTCGCCCCGTAGGGCTGCAGCGGCCACCGTTCGAGGCCGGCCTGGAGCGCGTCGAAGACCTCGGTGCACACGGCAACCCATCGTGCGACGTCACCGCGATTCTCCAACGGTGGTGTGCCGTCGACGATGTGGTCGAGCATGTCGATTTTGTGGGCGAACTCATGAAACACGACGTTGTTCCCTCGCCCCGGATTGCGGGCCGATTCGCGGGCTTCATCCCACGCAATCAACACCGGACCTCGGTTGCCGTGCGCTTCGCCGACTACCGGGTGCGCGCCATCTACCACCGTGCCGCGCACGGGACCGGCATACACGCCACGCGATTGCATCGCGGTCGGGTACACGATGATGGCGCTGACCTCTCGATACTCCTCGATGCCCAAGCCGAGGACGACGAACGCAGCCTGCGTCGCGATGGTCACCCTGATCTCGTCGGTGATCGCGAATCCGCCGGCCGCTTCCCAGTGCTTGTGCCGCAGCAGCCAGTCGCTGTTCGCCTCGACCACCTGGCGCTCGTCGACGTCGAGCAGGTTCCAGATGGCCACCTGCTGTTCGACGATGCCCAACCATCCGTTGGGCAGTCCTTTACGACGGCGCAGCACCCGGGCAGCCCGCTACTGGTTCAGTGGAGGGAACGGACCGAAGAATCCGACGATGCGGCTGATGCGGCCGTCGGGCGCGAGTTCGCCGAAGTCCATTCCCTCGAGGGCCACCTCGCTCCCGTTGCGCGTCACCCATGCGAATCGGATGAACCCGCCATGCGTGTCGACGCTGCTCGTCAGATCGATCGTGTGGCCGGGCATCATCTTGTGAAACCCGCCGATGTGCGCGACGAGGGCAGCGCGACCCGCCGCGGTCGCGGTCGGATCGGTGTAAATCCCGTTGTCGGCCCACGACAGGTCGAGGAGGGCGAAGCGCTTCGCCTCGTCGGGCTCGTTCCACGCCGCGCCGTATGCGGCGACGATCTCGTCGGTGTCCATCAGGGCAACTCCTTCCAAGTCGGTGCGTGTGCGGACGCTACTTGTACCGGCACGCCGACGATGGTGACCACGTCACGCTGTGGGCCGGAGTGTCGTTGGCCGAGTTCCCGACACTGACGATCACCGAAGAGCAGACCGACAACGATCAAGGCTCGTCGGGGCGACGGGTGCTGCTCGGCACCGTCGAGACGAAGTGAACCGCCTCACTTGACGGTGAGCGTTCCCCGCATCTCGGGATGGATCGCACAGAAGGAGGTGTAGGTGCCGGGCGCGGAGGGCGCCCGCAGCGACGAGGTCGACTTGCCGTTCGCCTTCGTGTTGAACGCGCCCTTTTCGGACGTGACCGTGTGCGCCGGGTCGTCGCGATTCGCGATCGACACGGCGGCGCCGGCCTTTGACGGTGATCGAGGCGAACTTGAATCCCTTGATCTCGAGCGTGGGTGAGGCGCCGGGCGCGGCGGGCGGGGCTGCCGGTGTTGCGGACGGCGCGGGCGCCTGCTCGCCGGGGCTGAGGAGGAGCGCGCCGGCGGTGAACATTCCTGCACCGACGCAGACGACGCGTGAACCGGTCATGCGTTTCATACACGGCGGTACGTGCCGTCGAAGAATTCGGTTCGCGAACCGTTGGTCGGCGCACGGCGTATCGCCAGGCATGATCAGAATTCCTCACACGTTCGTGTCATCCGGCGATGCGGTACTCGAGTTGCCCGCACGGGAGCGGTCGAGTTCGGCGGCGCTCGTCAACTGTGCGATCGCCGGTGGCGCCGTGGCCCTCGCGCTGGGTGTCTACGGTCGCGTGCACCAGCCCAGCCATCGCGCGATCGCCGATCTCGGCTTTCCGTCGCTGCTCGCTATGAAGAGTTGGCTGACGACACCCGCTACCGCGCTCGCGCTGTTTCAGCTCCTGTCCGCATTGCGAATGTACGGACGCGTCGCGCCCCGCCGACCGACGGCCAAGTGGTTGCCCGTCGCGCATCGCTGGAGCGGCACCGCAGCGTTCGTCATCTCGCTGCCGGTCGCGTACCACTGCCTCTGGTCGCTCGGGTTCGCGACCGACCGCGGTGCGCGTCCGATCGTGCACGGACTGCTCGGTTGCGCCTTCTACGGTGCGATGGCGACAAAGCTGCTGTCGCTCCGAGCGGATCGACTGCCGAAATGGGCGATTCCAGTTGTCGGCGCGACACTCGTGACGACCTTGACCGGGATATTCTTCACGTCGTCGCTCTGGTTCTTCACCACTGTCGACTTTCCCGCGTTGCCCGGTGCGTGACTCGGATCGTGCGCCAGTTCTTCGGATGAACACCGCCGCTGTCCTCCTCTGAACTCGCAGCACAACGTCGAACATAGTTCGACGTTGTGCTGCGAGAACGAGCTCTACGCGACTCGAGGGCCCGAAACTAACCGTTACCGCGCCGCTTCGAGCCGGGTGGTGACCTCACGGTAGCGGCTGACGGGAATCAGATGGACGCCGTCGAACACGTCAGATTCGCGGATCTGATCGACGAGATCGCAGGCGATCTTGATGCCCGCATCAGGGTCGCGCTCGATGCGCGCGAGTACGGGTGCCGGCACTGCGAGTTGCGGCACATCGGCCGAAAGCTTGCGACCCATCGCCGCGCTGGCCACGACCATCACACCCGCGTAGACCGGCCCGGCGTAGTCGACAGAGGCCCGCCATTCGAGCAGTTCGTCGATCGAGAACGACACCTGTACGAACAAGAAGTCGGCCTCGCGCTTCCACTCGGGTAGCGCGCGTAGCCCTGTCGTGACGCCCACACGGAACGGCGTGGCGTGTGACTTGTCGCCGGTGGCGAAGCGCCGGGCTTCGCTGATCATCGATCGAACGGTGAGGTCATCGGATCGCGTGCCGGATTCGGGACGGTCGCCGTAGACGAAGAGGAACTCGTCGACACCGTATGCCGCCGCCGTCAACAGATCGCGACGGAACCCGAGCAGGTTGCGGTCGCGCGCGTTCAGGCACGCGATCGAACGTCCGCCCATGAGCGCCACCTCGTGTGCGACGGCGATGCTCGACACGGTCGCGCGCCCGATGTGGTTGTCGGGGATCAAGAACGCGGACGCGATCTTGCTCATGACGCCCATCTGGTGGCGCACCCGCATCAGGTCGGGCGTCGTCGCCGGCTCGACCTCGCACACCAACTCGAATGCTCGTCCAGTTGCCACAGCAGCGACCCTACAGGTTCGGTTCCTATAGTAAGGACGATCATGGAACTCGTCCTCGCCGTCGACGATCCCAGAGCCGATGACGTGTACGCGTTGTTGGAGCGGCACTTGGAGTTCTCGCGCGAGGTCACGCCGCTCGGGCACGTGCACGCGCTGGACATCGACGGCTTGCTCGATCCTGCCGTGACGCTGTTCAGCGCCCGACGAGACGGTGTGCTGCTCGGGATCGGTGCGATCAAACAGATCGACGAGACACACGCCGAGTTGAAGTCGATGCATACGAGCGCGGCTGCCCGAGGCCAAGGCATGGGGCGGGCAATGGTCGATCACCTCCTGACCGTCGCCGGCGATCGGGGCTATCGGCGCGTGAGCCTCGAGACAGGGACGATGGGTGGCTTCGCCGCGGCGCGGTCGCTCTACGCCAAGGCAGGCTTCGTGACATGCCCGCCGTTTGCCAACTACACCGACAATCCCCACAGTACGTGCATGACCCTGGCGGTGTCCCCACGTCGTTCGCCCGAGCCTCGATGAGTTCCGGAAGGCCCGCTCGTCATGACCGCAGCAGCGACGGAAGAGGTGCTCCCATGTACGCCACGATCGACGAGTACATCGATGCACTCCCCCCAGAGGTGCAGCCGGTGGTCGACGCGATCCGCCAGACGGTTCGTGATGCCGCACCCGGCGCTGTCGAGGCGATCAGTTATCAGATGCCGAGCTTCAAATGGAAGGGCAAGAATCTCATCCACTTCGGCGCCTGGAAGCACCACATCGGGCTGTATCCGATACCCGCCGGCACGCCCGCGTTCGCGAAGAAGGTGGCGCCGTACATCGCCGGCAAAGGCACCGTGCGATTTCCCGCTGCGAGATCCGATCCCGCACGACATCGTGCGCACCATGGTGACCCTGCGCATGAAAGAGATCTCCGCGCAGGTCGATTCGTAGCTGTCGCCGCACTGCCGTGTGGTTACGCGAGTGAAGCGACGTGCGGAAGGACGGCGTCTTCGAACAGACGAAGGCTCTTCCACGCGAGTTGCGGTGAGATACCGCCCATCAACGGATGGAAGGTGATGCCGCCATCTCGCTCGACTTGTTCGATGCACTGTTGCGGCGTCACTACGAGATAGCGACCACTGGTGCGAAGATCGTCGGTCGATTGCAATTGCGGCACGACCCAGTCGGAGCGTGCCGAGTCCTCTTGCCACGATGCGTAGGTTTCGGCGTCGTAGAACGCGGCGCCGCTGATCTGGGCCCAGGTCGCGTCGGGGTCGTCGGAGATCATCACGAAACCGGGCATCATCGGCTTGACGCCCATGCCTTCCAACCTCGGCTCGAAGCCCAAGCGGATGCACTCCGATAGGTACAGCTCTGCGAGTCCTCGATCGGCAGTCGCGGGGGAGAACGGCGCATCGAGGCGGGCGGCGCGACGCGCCGCGATCTCGGTCTTGCCGCCGATCGCAAGGTGCGGCGCGTCGGGTGAACTCGGCACCGGCGTGACCAGTACGGTGCGCCCGCGCCACGTGAATGGCTCGCCCTTCCACGCGGTGCGGCAGACCTCGTAGCACTCCTCGACCAACCTGCCGCGCTGCGCCCGATCGACGCCGGCCCTTTCGAACTCGACCTTGCGATAGCCGGCGCCGAGCACCACCGATAGCCGACCCGGTGCCATGCAGTCGATGGTGGCGATCTGTTCGGCCAGGCGCACCGGGTCGTGCAACGGCACCAAGGCGGCGGA
>JBDSMH010000094.1:0-75836 GCA_039915945.1 Acidimicrobiales bacterium | reverse complement strand
CGCGTGCTCCAACGCCTCCTCGCGCTCACCGCCGCCATCTGGCACAACGAAACCACCAACAAACCCGGACCCGCCCGATCACTACTCGCCTACGACCACTGACAACCCTTGGAACCAATCATCTAGTGCGGCTCCGCCGCAACGGATCGGCGGCTTCGCCGCGGAAACGACATTCGCGGCCGGCACCTCTCGTGCGCAGCGTTTAACCCCGCGGCGAAGCCTCAGCGTGATCCTGGGTCGGCAACGGAAACTTGCCCGCGCCGATCAGCATGACTTCGCAACCTTCGGGGCCGGCAGATTCGGGGCCGTACGCCGTACCCGACTTCACCCACCTGATGTCGCCGACCTTGAACGTCCCTTCGCCTTCGACGATGAACTCACCGCGCCGGATCACATAGACGGTGTCGGCCGGGTGCGAGTGCACCTTGCCCACGTAGTTCGGCGGAAACGTGAAGATCAACACGGCGAGGTCACAATCGGGGCCAGTCAGCGGCTGCAAGGTGATGGCCGCCGCGCCCTCGTGTTCGGCCGGCAGGGCTTCATCGATGTGGATCACGGTCCGCGGGTCGAGTGACGGCCCTCCATCGGCACGACGCCATACGACACTGCTCATGTTGTCTCTCTTCCGCCATCTGATTATTGCGACGACGCGAATGTAAACCAGCCGTGCGGTCCGTCCGTCACCGCGGGCGGCGGTGCCGAAGTCTCCCTGGGTGCTCTACCGCGTGCCCTACGCGCGGTCGATGACACCGCGCAGCAGTCGGCCGACTCGATCACCGGCGGCGGCACCGGCTTCGACCACTTCCGCGTGGTCGAGAGTGGCGGCACCTAGCCCGGCCGCGAGATTGGTGACGAGCGACAAGCCCATCACTTCGGCGCCGAGATGACGCGCCGCGATGCATTCGAGCGCGGTCGACATGCCGACCAGATCGGCGCCCAACAAACGCAGCATGCGGATCTCGGCAGGCGTTTCGTAGTTGGGCCCGTGCAGTGCGGCGTACACACCTTCACCGACTCCGGTGTCGACCTCGCGCGCAATGCCGCGCAAGCGCAGTGAGTACGCCTCGGTGAGGTCGACGAAGCGGATGCCATAGGGCGACGGTGGCGGTGGACCGAACAGAGGCGAGCGCGCCGTCAGGTTGATGTGATCGCTCAACGTGACGGGCGTGCCGACCGGAAAATCGGCGTTGATCGAACCGGCGGCGTTGGTCAGCAGCACGATGCGACAACCCGCGAGGATTGCGGTGCGCACACCGTGCACGACGACCGACGGATCGTGTCCCTCATAGAGGTGGACGCGCCCTTTGAAGATCACCACGTCGCGCCGGCCGGCGCGCGCGATGCGCACCGTGCCGCCGTGCCCCGGCACGGTCGACGGCAGGAACCCTGGCATCTCTTCTGCGGGGAACTCTGCCAGCGGGTCGCCCAGCACGTCAGCGGCCGGGCCCCAACCCGACCCGAGCACCACGGCCAGGTCAGGCTGAGCGCCGTTGAAGCGACTGCGCAGCGATTCTGCGGCCTCCTCGGCCAGCCGAAAAGGATCTGTTGCCATTCGCGCATCGTGGCACAGCCAGCACCGGTAGCCTCAATGCGGCATGCTCGACCACGTATTCACCGATGCCATCGGCGCGCTCCGCGAGGCGCTCGAAAACGCCCTCCTCGAACGCCAGGCATTCGAAGAACGGTTTCAGACCGACATCCTCCTCGGTGACACCACGTGGGAGACGACCTACGGCCTGCCCGGCGAAGGCTTGCCCCCGCGTGTTCGCGCCGACATCAGCCTGTTGTGGCCGACGTGGTCGCAGACCTCATATCGCAACTGGTACATCGGCGAATCGGTCGACGAGCCGCCGCGCATCGACATCGAGATCGTGTTGCGCATCCAGCGCCTGGCCGAACCGGTCGACCCGCAGCAAGTGCTTTCGGTGCTACCTGAAGCCAGCCCACCGATCGGCAACGAATCGCTCTCCCGTATCGGCCACACCCTCGAGACCATCTTCACCGGCGACGAGACCGATCCCGAGTACGCCATCGAGGTCTCGTACGAAGGCACCTATGAGCTCGAAGAAGAGGGCCTGTCCGACGGCACGGCCCTCGACAAAGACTTTTCCGCGATGGGCGGATGGATCAGTTCGACCCTCGTTCGTCTCGGCGACTTGAAGTTCACCTATCGTCCGCCCGACCAAAGCGACGAGGACTGACGCTCACTCGAGCCCACGCCGCACGGCGTGCAGATCGTCGTACTGCGGGTCTCGTTTCTCGGCACGGGCGACGAACGCCTCGGTCATGTCGGCCGGCTGGAACATGCCGGTCTGCCACGTAGCGATGTAGTTGAGTCCGTCGGCCACGGAATGATCCCGTGCGTAGGTGATCATCTCCTTGGATCCCCACACGGCCAGCGGTGAGCGCGCGGCGATCTCGCGGGCGACCGCCATCGCTCCCTCGATCATCTGGTCGTGCGTGTCGTAGACACCGTTGACGAACCCGAGTTCGTAGGCGCGGGCGGCCGAGAGCCGACGTCCGGTGTACGCGTACTCGCGCGCGATCGCCTCGGGGATCAGCTTGGGTAGGCGCTGCAACGTTCCCACGTCGGCGGTCATGCCGATGTTGATCTCTTGGATGCAGAAGAACGCGTCGGTCGTTGCGTATCGCATGTCGCAGGCGCACACCATGTCGACGCCGCCGCCGATGCAGCCGCCCTGCACCGCCGCGATCACCGGCACGCGGGCTCGCTCGAAGGCGGTGAACGCCTCTTGCAGGTGCAACACATTGAGCCGGAGGTTGGCGCGCACACGACCGACTTCGCCGCTGCCCGCCAAGTGGTCTCCGCCGAATACGGAGAGATCCATGCCGGCGGTGAAATGCTTGCCGCTCGAAGAAACGACGATCGCCCGCACCTCGCCCGAATCGCTGAGCTCGTTAACAATGATCGGGAGTTCGCTCCAGAACGCGGGAATCATGGTGTTGAGCTCATCGGGTCGCGAAAGGACGATGTGGCCGACGCGATCGGTGACTTCGACAGTGAAGCAGCGATGATTCATGCCGCCGTGACCGCCTCGAACGTCTCGTACTCTTCTTCGGTGTCGGCGTGGTGTTCGTACTGGATCACGCCGATTTCGGTGAACTTCTGGCGCAGCCAACCATCGCCGGCGTCGAGCAGCCCCAGCTTGCGGCAGTTCGGAACGATCTTGGAGAACAACATCTGCTGGAAGATCAGGTCATCGGGCGGCACGTTGAGCATGCCGTGGACAACGCGGCGCACATCGACGCCCATGCGCTCCCACACCTCTTGTTGCAGGAACCGGTTGCGCATTCGCACGGCGGCATCGAACGCGAACTCCTGACGCTCGCGGATCTCCGCCGCACTGAGTTGCTCGTAGAGCTCTTTGAGTGTGATGACACCGAACGCGACGTGCCGCGCTTCGTCGCTCATGACGTACTTCAAGATCTGCTTGATCAACGGGTCGTCGGCGAAGTTGTACATGAACCCGAACGCGGCCAGCGCCAGGCCTTCGACCATGATCTGCATGCCGAGATAGGTCACGTCCCAGCGACTGTCGCTGATGATGTCATCGAGCAGTGAACGCAGGTGCGGGTTGACGGGATACGAGCCGGTGAGTTTGGTTCGCTGGTACTTGGCGAAGACCTCGACGTGGCGAGCCTCGTCCATCACCTGCGTCGCGGCGTAGTACTTGGCGTCGATCCAAGGGCAGGTCTCGACGATCTTGGCGGTACACATCAGTGCGCCCTGTTCGCCGTGCAAGAACTGCGAGATGCGCCAGTTGAGCGATTCGATACCGAACTCGACCCACTCGGCGTCGCCCCACAGCCGCATCGGCAGATCGGGGTTCTCCCGGATGGACCTCGGTATCGCCTCACCTTTCCCGTCGGTCAAGAACGCCAACACGTGTGCAGGGTCGACGTCGATCGACCAGTCGATGTCGGTCTCGACGTTCCATTGACTGCGCTTGGCCTTTTCGTAGAGCTTTTGCAGCGCCGGACGCGCACCTTTCTCGTAGTCCCACGTGAAGATGGCCTTGGCATGATCGGCAACGACGTGTTCGACGGCATCGACATCGGTGTTGACGACAGCGATGATCGCTTCGACATCGTTGACGTCGCGGTCCACATATTGCTCGGACATGTCATGTCTCCATCTGTAACGAGTTGGTTGCCGCAGCAACCACGAGTCGATCGATGACGCCGCGCCATGCGAGAGGCGACGGCAGTTCGCGATCGATCGAGCGAAAGAGCAGGAAACCCAACGCGATCGAGTGACACAACGTCACGATCGCATCGGTGTCGAGGGAAGGGTCGACGGTGCCGTCGGCCTTTGCCTCGTCGACCAACTTCGCCAACCAAAGGTCTTGGTCGCCGATGCGCTGACGCAACATGGCCGCGAGCTCTGGGTCGCGTCGCGCGGCGACGAACGCTTCGAGCAACAGCGACTGCTCACCATCGTCGGCGGGCTCGACGAGGTGGCTGCCGATCGTGGCCAAGATGTCGGTCGCTCGACCGTGCGGCGGGCGCGCTCCTTGGAGGGCGGCACGCACCTCGTGGGTCGACGCCGCATCGATGGCCTCGAGGAGCAAACCGGACTTGTCGGCGAACTGGCTGTAGATCGCGCCGGTGGTCAGCCCGGCACGGCGGGCGATCTCCGCGACCCCCGCACCGGCATAGCCGCGCTCGGCAAAAACGTCGGCCGCCGCTCGCAGCAGGCGGGCCCGGGTGTCGTCGCCGGCAGTCTCTGGATCGATCGGTCGGTCGGCCATCCCGCGATGATAACGATTATTATCTGTGCCTTCCGCTCAAAGCGCCGCTCGGGCTCTCCTACCGCCAGTCGACCGGCGATGAAAGATTGCGTCGCTCGGGCTGCCCGTGCTCGGGATCAGCTGACGAGGGCGGTGAGGGGACGGGCGGGGCGGGCACCCAGGTGGCCGATAATCTCGGCGGCGGCGAGGCCGGCCAACTCCGCGCACCGGCGCATGTCGTAGCCCCGGGTGTAGCCGAAGAGGAAGCCCGAGGCGTAGAGGTCGCCGGCACCGGTCGTGTCGACGACCCGACGGACCGGATGCGCGTCGACATCGAAGCGCTCACGCCCCACCACGATGGTGGATCCGCGTTCGCTGCGCGTGAGACAACCCACCTCGACTTCGGCGGTGATATGACGCGCCGCGTTGGTCCAATCGCACTCGTACAAGGCGCAGAGTTCGGCCTCATTGGCGAACACGATGTCGACCTTGTCGCGGATGAGGTCGCGCCACTCGTCGCGATGACGATCGACGCAGAACGAGTCGGACAACGTCAGGGCGACCTTGCGGCCGGCCTGCTTGGCGATGTCCATGGCCTTGCGAATGGCCTGTTTGGCGATCTCGATGTCCCAGAGGTAGCCCTCGCAGTAGACCACGCTGGCCGAAGCGACGAGGTCGGCGTCGACATCATCCGGGCTCAACAGCGCCGAGATGCCGAGAAAGGTGTTCATCGTGCGTTGTGCGTCGGGTGTGACCTGGATGAGACAGCGAGCCGTCGACGGACCGGATGTGCCGAGGCCGACGTCGTAGGCGACGCCGCTCGCACGGATGTCGTGGCGAAACACGTCACCGAGCTGGTCGTCGCGACACTTGCCGATATAACCCGCTCGGCCACCGAAGGAAGCGAGGCCGGCCATCGTGTTGGCCGCGGACCCGCCCGACGCCTCTATGCCCGGCGGCATCGACAAATAGAGCTCGATGGCGCGTTCTTGGTCGATCAGGGTCATCGCGCCCTTGTTGAGCCCGTGCCGAACCACGAAGTCGTCGTCGACGTTGGAAATGACATCGACAATCGCGTTGCCGACGCCAACCACGTCGAACTTGTTCTGTTGCACTGGCTCGATCTCCGCTCTCGTTCGCCCGAGGACGAAGGGTAGACGGCGACCGGCCTTCAGGCGATCTTTTGGTCGCCGTAGGCCTCGGGATCGCGAGCCCGTCCCTCGGCGATGGCGCGAGCAAACGCGTCATCGTCGAAATCGTCACCCGCGGCGTCGGCGGCGACTTGCGGCTTGTCGAACGCGGCGCGCAATTCGGGATCGGTCTCGATGGAAGGGTGGCGCTTACGGAGGAAGAGCTTCACCGGTGCCTCACTCTTGTCCGGCTGAAGAAGGCGGTACCAACAGGCGTTATTACGATCTATTCGATCACAGACGACCGTCAAATGTGTGAATATACGATGACAGTTCCTTCAGGCCCGTAGTCTGCTCTCTTCGCGCGCCCCCGCGCGCAGGAGCCCGACATGACCAACGCCTATCGGCTGCCTCGCGCGGTCGTTCCCTCGCACTACTCGCTCGTCCTCGCGCCCGATCTCGGGCACGGTGTGTTCGAAGGCACCGTCGACATCGACGCCACCGTCGCGGCCGAGACGGCGACGATCTCGCTCAACGCACTCGATCTCGAGATCCGCAACGCATGGCTCGATGTGGCCGGTGAGCGCGTGGCTCTGCGTCACCAGGTCGATGCCGCCGACGAGCGCCTCCATCTCGACCCGTCTCGAACCCTCGCCCCCGGCCCGATCCGCATTCATCTCGAGTTCGCCGGTGATCTCAACGATCGGCTGCGGGGCTTCTATCGCAGCACCTTCGTCGACGACGGGGGCACCGAACAGGTCCTCGCCACCACGCAGTTCGAGGCCACCGATGCCCGGCGCGCCTTCCCCTGCTGGGACGAGCCTGACTTCAAGGCCACCTTCGCCATCACGATGGTCGTCGACGAATCGTCGACCGTGGTGTCCAACGCGCTCGAAACCCGCTCGACACCCATCGGCGACGGGCGTCGTCGGGTCGAGTTCGCGACCACGATGCCCATGTCGACCTACCTCGTGGCTTTCGTCGTCGGCCCCCTTTCGGTGACGCCGGCGGTCGACGTCGCCGGTACGCCGCTGCGGGTCGTCGCTCGCCCCGATCGGGCGCACCTGACGCCGTTCGCGCTCGACGTCGCGCAATTCTGCTTGCGCTACTTCGCCGACTATTTCGACCGGCCGTATCCCGGCGACAAACTCGACCTCGTCGCCATCCCCGACTTCGCATTCGGCGCGATGGAAAACCTGGGTTGTGTCACGTTCCGAGAAACCGCGTTACTCGTCGACCCCAATACCGCCACCCAACCCGAACTGCAGCGAGTGGTCGACGTCATCGCCCACGAACTCGCGCACATGTGGTTCGGCGACCTCGTGACGATGCAGTGGTGGAACGGCATCTGGCTCAACGAAGCGTTCGCCACCTTCATGGAGATGAAAGCCACCGACGCCTACCGCCCCGATTGGCAACGGTGGACCGACTTCGGCCTCTCGCGGACGGCGGCGTTCGACGTCGACAGCCTCATGTCGACTCGACCGATCGAATTCGAAGTCCTCTCGCCCACCGATGCCGAAGCGATGTTCGATGTCCTGACGTACGAAAAGGGCGCGGCGGTCGTCCGCATGCTCGAACAATTCCTGGGCGAGTCGCGATTCCGTCAAGGCATCCGGCAGTACATGCACCAACACGCGTACGGCAATACCGAGACCAGCGACTTGTGGGACGCGCTCGAGTCCGCCAGCGGCGAGCCGGTACGACGCACGATGGAGAGTTGGATATTCCAGGGCGGCTATCCCGTCGTTGCGATCACCTCGGTCGACGACGAAGCAATCACCGTCGAGCAGTCGCGGTTCGGCTACGGCAGCCTCGACGACGATGCACGATGGTCGATACCGCTACGGGTTCGCGCCTCGACCCCGGACGGACCCCGCGAAACGCGGGTGCTGCTCGAGGACCGCTCGACGAAGATCGCGTTGCCCAAAGGTGCCCGCGTGCAGGGTGACAGTGTCCTCAATCTCAACATCGACAGTTCCGGTTTCTACCGGGCGCAACTGCCCGACGCCGTCCTCGACGACGTCATCGCCGACGGCCCCAAGGGTCTCTCGGCGATCGAGCGCTACAGCTTCATCGACGATGCCTGGGCGTTGACGGTCGCCGGTCGGCTCCACGCGTCGCGCTTCGTGGCAATTCTCGACGGCTTCCGTGACGATGACGACCTGTCGGTGTGGCAGCGGATGATCGGGGCCCTCGACACGCTGTGGCGCGTCGTCGCGCCGGCCGATCGGCCGCTCTTTCAGCACCGCATCGACTCCATCGTGCGGCCGGCCTACGAGTCGCTGACTCGCCGCGCGCTCGACGACGATCGATCGCGCCAACTGCGGGCGACACTGTTCGGTGCGCTGGGGCGCCTTGCCGACGATCCCGCAATCATCGCGCGGGCGCGCAAGATTGCCCGCGACGGTGACGAAGATGCCGCGTTGCTCACTGCGTCGATCGGTGTGGTCGCGCGGCACGCCACACTCGACGACTACACAGAGTTCGTGCGCCGCCTGCAACACGCCACCTCGCCGCAAGAAGAAGAGCGGTTCCGCAGTGCCCTCGCGGACGTTGCCGACCCGGTTGCCTTCGCGACCACGCTGGCCATGTGCGCCGACGGACGCATCCGCATTCAAGATGCGCCCTACCTCCTGGCGCGCGCGATGCAGAACCGATTCTGTGGGTTCGACGCGTGGCGGTTCCTCGAGGCCAATTGGGACAACCTGGTCACGCTGTTCCCCAGCAACAGCATCGCTCGCATGCTCGCCGGCATCGTGATGCTCGCCGAACCCGATCAGGTGTCGGCCGTCGAGAGCTTCCTCGACGCGCACCCGACGCAGCAGGGACAACTCGCCGTACGCCAACACCGTGAACGCCTGCACGTGCAGGCCGCGCTGCGGGCGCGCGAGCGATCGCGCCTCGCATCAACCTTCGTTCGCTGAATCTGTCCTCAGCCCGACGCCGAGGAGGCCGATAGACAACGTATGCGGTTCAGTGCCGAAGTGTTCGCAACCGAAGACACGGCGGTGCAGCTCACCTGGCGCGGCGCGCCGACAGGTCCCGTGACGATCACAGTGAGCGACGACCGCTCGACCCGAACGCTCGAGGCGATCGGCGACGGCCCTGGCGCACTTGTCATCGACGACCTCGAGGCCGATACCGAGTACCGAATCACCGCATCGCCGAAGGGGGCGGAGGTGACCCGGCCCCACCGGGTACGCACCCTGCCCACATTGCCCGGCGCGGAGCTCACGCGTCTGTCGACGATCAGCGACATCCACATCGGCGAGCGCTGGTTCGGCCAATTGCCCCGCGTGTTCGAGCGGCCCGAGCCCGCGGTGGCGCACACCGTACGCTGCGCGTCCGCTGCGATCGAAGAATGGACGCGTTGGGGCGCGCTGCACGTCGTGTTCAAGGGCGACCTCGTGGATCACGGCACGCGCGCCGAATGGGACACGCTGGCGGCGCTGCTGGCGACGGTGCCCCAACCATGGACGCTCATGCTCGGCAACCACGAGACGATGAAGCGCGATCGTGAGCGCGCCGAGGACATGTTGGCGCAGATGGGCCTACCGACCGATCCGGTGCGCACCACCGATCTGCCGGGGTTGCGCATCGTGCTCGTCGAGACAGCCATCGACGACCGCGGCCACGGACGCGTGCGTGACGTCGCCGCCGCCGTCGACGCGGTCGGCGAAACCAACGTGCCATGCCTCGTGGTGATCCATCACCACATCCAACGGCTACCGGTACCGACGTTCTGGCCGCCCGGCATCGAGTCGATCAACGGAAACCAATTCGTGCGGGCGCTGCGCCGCGCCAACCCAAAGATCTTGATCACGTCGGGTCACTCGCACCGCCACCGCAAACGTCTCATCGACGGCGTGCCCCACGTCGAAGTCGGCTCGGTCAAGGACTACCCCGGCGTATGGGCGGGCTACGTCGTGCACGAGGGCGGCCTACGACAGGTCGTGCGCCGCGTCTCCCCCACCGACTGCCTGGAATGGACCGACAGAACACGCGCCGTGATGCTCGGCGCGTGGAAGAGGTTCTCGCCCGGCTCGCTCCGCGACCGGTGCTACGTACACCGCTGGAGTTAGTTCTGGCGGGAGAAAGCCAGCGCGTCGTCGAAGCTGGCGCCGTCGACGATGAGCTGGCGATATTGCGCGACATGGCGCGGGCGATTGATGCCGAGCACCGCGACGAACTTGCCGGCGCGCCCGTACAACGCGGCGAAGCGCCGCTCTTCGACCGAACCCGTGGCGATCTCGATGGTGTCGTCAGGGCGAGGGCGTCCCGCCAGTTGGATCTTGCGGTCGTACTGGTCACTCCAGAAGAACGGCACCGGGCTGAACGCAGTGGCTTCGGCGTCGCTCTGCAACAGCCGTCGCGCCGCGTGCGCGCCCATCTCGATCGCGTGGTCCCAATGCTCGACCCGTGCCACTTCGTCGAAACGATGGTTCGGCCAGCGAGCAACGTCACCCGCAGCGGTGACCCCGGGCGCCGCGAGGCACGACGCGTCACACACGACGCCGTTGTCGATGGTCAGCCCCGATCCTTCGAGCCAGGCGGTGTTGGGCGCAACACCGACGCCGACGATCACGACATCTGCCTCGACGACGCTGCCGTCGGACAGTCGCACGCGCTCGACGCGCTCGTGCCCGTCGAATCCGTCGACACCGACGCCGAGCCGCACGTCGACGCCGTGATCGCGATGGATGGCCGCGCATAACGCGCCCATCTCATCGCCCAATACCCGCCCGAGGGGCACCGGCAGCGCTTCGATCATCGTGACGTCGAGCCCGCGCTCTCGCGCCGTTGCCGCGACCTCGGCGCCGATGAACCCGGCACCCACGACCACCACGCGCGGGCCGCGCTCGAACTCGCGTCGAATCGCCAGCGAGTCGTCGAGCGTGCGTAACGTGAAGAGCCCGTCGAGAGAAGGCATGCCGGGCAGCCGTCGGGGCGAAGAGCCGGTCGCCACGAGCAACGCGTCGAACGACTGTCGCCGGCCGCCATCGAGCTCGAGCGAGCGGTCACGCAGATCGAGACCGGTCGCACGGACGCCCAGCTGAAGATCGAGGTCGAGCTCCGCCAGCCGCTCAGGGCGATAGAGGGTGGTGCGATCGATATCCCATTTGCCCGCCAGCAACTGCTTTGACAGCGGTGGCCGGTCGTAGGGCACTGCGGTCTCGTCGCCGATCACCGTGATGCGTCCGTCGTAGCCATCGTTGCGCAGCGTCTCGGCGCCGCGCAGCCCTGCCAGCGATGCGCCGACGATGGTGATCGACTCAGGCATCGTCTAGCCCCCTGCTCGGGGGGTCGGTCGCAAGCCGCACCGACTGCGGAGATACGGCAACACGACAGCGCGGGTGTCGTCGCAGAGTTGATGCGTCGCCGCCCAGGTGTCGAGTTGATCGAGCGGCACCCAGCAGTGGTCGACCACTTCGCCGTCGGCGAAAACGAACGGACCGTCGTCGGTGGTCTCGTAGAGCCGGCCGACGACCCGGGTCTCGTCGCTCTCGAAGACCACTCGGGTCAGCTCCTGCAACGGCGCCACCACACCTGCTTCCTCGGCGAGCTCGCGCGACGCGGCCACTGCCGAGGGTTCGCCGACCGCGCAGACGCCGCCGAACGCGAGGTCCCATCGGCTCGGCCAGATGTCCTTCCACGACGCTCGCTGATGCGCGAGCAGATCACCGCACGAGGCGAACACCATCACATAGGTCGCACGGTGCGCGAGGTTGCGGCGCCGCATCTCGGCCCGTGACACGATCTCGACGACTCGCTCGTCGAGGTCAACGACCTCGACGAGTTCGTCGGAGATCACTCGTCGACGACTTTGATGGCCTGTTTCGGGCAACGTTGCACAGCTTCGATGACTCGGGCGCGGGCCTCTTCGGCAGGTGTCTCGTTGAGCACGTACATGAAGTCGTCGTCGCGCACTTCGAAGATGTCCGGCGCCACCTGCATGCAGATCGCATTGGATTCGCAGAGGTCGTAGTCGACCACGATTCGTATTCCCACGGTCGTTCTCCTCAGAACTCGATGCGGTGCTTGTGCGGTGCTCTCAAAATTCGATCACCGTACTTGTCGGGTGATCTCAGAATTCGATCACCGTACTTGTCGGGTGATCTCAAAATTCGATCACCTGGCGCACGACGTTACCTTTTTCCATTTCGCGCATGGCGTCATTGACCTCGCCGATCTTGATGCGCCGCGAGATCATACGATCGAGATCGAGCTTGCCCGAACGGTAGAGACGGAGCAAGCGGTGGAAGTCGACCCGCACGTCGGTCCCCCCGTAGTACGAACCGACGAGGATCTTCTCGTTGAAGAACAACTCGAAGGCCGAGAAGCCGACCGACTCGGTCATTCGCCCGACGCCGACGATGCAGCACGTGCCGCCGCGCCGAGTGGCGTCGTAGGCCGCGCGCATGGTCACCGGCTTGCCGATGCACTCGAGCGAGTAGTCGAATCCGTCGCCTCCCGTGATCTGCACTTTGAGGTCATTGACTTCCTCGGGCGTGCAGGCATGGGTCGCACCGAAGGCCTTGGCCTCTTCGAGCTTGTTGACATTGACGTCGACCGCCAAGATCTCGGCGGCCCCTGCGATACGCGCACCCTGGATCGCACTGATGCCGACACCACCGGCACCGAACACGATGACGGAGGAGCCGGGACGGACCTTTGCCGTGTTGATCGCCGCACCCGCACCGGTCATCACACCGCAGCCGATCAGCGCCGCGACTTCGAGGGGGATGTCCGCGTCGATCTTGATCGACGCCTGCTGCGGCACGATCGTGTATTCGGCGAAGGTGCCGGCGCCGGCCATGGCCCCGATGGTGTCGCCGCGATGGCGGAACTGCGGGTTGCCGCCCATGACGAACATCATGTTGAGACAGAGGTTGGGCTGCTTGAAATCGACGCAGTACTTGCAGGATCCACACGGTGGTGACCAGGCAATGATCACGTGATCGCCCGGGGCCACGTTGGTGACGCCTTCGCCGACTTCTTCGACGATGCCCGCGCCTTCGTGACCGAGTACTGCCGGCGGTGGCTGGGGGATCGTGCCGTTCATCGCCGACAGGTCGGAGTGGCAGACGCCGGAGTGCGTGATGCGCACCTTGACGTCGCCCGGGCCCATGGCCCGCAGCTCACAGTCATCGACGATATCGAGGTCGGTGTCACCGACATTACGCAGAATTGCAGCGTGCATGGCCCCTCATTTGCTCTCGCGCGGCGGCAGCGTAGCCGCGCGGCAGCGTGAAGGTGTGCGAGCTCAGTTGCGAGCGGTCACCGGCGCGTCGGATCGGCCACCGGCCGACGGGTGTCCCACGCGTCGGGCCCGCAAGGCGGCGAGAGAAACCACCGGCGCAAGCTCGGGCTCGACCGCGGCCGGCGGCTCCACTGGCGGGGCGGGCGCAACGATGGTGCCGAGCGCATGGAGGAGGCGTTGATGCTCTACGAGCTGGCGCAGATCATCGTTCTTTCGAAAGATCTTCACGCACACCCATCGGCCGTTTCGCGGATGGCTTGAGTCGAACGGCCCAATTCTCGCGCCGTGCCCCGGCACCACTTCAGCGCGTCGCGAGCTCCGCGAGGACCGCCAATTCGGCCGGGCCCGGCGACGGTGCGACATGCGACAAGCTCACCGAGCCGGTCAACATCGTCGCGAACGCTTCGGCGAAGTCGCCGGCCAGCGTGTCGAAGTCCGAAACCGCGTTACCGGGCCACCAACTCACCGTCGGAGCCACGCCTCGCACGGCGCGCCACCGGTCGCGGTCGGCCGGCGAGTTCAGTGCCACATCGATCGCGTGCCCCAGCTCGTGGGCGACGACGCGGGCCAGCGAAGCCGGCGAATCGCCGTCGCGCACGTAGATCTCGATGCGCCGATCGTCCACCTTGGTGAGACCGCGCAGCCCGGCGCGCGACGGGAGAAACGCAATCGACCATCCCGGCAACGTGCGGCGCCAGGCAAACGCGATGAGCGCCATCGCATCGGCCCCTCGCGGATCGCCGACGATCGACGCCCCCTCCGCGACAGTCGACGCCGGCTCGCTCGGGGCGGCGGTCATAGCGGGCACAACGGTGGTGGGAGCGGCTGTACTCGTCGGAGCGACCGGGGCCGCATCGGGCCATTCGAACGCCGGCAGCAGGTCGGCCACCGCCAATTCGCGGGCAACCGCGGACGACGCAGCCGACACCGGTGGGGCATTCGACGGATCCGCCGATGTCGAGCAACCGGCAATTGCCGCGACGAGCAGGGTGAGTGACACGGCCGCACCGCGCGCCCGCAACGGCGGCAGACGGGGCGGCGACATGGCGGCAACCTAGCCGTGCGGAACATATCGAGACACATCTACAGGCCGTAGAAGGTGACGTATAGGCGAAGTAGGCCCCAAACTCGGGTCGATGAAGATCGACATGGTGCTCAACGCCGCCCTCGACGCCGTTGCCGAACAGGCCCGGCAGTTGCACGCAATGGGATTCGACGGCGTCTATACGCAGGAAGCCAACAGCGATGTGACCTTCCCATTGCTGCTGGCAGCACAGGCCGCGCCGGTGGACATCTACACCAACGTGGCGATCGCGTTCCCTCGCAGCCCCATGCACATCGCGTACGCCGCGTTCGACCTACAACGGGTGTCCAACGGCCGATTCGCTCTCGGCATCGGCAGCCAGATCCGTCCGCACATCGAAAAGCGCTTCAGTGCCCGCTTCGGCAACCCCGTCGCGCACACCGCGGAGTTGGTGCAGGCGTTGCACGCCATCTTCCGCTGTTTTCACGAAGGCGAACGGCTCGAGTTCCGGGGCGAGTACTACACGCACACGTTGATGACACCGACGTTCATTCCTGCGGCACTGGGGTGCGAGCCGCCTCCGATATGGGTCGGTGCCCTCGGGCCGCGCATGACGCAAATGGCCGCCGAGGTGGCCGACGGCGTGCTGATCCACCCGTTCAACAGCGAACAGTTCTTGCGCACCGTCACGGTGCCACGGATCGAAGCGGGCCTCGCCGCCAGTGGACGCGATCGGGCGAACTTCACACTGGGTGTCGACGTCATGGCGTGCGTCTACGGCAACGAAGCCGAGCGCGTGGTCGCCGAGAATGGTTGTCGGTCGAACCTCGCCTTCTACGCGTCGACGCCGTCGTATCGCGTGACCCTCGACGCGCACGGCTGGGGCGACCTCCAGCCCGAACTCAACCGCATGACCAAGATCGGTCGATGGGCCGATATGCCACAGCTCATCGATGACGCGTTGCTCGACACCCTGTGCATCCGAGGCACACCGGCCGAAGCGGGCCGCGCGCTGCGCCAGCGCTATGCGGGTATCGCCGACCGGGTGTCGCTATCGGTCCCCTACCGCATCGCACCGACGACGCTGGCGGCGCTCGTCGCGGCGTTTGGGGAAAAGTGACTCCGATACTCCGCTATTCTGCGTCGAATCGACGGTTAGGGGACCACGATGGACATCGACCTACTCGATCCTGATCGCTTCCAACGGGGCGAACACCACGAGATGTTCAAGGTCTTGCGCGATACCGACCCTGGCATTCACTGGCACGACGAGCCGGGCGGCACGGGCTTTTGGTCGGTCACTCGCATCGACCACCTCCACGAGGTGAACCGCAACACCGACGTGTTCTCGTCCAACGCCGGCGGCACCCAGATCGCCGATCCGCCTCCGGGCGACATGCGGTCCGCAGTCAACCGTGACTACCTCATGCTCGATATGGACCCGCCCAAGCACACGCGTTATCGCAAGCTCGTCAACCGCGGCTTTACTCCGCGGATGATCGGACTGCTCGACGACTATCTGCTCAATCGCACCCGGATCATCGTCGACGGGGTGTCCGAGAAGGGCCAGTGCGACTTCGTGACCGACATCGCGGCGGAGCTACCGTTGCAAGCCATCGCCGAGATGATGGGCGTGCCCGTCGAAGACCGGATGAAGATCTTCGACTGGACCAACAAGATGATCGGCCGCAGCGACCCCGAGTTCGTCGGCTCTGACGAAGAGGTCGATCAAGCCTTCATCGAGCTCTATCAGTACTCGCACGTGTTGCAGATGGATCGGCGCGACAAGCCGGCGCAGGACATCGTCACCACGTTGCTCAATGCATCGATCGACGACGACAAGCTCAGCGAAATCGAATTCGACATGTTCTTCCTGTTGTTGTCGGTCGCGGGCAACGAGACGACGCGCAACTCGATGAGCCACGGCATGCACGGCTTCATCCAGCACCCCGATCAATGGGAAAAGTTCCGCAACGACCCCGAACGCCACATGGCAGGGGCGCTCGAAGAGATCCTGCGGTGGGCGACGCCGGTGTTGCACTTCCGCCGCACCGCGTTGCGTGACTACGACCTCGGCGGCGTCAAGATCAAAGAGGGCGACAAGCTCGTCATCTGGCACATCTCGGCCAATCGTGACGACCGGTATTTCAACGACCCGTTCCGATTCGATATCGAGCGCCATCCCAACGAGCACGTCGCGTTCGGCGGCGGGGGTCCGCACTTCTGCCTCGGCGCAAACCTCGCGCGCATGGAACTGCGTCTGATGTTCCGCGAGCTGGCCGAGCGCCTGCCCGACATCGCGTTGGCCGGTGAGCCGCAGTATCTGCGGTCCAACTTCATCGGCGGCGTCAAGCACATGCCCGTGCAGTACACACCGACGCCCTCGACGAACACGCTGCCCATGGATCGACTGGGCTCGGCCGCTACCGGGGACACGGCGGGCTACGGACACCGGTGATCGCCGGTCGCGACCCATTCTGAGCGTCGCTCGGGCCGCGCGACCCGCTCTGAGGGCCGCTCGGGCCTAGCCTTCGTGGGTGAGTTCTGCGGCCCCGGCAACGAGACGCGAGCGACTCATCCTCAATCAGCTGAGCGTGATCGCCTACCTCGGCTGCGCGTCGCTGCTCTTGTTCTCCTTCGTTCGCTCCACCGACTACGAGGGATCAGCGGCGCTCGCCCTGTACGGCATGACGCCGTGGTTGTACTTGCCGGTCTACACCGCCGTCGGTTTCGCGTTCCGTGCCCGCAAGTGGCTGCTGCTCGCGTTGAGCATCGTCGTGGTGATGGTGCACGTCGTGACGATTTGGCCCGATATCAAGCCACCGAACCGTCTCAGCGCGGAGGTGAAGCGCGCGCCCCGGTTGCGCGTGTTCTCGGCCAATCTCTACTTCGACAACGCAGATCTCTCGGGAATCATCGGCGAAGTGAACTCCAGCGGCGCCGACGTCGCGGTGTTTCAAGAGGTAACCCGGGCGCATCGCGCGCGTCTCTTGAGCGATGCATCGCTCCAGAGGCTGTCGAACCGCGTGTATTCGGAGAGCAGCGACACCATGGTGTTCTCGAGTCTCCCGCTCGAATCGAGTGAGATCTGGTTCAAGACAGCGCGGCCGATGGCCCGCGCGCGGGTGTCGACGGCCATCGGCACCGTCGAGATCGTGGCGGTGCACACCGCTGCCCCGATCAACGAGGGCGCGATCGCGAGATGGCGCCAGATGCTCGATGCCCTGGACGGCCTGGCCCGGGCCCGCTCGACGCCGATGCTCATGGTCGGCGATTTCAACGCCACCGTGTACCACCCCCGCTTCGGCGAACTGCTCGACACCGGCCTCACCGATGCCCATTCGGCAAGAGGCGCCGGCTTCACGGGTACGTGGCCCCGCAACCGCCCGTTTCCACCGCTGTTGCGCATCGATCACGCGTTGAGCTCGAAGGAGCTCGTCCCGGTTGACGCCACGTACGGCAAAGGGCGCGGTAGCGACCACCGCCCCATCATCGTCGAATACGCATTGGTCGCCGGCGGGCCATCGTGACGCTGTCGACCGATCTGCCGATCGGCGCGGTGCTCGAGCAGATCGGTGACGCACTACGCGAGCCCGGTGCAGCTGCGGTGGTCGTTGCCCCGCCGGGCGCGGGCAAGAGCACGATCGTCCCCTTGCTGCTCGAGTCGCAGGCATGGTGCGCCGGCAAAGTGTTGGTCGTCGAGCCGCGGCGAGTGGCGACCCGCGCCGCGGCGACGCGGATGGCCACGCTGCGCGGCGAGCGAGTGGGTAACGGTGTCGGCTGGCGTATGCGCGACGACACCAACGTCTCGAAGGCCACGCGGATCGAAGTCGTGACCGAAGGCGTCCTCACGCGGATGCTCCATTCGGATCCTGCACTCACCGGTGTCTCGGCTGTCGTCTTCGACGAGTTCCACGAACGGAGCCTCGACGCCGACATCGGTCTGGCCTTCACCCTCGACGCACGGGCCGCGCTCAATCCGGAGCTCCGCATGGTCGTCATGTCGGCCACGCTCGACGGCGCGGCCGTCGCGCAACTGCTCGACGGCGCGCCGATCATCGAGTGCGTCCACCGCCAATTTCCGATCGTCACGTCCTACCTCGCATCGACATCCGCATCGTTCGACGCCGACCACGTGGCGCAGGCCACGCGGCGGGCGCTACGCGAAGGCGATGGCAACGTGCTCGTTTTCGCGCCGGGTGTCTACGAGATCGGCCAGGTGCTGCGGTCGCTACAGCGAGCGGATCCCGACTCGTCGGCCGTCGAGGTCCTTGCGTTGCACGGCTCGCTCAAGCCCGCCGAGCAAGATCGAGTGCTCACGCCGTCGCCATCGCGGCGCCGGGTGATCGTCGCGACATCGATCGCGGAGACGAGCCTCACCATCGACGGGATCGGCGCGGTCGTCGACAGCGGATTCGCCCGCACGTCGCAGTTCGACCCGCGCCGCGGCATGGGGGGCCTGACGACGGTGCGAGTGTCGCGGGCGTCGGCCGATCAACGACGAGGACGGGCGGGGCGCACCGCGCCGGGCCGTTGCTATCGCCTGTGGTCCGAGCTCGAACACGAGCGACTTCGCGAACAGACCACCCCCGAAATCGCGAACGCCGATCTCGCGTCGCTCGCGCTCGACCTCGTGTCGTGGGGCGATGCCGCCGGCACGCATCTGCGCTTTCTCGACGCTCCCCCGCCCGACAGTTTGCGCGAAGCCCGGCGGCTGCTTCGAGAACTCGGCATCATCGACGACGATACGCGGCTCACCGATCACGGCAAGCGCTGCGCCACGCTACCCCTGCATCCCCGTCTCGCCCACTGCGTACTCGCGGCGTACGAGTTGGGCCATGGCCCTCTCGCGTGCACGGTCGCCGCACTCCTGAGCGATCGCTTGCCGGCCAACGCCGCGTCGGTAGACCTTGCCGAACAAGTGGAGATGGCGCGGCGACGGCCCCAGATCGCACGCCGGGCCGACACCATCGCGCGGCACGTGCGGTCGATCATCAAGGTCGTCGACAGTCCCGTCGACGTCAGTGCGACGGGCCTAGTGCTTGCGCTCGCCTATCCCGATCGTGTGGCGCGGCGTCGCGCGAAAGCCGGGTCTCTGCGTTACCTACTGGCCAACGGCGTCGGGGCGGTGCTTCGTCCGCACGATCCCCTGGCGGCATCCGAATGGATCGCCATCGCCGATATCGAAGCGCGAGCACAAGACGCCCGGGTGTTCGCCGCGGCCGCGCTCGACCGCGTCGACGTCGAGCAACTGTTCGCCGATCGGATGACGACCGTCGACGAAGCGGTGTGGGATCAACAGGCCCACGACGTCCGCGCGTCGCGTGATCGTCGACTCGGCGCCATCGTCGTTTCACGCCAGCCACTCGACGACGCCGGCGCCGCGCAATCCGCCATCCTCGACGGTGTCACACGCGAAGGGCTACGGCTTCTGCCGAGATTCGCCGACGCCGACGCGTTCCGGTCGCGGGTGGCGTTCTGCCGCCGGACGATCGGCACCGATACGTGGCCCGATCTGTCGGACACCGCGCTGCTGGCGACGCTCGACACCTGGCTCGCGCCGTTTCTCGGCGGTGTCCGCCGACGCGCCGATCTCGATCGCGTCGATGTGTCACGAGCGGTACAGACGCTCGTGCCACGGACGCTGCTTGCGCAACTCGACACGCTCGCGCCGCGTCACCTCACCGTGCCCAGCGGTTCGACGATCGAGATCGACTACGACTCCGAACAGCCGGTGTTACGCGTACGCCTGCAAGAGGTATTCGGTTGGAGTGACACACCACGAGTGGCGGGCGGGCGGGTGCCCGTCGTTTTGCATCTGCTCTCGCCGGCCGGGCGACCGATCCAGGTCACTGCTGATCTGGGCGGGTTCTGGAAGGGCTCATATCCGCAAGTGCGGGCCGAGATGCGCGGTCGCTACCCAAAGCATGATTGGCCGGAGGACCCGACGAAGGCCACCCCATCGCGTGGCGTCAAACGGCCACGACGAGCGCCGTAGGCTGCCCGGGTGAAGACGACAACGACTTCAGCGCGAGACACCGAGCGCGCCCGCCAATTGAGTCGCATGAAGTGGCGCGCCACCGGCATGCTCATCGTGGCCGCCGCGGTATTCGTCGTGACCCGCATCTTCGAGTCCGAACACTCATGGCTGGGGTTCGTGCGGGCGACCGCCGAGGCCGCAATGGTCGGCGGGCTCGCCGACTGGTTCGCGGTGACCGCGCTGTTTCGTCACCCTCTCGGCCTACCCATCCCCCATACCGCCGTCATCAAGACGCGCAAGGCGCAACTCGGCCACAGCCTCGGTGAATTCGTGCAGGAGAACTTCCTCGCTCGAGAGGTGGTCACCGAAAAGCTGCGCCAGGCACGAATCGGCGAACGCCTCGGCGTGTGGCTGGGCGACAGCAAGCACGCGCAAACCGTCAGTCAACACACCAGTGCCGCGTTGGCGGGGGCGCTCGACGTCCTCCACGACGACGACGTGCAGAGTGCGCTCGAACACGGCATCACATCGCGATTGCGCCAGATCGAAGCGTCGCGAACCGCCGCCCGTGTACTCGCCATCGCGACTGCCGACGGTCGTCACCGCGAACTCGTCGACGCACTGGCGCAGGGTGCGGCCCGATTCCTCGAAGCGAACCGCGGCGATCTGCGCGCCCGCTTCTCCAGCGAATCGCCGTGGTGGGTTCCCGAGCCGATCGACGATCGCATCTTCGACAAGATCTACCGCGGCCTGGCAACGTTCTTGCAACAGGTCATCGACGACCCCTCGCACGAATTGCGCCAACACCTCGACAAGCGGCTCGCCGATCTGGTCGAACGGCTCGGTTCCGACCCCGCGCTCATTGCCCGGGGAGAGAAGCTGAAGGAAGAGATCCTCGAGCATCCGGCCGTGCGCAACTGGATGGGCTCGCTCTGGGGTGATCTCAAGCGTTCGCTCCTCGACCAGAGCAACGATCCCGATTCCGAACTGCGCCGCCGCATCGAACAAACCGCATTGGCGTTCGGCGCGTCGCTCAACAACGACCCGTCGCTTCGCGTAAAGGTCGATCGTTGGATCGAGGGCGCTGCCGGCTACATCATCGAGGCGTACCGCCACGAAGTGGCCGACCTCATCGAGACCACCGTGGCCAAATGGGATGCCGACGAAGCGGCGGAGCGAATCGAGCTACAGGTCGGTCGCGATCTGCAGTTCATCCGCATCAACGGCACGCTCGTCGGCGGCCTCGCCGGTCTCGCCATCTACTCCTTCGGCCGCCTCATCGGTTAGTTGCGCTAGTTGTGCGGCTCCGCCGCAACGGATCGGCGGCTTCGCCGCGGAACGGCAGGTGAGCAACTCGGTCGCGCAGTTACAATTCGCCGCCGTACATTTCGCGGACGCCGATGTACTTCTCGAGGTTGCGGTGCAGGTTGATGATGCGGCACTCCTCGCCCGAGATCGCGAGGTGGGTGAAGCCCGGTTGGTGCAAACCTCGCTGCGCGTGCTGCAGGTTGCCGACGTCTTGGTTGATCACGAGACCGAACACGGGTTGATCGGGGCTCATGGTGAGCGCGGCGGGTTGCACGCGGGGCGGGGTCGACGCCTTCGGCACGCGCGCGAACGCGAACGAATCCATGAAGCACTCGTCGGGCGTCGCCCCCGGCCGCGCTCGGATCACACTCAACAGATCGGGGAACACCAGCACGGTGATGTTGGGAAAGAAGTTGTACTGGTTGAGGTCCATGAGTTGCACGGTGGTGAACATCGCGAAGTCGAGCCCTTGTGCCGCACCCACATCGCGCACACGCTGGGCCAGGACATCGCGCAGCGTCTGGCCCGCGGGAATGTCGGGCACCACACCGGCCGCAGCCTTGTCGGAGATGCCGATGCGCCCGCCCATCACTTCGATGAACGCATCCCACACCTGCTGATCGTCGGGCGTCTGGCGCAGGCGCGGTGACGGCAACCCGTAGGGTTGCACCAATCGGCCGGAATGCTCCCAGATCGCCTGCGGAGAGTTGACGTCGTCGCACATCGGCAGCATTTCACGGTGGATGCCCTGCACGTGATAGGTCTCGCTGAAGGCTTCGATGCAGACCTTCCAGTTGGCCGGCAATGGCACCGTGACAAGGGCACGACACCGGAAGTCTTCGATGCCCGCCCACGCGATGTCGTCGGGCACCGGTGCGAGGTATTCGGCCAACGGCACGGCCTCGGTGTCGAGATTGACGAAGACGAACGGACCCCACGTGTCAACGAGCACGGCGATGAGCGGAAACTCTTCGTTGCGCAAGACGCCGAAGCCCTTGCGTGACGGCACCTCGCGCAGTCGGCCTTGCAGATCCCACGACCACCTGTGGTAACCGCAGCGGATCTCGGTGAGCCCGCTGCCCGCGCCGTGACAGAGTTCGTTCCCTCGGTGAAGGCACACATTTTGGTATGCCCGCAACACACCGTCGTCGTCGCGCACGATGAGCACCGAGTACTTGCCGACCCGGTATTCGAACCAATCACCGGCATTGGCCAAGTGGTCGAGCGTGCACGCCAGTTGCCATGTCTTGGTCCACACGCGCTGCTCTTCGAGCTCGGCCCACGCAGGGTCGGTGTAGCGCGCCGCGGGTATGCGCACAGGGGTGCGCCGGCGCGTCACCGTCGTGATGGTGGTGCCGACCGGTGCGTCGTCCGTGTACTCGGTTATCGCCATGTGTGCGAGCCCTTCTACTTGGCGCTGAGGAACTTCTCGGCCTTGTCCTTCGGTCGGCCGATGATCGCCTTGTTGCCTTTGACGATGATCGGTCGTTGCATCAGCTCTTTGTGGTTCAGCAAGATCTCGACGACCGCTTTCGGCTTGCCTACATACGCGGCGGGATCGAGGCCCAGCTTTTCGAACTTGGCATCCTTGCGGACGAGGTCCTCGACGGGATCTTCGAGCATGCCGATGATCTTTTCGAGCGTTGCTCTGTCGGGTGGGGTCTTGAGATATTGCACGACTTCGGCATCGACACCCAGTTCCTTGGCGACCGCCAAGGCGCTATTGGACGAGTTTCAATTGCCGTTGTGGTAGATCGTCACCTTTGCCATTGCAGTCTCCTCATCCTCGTTCTCTCGCTCGATCGTCGAATCGATCGCGCAGCACGTTCTTGGTTATCTTGCCCGCTGCGTTGCGGGGAATGACATCCACCAATTCGAGTTGTTCGGGAACTGCCTGCCTGCGCAGCCCGTGCTCGATCAGGAAATCGCGCATGGCGGCAAACGTCAAGGCCTCGTCGGTGTCGACACTCGAGACCACCGCACACACCCGTTCCCCCGTCTTGGGGTCGGACAACCCGATGACTGCGACGTCATGCACCTTGGGGTGCGTGTAGAGCAGGTCTTCGACCTCTTTGGCCGAGATGTTCTCCGCGTTGCGAATGATGACGTCCTTGGACCGACCGGTGATCACGACATAGCCATCGGCATCGAGGGTACCCAGATCGCCCGTGCGGAAGTAGCCGTCTTCGTCGAAGGCCTCGGCGTTGAGCCGCTCGTCGAGATAGCCCAGCATCATCTGGGGAGCCTTCGCCCGCAGTTCGCCTTCTTCGCCCGGTGCCGCGCGGGTGCCGTCGAGCTTGACGACGATCAAATCGACACCGGGCATGACGAAACCTTCGGTCTGGGCGAGCCGCTCGAGGGAGTCCTTGGTCGATGCCATCGTGAGGATCGGCACCTCGGTGAGGCCCCATCCCGACACGACCACCGCACCCAACTCGTCGTTGACCTCGTAGGTGAGTTGCGGCGGCTTGGGCGCACCGCCACCGGGGAAACACTTGGCCCGCGGGAACAACGGTACGTCGGGTTGCTCGCGCTGCACGTTGAGGTACGCGACATGGAACGGCGTGCCCGAGCCCGGATGCGTGCAGCGTTCGTGCGACAGGTAGCGCGGCGTGCGATTGGCGTCGAATGCCTCTTCGAAGAGCAGGGTTGCGCCGAACTGCAAGGACAGCACCATCCACATGATGCCGCCGATGTGCGGAAACGGAAACACGAGCGAAGGCCGGTCGCCGTGGCGGACATCGAACCGCTGGCCGGTCGTGCGGGCCACGATCGCATTAGCGGCATCGGTGTGCCGTGCACCCTTTGGGTCGCTGGTGGTACCGGACGTGTACATCAACCAGCGCATCGGCAACTCGCCCGACGGCAACGGCCGGGGGGGCGGGGGCAGCGTCGCCGGATCACCATCGGGGAACGCGCCGCGCTCGACAGTGAGCACCTCGAGGCCGTCGTTGGCGGCCGCGACCGCGTTGGCCATCGCCGTGTAGTCGTAGCCGCGCCACACACCGGGCACGATCAACAGCTTGGCGCCGGCTTGTTTCGTGCAAAAGCCGACTTCGCGTTCCCGGTAGATGGCGATGATCGGGTTTTGCACTGCGTCGAGTCGATTGATCGCGGCGCTCAGCACCATCGACTCGATCCAACTCGGCAACTCCCACGAGACGACATCGTTCGCGCCGATGCCGAGTGCCATGAGGCCGGCGGCCATGCGTTCGGCTCGCTCTTTGAATTGCGCGAACGTCAGGCGGTTGCCCGATTCGTCGCACGCCATCTCGAGGTCGGGCGTGGCGGCGACCCGCGCCTCGATCAACTCCCAGAGGTTGCGACCGTCGCACAACTGCCACTCGGTGTGCGCCTTGATGTAGTCGCCGCCGGGATCGATCCAGCCCATCTGCTGGGCGAAGCCGAGCATCTTTTCGAACCCGGCGTTCCAGTCTTCTCCGACTTGGGGAGCCGCGAGGCGGCGCACGAGATCGATTGCCACCCACACGTGGCTCGGCTCGTCACACCGACGGCCGCCGTCGCCGAGCGCGTCCGCGACGTCGTCGTCGAGGCCCGGTCCGCTCGCCGCCACGTGGAACTGCTTGAAGTTGTCGGGCTCGACCAGTTCGACCGCGCCCGAGCCCAGATCCACCCTCACGTACATGGGGGCTGACCCTACCCGCGGCAACGTGCCAGACTCATGCCCGTGGGTGTCTACAGCGACCAAGTCCTGCCTCGGCTGATCGACAAGGTGATGGACAACGACGACATCCGCGCGCTGCGGCGCCAGTCGCTCGAAGGCATCAGCGGAGTGGTGCTCGAGATCGGATTCGGCTCGGGACTCAATGTGCCGCTCTATCCACCCGAAGTCACCAAGGTCTATGCCGTCGATCCGGCAACCCTCGGGCGCAAGCTCGCGGCCGAACGCATCGGTCGATCCGACATCCAGGTCGAGTTCATCGGTCTCGATGGCGAGGACATCCCGCTCGGCGACGAGTCGGTCGACAACGCGGTATCGAGCTTCACCCTGTGCACCATCCCCGACGAAGGGCAGGCGCTGCGCGAAGTGCACCGCGTACTCAAACCCGGCGGCGCGCTGCATTTCGTCGAGCACGGGTTGTCGCCCGACGAAAACGTCAACAAGTGGCAGCACCGCATCCAACCCATCAGCAGTCGTGTCTTCGGCGGCTGCCAACTCACTCGCGCACATGACCAGGCACTGCTCGAAGCGGGCTTCGAGATCGAACGGCTCGACCGAGAGTACGGCAAGGGTCCCAAGCCATTCGTCGCCCACTACATCGGCATCGCTCGCAAAGCCGCCGCACCACGATGAGCATTGCCGTTGCGGTCGAGCACCTGGGCGAAGAGATGGCGCGCTTCGGACCAAGTGCCTTCGTACTCACCACGAGCGACGACGGACGTGCGCACATCAGCCATGTCGCCGTCACGCACGACGACGGTGTGCTGCGGTGCACGGTCGGTCGTCGTAGCGCGGAAAACGCAGCCACACGCGCGCAGATCGCCGTGCTGTGGCCGCCTGGAGAAACCGACGGCTACAGCCTCATCGTCGATGCCGACGCCGTCGTCGATGGTTCAGAGTTGCGGTTGACACCCACCAAGGCCGTACTGCACCGGCCCGCGCCTCAGTAGTACCCGCGGGCGCCGCCTGGGCGACGGTTCCAATCGTTGATCGCCTCGCGATACTCGACGCCGGCCACTGTCGGATACTCGTCGTAGACGAGTTGGTTGACCAAGGGCAACAACTCGCCCATCTTCGCCGCGAGGCTGGGCAGCTGACGTGGCTCACACATCTTGCCGTGACACAACACGTAGTTGCCGAATGTCTCGAAGGCGAAGTGCCGGTCGAAGCCGAGGATGAAGTCGATCATCTGCGCGTCGAGGAATAGCGAAGCGAACCGCTTGTCCAAGCAGCGCACGTCGTAGCCACGGTTGAACTCTTCGGATTCGAAATCGATGTCTTCCGCGCCGACCATCTCGAAGGCGCGTGTGATCAGGTTCGACGGTGCAATCATCATCGACGGCAGGAACGCGTCGAGCTTTACGAGTGCTCCCGATCGCGTTTTCGAGTATCGCTTCGTCGTGCGCGTATAGCTGTTGCTCTCGCCCCACCCGTCCATGCCCCAAAGGCGGTCGACGAACTCCGAGTCGCTTTGGCTTTCGGACGCTGCGTGTTCGATGTAGCACGAGAAGTCGAACGAGCGCACCACTGCGCCGGTGCTGGCGTTGCCGCTCACCACATTGTTGATGCGCGTGCCTTTGGCGTGACCGAAGGCCACGAATCGCAGTTCGCCGATGCCGGCCGGATCAGTGTCGCTGTAGCGGAACCCGGCCCCGAGCGCGGCCAGTTTGACCTCTCGGTCGCGCAAGCCGTGGCGGCGTACCGCCTCGATCATCACGACTGCGAACAGCAGTAGGAGCGCGAGGATGCCGTACTTGCCCCAGGTCGGCATCCGATCGAACGCAGTCTCGGTGGGTTCCGCGCCGGACGCCTGTCGCAGAAGCAGTGCGAACAGCATCACCGGGTGTATCGGCGGCGGCGCCTCCTACCTGAGGCTGTTTCAGAAGCCGGTCCACTGGGGCGGGCGCTTCTCCCGGAAGCTCGCCACGCCCTCGGTCATGTCCTGGGTCTGAGTCACGGCCTCGACCGCCCACGCTTCTTCTTCCATGATCGTGCGCATGTCGACGTCGAGGCTGCGATTGAGCAACCATTTCATCAACATGTACGCCCGCGTGGGACCACCGGCGAGCCGTTCGGCCCACTCACGCGCCGTCGACTGCAGTTCGGCCTTGGGCACGACCCTGTTGCACAGACCGATCTCGAGGGCTCGTTGCGCGGGCACGTCGTCGGCGAAGAAGCACAGCTCTTTCGCCTTTTGGAGACCGATCAGCCGCGGCAGGATCCAGGTGCCGAGACCATCGGGAATCAGCCCGCGCCGGGCGAACACCTCGATGAACTTGGCGTTGTCGGCCATGATCACGAGGTCACATACGAGCGCCAAGTGCGCACCGACTCCGGCTGCCGTGCCGTTGACCGCGGCGATGATCGGCAACTCGGAGTTGATGATCGCGGGCATGAGTTGCAGCTGACCGTTGAGCATCATGCGCCGGTTCTGTCCGACGATGCGCTCAGGTGCGCCTTCGGGCCGGACCACCGCGCGATCGGTGGAGATGTCGGCGCCGGGGCAGAACATCTTTTCGCCCGTCGCGGTGATGACGATCGCACGCGCCTCGTAGCTGACGTTGAGATCGTTGATGATGTCGCGCATACGATCACGGACCTCAGGCGTCATCGCGTTACCGACCTGCGGACGATTCATCGTCAGCCAGGCAACGCCATTTTCGATGCGGTACAGCAGATCTTCTTCGACACCCATCACGACCTCCGACTCGTCAGCCGCCGCAGGCTAATACTGCCTACCGATCGGGCCTCGATTGGGCGAGCCGCAGGCTAGTCTCCGGCCGTTGCCGAAATGACGTCGACGGGGGCCGTGATGACCGACACTTCGATTCGCCGCTTGCCGACGCCCAACAAAAGGGTCTTTGCCCGCGGCCTGCGCTTTCCCGAGGGTCCAGTGGCGCTGGACGACGGCTCGGTGCTGGTCGTCGAAGTGCGCGGCGGCACGCTCAGTCGTTGCGCGCCCGATGGCAGCGTCAGCGTCGTCGCCAATGTGAATCCCGCGGGTTTCGGCGGGGCCAACGGCGCGGCCGTCGGCCCGGATCGCGCGGTCTACATCACCAACAACGGCGGCTTCTACTGGTCCGAGCGCAATGGCCTCGAGATCCCCACCAACTTCGTCACTGGGGCCAATCTGCCACCGGTCTACGAAGGTGGCTGGATCAATCGCGTCGACCTCGCTACCGGCGCGGTCGACGTGCTCTATCGCGACTGCGACGGCCACCGTTTCACCGGACCGAACGACATCGTCTTCGATGCGCAGGGCGGCTTCTGGTTCACCGATCTGGGCAAGAGCCATGAACGGACGATCGACAAAGGTGGCGTGTACTACGCGCAGCCCGACGGCTCGATCGTCGAACGCAAGATATGGCCGATGTGGATGCCCAATGGGGTGGGCCTGTCGCCCGATGAATCCACGTTGTACGTCGCCGAGTCGATGACGGGTCGGTTGTGGGCGTTCGACCTGACGAGTCCGGGCGTCATCGCTCCGGCCGAGCGAGGCCATGGTGGACGGTGCCTGGCCAACACATTGGGGCACTTCGATTCGCTGGCCGTCGAAGCCGACGGCAACGTCGTCGTCGCTGCCATTTCCGATGGCTTGTGCGTGGTGGCTCCCGACGGATCCGACGTCCACTACGTGGAAATGCCCGATCCCATGACCACCAACGTCTGTTTCGGTGGACCCGATCGCCGCACTGCATTCGTGACACTTTCCGGCGCGGGTCAAGTGCTCGAAGTCGAGTGGCCGCGTGCCGGTCTTGCCCTCAACTACTGAAATGCCGAGATGCCGATGACCCGCAATGAGTTCGATACCGTCGATCAAATGATCCGAGCGCGCGAGGACTCCGACCGCGCCGCGATCTTGTACGAAGACGAGTCGTACAGTTGGCGCGAGGCCGTGCAGGCCGCCGCCACCCGCGCCGCGTTCGCCATCGAAACCAAGCGCCCGGGGCCGTTCCACATCGGATTCCTCTTCGAAAACATTCCGGAGCTGTGCTTGTGGTTGGGCGCGGGTTCGGTGAGCGGCGCCACGATGGTCGGCATCAATCCCACCCGCCAAGGCGCTGAGCTCGCCCGCGACATCACCTACACGGACTGTCAGCTGATCGTCACCGAGTCGCGCTTCTACGACATGCTGCACGGCCTCGATCTCGGGCTCAGCGACGACCGCATACTCGTCGTCGACACACCGCAGTACGACGACGCGCTGCGCCCGTACGCGAACGCCGGCCTGCCCGACGCGGCGGTCGACCCGAGCGTCACCGCGCTGCTGCTCTTCACGTCGGGCACATCGGGCGCCCCCAAGGCAGTGATCACCTCGCAAGGCAAATGGGCCCGCACCGGGCGCACGATCTCGATGACGCAAGACCTCACCGAAGACTCGGTGGGCTACATGGCGATGCCCATGTTCCACTCCAACGCGTTGTTCGCCGGCTTCAGCCCGGTCGTTTACGTCGGCGGGACGCTCGCACTGCGGCGGCGGTTCTCGGCGTCGGGCTTCTTGCCGGATATCCGCAAGTTCAAGGCCACGTACTTCAACTATGTCGGCAAGCCGCTGACCTACATCCTCGCCACGCCCGAGTCGCCCGACGACAAAGACCACTCGCTGCGTAGCGTCTTTGGCAACGAGGGCGCCGAACGCGATCTCAAGCGTTTCAGCGACCGGTTCGGCGTGCCCGTGCAAGACAACTACGGCTCGACCGAGAGCGGCGCATCGGTCCAGCGCGTGCCCGAGCAACCCAAGGGTGCGCTCGGCCGCGGTCCCGAGGGCACGGTCGTGCTCGACACCGAGACACTCGAGGAGAAGCCGCCCGCCGAGTTCGACGAGAACGGCCGTCTGCTCAATCCCGACGAGTGCATCGGCGAGATCGTCAACAAGAACAACGCCATCAGCTTCGAGGGCTACTACAAGAACGAAGAGGCCAACGCGCAGCGCGTTCGCAACGGGTGGTACTGGTCGGGCGATCTCGGGTATCGCGACAAGGACGGCTGGTTCTATTTCGCCGGCCGAGATTACGAGTGGCTGCGCGTCGACGGCGAAAACTTCTCGGCGGCCCCCATCGAGCGCATCGTCGCCAGCTATCCGGGTGTCATCCTCGACGCCGTCTACGCGGTGCCCGACGAAGAGGTGGGCGATCAGGTCATGGTCGCGCTGCAAGTTGCCGACCCGTCGACCTTCGACCCAGCGGACTTCGACGAGTTCTTGCGCAACCAGAGCGACCTCGGCACCAAGTGGTCGCCGCGCTATGTCCGCGTCGCGACCGAACTTCCGTTGACCGAGACGTCGAAGATCATCAAGCGCCAACTACGGGCGCAGCGATGGCAATGCGCCGACCCCGTGTACTTCCGCCCGAAGAAGGGCGAGCCGTTGCGCCGCCTGACACCGGACGACGCCGAAGGCATCCGTGCCGAATTTGCCGCGCGCGATCGGCTCGGCGAACTCGACAAGGTCTGAACGACGCGTTCAGGCCGGCGGGCCGGTCGTAGCCGACGCTGCGATCGACCGTCCGAGGCGAGCCAGTTGTTGGGGCCCACTGCCGAACATGTTTTCCAGTTGCTTCACCCACAGAAAGTAGCGGTGCACCGGATAGTCGATGTCGGCACCCATTCCGCCGTGGAGGTGCTGCGTGGCGTGAACGACGCGTTGCCCGCCTTCGGCCGCCCAGTACTTCGCGATGTCGATCTCTTCGCGCGCGGGTAACCCCTGGGCGAGTCGCCACGCCGCCTGCCACATCGTGACCCTCATGCAGTCGATGTCGATATAGGCGTCGGCCGCCCGTATCGCCACGCCTTGATTGGTCGACAGCGGGCGTCCGAACTGCTCTCGCTCTGACACGTACTTCGCGGTGAGCGCCAGCGCCTTCTCACAACACCCGACAGCGACGGCCGCACCGGCGATGTCGGCCCGATCGATCGCCCACTCCGCGATCGCCGCACCTTGACCCGCGGCCCCGAGCACGTCGTCGTCGCTGACGAACACGTTGGACAACCGCATCGAACACTGCACGTCGCGTGCCGTCGTCTCGTATCTGGCGCGTTCGATACCCGGCGCGCTCGGGTCGACGATGAACACCGTGAGGCCATCGCCGGTCTCGGCGGGTACCAGCACCGCGTCGGCCACGTGACCTGCGGGCACCGCGATCTTGTTGCCCGACAACGCCCACCCGCCCGGCACGGACACCGCCCGAACCGAAGAGCGGCGCACGTTGTTCGCGCCGCGTTCAGCGAACGCCGCGGTGAGCACCGCGTTGCCCTGCACCACCGATCGAAGCCATCGATCCTGTTGGTGCGCGGTGCCGAATTCGGCGATCGCCGGCGCGGCGAGTACAAGCGTCGCCAGCAGCGGGACCGGCGCGACGAAATGCCCTTGCTGCTCGAGCACGAACGTGAGCTCCAGCATCGTGAACCCCAAGCCACCGAATTGTTCGGGGATGGCCACACCCAACAGCTGTGCCTCGGCCAGCGCCGCCCACAGCTCGCGATCGATGCGATCGTCGGTCTGCCGTTCGACCTCGACGATGCGTTCGACCGTTGCCTTGTCCGCAAAGATCTGGGCGGCCAGATCGCGCAACGCCTGCTGCTCTTCGGTCAACGAGAAATCCATGTTCGACCTTCCGTCAGCGCGAGACGCGGGTCATGCCGAGACCCACCCAAGCGACGATCTCGCGCTGCACTTCATTGACTCCCCCACCAAACGTGTTGATCTGCGCGGTGCGTCCCATGGCCTCGACCTCGCCGTCGATCGGCGCGTCGGCGCCTCCGCTCCTGAGGTGCGCTTCGGGGCCGAGGATGTTCAACAGGCGGTGGTAAACGTCGGCGGTGGCCTCGGTGCCGAACACTTTGACTGCCGACGAAGTCTGCGGTTTGAGTTGGCCCCGACCGACGTCGAGCGTCATGCGCCAGTTCAAGAGGTACATCGCCTGGAGCTTGGCGCGACACGTCGCCAGTTCGGTCTGTACCCACGGCAGATCGATCATCACGCCGTCCTCGCCCGAGTCGGTCACCGCCGCCCACGCAACGACGGCGTCGTACAGTTCGAACGCGCGAGCACTGAGTGCGGCCAACCCGACCCGTTCATGGTTGAGCTGCGTCGTGATCAGTTTCCAACCGCCGTTCTCGTCGCCGACGAGGTTGCCCACCGGCACGCGTACCTCGTCGTAGTAGGTCGACGTCGTGGTGGGGTTGCCAACTGTCTTGATGGGCGTCGAGCTGAAGCCGGGTGACGCCGTCGGCACGATGATGATCGAGATGCCGCGGTGCTTCTTCACGTCGGGGTTCGTTCGGCAGGCCAACCACACGTAGTCCGCGCCTTCGGCGCCCGATGTGAAGATCTTTTGCCCGTTGATGACCCATTGATCGCCGTCGCGCACGGCGCGCGTCGTCAACGACGCGAGGTCAGTGCCCGCCGACGGCTCGCTGTAGCCGATCGCGAACACGATCTCACCGGCGAGAATCCGGCGGAGGAAGCGCTGCTTCTGCTCGTCCGTGCCGTACTCGATGAGCGTGGGCCCCACCGTGTTCAACGTGACGAAGGGCAGCGGCGCCTGCGCGCGCTGCGCTTCGTCGAAGAAAATGAATTGGTCGGTCGCGGGTCGGCCTTGCCCGCCGTACTCCCTGGGCCAGCCGATACCGAGCATCCCGTCGGCGCCCATCTGCCGCAGCACACGCCGACGCGCCGGGCCCGACTCGCCGTCGTCGCGCAACGCGCGGGTGACCTCAGGAGTCATCAGACCGCGGAAGTACTCGCGCAACGTCGTGCGCAAGCCGCGCTGCTCGGTCGTCTCTTGGAGGTACATCGGGCCTCGGATCGCACAATCGACGCTGCGCGCACCGTACCCTCGACCTAGCGAGCCGCCAACTTCACAGGAATCACGCATGCACGGAAAGACGGTGGTGATCACCGGAGGTAACAGCGGTCTCGGCAAAGAGACGGCGATCGCGCTGGCTCGCAACGGCGCGCGCGTGATCATCGCCGCCCGCGACCCGGCCCGGGGCGCGGCTGCGGTCGATGACATCGTCGCTCGCAGCGGATCGACCGCAGTCGAGCAAATGAGACTCGACCTTGCATCGATTGCATCGATCCGTGAGTTCGCGACGGCCTTGGCGGCTACTACCGACCACCTGTCGGTCGTCATCAACAACGCGGGCGTCATCCTGCGGCGGCGTCAGACCACGAGCGACGGCTTCGAGATGACGTTCGGTGTGAATCACCTCGGCCATTTCCTGCTGACCGAGCTGCTCCACGATCTTCTCGAGCGAGGAGCGCCTTCACGCATCGTCGTGGTGGCGTCGGAGGCGTACAAGGGTGCCCGCCGGGGCCTCGACTTCGACGACCTCAATCTCGAGCATCATCACTACAGCTCGATCAAGGCCTACTGCCGCTCGAAGCTCGCCAACATCTTGTTCACGCGTGAACTCGCTCGCCGCCTCGACGGCTCGGGCGTGACGGCCAATGCCGTGCATCCCGGCGTCGTCGCCACTCGCTTGGCGAGCGATGGCGATACGGGCCGCCTCGGCGATCTCGCCATGAAGGTGGCCCGACCGTTCTTCAAGACCCCCGAGCAAGGGGCGCGGACATCGATCTACGTCGCGTCCGCGCCCGAGCTCGAATCGATCACCGGAGCGTATTTCGCAGAATCCTTGCCGGCGCCCACCAACCGGCAGGCGATCGACATGACCGCGGCTGCCCGACTGTGGGATGCCAGCAAGGAACTACTGCAAGGCCGCTGAATCAGACGGCGTCGGCGCCGCGCTCGCCCGTGCGGATGCGAGCGATGGTGTCGACCGGCGTGACCCACACCTTGCCGTCGCCGATTTTGTCGGTGCGGGCACCGGTCTCGATGGCGGTGATGGCAGCGTCGACGATGTCGTCATTGACGACCACTTCGATCTTGCTTTTGGGCGTGAAGAGCACCTTGTACTCGGTGCCGCGGTAGGTCTCGCTGTGGCCGCCTTGACGGCCAAAACCCTGTACCTCGGACACGGTCATGCCGGTCACGCCGACCGCGGCCAGCGCGTCTTTGACGTCGTCCAGCTTGAACGGCTTGATCACTGCGGTGATGAGCTTCATGTTCTTATCTCCTGTGTCTGACTTCATTGTTGTGATACAGACCATATCATCGAGTCGATTGAATGAGCACGAACTGGGGATTTAGGCCGCACTGTTGTACTTTGTACCGTTACAATGAACAATATGTTCAGAATGACGACACCTTCCGACCCCACCGGCCCGGCCGTGGTCGCGTTCGTGGACTCCCGGGGCCGGTCGCGCCGGATGATCATCCGACTCGACCTCGCCAGCCACATCCCCCCGTACGAACAACTGCGGGCGCAACTCGCAGTGATGATCACCGCAGGCCTGCTCGAACCGGCGACCCGATTGCCGACGGTGCGCGACATGGCGTCGGTGCTGTCGGTCTCCCCCGGCACCGTCGCGCGCGCATATCGCGAACTGGCGGTCGACGAACTCGTCACCGGTCGCGGCCGTCATGGCACGGTCGTCGTCGACGAACCACCCGGTTCCGAGCCGATCATCGAACGCGCAACGCGACTCGCCGCTGCGGCGAACACGTTCGCTCTCGCGGTACGTCAACTCGGTATTAGAAAGGCGGCAGCAATCGACGCCGCGCAGCGCGCACTCGACGACCTAGAGCATCGGGAGACATGACCATGCAACTCAACCTTTCGGCCGACGAAGTGCTGACGACCACGCGGGCGGTGCGCAAGCGGCTCGATCTCGGTCGTCCCGTCGATCCCAACGACATCCGCAATTGCCTCGAGATCGCGTTGCAGGCTCCGACCGGTTCCAACCGACAGGTCTGGCACTTCGTCGTCGTCACCGATCCCGCGACGATCGCCAAGCTCGGCGAGATCTACCGACGCGCCATGGCGATCGCCAAACAACAAGTGAACGTGCTCGGGCGCATCGAACCGACCAACTCGTCGTACTACGAAGCGCAAACGGCGCGGGTTATGGACTCCGCGGGCTATCTCGGTGAGATCATCGATCGTGTGCCGGGCATGCTCATCCCGTGCGTCGAAGGCAACTTTGCCGAGCTCTCGGGCGCTCCCTTGTTCAGCCTCGCCGGTTCGGTCATCCAAGCCGCGTGGAGCTTCATGTTGGCCGCGCGCAACCGAGGCATCGGCACCGTGTGGACGACCGTGCACCTCGCACTCGAAGGCGAAATCGCTGAATTGCTGAGCATCCCCTATCCATCGGTATCGCAAGTCGCGCTCATCCCGTTCGGCTACACCGTGGGCACCAACTTCAAGCAAGCGACGCGTGAACCCCTCGACCGTGTGCTGCACTGGGACAACTGGTAACCGCGTCAGTCGAGCTTGTCGCCGACGTTATCGAGGGCGCCTTCGACCGAATCGGCGACCTTCGTCATCTGATCGCGCGCGCTGACGAGTGCATCGCTCTCGAGCAACGTGTCCTCGAGCCGAGCATCGTCGACCGCGAGCCACACCAACACGCCGACGACACCGCCGACGAGTGGGAACAAGATGAACGCCCAGATCTGTTCGAGGGCGTCGCCCCGCTGGAACAACGCCGTCGCAAGGCTGCGCACGGGGTTCACCGATGTGTTGTCTACCGGGATCGTGATCAAGTGGATCAACGTCAGCGTGAGGCCGACAACGACGCCTCCTTGTACGGCGGTGAACTTCTTCGTCGTCGTCGACAACACCACGAACACCAAAAGTGCGGTGAAGACGATCTCGACGATGATCATCGAGCCCACCGGATAGAAGCCGTTCTTGGCGCCCCATTGGTTCGCCGCGAAGTTGTCCTTCGCACTGAAGCCGTCGACGCCGTTCGCAATCGAGAAGATCACTGCGGCACCTGCGAACGCACCGACGATCTGGCCGACGATGTACGCCGGAACGCTACGCGTAGGAACCTTCTTCGTGATCCACATCGCCAGTGTCACCGCGGGATTGATGTGGCAACCCGAGATCGCGCCGATCGTGTACTCCGCGATGAGAAGCGACAGGCCGAATGAGAACGCCACGCCGGCCATGTGTATGCGGTCGCCGGCGAGTATCGCGCTACCCGGCCCTCCGAGTATCAGGATCATCGTTCCGAACAACTCGGCGACGAGAATCTTCACGTCACGCATGAGATACCCCCTGTATTCCGTCAATGAATTCAGCCTGGTATGTCGCGGAATGGTATTCCCTTGTCGACACGCGGTTCGGGAGGCAGGCGCAGAACTTTCTCGCCGATGGTGTTGCGTTGAATCTGGTCGGTACCACCACCGATGCGCGCTCCGAACTGGCCGAGGAATTCCATTTGCCAGCGCCCGTCGTCAATTGCACTCTCACCGGACAACATTCCCGCGGCGTTTTGCATCGCCATGACCAGATTGCCGATCTCGTGGAGGTGCAGCGACACGGCGAGCTTCATCACCGAGCTTTCGGGGCCCGGTTGTTCGCCCCGCACCGCGGCGGTGCGCACGCGGTAACCGAGAAAGGTCTGGATCTGCAGGCGGGTGTACGCCTTGGCCAACTCTTGACGGATGACGGCGTCGCCGTCGGTGTCGGTGTCGCGCGCGAGCGAGATCAAGTCTTCGATGCCGGTGCGGCCCTGGCCGCCGCCGATGAGCGTGCGTTCGTTCGACAGGGTGGTCATCATCGGACCCCACCCGGCATTGATCTCGCCCACGATGTTCTCGTGCGGGATGCGCACGTCGGAGAGGAACACCTCGTTGAAGTGCGCGGCACCGGTGATCTGCCGTAGCGGCCGCACGTCGATGCCACTCGTGCGCATGTCGACGAGGAAATAGGTGATGCCCCGATGCTTCGGGGCCGCGGGGTCTGTGCGCGTCAACAAGATCGCCCAGTCGCTGTAGTGCGCACCCGATGTCCAGACCTTTTGACCGGTGACGATCCATTCGTCGCCGTCACGCACGGCAGTCGTGCGCAACCCGCCCAGGTCAGAGCCGGCCCCCGGTTCGGAGAAGAGCTGGCACCACACTTCTTCGCCCTGCAACATCGGACGCAGGTAACGCTCTTTCTGCTCGTCCGTACCGTGGGCGATCAGCATCGGGCCCGCCATGCCGATGCCGACGGCGAAGACACCGGACGCCGCGATCACCTTGGCTTCTTCCTGCTTGAAGATGCCGTCTTGGATGGACGTGCCGCCGCGACCGCCGTACGTCTTTGGCCACGTGATGCCCGCCCAACCGTTGTCGAACTTGACGCGTTGCCAATCGCGACAACGTTGCACGTGCGCCTGTTCTTTGTCGTGATCGGTGATGAAGATCGAGTTCTGGTCTCGTTCATTCGACCGCAACGCCGGCACTTGCTCACCCAGGAATGCCTTCACCTCGGCGCGAAACGCTGCCTCGTCCGGAGTCTCATCGAAGTCCATGCACAGCAAGCTACGACCAGGTCGGCGAACCGTGCCAACGGCGCCTGAACTCCGTGCTTTTGGAACCCCGTGCTATTTGGGGACGTCCTTGAACGGGATGCCCTTGTCGACCCTCGGCTCGGGCGGAAGCTGCAGCACCTTCTCGCCGATCGTGTTGCGCTGGATCTGATCGGTGCCGCCACCGATGCGCGACATCCACTGACCGAGGAACTGGTTCTGCCAGAAGCCGCCGAGGTGGGCACTCTTTTCCCACAACATGCCCGAGGCGCCGGCAATGCTCATCACGAGGTTGCCCTGATGCTCGAGCCGGCGCGACGCCGCGAGCTTGATGACCGAGCTTTCCGGGCCGGGCATCTTGCCTCGCGACGCGGCCGTCTGCGTGCGGTAGCCCAGGTACTTGATCGTCTCGGCGTAGGAGAGTTGCCGAATCAGCTCTTGGCGGATCGTCGGGTCACCAGCGACGCCTTGATTGCGAGCGAACGCCACGATGTCGTCGAAAGTGACCATCGATTGTGATGACCCGATGAGCGTTCGCTCGTTGGCGAGCGTGGTCATCATCGGACCCCACCCGGCATTGACTTGGCCGATGATGTTGTCGTGCGGAATGCGCACGTCGGTGAGGAATACCTCGTTGAAGTGCGCCGCTCCCGTGATCTGTCGCAACGGCCGCACGTCGACACCCGCGCTGCCCATGTCGACCACGAAGTAGGTGATGCCGCGGTGCTTTGGCACATCGGGATCGCTGCGCGTCAGCAAGATGCCCCAATCGCTGTATTGCGCACCGGAGTTCCACACCTTTTGACCGTTGACGACCCATTCATCGCCGTCGCGCACCGCGGTCGTGCGCAACCCACCGAGATCTGATCCGGCACCCGGCTCGGAGAAGAGCTGGCACCACACGTCGTCGCCCGCCAACATCGGACGGAGATAGCGCTGCTTTTGCTCCTCGGTGCCGTGCGCGATGAGCGTCGGGCCCGTCATGCCGATGCCCACCGAGAAGATGCCGGCGTGCACGTCGTAGCGCGCTTGCTCTTGGTTGAAGATGCCTTGGTGGCGCGCTGTCTCACCGCGTCCGCCATACGCCTTGGGCCACGCGATGCCGGCCCAGCCGTTGTCGTACAGCAGATGCTGCCACTGCTTGCACAGCTTCACGTGCTGTGACTCTTCACCGGCCCCCGGCGCCTTGGCGTAGTACGAGTCGGCGAGGCTGGAATCGGTCTTCGGCGCCGCGTTCGCGTCGAGGAACGATCGCACCTCGGCCCGATAGGCCTGCTCTTCTGGTGAGTCGTCGAAATCCATCGCTTGTCCCCCTCGGGCTACGCCGTTTGCGCTTACGCGCCGTAGACGGGTGCCGGCGACAGCGTCTTGGCGATCGACTCGTGCACCGCCCGCCCGACCTCTGCCACGTCATAGCGCCGACCGATGTCGACGACGTGGCCGTGTTGCCATCCGTCGCACACGTTGATGCGGCCACCGACGATCTCGAACACGCGGCCGCTGACATCGCATTGTGGCGACCCGAGCCATACGACGAGTGGCGACGCGTTCGCCGGATCTTTGATGTCGAATTCGTCAGCCGCGGGCTCGGCCATGTCGGCGAACACGCCCTCGGTCATCCGTGTACGCGCATCGGGAGCGATGGCGTTGGCAAGCACTCCGTAGCGGCCCCATTCGGCGGCCTCTTGCAGCGTCAGCGCGGCGATGCCGGCCTTGGCCGCGACGTAGTTGCCCTGTCCGATCGAACCCATGAGCCCCGCACCCGAACTGGTGTTGACGATGCGGCCCTCGACTTTTTCGCCCGCCTTGGCGAGATCGCGCCAGTGCGCGATGGCGTGACGAGCGGGCACGAAGTGACCGCGAAGGTGTACGCGCATGATGGCGTCCCATTCGTCGACCGACATGTTCGCGAGCATGCGATCGCGCAGGAAACCTGCGTTGCACACGACGGTGTCGAGGCGTCCGAACGTATCGATCGCCTGGCGCACCATGGCACCGACTTGATCCCAGTCGGCGACGTCGGCCCCGTTGGCAATGGCGTCTCCGCCTTGCGCCTTGATCTCTGCGACGACCTCTTGTGCGGGCGCGGAGCCGGCTGCGGTGCCGTCGCGCTCGACGCCGAGATCGTTGACGACGACGCGCGCGCCCTCGGCGGCGAACGCGAGTGCATGCGCGCGCCCGAGCCCGCGGCCGGCGCCGGTGATGATGACCACGCGACCGTCACAACTACCCATGTGCATGCACCCTGCTGTCGTCGGTTGGTTGAATGCCGGTTGGTTGAACGCCGGTTACTTGAATGTCGGCTGCAGGTCGGAGCTGACGATCCACATCGCGAAATACTGCGCCGCACCACCGTAGGCATGGCCGATGGCCACTTTGGCTCCGTCGACCTGGTAGTCGCCCGCCGTGCCGCGCACCTGATTGGCCGCCTCGAGACAACGGATGAGACCCGACGCGCCGATCGGATTGGACGACAGCACGCCACCCGACATGTTGACGGGGAATGCCCCACCGATCTCGGTGTCGCCGCGGTCGGTCACCTTCCACCCTTCGCCTTCTTCGACGATGAGGTGGCCTTCGAGCCACATGGGCTCGTACCACGAGAACGGCACGTACAGCTCGGCGCAGTCGACCTGCTTGAGCGGGTTGGTGATGCCGGCCTTCTTGTAGAGCTCGCGAGCGCAATCGACACCTGCTTGCGGCTTGACCGTGTCGCGTCCGGGGAATTGCCCGAACTCGGTTCGCTTCGCGTGCGCGATGACCCATGCGGGTGGACGGGGTGCCTTCTTGGCTGCGGCCTCGCCGCCGAGCACGACCGCGGCTGCGCCGTCCGACGACGGGCACGACTCGAGGTAGTGCAACGGGTCCCACAGCATCGGGGACTCTTTGACCTTTTCTATCGAGATGTCCTTCAGATGCAAATGCGCGTAGGGATTCTTGAGCGCGTTCTTGCGATCTTTGACGGCCACCATCCAACCGATGTGCTCAGGTGCCTTGGACCGCTGGATGTAGTTGCGGATCCACGGAGCGAACGTGCCGCCCGCGCCTTGACCGCCGGAGCGACCACCCGAGAGCGCCCACGTGGCATTGCCTTCGGATTGCTTCTCGTAGCAGACCACCAGAACCCGTTCGTAACGCCCGGATTCCACCAGGGTCACTCCCGAGACGGCAGTCGACGCACCCACCGAGCCCGCGGTGTGCACGCGGTGGATCGGCTTACCGACGGCACCGATGGCGTCGCCCAGCGACAGCTCGGGCATCATCACGCCTTCGAGCGCGTCGGGTGCCTTGCCGAGCACAATGGCGTCGATGTCCTTGAACGTCAACTCTGCGTCGTCGAGTGCCCGCAGTGCCGCTTCGCGGACCAGACCCTCGAGCGAGACATCGGGCCGGCGACTCTTGTACTTCGTTTGGCCGATGCCGATCACTGCACAAGGAACAGCCATCAGTTGCTCCCTTCCAAGACGCAGACCAGGTTTTGCTGAAGACAGGCCCCGCTCGACGCGTGGGCAACGCCCCGATTGGCGGCACCGTTCTTGATGCGTTGCGCAACTTCGATCACGCGGATGAGGCCCGTTGCCATCACAGGATGACCGGCCAACGGCCCGCCCGATGGATTGACATTGTCGTGACCGAGCAGACCGAGTGCCTCGCGCAGGATGATCTCTTCGTGGCTGTAGTTGACCGACAACTCGGCCACGTCGATGGGACCGTCGGCCACGCCGGTGTTGGCTGCCGCCATCTTGGTCGACACCGATGTGGTCAGATCGCGCAGGCCGGGGTAGTGAGATTCCATCCGATGATCGATGTTGCGGATGTAGACCGGATTGTCGGTGAGCTCACGGGCGCGATCGCCGCGGGCGATGATCATCGCCGCGGCACCATCGGAGATGGGCGGCAGATCATGCGAGCGCAGCGGCGCGGCGTAGTAGGGCTTCGCCAGGAGATCGTCGACCGACACGCCGTTCTTGACCTGGGCGTAGGGATTGCTCATCGCCGCAGCGCGGCTGCGGGCCACGATCTCGGCGAAATCGCGTTCGGTCGCCTTGCCCGCCTCGATGAGCGCGCGGGCCTGGATGCCGGCCAGCGACACGTAGTCGAGGCCGAGCGGCGCCATCACGTAAGGGTCGGTCTGCAACGGGAACACGTGGCGCGGTGTGCCGGGCGACGACTTGCCCGAACCGCTGACGAGTGCGATGTCGATGTCGCCCAGTTGCAAGCGAATCCACGCCTCGAACAATGCCCACGCACCGTCCATCTCGACGTGGCTCTCATAGACAGGAGGCCACGCGCCCACGCCGTCGATGTTCTGCACGAAGGCGAACGGCATGCCCGACAGGTAGTCGCAACTGCCGGCGATGGTGAAGCCGATGTCGTGACGATCGAGGCCGGTCTGTGTCAACAGGTCGTTGACACAGTCCATGATCATGCGCGGTTCGCTGTCGTTGTAGCGGCGATACGACGGGGTCTGTGAGACCGCGACGATCGCGATGTCGGTGTTGTCGGATGCAGTCATCGGCCAGTCACCACGTGTGTTCCTTGAACTTCTCGAAATCGACGTCGGGCTCGCCGGTGGGTGTCCATCGATCGATGACCTCGTCCCAGTTGCCGCCGCGGTTGTCGAGCCCGGCGACCGAACGGTCGGCCGGCTCCTTCCATTCGGCACCCAAGCGCATGCCCGCCCGGAAGTCGGCGAGTGGGATGTGGCGGACGTCGACACCCATGATCGGTGAATCGCTGTTGTCGAGCAGGATCGAGCACCGGATGTAGGGCTCGGTCTCTTTCTGCCCGTAGTACTGCACCGGCGTGATGACCGTGAACGCCACCACGGTGCCCCGGTCGGCCACTACGACCTCGTCGGCTTCGGTCAGCGGCACGCGCTCGAGATTGTCGTAGCCGCGGCCCGGTACGTAGACCTTGCCCGACACCGGGCTCTTCTGCCCGATGATCTTGCCGGCCAGCAAACCCTTGGCGAAGCGTTGGCGGTGCGGGTACAGCTGGTCGCGGACCTTGAGCGAGATCAGGTGCTCGGTGATCTCCACCGTGCCCTCGCCGGGGGTGATCGTCTGGACCTGCGCCTTGGCCAGCGGCACGAAGTACACGTCGGTGATCGCGCCGTGGCGCTCCTCGCGGTACTGGGCCGACACCCGCATCAGCGTCGCCATTTCGTCGATCGAACCGGCGTCGACCGCGTGCACCATCGGCACGTCGGTCCCGTCGATCTTGATCAACGCAAACGCGAACGGATGCGGAAAGGGGTGCTTTTCTGACGGCTCGGCGATCCATGTCCAACCGACGACCGTACCGCCCGGGCCGACCTCTACGAACTCTGCCGGCGCCTCGGCCCCAGTGTTGGGGTCGTATTCGAGCGGGGGGCAAAAAGTGCGGCCGTCGATCTTGTTGGCGATCAACTTGCCGTCACGGAGTGCGGTGAGGAACGGGCCGATATACGGGCCGGTCGTGCGGGTGTATTGGTACTCGAGCGTGTTGACGGTATCGATAGTCTCGCTCACGGCGAAAGTAGACCACGTTTGCCCCATGTGCGGCGAATGGGACTCGGCCCCCACCCCGGACGCGCTCGGGTAGGCCGAACGACCGGTGTCGAAATTCGACGGTGTCTGGCTACTCTGAGATGGCTATGAACCCCATGCCGAAAGACGCCCGGATCTTCGTGGCCGGCCACGGTGGTCTAGTCGGCTCCGCCATCGTGCGGCGCCTCCGCTCCGCCGGATACGACAACCTGTTGCTCGTCCGGCGCAGCGAGCTCGATCTCCGCGATCAGGCCGCGGTCAATGTCTGGTTCGAGCAGAACCGACCCGAGTACGTCTTCCTCGTCGCCGGCAAGGTCGGTGGCATCCTCGCAAACGCGACGTATCCGGCCGAGTTCCTCTACGACAACATGATGATTCACGCCACCGTGGTGCATGCGTCCTATCTGACCGACGTGCACAAGTTGTTGTACCTCGGCAGCTCGTGCATCTATCCGCGCCTCGCGCATCAACCCATCAGTGAAGACGAGTTGCTCAACGGTCAGCTCGAACCGACCAACGAGCCCTACGCCATCGCGAAGATCGCGGGCATCAAGCTCTGTCAGGCCTACGCCCATCAATACGGGTGCGACTTCATCTCTGCCATGCCGACCAACCTCTACGGGCCCCACGACAACTTCGACCTCGAGTCGAGCCACGTATTGCCGGCGATGATCCGCAAATTCCACGATGCCCGGGTGAGTGGCGCGGATTCCGTCGTCATCTGGGGCACGGGCAGCCCTCGCCGCGAATTCCTGCATGTCGATGATCTTGCTGATGCCTGCATGTTTCTCATGGATCACTACACCGGCGACAAGCACATCAACGTGGGCACGGGTGAGGACGTCACCATCCTCGAACTGGCCCACATGGTGCGCGATATCGTCTATCCGTCGGTGACGATCGAACACGACCTGTCCAAGCCCGACGGCACGCCGCGCAAGCTTCTCGACGTCACAAAGCTCAAGGAGCTGGGTTGGGGGCCGAAGATTGGCCTAGGGCTAGGCATCGAGGAGACCTACCGGTGGTATCTCAGTCAGACCCAAGAGCAGCTACGGGGCACGACCGGCGTTCAGGTCTGATCGGCCGCCGGGCGCTCATCACCGGCATCGGGGGCCAAGACGGCTCTTATCTCGCCGAACAACTGATGCAAAAGGGCTACGAGGTCCACGGCGTCGTGCGCCGGTCCTCGATGATCAACACACATCGCCTCGACCACATCTACCAAGATCCATACCACGAGGATCGTCGCCTCTACTTGCACTACGGCGACGTGACCGACTCGACCTTGTTGACGCGTCTTCTCGCGCAGATCCAGCCCGACGAGGTGTACCACCTCGCCGCGCAGAGCCATGTGCAAGTCAGCTTCGAAATGCCGGAGTACACCGCCGAAGCAACTGCGGTCGGTACGACGCGCGTGCTCGAAGCGATTCGTCAATACGGCGGCCCGGTGCGCTTCTATCAAGCATCGTCGTCAGAGATGTTCGGCTCGTCGCCCCCGCCGCAGAACGAAGACACGCGCTTTCATCCGCGCAGTCCCTATGGCGTCGCCAAGGTGTTCGCGTACTGGGCCACGGTCAACTACCGCGAGGCATACGGCATGTTCGCGGTCAACGGCATCCTCTTCAATCACGAGAGCCCGCGACGCGGAGAGACGTTCGTGACGCGAAAGATCACTCGCGGTGTTTCGCGCATCGTGCAGGGCAAGCAAGAGCATCTGTTTCTCGGCAATCTCGATGCCGCGCGTGATTGGGGTTTTGCCGGTGACTACGTCGATGCGATGTGGCGCATGCTGCAAGTCGACACGCCCGACGACTATGTCGTCGCCACCGGCGAAGCACACACAGTGCGCGAGTTCTGCGAAGCCGCGTTTCGCCACGTCGGACTCGACTGGGAGAAGCACGTGCGCGTGCACCCGCGCTACCACCGGCCGTCCGAAGTCGAGATCTTGCTCGGCGACCCATCCAAAGCCAAGCGTGAACTCGGGTGGGAGCCCGCCGTCAAGTTCGATCAGCTCGTGGCGATGATGGTCGACGCCGATCTCGCGTCCCCTGATTGAGCACTGCCTGATCGATGACGGCCTGATCGATGACGGCCTGATCGAGCGAGGCGTGATCGAGACGGCCGCTCGCTGCCGATTTCGTAGCAAAAACGCACACTGCGTGTGCGTTTTCTCGCTCAGAAAGTTGCCAAGCGTGGCGGAAGCCGCCGTCGAACCACTCAGCGTCCGCGTGCGTGCAGTACGGCGCCCACTGTGCGTAGCAGGATCTTGACGTCGCCGATGAACGTCACGTGCGCAACGTATTCGGTATCGATGTGCACGTTCTCGTGCAACAGCGAACTGCGTTGGCGCGAGACCTGCCACAAGCCGGTGATGCCCGGACGCACGAGGTGGCGCGGATGGTCGACGAGGTTGTGGGCCTGCGCGACACGCACCAACTCAGGCCGGGGACCAACGAGGCTCATGTCGCCCTTCAGGACGTTGAACAGTTGCGGCAACTCGTCGAGGCTCCACATGCGAATGAAGCGACCGACCGGTGTATGGCGCGGATCGTTGAGGCTCTTGTGGGTTTGCCGGCGATCGCTACCCGTGAAATCTGCACTGTCGGAACGACGGTCGTGCATCATCGAACGAAACTTGATCATGCGGAAGGTCTTGCCGTTACGGCCGACGCGTTCTTGGCAGAAGAAGATGTTGGGGCCGAGCATCAAACGCACCGCGAGGGCAACGCCGGCGATGACCGGTAACAGGATCACCACACAGATGAACGAACCGAAAAGGTCGATGCAACGTTTGAAGAAACGATCGTACGCACCAACGTGGCGAACGACGTTGCTACCGACCGACGCGCTCGGACCAACGCCGTTGACCGCTGCGGCAACCGTGGTCAGATCGCGGCGAACCGACACGACCCCGTCGGCCGTAGAAGCGTCTGGCACGTCGATCTCCTCCCTTGGCCGCTCGGTCGAACGCTTGGTGTCCTGTCGCAAGTTCACTGCCGCTCTACGTAATTGACCGAGAGTACTCGGCTGTGATGCCATGATCCAGGATCCCTGTGGCGTTTGAGGTCACGTCAATGATGCCGCGTGGCCGCGGGTCCGGGCATGAGGCGAGCGACCAGTTGCAGTCATTCATGCGGGCTAGAAGGGAACCCGCCGCCGCTGCCGATCGAGCCAACCGAGCAGGACCGCCATGGCCCGGGGATCCTGGCGCAGGTTGTGGCCGGCACCCCGGATGATCCGCAAATCGGCCGTGCCGTGGGCCTCGGCGATGGTCCGGGCGTCGGCCTCGGGCACAAGTTGATCTTCACTCCCGTGCACCAACAACAAGGCCCGGGGCGCAAGCTCACCCGCATGCTCGGCGGCGCGCAGTTCGCGTAACCCGACCGCCCACTCGTCAATGGACGGAGGAAAGTCCGCGTCGCGGATGATGCCGACCAGCCGGGAATGCTCGACGAGGCGCTTGGGGTGGCGGGCCCAGTCGTCGAAGTCGGCGGGCGCGCCCAGGGCGGCGACGCCGCGCACTCGGAGATCACGTGCTCCGGCGCAGATGCTGATCGCGCCACCGGTGCCGAAACCGGCGAGCCACACGCCATTGGCGCGCTCGGTGCGATTGAGGTGCTCGGCGGCCGCCAACACATCGTCGAACCAGCCGTCGAGCGAGAAGTTGCCCTGCGATCCGCTGGTACCCCTGGGATTGAGCGCCAGCGCGACCCAGCCCATCTCTTGCGCGATGCGGTCGGCCAGCGAGGGATGCGTCGCCGGCGCAGACGCGCCGCGATCGGCACCCGATGGGTAACCCGGCACGAGAACGACGCCCGGCAGGCCGGAACGGGGACCCCCGGTGGGACGCGCGACGTGCGCGGCGAGCCGCAACCCGCCGACGTCGACCGTTGCCACCGCCATGCGCGCCTAGGCCCGGCGCAGGCGGTAGCCGCGGTTGCGCGCTTCGGAGAGGGTGTCGGGACCGAAGGTGGCCACTTGCTCCGACGCCACGAGTTCGTCGATCACCGATCGTTCGCTGATGTCATCGAGGTCATAGACGAATTGGCGCCGTTTGTCGCCGAGGAACCGGTTGTCTTCGTATCGGATCGGTCGATCCACCACGTACTTCCCTTCCCATAACGTGCACGCGGGGGAGGGTAAACCCTCCCCCGCGGCAATTCGGATTTCTGGTGAACCATCGAAATGCCGTTCGTGCCGAGCGGGACTGATCTCGGCGGCTTTCGATAGCGGTGGTCTGGCAGGGATTCGCCAGCTGGACCAGCGGCCGACTAGCGGCCAGCCACCTCCAAGGTCCCAAATGAACTGCTACTACTGATTTGGACCACCTCCTCTCTCTTGGTCCCCATATTGTGTCATGCGTCGGGCTCGGCGGGCGGTCCGATTACGCCGATTTCTTGCCAGTACTCCATCTGTTTGTCGAGCACCACTACGACGTGCAGCGACGTGATTTCCGAGTCGGCGGCGAGCGCCTGGGACACGACGTAGTCGATCGATTCTTCGGTCGACCCGATGACCGGAGCGTGCCCGAGCGGCACTGCGGCACCGCCGAGTTCCTGGCCGTGGTCGGTCACCAGGCCGACGTCGGCGAAGTAGTCGAGATGCCAATCGAGGATGCGGCGGACATCGTCGTGGGAGATCTCGGCGGCGATCTCGAACGGCAGGCGTTCGGCGATCCAGGCCACCGACTCGTCGACCTTCAGTACGGTCGGCCGGGGCGCGTCGGCGAGACGGGCCACGACCGTGCCGACAGTGGCCGCGGCGATCGCGAACACGATCACGATGGCGATGAGGACGAAGACGATCGTCATCGTCGCGTCCGCTGCGGCAAGTTAGATACCGATGCGCTGCGCGAGAAGTTCGCGGTGATAGGTCGGGTCACCGAACAACAGCTCGGACGACTTGGCCCGCTTGAAGTAGAGGTGCGCGGGGTGCTCCCACGTGAAGCCGATACCGCCATGAATCTGGATGTTTTCGGCGGACGCGTGGAAGTAGGCCTCGGAGCAGTAGGCCTTTGCGAGCGAAGCCACCGACGGCAATTCGTCGTTGAGTTCGGACGCACACCAACCGGCGTAGTAAGCCGCTGACTTGGCCGACTCGACCTCGAGCAGCATGTCGGCACACTTGTGCTTGATCGCCTGGAAGCTGCCGATCGGCCGACCGAACTGCACGCGGACCTTCGCGTATTCGACGCTCATGTCGAGGCACTTCTGCGCGCCACCGACCTGCTCGGCCGCCAATGCCACCGCCGCGAGGTCGAGCACGCGCTCAAGCACTTTCCAGCCGTCGCCGTCCGCGCCGAGCAACTTGGCCGGCGTGTTGTCGAACTCGAGCCGCGCTTGCTTGCGCGTCTGGTCCATCGTCTGCAACGCCGTACGCGACAAGCCCGCAGCAGCGGCATCGACGGTGAACAACGAGACACCCTTACCGGTGCGGGCGGCAACGATGACGAGGTTCGCGACGTGACCGTCGAGCACGTACATCTTGTGGCCGTTGAGCGACCATCCGTCGCCCGCCGCCGTGGCGACCATGGTGATACCCGACTCGTCCCACCGACCGTTGTCCTCGGTGAACGCAAGCGTCGCGATGGTCTCGCCGGATGCGATGCCCGGCAAGTGTTGTTTCTTCGCGGCATCGTCGCCGCCGTGGATCAACGCATTGGCCGCGAGCACCACCGTCGAGAAGTAGGGGGCGCACAGCAACGACCGACCCATCTCCTCGAGCACCACGATCAATTCGACATACGAGTAGCCCGAGCCGCCGAAGTCCTCGGGAACGATGAGGCCCTGCAAGCCCATCTGATCGGCCATCTGACGCCAAACGGCGTCGTCGAAACCCTTCTCGGTCGCCATCAGTGCCCGCACCGCCTGTTCGTCCGACTTGTCGTCGAGGAACTGGCGCACGATGCGCCGTAGCTCTTCTTGTTCTTCGCTGAACGCGAAATTCATGCGTATCGGGCTCCTTGCGTCACCGGAACCATGCCGGTGTGCGCTCGTTTCTGCGGCCACTCGTTCTTCTGGCACTTTCTACTATGACGCCGAGATGTACTCCACTCATCGCGCGGCAGACTGGCCGGGTGGAACGAGCTTTGCGCTACGACGAGCGCCCCATCGACAACACCCTGCGGCACACGGCCGACCTGCCCGACACGCCGACCCGTGACCGCAACATCCCGGCGACGGCGTGGATCGAGGCTCCCGCCGCGCTGCTCACGCTGGGCGACGACCTCGGACACCACGATCCGCAGTTCCAAGTTGCGATGTACAAACGCCGCATCGGCCGCTGGCTGTTGTGGCGCGCCGGGCCCGCGGTCGAGGCCGACGCCCGTTACCTTGCGATCGACGGCGACGACCTCACACGCCAGTTCACGTTCCGGCTGCATCCCGACGGATCAGCCGAAGGCGACGGGCCGAGCGGCACCCGCCACGAGCGATTCCGGGCCTGGAAACAAGACCTGCTCGCCTCGAACTAGCGCCCGGAACTACACCTCATCGAGGACCGTGTTTTGGGGGTTAGCCAGCACGGCAATTACCACTACCGACGTAGTGCAAATGCCACTGCATTTGCCTAGACTTCCGGCCATGACCCCGCTGTTCGAGGTGCGCAATCTGCATGCCGGCGCCGGTTCCACGCCCATCCTGCGCGGTGTAGACCTGACGATCGCCCCCGGCGAAATCCACGCGCTCTTGGGCCCCAACGGCTCGGGCAAATCGACGCTCGCCAATGTGCTGCTCGGCAACCCCGAGTACGAGATGACCGAGGGCTCGATCCTTTTCAAGGGCGACGACATCACGAGTTGGCCGGCCGACGTGCGGGGCAAGTCCGGCATGTTTCTCGCTTTTCAGTACCCACAAGAGATCGCCGGCGTCTCGGTCATCAACTTCTTGCGCCAGGCGCTCTCTGCTCGCAAGGGCCTCGATCTCTCGGTGCTCGAGTTGCGCCTGTCGATCATGGAGTGGATGCAACGCCTCGGCATGGACTCGTCCTTCGCCGACCGCTACCTCAACGAGGGTTTCTCCGGCGGTGAAAAGAAACGCAACGAGGTGCTGCAGCTCGCCATCCTCGAGCCCGAGTTGGCCATCCTCGACGAGACCGATTCGGGTCTCGACATCGACGCCTTGCGCATCGTCGCCAAGGGCGTCAACGAAGTTCACCGCGACCGCCCCTCGATGGGTGTGCTCGCGATTACGCACTATCAGCGCTTGCTCGAAGAGCTGGTACCCGATGTCGTTCACATCATGATCGACGGCCGCATCGTGGCTACCGGCGGCCTCGAGTTGGTAGAGCGGCTCGAGAGAGACGGCTACGAAAGCTGGCGGTGATGGCACTCGACACTGGGCGTATCAAGAAAGACTTCCCCCTACTCGACCAAAAGGTCGACGGGCACCCCATCGTCTACATCGATTCCGCGTCGACTTCGCAAAAGCCGCGCGTCGTGATCGACGCGATGACGAACTACTACGAGACGGTCAACGCCAATGTGCACCGCGGCGTGTATCGCATCGCCGAAGAAGCCACCAACCAGATGGAAGGCGCGCGCCGCGCCGTAGCCGAGTTCATCGGCGGCGCGTACAACGAAGTCGTCTTCACCAAGAACGCCACCGAGTCCCTCAATCTCGTGGCTCATTCGTGGGGCCGGGCCAACCTCAAAGCGGGCGACGCCGTCGTGCTCACCGAGATGGAACACCACGCCAACATCGTGCCGTGGCACATGCTCGCCGCCGAGCGCGGCATCGAGCTGCGCTGGCTACCGGTTCGGGACGACGGCATGTTGTGCGTCGACGATCTCGATCGCTACTTCGACGGCGCCAAGCTCGTGTCGATCACCGCCATGTCCAACGTGCTCGGCACCCTCACTCCGGTGCGCCGCATCGCCGACGCCGCCCATGCCGCTGGCGCCACGCTTTGCATCGACGCCTGCCAATACGTGCCCCACCTCGCCACCGATGTGCACGAACTCGGTGCCGACCTGTTGGCCTTCAGCGGGCACAAGATGTGCGGCCCGACCGGAGTCGGCGTGCTCTGGGGTCGTCAAGAGATCCTCGACGCCATGCCACCGTTCTTGGGCGGCGGCGAGATGATCAGAGATGTGCGCTTCGACGGGTTCACCACCAACGACGTGCCGTGGAAGTTCGAAGCCGGCACTCCCCCCATCGCCGAGATCATCGGGCTGGGCGCGGCGGTCGACTACCTCCGCGGCCTCGGCATGGACGCGGTGCGCGAGCACGAAGTCACCCTCGCCGCCTACACGATGCGCACGCTGACCGAACGGTTCGGCGACGACTTGCACATCTACGGCCCATCCGAGCCCGCGCAACGCGGTGCGGTGTTCTCCTTCACCTACAAAGACCTTCACGCACACGACATCAGCCAGGTGCTCGACCAATACGGCGTCTGTGTGCGGGCGGGTCATCACTGCGCCAAGCCGCTCATGCGCAAGCTGGGTCTCACCGCCACCGCCCGCGCTTCGTTCTACGTGTACAACGACGAGTCCGATGTCGATAGGCTCGCCGATGCGCTCGAGGCCGCCGGCCAATTCTTTGCCATCTGACGTACGAGGTTGACAATGCCTGGGCTCGAAGATCTCTACCGCGAGATCATCCTCGACCACTACCGCAATCCCCGCAACAACGGCACGCTCGAGTGTCCGCCCGCCCACCGGGCCGAGGGTTTCAACCCGCTGTGCGGTGATGAGGTCGCGGTGTACGTCGACGTCACCGACGGGCGAGTCGACGACGTGCGCATCACCGGTCAGGGTTGTTCGATCAGCAAGGCGTCGGCCTCGATGATGAGCGTCGCGGTCAAGGGCAAGAGCGTCAACGAGGCGCGCTCGATCACGCGTGCATTCAAAGGGATGATGTCGATCCACGAGAACGAGCTCGACGGCACGACGAGCGAGACCGACGACGACGGTGTCGAGATAAAGCTCGGCGATCTCGAAGCACTCCGCGGCGTGGTCAAATTCGCCTCTCGCATCAAGTGCGCGACCTTGGCGTGGAACACGCTCGCCATCGGCCTCGACGACGCAACCGCCTAGCGGCGGAGCCGCATTACTACCTCACGACGGAATAGATCACTAGGTCGTGGTACTCGCCTCGCCGGTGTTGCGCGCTGCGCAACACTCCTTCGGCGACGAAGCCCGCCTTTTCGAGCGCGCGCTGCTCGGAGAGATTGGTCACGTCGGTGACGGCCTGGATCCGCTGCACGTTGGTCTCGTTGAAGAGAAACCGAGCCAGTAACCACTGCGCTTCGGTACCGATGCCGCGCCCGCGCGCAGTCGGTATGAGCGAGATGCCGATCTCGATGCAACGAGACAGCCACGACGGCCCCCACGTGACCGTGCGCCATCCGACCGAACCCAGCCGCTCGCGCGGCGAGATCTGTTCGACGAGCAGCAAACCGTTGTCCGCGGTGACGAGCTTGTCGGCACGCCAGCGATCGACCGAGTTGTACGGCGGCTGCTGACCGAAGTCGTCGTACTCACTCGTGATGGGCATGTGGTCGTACCACTGCACGTCGGCGAGTTCCATTGCGCGCAGACGGACGATGCTTCCCTCGATTTCGTGGCGCATGTCAGGCTCGCGAGAGGACCGCGTCGACCTGGCGCACGAACTCGAAGTCGAGCGCCGTCAGGCCGCCGGCATCGTGGGTCGTAACCGCGATGTCGACGCGGTTGTAGACGTTGGACCAATTCGGGTGATGGTCGAGACGCTCGGCGATCAGCGCCACCTGGGCCATGAACCCGAAGGCCGGCACGAACGAGTCGAAGACCAGCTGACGCCGCAACGTCGCGCCGTCGAGCTCCCAACCGTCGAGCGATGCGACGAGGTGGGCAACCTCGTCGGGGGAAAGAGGACGGCGATCGACCGGCATGGTTTCGAGCCTACGACACGTTCGCGCCATGGCCAGAGGGCGAGGCGCTCACCGGAAGGCCGTTCAGGCGAAGGGGTCGGCGAAGCGGTCGGCGAACGGATCGGCCACAACCGCCGCCGCCTCGGCCTCGGCATCGGCCCACGCGGCATAGCCGGTGCGTTCGAGCTCGGACGCCAGCTCGGGACCGCCGCTGGCCTTGATGCGGCCGTTGGCGAAGATATGCACGTGATCGGCGTGCAGCACGTCGAGCAGGCGCTGGTAGTGCGTGATGGCCAGCACCCCGAGATCGAACTCTTTGGTCGCGTCCTCGACACGGCGGCTGACGAGGCGCAGCGCGTCGATGTCGAGCCCCGAATCGAGCTCGTCGAGCACGGCGATCTTGGGTCGCAGCACTGCGAGCTGAAAGGTCTCGACCCGCTTCTTCTCGCCGCCCGACAGATCGACATTGAGCGCACGCGTGAAGAACATGTCGTCGAGGCCGAGGCGGGGCGCCTCCGCCGCAATGCGTTCGTCGGCGGTCTGGTGCGAGAGACCGCCCGCGGCGAGCGCCTCGACCAGAACTTCGCCCACGTGTACGCCCGGCACCTCGACGGGATATTGCAGCCCCAGGAACAGGCCCGCCCGCGCGCGCTGCCAGGGCTCGAGGCCGACGAGGTCGACACCGTCGAGCGTGATCGAACCCGCCGTGACCTCGTAGCCGGGTTTGCCCATCAACACGTGCGCCAACGTCGACTTGCCCGACCCGTTGGGCCCCATCACCGCGTGCACTTCGCCGCTGCGCACCACGAGATCGACACCGCGCAAGATGGGCGTGCCTCGCACCGATGCGTGGAGGCCACTGATGACGAGCTCACTCATCGCCGACCTCGACCGACACAAAGACCGAGCCGTCATCGACCACGACCTTGTAGACCGGCACCGGACGAGTGGCGGGCAGCGAGACCGGATGTCCGTCGTCGACGCTGAACTGGCTGCCGTGCTTCCAGCATTCGAGCGTGCGCTCTTCGAGGTTGACCTCGCCTTCGGAGAGCGAATAGTCGGCGTGCGAACACGTGTCGCCGATGGCGTAGAAGTCGTCGTCGATGCGCACCAGCGCAATGCGGTGCGTGCCTACGTCGAAGCGTCGTGCCGTCGCAGGCGCGAGATCGTCGACGGCACACAACAAGAACTGCTTCACGGCCTCTCCTCGCCCAGTTTGGCGGTGATTGCTGCGGCAACGAGCGGGCGGGCGGCCGCGACCGGCAGCGCGTGGAGCACTTCGTCGAAGAAGCCGGCGACGATGAAGCGCTCGGCGCGCGATGGATGAAGACCGCGGCTCTCGAGGTAGAAGCGTTGGTCTTCGTCGACGGGGCCGACGGTCGACGCATGACTGCACTTGACGTCGTTGTTTTCGATCTGAAGGTTGGGCACCGACTCGGCCCATGCTTCGTCGGAGAGTTTGATGTTGCGGTTCGTCTGGAAGGCGTTGGTGCCCCGTGCATCGGGCCGCACGTGGATGAGGCCGGTGTAGACCGAGCGCGCCCGATCGTCGATCACGCCTTTGAACAACAGGTTGCTCGTGGTGTCTCGCGCTGCGTGATCTTGGAAGGTGCGGAAGTCGAGCAACTGATCGCCGCTGCCGAAGTACAACGCTTGCAGCACACCGGTGGCGCCGCGGCCGATGAGTCGGCAATCGGTACGTTGACGCGCCGAGTCACCACCGAAGACCGCCGCCGACGAGGTGAGCGTGGCGCCGGCGTCGACGGTCGAGGAATGCGACGCCAGTTGCCAGGTGCTCGCGCCCAACTGCTGCACATTGAGATAGCCGAACCGAGCGTCGCGCTCGATCACCATCTCGACGACCGGTGCCAGCATCAACATGTCGCCGGACGACAACGCGTGCTCGACCAACAGCGCATGACTGTTGGCGCCGGCTCGCACGACGAGACGGGGGAACACTGCGGCGTCCGCGCCGTCGTTCCAGTGCACGACCACGATCGGCGCGTCGATCTCGACGTTGGCGTCGATGACGACCGCAAGTGGATCGGCGGCGAACGCGTTGTTCATCTCGGCGAAGAGATCGGTGGCGGTGGGTGACGCCGAGCCGAGCAGCTTGTCGCCGCCGCGGTAGCCGGTCAACGGCCCCACGTAGAGCCCGCGCGAAACGGACTGCGAGACATGCACCAAGCGGCCGTTGTGTACAACGACCACGGCGGCGGTGTCGGTGTAGGCGGCGAGCACCGCCTGCACCTGCGCCAGGTTGCGGGCATCGCCGGTGACCCCGTCGCTCAGGTGAAAGCGATCGATCGCCAGGTCGCCGATACGCGTGTAACGCCAGACCTCTTCGTCAGCAGTGGGCAACGCGCCCGCCGCGACTCGCTCCGCCGCGTCACGACGAAATTCACGAAGCCAATCGGGCCCGTCGAGCGAGCGCGCTACATCGGGGGCAAAGACCGAGACCACGGAAATAATCCTATCCGCGTAGGGGAAATATCAGCGCCCGCCGCGGCCGAACGGCCACCACTTTCGCCGCGCCGAATCTCGACCGTGCTCCCGGTTGACCTCGTCGATGATCCGCGGCCCGGCCTCGTTGAGGATGTCCTCGGCTTCGTCGAGCAGACGGGCCACTGATTCGGGATCCTCTTCGAGGCTCTTCGGCTCGGCCGGCGTCGGCGGCGTGACGAGTGTGCCGTGGGCCCAATTGACATCGGCCATGCGCGGCGTGAACGCCACGCAATTGTCGGGACAACGCCAGGGCGCCTCGGGAGCAAGGTCGAGATCGCACTTACGGACGGTCTCACCGTTGCGATAGGTCCGACTCTCGAAGAACTTGCACTCTTCCCGCATGGGCATCACCCCATCTTGCCAAAGCAAACGCGTACGCGGCACGCGGGACGCTCAGCGTTAGCCGATGCTGCCTTCCATCTGGAGTTCGATGAGGCGCGACCACTCGACCGCATATTCCATCGGCAAGGTTCGGGTCACCGGCTCGATGAAGCCGTTGACGATCATGCCCATGGCTTGTTCGTGCGAGAGCCCGCGGCTCATGAGATAGAAGAGTTGATCGTCGGCGACCTTGGACACGGTGGCCTCGTGGCCAACGACTGCATCTTTGGCACCGATCTCCATGTAGGGGAACGTGTCGGAGATGGAGTGGTCGTCGAGAATGAGGGCGTCGCACTGCACGTGGCTCTTGCAGCCGTAGGCGTCGCCTTCGATGCGCACGAGACCGCGGTAGCTGGTGCGCCCGCCGTCCTTGGAGATCGACTTGGACACGATCTTGGAGGTCGTCTCGGGCGCCGCGTGCACCATCTTGGCGCCGGCATCTTGATGCTGACCCTGACCGGCGTAGGCGACCGACAACACTTCGCCGGATGCCTTGGGGCCGACCATGACGACACCGGGGTACTTCATCGTGAGGCGCGAACCGATGTTGCCGTCGATCCACTCCATGTGGCCTTCGGCTTCGACCCGGGCCCGCTTGGTGACCAAGTTGAAGACGTTGTTGGACCAGTTCTGGATGGTCGTGTAGGTGACGCGAGCCGACTTGCCGACGTAGATCTCGACGACCGCCGAGTGCAACGAATCGGTCGTGTAGACCGGCGCGGAGCACCCTTCGATGTAGTGCACCTCTGAGCCTTCGTCGGCGATGATCAACGTGCGCTCGAACTGGCCCATGTTCTCGGAGTTGATGCGGAAGTAGGCCTGCAACGGCATCGGCACCTTGACACCAGGTGGGACGTAGATGAACGACCCACCGCTCCACGCGGCGGAGTTGAGGGCGGAGAACTTGTTGTCGTTGGACGGGATGATCTTGCCCATGTGCTTCTTGACGACGTCGGGGTACTCGCGCAGCGCGGTATCCATGTCGCAGAAGATCACACCGAGGCCGGCGAGATCTTCGCGGTTGCGGTGGAAGACGACTTCGCTCTCGTACTGCGCAGTGACGCCCGCGAGGTACTTGCGCTCGGCTTCGGGAATGCCGAGTTTCTCGTAGGTCTTCTTCACCGACTCGGGCAGCGCGTCCCACGCGTCGACCTGATGGTCGGTCGGCTTGATGTAATAGAAGATGTTGTCGAAGTAGATCTCGGAGAGATCGCCGCCCCAGTTGGGCATGGGCCGCTTCTCGAACTGGCGCAGCGACTTCAAGCGGAAGTCGAGCATCCATTGGGGCTCGCCCTTGATGCCGGAGATCTCTTTGACGATGTCGGCGTTCAAGCCGCGCTTGGGCTCGAAGACGGAAACAACTTCGTCGTGCCACCCGAGGGCGTAGCGGCTCAGATCAACGCCAATGTCAGCCATGCGTCAGGCTCCTTTTGCGTCGCGTCGGGAATCCAGAATTTCCACTACCGGCATAGTAACAAATAGGTCCGGGATTTCCCCGACGAGGACCGGGCTATCTCGTGCCAGTTGGCCTACCTAGCCGGCGAGGATGTCACCCAAATGCAGGAGCTGCTCCGTCGCCCCGCCGAGCGAGAGCTCGAGGTGCTTGGCCCACAGGAAGTAGCGGTGGACGGGATAGTCCCGGTCGACGCCCATGCCCCCGTGCAGGTGTTGGGCGGCATGCACGACCCGCTGCCCACCATCGGCCGCCCAGAACTTGGCGATGGCCACCTCGGCGTCGGCCGGCAGATCGGCCGAAATACGCCACGCGGCCTGCAGCGCGGTGAGCCGCACCGCCTCGGTGTCGATGTACGCGTCGGCGGCTCGTTGGCCAACCGCTTGGAACGTGGCGATCGGGCGGCCGAACTGCTCGCGTGTCTTCGTGTAGTCGGCGGTGATGCGCAGCGCGGCTTCGCACACGCCGACCGCGGTCGCGGCCAACGCGGCGGTTGCCCGCAGAGTGATCCAGTCGACGATCTCCGAACCCTGCTCCGTGGCGCCGAGCAACGTCGCTTTGGCGCCGGCGAGCACGAGGCGCGCTTCGGGAATGCCGGTGGTGGTGTCTTGGCGCTGCAGCTCGACACCCTCGGCGTCGGACTCGACCACGAATACCCCGACCCTGCGGTTGCCCGTCATCGCGGGGACCAACACGATCGAGGCGTCGAGCCCGGCGGGCACGCAGATCTTGGTGCCGTCGAGCACCCACGCGGAGCCCTTCTTGCGAGCGGTCGTAGCCGGGGACTGGGCGGACGTGCGCTCCTCGACCAGCGCGGTCGTCGCAATGGCCTCGCCGGAGACGAGACGCGGCAGCCACTCCCCTTGCAACGCGACGCCGCCGAAGCGGGCGATCGGCAAGATGCCCATCACGACGGACGCGAGGTACGGCACTTTGGCGACGGTGCGGCCGACTTCTTCGAGCACGAGCGCCACTTCGAGGAAGCCCAGACCCGAGCCGCCGTGCGCTTCGGGCGCAGCGATACCGAGCAGACCCGCATCGGCCAACGCAGACCACGCCTTGCGATCGAACCATTGGCCGTCGGCTTCGAGCTCCTTGTGACGGTCGGGCGTGACGAGATCGGAGAGGATCTGGCGCGCCAACGAACGCGTGGTCTCTTGTTCTTCGCTCAGTGAGAAATCCATCAATGTCCCCTCATCGATCGGACCGCGGCATACCCAGGCCGAACATCGCGATGAGGTCGCGTTGCAGTTCGTTGGTGCCGCCTCCGAATGTCAAGATCAACAACCCGCGGTACGCGGCTTCGAGGCGTGAATGCAATACCGAGCCGGTGGTACCGGCAACGAGGTAGGCCGACTGACCGACGATCTCCATCAGCGAGCGCATCGCCTCGAGATAGAACTCGGTGCCGAATGCCTTGGTGGCCGATGCATCGGCTGGATGCAGTGTGTTCTGCGTCGCGTTGTAGGCGACTTTCCAGTTGATGAGACGCAAGAACTCGAGACGCGCGTAGAGACGCGCCAGCGCGATGCGAACCCATTCTTCGTCGATCACGCGTCGACCGTCAGAGCCCACCGTTGCTTTGGCCCAGGCCCTCACTTCGTCGAGGTGATTCTCGATCATGCCCGGCGAACACAGGGTGACCCGTTCGTGATTGAGCTGATTGGTGATGAGGTTCCAACCACCGTTTTCCTCACCGACACGATTGGCGACCGGCACCCGCGCGTCGTCGAAGTAGACCTCGCACACGTTGTGCCCCGGCAGGAGACTGAGGGGGCGAACGGTGATGCCCTCGGTGTTCTTCATATCGACGATGATCATCGAGATGCCCTTGTGCTTCTTGGCTTCTGCGTTGGTGCGCACCGCCAGCCAGCAGTAGTCGGCGTCGGAGGCCAAACTCGTCCAGAGCTTCTGTCCGTTGACGATGTACTCGTCACCGTCTCGCACCGCGCGCGTCTGCAACGCGGCCAGATCGGTACCCGCGCCGGGCTCTGAGTAGCCGATGCAGAAGTGGATCTCGCCGGCGACGATCTTGGGGAGGAAGAACTCTTTTTGTGCGGTGGTGCCGAAGTGCATGATCGTCGGCCCGACCGTGTTGACCGTCAGCATCGGCACGGGGGCCTGCGCCCGCATCGACTCGTCGAAGAACACGAACTGTTCGATCGGCGTGCGGCCCTGGCCGCCGTACTCGGGCGGCCAGCCGATGCCCAACCATCCGTCGCGGCCCATCTGGCGCACGACCGCGCGCATGTCGGGGCCGATGCCTTCCGAATGCGATAGCCGCTCGCGGACCTCGGGCGTCAACAACTCGTCGTAATACGAACGCAGCGTCTGCCGCAACGTTTCGCTGTCGTCGCTATAGCCGATGCGCATCGCCGCAGTCTCGCTTGCAGAGCGGGCGGTGTCGAAGCAGCGGAACCGCCGGTCCCCGCCCTGAAAGGCCGCTCGGGCCGATCAGTTCTTGCCGAGGGGCACCGTGCGTTCGACGCCGAGCATCACGAGGAGGACGAACAGCGGCAGCGAATACGCGCTGAGCAAGCCCAAACCGAGGCCGACGTTGTGGAAGACCCAGATCGTGCCGGCGACACCCGCGACGAACGCCACCAGCGCCGCGAGGAAACCCACCACTCGCCGCGCCACCGAGACACGCTCGGTGGCGAGGAACGCCATCTCGAGGGCCTGCTCGATCTCCCATTGGTCGATGACATCGTCGATGTCGACCGGCCGCATTGGCTCACGGACGGAAGAACGCAGTTCATCTGGTCGCATGGTTGGACGTCGATCGCGGAGCACAAGGGGATTTTCTAGCGGTTCGTAACACAACTGTCAAGAATCGTTGAAGGAACTGCAACAATTGAGGGCCTCGAAAACCAGTGACCGCCGGTTACTTGTGCGCCTTCCAGGCCTTATCCCGCTCTGCGGGGCCGCTCGGGCCTCATGGCGTGGCGCCGCCGGCGACCGAGATCGCCTGGCCCGACGTGAACGAGGCGGCATCCGAGCACAAGAAGGCCACGACCGCCGCCGTCTCGTCGGCCGCCTGGAAGCGGCCGAACGGGATCATGTCGCGCATCCACTGCTCGACCGAGCGGCCGGCTTTCTCGGCGGCGCGAGCCAGACCGGGGTTCTTGACGCCGTCACCCGCATCGACCCCGAGCGGATGCACCATGTTGACGCGAATGCGATGCGGGGCGAGTTCACGGGCCAGCATCTTGGTGAACGCTTCGGCGCCGGCCTTGAGCGCCGAAAAGGCGGGCGGCCCGTCGGCCAACCGCACCCCGGCGAACGAACCCAGATTGACGATCGACCCACCGTCGCCCTGCGTGATCATCTGCTTCGCTGCGGCGCGGTTGAGCACGAACACCGACGTGAGGATCAACGCGACGGTGTCGTCCCACGCGTCGTCGGTGAGCTCCATGATCGGCCGATCGCGCTCGGGCGACGTGCCCCCACCGAGGTGGCACAAGATGTCGAGACGCCCGTATTCCATCACCGCGCGCCGCACCGCGTTGTCGATCGACTCGCGATCGGATTGATCGAGGTTGACTGCGACCGCGCGCCCGCCGGCGGCCTCGACCTCGGCCACGACGGCACGCAAGTCGCTGGCGCTGACCTTGATGGTGTCGCCGCGCGGATCGATATCGGTCTCATCGGCGACGGAGTCGGCGCACACCACCGCGGCGCCCATCTCGGCGAGGCGAAGGATCGTTGCGCGCCCGATACCCGGCTTGCGTACGGCCCCGGCCACCAACGCGACCTTGCCGGTCAGATCATCTCCGCGCATGCGATCCCCTCGTCGAACGCCTTACCCTATGACGATCGCTGCTTGCGTGAACAGTTCGATCCGTCGTGTCGTCGCGGCGTTGCTCATCACCGTGTCGGTGATCTCGTGCGGCGACGCCGCCGACACATCGCCGACGGCGACGACGGGCGCGCCTTCCGTAACACCGGCACCGTCCTCGTCATCGACACCATCTTCGTCGTCGGCTGCACGTACATCGATAACACGCGCCACAACGGCGACGGTCGAATCACTTCGGGTCGAGGTGATCGCTCGTCGCCCGCACGACAAGACCGCGTTCACCGAGGGCTTGGAGATCGCCAACGGAAAGCTCTACGAAGGCACCGGCTTGCGCGGCGAGTCCGTGCTGCGCGAATCCGACCCGCGTACCGGCGTCGCGTCTCGCCATATCACACTGGCCGACAAGTACTTCGGCGAAGGGATCACCGTCGTCGACGACAGCATCGTGCAGCTGACGTATCAGGAGCATGTTGCGTTCGTGTACCGGCTGAGCGATTTCAAACAGATCTCGACGTACAGCTACGACACCGAGGGCTGGGGCCTATGCGACGACGGCACGCTACTCGTGATGTCGGACGGCACCAGCCAGCTGTTTCTGCGCGATCGATCGACGTTCGCGTTGAAGGGGACGGTGTCAGTGACCAACAACGGAACTCCCGTCACGCAACTCAACGAACTCGAATGCGTCGACGGTCAGGTGTATGCCAACATCTGGCAAACCGACACGATCGTGCGCATCGATCCCGCAACCGGCAAGGTCACCGCGGTGATCGATGCATCAGGACTGCTGACCGCCGTGGAGACGAAAGGGGTCGATGTCTTGAACGGCATCGCCTACGATCCCGCGACGAAAACCTTCTTGCTGACCGGCAAGTACTGGCCCACGATCTTCGAAGTCCGCTTCATAGCTGCCTGACCTCAGGCAAGCCCCATGCGTTCGGCGATGCCGTACGAATGTCCCGCCGTGTACCCGCCGTCGACAGGCAACGCCACCCCGGTCACGAATGAGCTGTCGTCCGACGCGAGGAAGAATGCGGCGCCGGCGATCTCTTCGGCTCGACCGAAGCGGCCCAACTTGTGCTGTTTACGGGTTGCTTCGCGAACATCTGCCGTTGCATCAGAGTCGTAGACCGAACGAAACAGTGGCGTATCGATGAAGCCGGGACAGATCGAGTTGGCCCGGATGCCCAGGCGCCCGTAGTCGTTGGCGATGTTCTTTGTGAGCAACACCACGCCGCCCTTGGATGCGTTGTAGGTACTGCCGCCTTCGCACCCTTCGAGCCCCTCGACGCTGGCGACCGTGATGATCGAGCCGCCGCGTTGGCTGATCATGTGCGGCAGCACCGCTTTGGCCGAAAGGAAGGTGCCCGTGAGGTTGATGTCCTGCACGCGCTGCCATTCGGCCAGCGCGATGAGATGCACCGGCCCGCCGCCCGCGACCCCGGCCGCAGTGACGAGGACGTCGACGCTGCCGTAGCGCGCAACCGCGTCGTCGACAACCTGCTTTTGCGCGTCGGGGTCGCGCACGTCGAGCACATGGAACTCGGCCGCCTTGGCCGATTGCTCGACCGCGGCCCACGACTCGGTGGTGTTGATGTCCGAGCCGATGACGATGGCACCCTCGGCGGCAAAGCGCTGTGCACAGGCGTACCCGATGCCCGATGCTGCGCCCGTTACGTATGCGACTTTGCCCTCGAGCCGACCCATCCGTTTTCCCCCTCTTCGAAGCTGGGGTAACACTACGTGGTGCGAGTGGCGGGGGTCGACGGCTACCGAGGGGGCTGGGTCGTCGTGACCGCGGCGAAGCGCGACGGCGCCTCGACGGTCGACTGCGTGACGAGTCTCGACTCGTTGATCGATCGCGTCCGCTCGGGCGAGGTGCACACCGTCGGCATCGACATGCCGATCGGTCTGCCCGCGCACACGAGACGCGCGTCGGACGGTCAACTGCGCGTGCACCTGGGCGTGCGCCGGGCCTCGCTCTTCCCTACGCCACCGCGCGCCGTGCTCGACGCCACCGACTATCGCGATGCGCTCGCGCTGGCGCGCGCGGCGACCGGCGTAGGGTTGTCGAAACAAGCGTGGTATCTCGTCGCCAAGATCCGCGAACTCGATGTGCTCATGACGCCCGACCTACAGCCTCGTGTGAGCGAAGCGCATCCGGAATCGAGTTTCGCCGAACTCGCGGGGAGCCCTCTCGCCACGCGCAAGAGCACGAGTGACGGACGCGCCGAACGACTGCAATTGCTGCTTCCCTCGTTCCCCGACATCCCCGAGCATCTCGCGCACCATCGGGCCATCGCCGCGGACGTGCTCGATGCGTATGCCGCGGCGTGGACCGCACGGCGCATCGCCGACGGCACCGCGCGATGGTTCGGTGACGACGAGCGAGATGCGCGCGGTCTGCGCATGACGGTCGCCGTGTAGTTCAACTCGCCGACAGCGCTTCGCGGAGTGCGCCAGCCACCTCGGCCATATGGGCGTCGTCGCGGTAGCGCAGGCGCGGCCAGAAGAAGCCCCGCAGTCCGTCCTTGCGATTGCGCGGCACCACGTGCACGTGGAGGTGCGGCACGCTTTGGCTCACACGGTTGTTCATCGCCACGAACGAGCCTGCCGCCCCGAGGCCCCGCTCGACCGCGGCGCTCAGGCGCTGCGCCTCTGCGAACAAGGGCTCGAGCAGTTCGGGGGGAAGGTCGCCCAGCGTTTCGTGGTGGTCGATCGGGATGACGAGGGTGTGGCCGTAGAACACCGGCGAGCGGTCGAGGAAGGCGACCGTGTGCTCGGTGCGGGCGATGACGACCGCCTCGACCCGCCCTTCGATCACGTCGCAGAACCCGCACCCAGCTGTCCCCATGGCGCCCGATCCTAGGGAGCCCACCCAGGCGCGAGGCCCCTGAGAGACCCCCCAAAACCCTCGGATTTGCGGCCGCTCGGGCCCGAGCGGCCCGCATCGGAGCGGGAAGCTAGGCCTACAGCTTGCGTACATTTCCGTTTCCGTCCTTGAATAGAGCGCTTTCCGCGCCGACCGTCTCGGTCTTTCGGGTCGCTGCGCGTAGTCCTTGAACCGGAGGAATCCCCCCACATGAGCCTCGTCAACATCCTCGCCGCAGAAGGCGGCTACCAGGAGTTCCATCTTGCTGGAGGTGAGTGGGCGATCCTCTGGCTCTCGGTCGCGGCAGCGCTGCTCGCCATTGCCGTCGGCTTCATACTGATGAAGAGCGTCCTCGCGGAGGACCAGGGCACCCCCAAGATGATCGAGATCGCAGTGGCGATCCAAGAGGGGGCGTGGGCCTACCTCAAGCGTCAGTTCAAGACGATCGCGGTCATCCTGATCCCGCTCGCAGTGGTCGTCTTCGTGACGTCCACCAAGATCTTGAAGCCCGACGGTGAAGAAGCCCTGAGCTTTGGGCTGTCGGGCCTGTGGCGCACGCTGGCGTTCATCCTCGGCTGCTTCGCCTCGGGTCTGACCGGCTACATCGGCATGACGTTGGCGACACGGGGCAACGTGCGCACCGCCGCTGCAGCCAAGACCGGCTCGATGCCGAAGGCACTGTCGGTGGCGTTCCGTACGGGCGGCATCGCCGGCATGTTCACGGTCGGCCTCGGTTTGCTTGGCGCCACCATCATCATCATGTTGTTCCAGAACACGAGCTCGGCGATCCTGATCGGGTTCGGCTTCGGTGGTTCGCTGCTGGCCCTGTTCTTGCGAGTGGGCGGCGGCATCTTCACCAAGGCCGCCGACGTCGGCGCCGACTTGGTGGGCAAGATCGAAGCCGGCATCCCCGAGGACGATCCCCGCAACCCCGCCACGATCGCCGACAACGTCGGTGACAACGTCGGCGACTGTGCGGGCATGGCGGCCGATCTGTTCGAGAGCTACGAAGTAACCCTCGTCGCTTCGATCATCCTCGGCGTCGCGGCGTTCGAATCGATCGGCATGAACCCGGCTCTGGGTCTGGTGTTCCCGGTCGCCGCCCGCGCCATCGGCGTGGTCGCCTCGATCTTCGGCGTGTTCGCCGTGAAGGCCAAGGAGGGCGAGACCAACGCGCTCAAGCCGATCAACCGCGGCTTCCTCGTCGCCGGCATCTTGACGGTCATCGGCACGTTCTTGGTCGCCATCTTCTATGTCGGCAACGAGAACGATTTGAACGAAACCACCAACGCCGGATGGAAGTGCTTCGGCGCAGTGGTCGTCGGGCTCGTACTTGCGCAGGTCGTGAGCCGGCTCACCGAATACTTCACGGCAACCCACTACGGCCCCGTGAAAGAGATCGCCGAGTCGGCACGAACCGGTCCGGCAACCGTCGTGCTCTCCGGTACCGCTTCGGGTCTCGAATCAACGGTGTACGCGATCATCGCCATCGCCATCGCCATCGGCGCCGCACTGTGGATGGGCGGCGGCAACCTGCAGCTGTCCTTCTACCTCGTAGCGCTCGCCGGCATGGGCATGTTGGCCACCACTGGCGTCATCGTCTCCGAAGACACCTTCGGTCCGGTCTCCGACAACGCTGCCGGAATCGCTGAAATGTCAGGCGAATTCCACGGAGAACCGGCCCGCATCATGGTGGCGCTCGACGCCGTCGGCAACACCACGAAGGCCGTCACCAAAGGCTTCGCCATCGGGTCCGCGGTCATCGCCGCAGTGGCGCTGTTCGCGTCGTACATCGAGACGATCGGCTCCGAACTCAGCCTTCCCGACGTTCCCGGCAACCCCAACGCCATTTTCCGGGACATCGCGACGCAGATCAATGTGGCCGACCCGAAGACGTTCATCGGTCTGCTCATCGGTGGCTCGATACCGTTTCTCTTCTCGGCCCTCGCGATCCGCGCCGTCAGCCGCACCGCCGGTGTGGTGGTGCAAGAGGTGCGCAATCAATTCGCCGACGGCAAGATCATGTCCGGTGAGAAGAAGCCCGACTACGGCCCCGTCATCGACATCTGCACCGCCGCGTCGTTGCGTGAGCTCGCAACGCCGGCACTGCTGGCCGTGCTCGCGCCGGTGGTCATCGGGTTCGGCATCAACTACTTCGCGCTGGGCGCGTTCCTGGCGGGGGTCATCCTCACCGGTCAGCTCATGGCCAACTACTTGAGCAACGCCGGTGGTGCGTGGGACAACGCCAAGAAGTACATCGAAGACGGCCACGAAGGCGGCAAGGGTTCCGAGGCCTACAAAGCCGCGGTCATCGGCGACACCGTGGGCGATCCGTTCAAGGACACCGCGGGCCCCGCACTCAACCCGCTCATCAAGGTGATGAACCTCGTGTCACTGCTGATCCTGCCGGCCATCATCAAGCTGAGCGGCCCCGACGACAGCGACGTGCCCCGTTACCTCATCGCCGGTGCGGCCTTGATCATCATCATCGGTGCGGTTGCGTTCTCCAAGCGCAAAGCGCCGGCGATGGCGGCGGCCGTATAACCGGCCGTCTCGCAGGCGCGGGCGCTCATTCGATGAGCGCTCGCGCGAAGAGCCGGAAGCTCATTCGATGAGCGCTCGCGCGAAGAGCCGGAAGCACAGTGTCACCGCTAGTGCGCAGCGTTGCTCGCACGGCGGTGACGCCACACTTCGATCGCCACGGGTAATAGCGACACGGCGACGATGGCCACGATCGCGACCTCGATGTTGTCCTTGATGAAGTCGACTTCACCGAGGTAGTAGCCGAGCGTCGTGATGCCGGCACCCCAGAGCAAACCGCCGAGCACGTTGAACTTGACGAACGTGCGGTATTCCATCTGACCGACGCCCGCGACGATCGGCGCAAACGTGCGCACGATCGGCACGAAGCGGGCGAGCACGATGGTCTTCGCGCCGTGCTTGTCGAAGAACGCCTGTGCCTTTTGCACGTTCTGCTGTTTGAACAATCGTGAGTCGGGGCGGGTGAACAACGCCGGACCAACCTTGCGCCCGAACAGATAGCCGACTTGATCGCCGATGATCGCCGACGCGACCACGCACACCAAAACGATCGGCAGTGCCGGGAGACGGTGGTCACCGGCATCGGATGACAAGAATCCGGCGACGAACAACAACGAGTCGCCGGGCAGGAAGAAGCCGACCAAGAGGCCCGACTCGGCGAATACGATCAGCGACAGCAGCGCGAGGCCGCCTTTGTCGAGAATCTTCTCGGGTTTGAGGAAATCGGCCAGGGCGAGGAGCGTGGAGAGCACGAGCGGGGCAGGTTACAGGGTCATACGCCGATAGCCTCGGAGGGTGAAAGACCGTTCTGACATTCGAAATATCGCGATCATCGCCCACGTAGACCACGGCAAAACGACGCTTGTAGATGCCATGCTGTGGCAATCCGGTGCCTTCCGGGTCAACGCGGACATCAACGAGCGGGTCATGGATTCGACCGATCTCGAGCGCGAAAAGGGCATCACGATCCTCGCCAAGAACACGGCGATCCACTACGGCGACGTCAAGATCAACATCGTCGACACGCCGGGCCACGCCGATTTCGGAGGCGAGGTCGAACGCGCGCTGACGATGGTCGACGGCGTCCTTCTCCTCGTCGATGCCAGCGAAGGGCCGCTGCCACAGACCCGATTCGTCCTGCGCAAGGCGCTCGAGGCCAAGCTCCCCGTCATCGTCGTCGTCAACAAGGTCGACCGTCCCGATGCCCGCATCAGCGAAGTCGTCGACGAGATCTACGGGCTGTTCTTGGATCTCGACGCCACCGAGCAACAAATCGAGTTCCCGATCGTCTACACCAACGCCAAGCAGGGTTGGGCGGCGCTCGAGCAGGGTGCGCTCGGCACCGACCTCAAGCCGTTGTTCGAGTTGATCGTCGATCGCATCCCCGCTCCCACCTTCGATCCCGAGCATCCGTTGCAGGCGTGGGTGACCAACCTCGACGCATCGCAGTATGTCGGCCGGCTCGCGCTGTGCCGCATCTTCAACGGCACCATCAAGCGCGGTCAGACCGTCGCATGGTGTCGTGTCGATGGCACGATCGAGCGCGTCAAGATCAGCGAGCTCTACGTCTCCGAGGCGCTCGACCGTGTCGCGGTCGACGAGGCCGGCCCGGGCGAGATCATCGCCGTCGCCGGTATCGGTGAGATCAACATCGGCGAGACGCTCGCCGACGCCGACGACCCTCGTCCCCTACCGGTGATCACCGTCGACGAGCCGAGCTTGTCGATGACCATCGGCACCAACAACTCGCCCCTCGCCGGGCGCGAAGGCACCAAGGTCACCGCTCGCCTCGTGAAGAACCGCCTCGCGGCCGAGATGATCGGCAACGTGTCGTTGCGCATCCTGCCGACCGATCGTCCCGACACATGGGAAGTGCAAGCGCGCGGCGAGCTGCAACTCGCGGTCCTCGTCGAGATCATGCGCCGCGAAGGCTTCGAGCTCACCGTGGGCAAGCCCGAGGTCGTGACCCGCGAGATCGACGGCAAGCTGCACGAACCGATGGATCGACTGACGATCGACGTACCCGAAGAGCATCTCGGTGCCGTCACGCAGATGGTCGCCACCCGCAAGGCTCGCCTCGAGCAGATGGTCAACCACGGCACCGGCTGGGTCCGTCTCGACTACCTCGTGCCGGCCCGTGGCCTCATCGGTTTCCGCACCGAGTTCCTCACCACCACTCGCGGCACCGGGCTCATGCACCACGTGTTCGAGGGCTACGAGCCGTGGCACGGTGACATGCGCACTCGCCAGAGCGGCAGCATCGTCGCCGACCGCACCGGCATGACGACGCCGTACGCGATCAAGGACCTCCAAGAGCGCGTGTCGTTCTTCGTCGAGCCCGGTCGCGAGGTCTACGAAGGCATGATCGTGGGCGAGAACGTGCGCGCCGACGACATGGACGTCAACGTCTGCCGCGAAAAGAAACTCACCAACATGCGGGCGTCGGGCTCCGACTCGACGATCACGCTCATCCCGGCGCGGTTGCTGTCGCTCGAGCAGGCGCTCGAGTTCATCAACACCGAAGAGTGCGTCGAAGTGACGCCGAAAACCGTGCGCTTGCGCAAGGTCATCCTCAACGCCACCGAGCGCGGGCGTATGACAAAGGCCCGCAAAGCCCGCGGGTAAGACGTCCAACCGCGCTAGCCGAGCGCTCGCGCGAGGCCGCCAGCAAGCACCGCGCCGACAAGCACTGTCAGACCCCTTCGTCATACTCGTATCCACGGGTGCGCGATCCCCCTTTGAGCGATCGCCGTTTGCAACGGCTTTCACTCGAAGGATCCATCCATGTCCACTGTCTCCCCGCCGTCGCGGGCCGCGCTCCTGCGCGAACTCGCCGCGATGTTCCTCGACGATCAGATCGACGGAACGCTGGCCGTCGCCCTCGCCAACTACGCCGACGACGGCTACATCGACCTCTCGGTGCGCCCGCTGCCGTCGATCGATCCGGTCGGCGCCCTGTACGGCTTTCGGGCGCCCGACGATTGGGTCGCGTTCGGCATCGTGACCTCAGGGGCGGCGCATCACCTCGACGACGATGACGCCGCGCCATTCGATGTGCGAGTGGTCTACTTCCTCGATCGGCGCGGTCTCGAGGTCAGCCTCGCGAAGGCCGGCCGCAACGGCACGCCAGTGGTCGTCGACGTCATCGGGCCACCATCGGTGCTCGGTCGCGTGCCCGACGCGTGCCGGCGGGTGCTGGGCCTGCCCACTGCGCCTCCTGATCGCGACCCGCAGTTGCTGTGGGCCATCGACTGGCTCGATCGCATCCTCACGGCAGTGCTCGACCGCGAACTCGACGCTCCCCCGCTCCCCTGGTCCACCATCGAGCAACTACACCGCGGCCGCCCGTCCGACAGTGCGCCGTGGTCGATCCTGCGTCGCGAATGCGCCGCCGGTGAGCTCGATCTCGTCTCGCTGCCCGCCGACGATGCCGAGTGGATGGATGACGGCATGTTCAGCCGCCAAGCGCTCGCGGCATACCTCGATCTACGCGAGGTCGTCGTCGACCTCGCAGAGTTGTTGCCCGCGGAAACCTGGCACAAGATCGTCGCCCGGCTGCATGTCGATCACATCTTCTGATCGGTCACGCCCTTGCTTTTCGCTCCGGCCACAGCCTGCGTTCGGTCAGGCGCCGATTCGTTTGTTGTAGTCGGTGATGGCCTTCGTCGCGTCTGCCTGGGCCTTGGCCTGTGCCTTGGCGACATCACCGTCGGCCACCACCGACTCGAGCGCAGCCTCGAGCGCGGCCCGAAAGCCGAGGTAGTCACCGATGAGCGGGCCTCCGCCACCGACGGGCACCTTCGAGGCGGCCAATTGGTCGAACGCGATCTTGAAGCCGGGCCGATCGGTCCAGAACTTCTGCACCTCGGCCGATTTCGTCGCCGAAATGCGCGTCGGGATGTAGCCGGTGCTGACGTGCCAGAACGACTGATTCTCGGGCGTGTTCAAGAACTTCATGAAGTCCCAAACGCCCGCTTTTTGTTCGTCCGAGAGCTTGTTCGTCATGTAGAGCGAACCCCCACCGATCGTGACGCCGGCGACGGCGGGGCCGGGCAGCGGTGCCAGACCGATCTCGATATTGGGGAACCCCGGCAGCAGTTGGTACACCGTGCCGAGTGCGGCCGAAGTGCCGAAGGCCATCGGAACATCGCCATTGGCCACGGCGAGGAGATGATTCTGACCACTCGGGTTGCGACCGGCGTTGAGCAACAACCCTTCCTTGTTCATCGTCACGATCCACTGCAATGTGTCGGTGAAGGTCTTCGAATCGAGCTTCGCGGCCGTGGCTCGCGCGCTGCGGCCGTTGTCGTTGTTGACAACTGCTTCACCGGCCTTCGACATGAACTGCTCCGGATACCAGGCTTGGATCTCGAGCGCGAAACCCTTGTCGGCGGCGCCCTTCGCCTTGCCCGTGGCGACGATCTTGCGCGCGGCCTCGAGTATCTCGTTGAGCGTGGTGGGCGGTTTCTCCGGATCGAGCCCCGCCGCCCGGAACGCCTTCTTGTTGTAGTAGAGGATCGGGTTCGACAACTGGAACGGCATCGTCTGCAACACGCTCGCGAACGAGTATTGCCCGACGAGCCCGGGCGTGAAGTCGCTGAGGTCGTAGTTGTCGGCGGCGACGCAGGCACCGATCGGCACGATGCTCTTCGAATCGATCATCGTCTGCATCGCGGTCTCTTCGGTCTGGATCATGCTCGGCAACTCACCGCCGCGCACGCCGGCCACATACTTCTGGATCGATTCGTCGTAGGTGCCCTGGTATTTGAGCGCGACCTTGACCTTGGTCTGCCCCGAGTTGTACTTCTCGGTGAGCTTCTTGAGCGCGTCTTCGTTGGCCGACGACATCGAATGCCAGAACGAGACCTCGACGGGGCCTTTGGCAGTGGCGAGGGCCTTCACCGGGCACGACTTCGCATCGACGGTTGCCGCCGTGGTCGTCGGGATGGCGGCGGTCGAACCGCTACCCGCCGCGGCGTCATTGGTGGCGGTTGTCGACGGGGTCGTCTCTTTGTCGTCGCCACCTCCGCACGACATCGACACGAGCGCGATTGCGAGGAGCATCGCCAACGAAAGACGCCGGGCTCGTTTCACATGAACCTCCAGAGACGGGCCCGAAGCGGCCCTCAGAGCGGGGAATGACGGTCGACTCATCGGCAAGGCTACGTCACTCTCGGGCATCGAGCGGCAGGGTCACCCCTTGACTGCGCCCGCCGTGATCCCGCGCACGAGTTGGCGCTCGAAGACGACGAGCAGCAATGCGATCGGCAATGCCGCGATCAGCGTGCCGGCCATGACGCGATTGAAACTCGCCGCATCGGCGCTCACCAGTTGCTTGAGCCCGATCTGCACCGTCCGCCTCGAGTCGTCGTTGGTGACGAGCAACGGCCAGAAGTATTGGTTCCAGGCCACCAGGAACGAGAACAGCGACAGCGCCGCGATCGATGGTCGCACCAGCGGCACCGCAACGCGAGTCATGAAACCGAAGTGTGTGTAGCCATCCATCGCCGCCGCGTCGCGCAGCTCGCCCGGTATGCCGAGGAACGCCTGCCGCAAAAGGAACACGCCAAATCCCCAACCGAGGAACGGGACGATGAGCGCGGCAAAGGTGTCGATCCAATGCAACTTGTTGATCGTGTCGAGGTTGCCCACGATGGTCACTTCGGTCGGGACCATGAGCGTGGAGAGCACGACCAAGAAGAGGAACCGCTTGCCCTTGAACCGCAGGAACGCAAACGCGTAGCCGGCGAGTATCGACGTCACCACTTGCCCGATGACGATGGCGATCGTGACGACGAAACTGTTGCGGAGGTACGTTCCCATGTGGCCGTCGGTCCACGCGTCGCCGAAGGTCGAAAACGTGACGTTCGTCGGCAGGAGCAAGCCGAGATCGCGAAACTCGCCGATCGGTTGAATGGCGACGACGAACGCGGCGTAGATCGGAAACAGCACGAACGCGGCGGCCACCACCAACAGGAGGTAGCGCAGCGCGTTGCGCAACCGATGACGTTCAGTTCGCCGAGGCTCAGCCGGCCGAGGCTCAGCCGGCCGAGGTTGTGCCGGCATAGTGCACCCGCCTTTCCAAGAACCGGAACTGCACCATCGTCAGCAACAAGATGATGACGAACAGCACCACGGCGAGTGCGGCCCCGCCGCCGGGATCGCGCTCCTTGTAGACCGTCGTGTACAGCGCATAGGTCAGCACGTTGGTTCGCTCGTTGGGACCGCCCTGGGTCAACAGGTCGATCTCACCGAAGGTCTGGAACGCCCGGATCGTGAGGACAACGGTCGTGAACATCAGCGTCGGCGAGATCATCGGGACCGTCACGTTGCGAAAGCGCGACCAGGCACCGTGACCGTCGACGCGCGCGGCCTCGTGTAGTTCTTGCGGCATCGCCTGCAACCCGGCGATGACGGTGACGAAGACGATGCCGAGGTTCTGCCAGACCGACGTTGCCGAGACCGCGAACAAGGCGCGGTCGGGATCATTGAGAAAATCGACCGGCTCGCGTCCGATCGACTGCAAGAACTGATTCACGATGCCGACCGACGGCTGCAACAGCACGAACCACAACAACGCAGAGACCGCGACCGACGATGCCACCGTCGACGAGAAGACCGTGCGGAAGAAGCGCATGCCGCGCAGTTGGGTGTTGGCCAGAACTGCGAGGCCGAGTCCGAGCACGAGCGCGATCGGCACGCTGATGAGCACGTAGGCCAACGTGACCTTGAGACTGTTGTGGAACTGAGAGCTGTCGAGTACCTCGCGATACTGATCGAAGCCTACGTATTCGGTGCGCAGACCGAACGGGTCGGAGCGCTGCGTACCCAACCAGATGGTGCGGCCCAGTGGGTAGAACACCCACATCGCGAACGCAACGAGCACGGGCGCGAGCAACACGGCGGCCCACGGCCAATCGCGGCGCCGGCGTGGCTTACGCATCGAGGCGTTCCGTCGAGGAAGCATCGAAGAGGTGCACGTCCTGCGGGTCGAACCCGAGATGCACACTCGTGCCGACCGCGAGCTTGGGCGCCGGCAAGCCTCCACCCAGCAGCGGCAACCGCACGACGATGGGCGTGCTGCCCGCGCTCACCACGTGCACGAGCTGTTCGTGCCCGAGTGCTTCGACGAGTCTGACCGTCGCCGCGAGACGCGGACCGGATTGGCTCGGGTCGACGAGGCGCAGGTGCTCGGGACGAATTCCGACCTCGAGCGGCACCGAGGCGCGGGCCGAGAACCGTTCGCACAGCAGACGGGGCGCCGGCATCGCCGTGCCCGCGATGGACACCGTGCGGCGGCCCGGTTCGAGCACGCCCGGCGTGATGTTCATCGGGGGTGCTCCGATGAAGCGGGCCACGAAGAGGTTCGCGGGACGGTCGTAGACCGCTTGCGGTGTCCCGAGCTGTTGGAGGCGGCCCGCTTCCATGATCGCCACGCGATCGGCCATGGTCATCGCCTCGACCTGATCGTGCGTGACGTAGATGAACGTCGTGCCGAGCCGGCGGTGCAGCTCGACGAGCTCGGTGCGCGTTTGCGTGCGCAGCTTCGCGTCGAGGTTGGACAACGGTTCGTCCATGAGAAAGACCGCGGGCTTGCGCACGATCGCACGCGCCAGGGCCACGCGTTGACGTTGCCCGCCGGACAACTGTGCCGGCTTGCGGTCGAGCAGTGCGCTCAGACCGAGCATCTCCGCGGCCTCGTTGGTGAGACGCTCGCGCTCTGCCTTCGCAATCCCTCTGGGCCGCAGTGGGAACGCGATGTTCTTGGCCACCGTCATGTGCGGGTAGAGCGCATAGCTCTGGAACACCATCGCCAAGTCGCGATCCTTCGGGTCGACGTCGTCGACGCGTCGGCCCCCGATCGAGATCCTGCCTTCTGACGCTTGTTCGAGGCCGGCCAGCAGACGCAACGCGGTCGACTTGCCGCAGCCCGATGGGCCGAGGAGTACGAGGAATTCGCCGTCGTCGATGCTGAGATCGAGACCGTCTACTGCCGTGGTCGTGCCGAAGCGCTTGGTTACCCGAGAGAATTCGACTGCGGCCACGCCGTAGTCACCTGCTCGGCACCGGCAGGTCGATGCCCAACATTGCCGCCGTCAACATCGAAACGGGATTGTAGATGTCGCCGCCGGGGGTGTAGCTCTGCGGATCGAGCTCCTTGAACATCCCGACGATGCGCATCATGACGAGGGTGAAGTGGAAGCCCGCGACGATCTCGTAGAAGTCGACGTGCTCGGCGCGCCGGCCGACCCGCTCTTCCCACAGCGCGATGGCCTCGTCGCGCCGCAACATGCCGCCGGGCAGCGCGACGCCGGTGCCTTCGGTGTGGAAGCGCTGCAAGAAGAGCCACCACCCGAGATCGGACACGGCATTGCCGAGCGACACCATCTCCCAATCCATCACCGCGATACAACGGCCATCGGCGTACATCTGGTTGCCGGGTCGAGCGTCGCCCCAACACAACTCGACAGGCTCGTCGTCGGGCCAGTTGGCGCGGATGTAGTCCCACGCAGGATCGGCGACCGGATGAGGATTGCCCGCGCGCGCCCATTGCCAATACTTGTCGAAGTAACCCAGTCGTTGCGCTCGACCCACCGGTCCGTAGTCACGGTGATCGAGATAGTCGAAGTCGAGCGACCGCCAATCGACGCGATTGACCTTCGTCATCGCGCTGAGGCCATCGATGTTGAGGGCGCGACGTTCGTCGTCGGTGAGATCGAGGAACCAACCCTCGACGGTGTACGGCGGTCGGTCGCCCGGCACGTTGCCGTACAGCCGGTCCATCACGAAGAACGGCGTGCCGAGCACATCTTGTCCCGGCTCCGCCCACCGCACGTTCGCAACCGGCACATCGCTGTGCTCACCGAGGATCTTCATCGTGCGGTACTGCTGGTTGATGACATCGATCTCGGGGAAGACCGCCCAAACCTGCGGTTGTGCCCGCAACACGAGCTCCGCTCGGCCCCCGCTCCACGAGGCGTCGAAGAGGAACGTCTCGTTCGAGAACCCGGTCGACTGGGGCACGACGAGGTTTTCGATCTCTATTTCGTGCGCTCCGGGCATCTGACGGCCCAGCCACTCGACCAATGCCGCTCGCGTCTGCTCCGGATCGCGCTGACCACCTACTGGCACGATTCCCCCTGTGATGTGATCCCGCCGGGCTCTGGGCACCCGAGCCGGTAACCGATTCGGCCTGCGGATGGTAGCGGCAAGGCCCTCCACGGGGCGAAGAACGAGATTTCCCTGGTTCGAGTTTGGGAAGTGGGGCAAGCTTTGGCATCCTGAATGTTCTTCGGTGTTGGTGGTGTCCCGGGAGAACCATGGCCTTCAAAGTCGGCGATCGCGTTGTCTACCCTCATCACGGCGCGGCCGTGATCACAAAGAAGGAGAAGCGCA
>JBDSMH010000088.1:0-23273 GCA_039915945.1 Acidimicrobiales bacterium | reverse complement strand
TCCGTTGGCCGCGGCGGGTCACGGTGATCGCCGATCGCGATGCGGCGCTACCGCTCCTCGCCGACTACGCCGCGTTGCGCTAGTCGCGGACGGGCCTGAGCGGCCCTCAGAGCGGAGTGTCGGTCGCTGAAGGCGACGGGCCCGAGCGGCCCTCAGAGCGGAGTGTCGGTCGCTGAAGGCGACGGGCCCGAGCGGCCCTCAGAGCGGAGTGTTAGTCGAGGTCTTGCCAGTTCGGCTCGCGCTTTTCGGTGAACGCACGGGGGCCTTCGTCTTGGTCGGGATGGCCCCACAGGCCGGCGAGGTGTTGTGCGCCGACGCGGCAGGCGTCGGTGAGTCCGTGCTCGAGCGCCGCCCACAGTGCTTTCTTGGTCGCTCGCATTGCCGCGGGTGAGTTCTTTGCCACCTTTTCGGCGAGGGCCTGTGCCTCGTCGCGTAGCCGTTCGGGTGGGTCGACGATCTGGCTGATCATGCCCAACTCGTACGCGCGTTGTGCACCCATCCGTTCGTACTTGCCCATGAACGCCATGCGCATGACGGCTTCGACCGGCATCTTGCGAATCAGGCCGATCGCCTCGACGGCGACGACCTGGCCGATCGACACATGCGGATCGAAGAACTGTGCGTCGCTGGCCGCGATGACGATGTCGGCGTCAGCGACCCAGTGGAATCCGCCGCCGCAGCATATGCCGTTGACCGCAGTGATCACCGGTTTCCACACTTGCTGGTGCCACGCCGTGAAATGCAGGTCCATGTTGACGACGCTGTCCCGGTAGCGCTGCATGCCCTGTCCGTCGGTGGCGATTTCGGTGACGTCGACACCGGTTTGGAACGCACGACCGTTGCCCGTGTGCACGATCACACGAACCTTGGGATCGCGATCGAGTTCGATCCAGGCATCGGCGAACTCGTCGCGCATCAGCGCGCTCATCGCGTTGAGCTGATCGGGTCGGTTGTTGATCAACCACCCCACATGGCCATGGCGTTCGACGATCAAGGTTTCGTAGCTCATCGGTCGGCCTCGTCTCGTGTGGCGGCGCTCGGTTCGATTGTCACAAATCGCTCCACGTCGGTTCGCGTCGTTCGGCGAACGCGCGTGGTCCTTCGTCTTGATCGGGGTGACCCCAGAGGCTCGCCAGGTGTTGTGCTCCGGCCCGACAGGCGTCGGTGAGGCCTGACTCGAGCGCACCCCAAAGTGCTTGCTTCGTAGCTCTCATTGCGGCGGGAGAATTCTTTGCGATCATCTCGGCGATGGCCTGTGCTTCTTCGCGAAGGCGTTCGGGCGGGTCGACGATCTGGCTCGAAATGCCCAACTGATACGCGCGTTGCGCGGACAGCCGCTCGTGCCGGCCGACGAGGGCCATGCGCAGGATTGCTTCCATCGGGGCCTTGCGCGACAGCGTGATGCCTTCGTACGCGACGACTTGGCCGATCGACACGTGCGGGTCGAGGAACTGGGCGTCGCTCGTCGTGATGACGATGTCGGCATCCGCGACGAAATGCAGACCACCGCCGACGCACATCCCGTGGACCGCGGCGATGACCGGTTTTTGGATCTGAAGGTGCCACGCCGTGAAGGCCAGCTTCGCATCGCGCGTCTGCCGCGAGAACTTGCGCATCGCTTCCTTGTCTTTGGCGATCTGCACGACGTCGACACCGGTTTGGAACGCCTTGCCTTCGCCGGCGTTGACGATGACGCGCACGGACGGATCGGCGTCGAGTTCGCGCCACGCGAGTTCGAGCTCGCCCATCATCGTGGCGTTCATCGCGTTGAGCGCCTTGGGTCGGTTGAAGATCAACCAACCGACGTGGCCGTGTCGTTCGACGATGAGCGTTTCGTAGCTCACTGGTCGGCCTTGTGGTTTTTGGTCGGCCTCGTGCTCATGAGCGCGGCACCTCACGCCAGGGCTTGTCGTGCCAGGGATCGGGCTCTCGAGGCAAACCCAACACGCGCTCGCCGAGAATGTTCTTGTTGACTTCGGTCGTGCCGCCTTCGATGGTGTTGGCCCGCGATCGCAAGAACCCGTGGATCGCGTAGGGCAGCGCGCCGTCGTCGGTCGCCGGCCAGGCCATCGCGCCGGGACCCATGAGGTCGACCGTCGCCTCTTGCAACCGTTGGTTGAGGCTGCCTTGGTGCACCTTGCCGATAGAGCTTTCGGGGCCGGGAGAGCGGCCGGCGCGCATCGTGGCCCTCACGCGTTGGTTGGTGAGATCCCGGATGCGATCCTCGCTGTAGAGACGCATCAGACGTTGACGAACGGTGGCGTCGGTCCATGCACCGGACTCGCGTGCGGCGCGAACCAGCGCCTCGATGCCTACGCCGCCGATGCGGCCGACGCCACCCGAACCACTGCCCGACACCATCTGGCGTTCACCGGACAGCGTCGCGTTGGCCACCTTCCATCCGTCGCCGATGGTGCCGACGCGTTGACTGTCGGGCACGCGAGCGCCGTCGAGGAAGACCTCGTTGAACTCGCCTACATCACCGGTCATCTGTTTGAGCGGTCGGATCTCGACGGCCGGTTGGTGGAGGTGCAACAAGAAGTAGGTGATGCCTTGACGCTTGGGCCTGTCGGCGTCGGTGCGCGCCAGGATCACGCCGTAGTCGGATTCTTGCGCCCACGTGGTCCAGACCTTTTGACCGGTGAGCACCCACTCGTCGCCATCGCGTTCGGCCCGCATCGCCAGCGACGCGAGGTCCGACCCGGCGCCCGGCTCGCTGAACATCTGGCACCACACTTCTTCGTTGCGCACGATGGGCGGCAAGAACCGCAGGCGTTGTTCCTCACTGCCGTGGGCGAAGAGCGCCGGCGCCGCGAGATTGAGGCCGAGGGCGTTGAGGCGGCCGAGGTTGTACGGCCGGAGCTCTTCTTCGATGACTCGCACCATGCGGTTGGCGAGACCGAGACCGCAGTACTCACGGGGCCAATTCGCGACCACGAGACCGGAGGCGCCGTAGACGGGATACCAGTCGAGATACTCGGCGCGGCTGCGCACCTTGCGAATCTCGGCGGCGCCGCCGCGCTCGGCGGCGTCGCGCCACGCCCGCGGGACGTGATCGTGCACCCATTGCCGTACCGCGGCGCGGACCTCGTCCTGCGAGGCGGTCGGTTCGATCGGCAGGAGCCCACTCATCGCTGCGTACTTTGTCATGTTTCGGCAAGTGGGACGAGCCGCACCGGGTGCACCGGCGGGCACCAGAGCCAGGGCGGTAGCCTTGGGGCGACACGCGACGCAGGGGGTCATGATGACGGTGCGCTTCAACCACATGGAGCTGACGGTGCCCAAGGGAACCCTTACCGACGAGCGTCGTCAAGAGCTCACCGATTTCTACGGCGGGGTCTTCGGTTGGGAGACGCGCGATGTCGAGATTCTCGGCGGCCGCCAGTTCTTCATGCAGCCCACCGAAGGTCAGTTCATTCTCGTCGCCGAGTCGTCCAAGCCGATCTCTTCACCCGGCTACGACCACCTCGGTCTCCTCATGGACACTCGTGAAGAGGTCGATCACATTCTCGAACAATGTCAGCGCTATCGCGACAAGGACGACCGAGTCGAGATCAAGCTCTACGAAGACCTGCAAACCCCCAACATGGTCGTGCATGCGTTCTATGTGCGGCACCTGCTGCCGATCTGGTTCGACGTGCAGGTACTCGAACGCCACAGCGGACCCGCGCCGGCCAAGTCCTGGCAATTCGTCTGAGCTAACCGTCTTTCGCGCGACGCATGGCCGCGAGTTCGCGCGAGCGGCGGCCGAGCGTGCGCGCTTCGGTGGCGCGCGCCGTCACGAAGTCGGCGTCGAGCCCATCGCGCAGTACGTCTTTGATTGCCGAGGCCGTACCGGGCGGCAGCGACGCGATCTGTCCGGCCAACTCGGTGACCGCGGTCGTGAGCTGGTCGTCGGGGACGACGCGGTTCACGAGGCCCATTGCAAGTGCTTCGTTCGAGTCGATGGTGCGGGCCGTGAGCATGACGTCGAGCGCACGGCTGTAGCCGATCTGGCGCCAGAGCAGATAGGACGAACCCCACTCGGGAACGAGGCCGACCTTGCCCAGACCGAATGTGAGCGTCGCGCTCTCCGCCGCGACGCGAAGGTCGCACGACATCGCCATCGTCGCGCCACCGCCGTAGGCGAGGCCGTTGATGGCGGCGATCGTCGGTTTGGGATATTGCACGATGAGTTCGACGGGGAACTCGCTCTTGCCTTCGAGACCCTTCGCGATTTCTTTTCGATCGAGTCCGGCGGAAAAGCTGGTGCCGACCCCGGTGATGACGACCACCGAAACGGCATCGTCGTCGCGGGCCTCTTCGAGCAGTTGCCCGAGGCGAGCACCCATTGCTCTCGTCATCGCGTTGCGCACCGTGGGTCGATCGATGGTGATCCACGCGACGTTGTCGCGCCTTTCGAGAAAGAGTTCGGGCCGATCAGGTGCAGCGTCGGTCATGCGCCGATAGTAGCCACGATGTCGCGCGCGGGCCGCTTGGATGTGATTGCTCCGACGCGCAGAAGGCGCTGCTGCACATCGTCGACGAGCCCGGCCGGCACACCGGTCGTGTGTGCGAAGTGGCATCCGGCGAGCCACTCGCCTGCGTCGCGCCGAGTGAGCCCGTAGTGCGTTTCGAGCTGAGCGATCGCCGTCGAGCGCTTGGTGAAGTCCGCGGCAGCGCGCTGCGCGACAACGATCAGGTGATCAAGATCGCGGGCGCGAGTGGCGAGCGTGTCGACGTGTGCCGCGATCGCGAACGACGGCCACGGCGTGTCGATGGTGTCGATACGCCGAAACTCTCCTTGGTGCACGAGCGGCGACGTCACGTACTTCTCCCAGAGGAACACGTCCGCGCGGTTTTCGCGTAGGGCAGCGCGTGCTCCATCGATGTTGCCGACGACGACCAGTTGTTCCGGCTGCAATCCAAAGCCGTCGCGCGCTGCGAGCAGATAGGCCATGAGGTGCGAGCCTGAGCCGAGCCGCGAGACCGCAAAGCGCACGGGCTCGAAGTCGTGGATGGTGCGGGCTCGGCGGTGGCCGGCGACGTGCACACCCCAGATGAGTGGGCTCTGTACCCATAGCGAACAGATGCGAAGGTCGGCGCCGTTCACGATGGCGGCGATCGCGCCTTCGGTCAAGATGGTGGCAGCGTCGAGCGTGCGATCGGTCAGCGCGTCGGCGATCGCGCCGGTGCCTCCCGGTTGATCGATCCACTCGACATCGAGTTGCGCAGCGGCAAAGGTGCCGTCGGCGACCGCGAGTTGCCACGGCAGGTTCATGGGCTCGGGCACACCGCCGACGACGAACGAATTCATGGAGCAGCCCTTCTCATCGCCCGGGAAACAGCCGGGCAAGTTCGCTTGCCGACAAGCAGCCTCGGGTGGCGCGCGCGGCAACGAATACCGCGGTACCGACACCGGGATCGCCAAAGACGATGTTCACCAATAACGGCGTCAGGATCTTGTCGTCCTCGAGCGTTTGATCCGCGACACACGTCGCCTGCTCGGTTGTCATGCCGGTGCTTTCGAACAGGTCGATGAGCGTGGCCCGCACGTCGACACAGGAGTGCACCGCTTCGCGGAGTTGGCCCAAGCCGGCGCCCAGTTGGTCGCCGGTCGCCTCGAGGTCGCCCCGCGCGTCGATCAACGCGCGAACGTCACGGCTGCCGAGGCGATCGGTCACTTCGTCGCTCAAACACGCCGCATTGTCCCGCAGGGCCCGGGCGTAGCGGGGAATGCCGTCCTTGCTCGCGCTCGCCGCCTTGCGCAGTCGTTCGCCGAGCTGGTTACGGGTGTCATCGGTTGATCCGCAGGCCACCACCGAGCACGCGAGGGCGGCGGCAAGTCCGATTGCGACCGCGACATCGCAGAGGTGAGCGAACCGAGCGCTTCGGTGTGACTGTCGCATCGACAAGAATGTACCCCCATGAGGCTGGTGAGCATCGACGAGGTCCACGAGGCCGAGGCCCGCATCGCCGGGGTCGTCCGCCGTACGCCGCTAACGCAAGTCGACGCGATCGTGCGGGCCGTCGGCGCCGACGTGTGGTGCAAAGAGGAACAGCGCCAGCGCACCGGATCGTTCAAGATCCGCGGCGCCTACAACCACATCGCGCAACTCGAGCCGGGAACCCACGTGGTTGCGGCATCGGCGGGTAACCATGCCCAAGGCGTGGCGCTCGCGGCGTCGCTGTGTGGACTCGAGTCGACCATCTTCATGCCACGCGGCGCGTCGTTGCCCAAAGTGACGGCCACTCAGGAGTACGGCGCGGTCGTCGAGTTGGTTGGCGACAGCATCGACGATGCCGTCGTGCACGCGAAGCAATTCGCGCGCGATACGCACGCCCGGTTCGTGCCGCCGTTCGACGATAGAGCGGTGATCGCCGGTCAAGGGACCATCGCGCTCGAGGTACTCGCGGAGTTACCGGATGTTGCGACGATCGTGGTGCCGGTCGGCGGCGGAGGGTTGATCGCCGGCATCGCCGCTGCCATCAAATCGTTGCGACCGAAGTGCCGAGTCGTCGGTGTCGAAGCCCAAGGTGCGGCGTCGATGCGAGCGTCGCTCGACGCGGGCGCGCCGCGTCATCTCACCTCGTTGGCCACGATCGCCGACGGCATCGCCGTCAAGTCCCCGTCGGCGCTGACCCTGGCGCACGCGAAGGCTTTTGTCGACGACGTCGTCACCGTCAGCGACGAAGAGATCGGTCATGCGTTGGTCACTGTGCTCGAACGGATGAAGTCGGTCATCGAACCGAGCGGTGCTGCCGCGTTGGCGGCGGTCATGGCCAACAAGTTCCCGAGGAAGCGCCGGTCGGGCCCGACCGTCGTCGTGTTGTCCGGTGGCAACGTCGATTCGCTACTGCTGTCGCGGCTCATCGAGCACGGCCTCTCGGTGGCGGGTCGCTATTTGCGGCTGCGCATCGACGTACCCGATCGGCCGGGCTCGCTAGCCCGTCTCGCGGCCGACTTCGCGCAACTCGAGCTCAACATCCTGGCGGTCGACCACCACCGCGAGCGGGCCTCGCTCGACCTCGACGAAGTAGAGGTGGCGATCACCGTCGAGACGCGGGGACAGGACCATCGCCGCATGGCGTTGCGGTCCCTGCGCGACCTCGGTTGGCACGTGCGTCCCAGCTGACCGCCGCTCCACACATTGGCAGCGATTATCCGCCGCTCCACACATTTTGCGGCGATAATCCGCCGCTAGCCTCCTTGGGGAGGGCTGCCCGGGGTGGCCCCACTCACCCTCATGCCTCGCCCGATCACCGATCTCGACCGCTGGACCTTCAACGAGGGTTCGCACATTCGACTGTTCGAGGTCATGGGCGCCCACGTCGACGGCGACGCCGTGCAATTCCGGGTGTGGGCCCCGAACGCCGCAAGCGTGTCGGTCATTGGTGACTTCAACGACTGGGACATTGGCGCGTCGCCGATGACGCCGCACGCGTCGGGCATCTGGGAGCGCACCGTGGGCCCCGCGAGCAAAGGCCAGCGCTACAAGTTCCACATCATGCCGCGCGGTGGCGGGCCGTCGTTCGACAAAGCCGATCCGCACGCGTTCAAGTCCGAGACCGCGCCGCTCACCGCGTCGATTATCTGGGATCTCGAGTACGAATGGCATGACGACGCGTGGATGGCCGAGCGCCACACCCGCAATTCGGTCGACGCGCCGATCTCCGTGTTCGAAGTGCATCTCGGTTCGTGGTCCCATTTCGGCGAGGTCAGCTATCGCTCGATCGCTCCGCGACTGGCCACGCACGTCGAGCGGTGTGGGTTCACGCACGTCGAGTTGATGCCCATCATGGAACATCCGTTCTACGGATCATGGGGCTATCAGGTCACCGGTTATTTCGCGCCGACATCTCGCTTCGGTGACCCGCAGGATCTGATGTATCTCATCGACCATCTGCATCAGCGCGGCATCGGTGTGATTCTCGATTGGGTGCCGTCGCATTTCCCGAACGACGCGCACGCGCTGGCCCTCTTCGACGGCACGCATCTCTACGAACACGCCGACCCGCGGTTGGGGATTCATCCCGATTGGGACAGCCTCATTTTCAACTATGACCGTCACGAGGTGCGCAGCTTCTTGACGTCGAGCGCGTTGTACTGGGTCGAGAAGTATCACGCCGACGGGCTCCGCGTCGACGCCGTCGCTTCGATGCTCTACCGCGACTACTCGCGCTTGCCGGGCGAGTGGCTGCCCAACGAGAACGGTGGCCGAGAGAATCTCGGTGCGATCACCTTCTTGCGCCAACTCAACGAACTCGTCTACCGCGAACATCCGGATATCCATATCGTCGCCGAAGAGTCGACGGCATGGCCGATGGTGACCCGCCCGGTCGATGTTGGCGGGTTGGGCTTCGGGTTCAAATGGGACATGGGTTGGATGCACGACACGCTGACCTATGTCGCGCGCGATCCGATCTATCGTTCGCACCACCATGGCGAGCTGACCTTCCGCGGCGTCTATGCGTTCACCGAGAACTTCGTGCTCCCGTTGTCCCACGATGAAGTGGTGCACGGCAAAGGCTCGTTGTTCGCCAAGCAGTTCGGTGATCGTTGGCAGAAGTTCGCGGGCCTGCGATTGTTGTACGGCTACCAGTTCGGCCTGTCAGGCAAGAAGCTGCTCTTCATGGGCGCAGAGTTCGGGCAAGAGCGAGAGTGGAATCACAGCGAGGAGCTCGACTGGCATCTGCTGGCCCAACCCGACCACGCTGGCATCTGTGCGTGGGTACACGACCTCAACGCCCTCTACCGGTCCGAGCCGGCGCTACACACGCTCGACTGCGATCCGGGTGGGTTCGAGTGGGTCGAAGCCGGCGACGCCCACAACAGCGTGGTTGCCTTCGTGCGTCACGGCTCGCGCGGCAAGCCCGTTTTGGTTGTCGTCAACTTCACGCCGGTGCCTCGGCTGGACTATCGCATCGGGGTCCCTCAGCGTTCGGGTTGGCGTGAGGTACTCAACAGCGACGCCGAGGAGTACGGCGGCAGTGGTGTGGGTAATTGGGGGAGGGTCATTGCCGACTACGTACCGTGGCACGGCTTCGATCAGTCGATCGGTGTGTCGCTACCACCTCTGGGGGTGTTGTTCCTGCAGCCCGAGTGACAGTGGTCGGTTCCGTGCCAGATCTTGATCCCGATGAGGAAGAATGAATGCCATGCCCGACTCCCCGTATCGCTCCGAACGCCCACGGGTGCTGTCGATGGTGCTCGCCGGCGGTGAGGGCAAACGACTGGCGCCGCTCACCCTCGATCGGGCCAAGCCGGCCGTGCCGTTCGCCGGTAGCTATCGGCTGATCGACTTCGCGCTGTCCAACCTTGCGAACGGCGGCTACCGCAAGATCGTCGTGCTCACGCAATACAAGAGCCACAGCCTCGACGTACACATCTCGCGCACGTGGCGCATGGCGACATTCATCGGTGACTACGTCACGTCGGTACCGGCACAGATGCGGCGCGGGCGACGCTGGTTCCTGGGCTCCGCCGACGCCATCTACCAGAACCTCAACATCATCGATGACGAAGAGCCCACTTACATCTTCGTGTTCGGAGCCGACCACATCTATCGCATGGACCCGCGTCAGATGCTCGACAGCCACATCGAAAGCGGTGCCGGCGTCACGGTCGCCGCTATCAGGGTGCCGATCGAGCAGGCAAACCAGTTCGGCGTGATCGAGACGGGCGAGACCACCAAGATCGAGCGGTTCCTCGAAAAGCCGACCGACGCGGTCGGGCTGCGCGACGCGCCGGGCTACGTGCTGGCGTCGATGGGCAACTACGTCTTCGACACCGAGGTGCTGCGCAGCATCGTCACCGCCGACGCGCACGACGAGAGCTCGGAGCATGACATCGGCGGCGATCTGCTGCCCCGTCTTGTCGAGCAGGGCGACGCGCACGTCTATGACTTCACCACCAACGAGGTGCCGGGCGAAACCGACCGTGATCGGCACTACTGGCGTGACGTCGGGACGCTCGACTCGTATTTCGACGCGCACATGGACCTCGTGGCGCCGTTTCCCGTGTTCAACCTCTACAACGACAAATGGCCCGTTTACACGATGACGCGCACGCTTCCCCCGGCCAAGCTCGTCTACGACGGCGATCGGGGTGCGCCCGAAGTTTTCGACACGATGTTGTGCGCGGGCGCGATCGTCTCGGGCGCACGGGTGCATCGCGCCGTTGTGTCACCGGGTGTACGCGTCGAGCGCGGCGCATTCGTGGAGAATTCGATCCTGCTCGACGATGTCATCATCGGCGAGGGCGCCATCGTCCGCAACGCGGTGATCGACAAGAACGTCGTCGTGCCGGCCGGCGCCAAGATCGGTGTCGACCTCGAGCTCGATCGAGAGCGCTTCGTCGTGACGTCGACGGGCATCGTGGCCGTCGCCAAAGGTCAGCGCCTCAGCGCGTGAGCATGTCGCGATAGAGCGCGATGTGTTGCTGCGCCGGCTCGGTCCACGACCAGTCGGTGCTCATTCCCCGCCGCTGTAACGCGCGACGCCGAGCCGGTTGCTTGACCGCGCGCGCGGCGCGGTGGAGCGCGTCGACCATGCCCGCACCGTCGACCGAGCGGCTCACGAAACCATTGCCGTTGCCTCGCTCGCGGTCGTCGTCGATGACGGTGTCGTGCAGCCCGCCGACATCGGTCGTGACCGGTACCGTGCCGTAGGCCATGGCCTGCATCTGCGCCAGGCCGCACGGTTCGAATCGACTCGGCATCAAGAAGAGGTCGGACCCCGCGAAGATGCGGTGACCGAACGCGTTGTCGTAGCCCTCGACGAACGCGACGCGGGTGGGCGCGAGTGCACTGTGCTCGTGCGCCCGTTCGGCCAAGGCCTTGTCGCCCGCGCCGAGCAGCACGAAACGGGCCGGGATGTCGGCGAGGAACCGAGCCGCGTCGAGCGCGAGATCGACTCCCTTTTGGTCGGCCAGTCGTGTGACCATGCCCACGATCGTGCTGCCGTCGTCGGACCAGCCGAGCTCTTCGAGCAACGCGGCCCTGCACGCGCGCTTCGCCATGGGGTCCGCCGCGCTGTAACGCGCGGCGAGATACGGATCGCTCGACGGATCCCACACATTGGTATCTATGCCGTTGCGAATGCCCACCAGGCGGTCGCCCAGCTCTTGCAGGCGATGATGCAGGCCGACGCCGAGCTCGGGGGTGACGATCTCTCGCGCGTAGGTGGGACTGACCGCGATCACCCGATCGACGAGCGCGATGGCGCCGGCGAGTGGATTCGTGCCGCCGAACCACTCGAAGACCGCCCGGTGTGCTGCGAGGCGATCGAGCCACGACGACGAGGTGATGCCCTGGTACGCGATGGTGTGGATGGTGAGCACCGTGGGCGGCGCCTCGTCGAGCATGCCGAGAGCCAGGCCCGTGTGCCAATCGTTGAGGTGCAACACATCGGGCGCGCGCAGCCTCGTGATGGCGGCAACTGCGGCGCAGAACGCGGCGAACCGATGATCGTTGTCGACCCACCCCTCACCGGTGGCAGGGTCGAGGTAGGGGTGCGGCCGGGCGATCGTCGGTGCGTCGATGAGCGTGACGACTCGTCCGCTCGCGTCGCTGCCGCGACGGGCGCGAGCGGAGCCGACCCAAGAGGGCACGTCCAGCTCGTCGTCCATCTCGTCGTCGAGCGGCCGGTTGTCGTAGTCGGGCAACACGACCTCGACGTCGACGCCCGCGTGCTCCAGTGCGGTCGTGAGACCCGCCGCGGCTTCGGCGAGGCCACCGACTCGTGCGATCGGCGAGAGCTCGGCAGTCGCGAACAGGACGCGCGGTTGGTCAGCGGATCGGGAGGGCACCGCTCGCCAGCCTACGAAGCAACACGACCGAAAACCCGTCGGTCACGAACGGAGCTTTCGTCTCGACGAGTTCGCCGGCCCGCGCCACCTGTGCGCTGTCGACGGTCACGCGCCACGTGTCGTCGCGGAGTTCGGGGGCGAGCATGAAGGGCATCGCCTCGTGGTTCGCGTTGAACAAGACCACGAAGCTGTCGTCGTGCTCCCATCCCGAAGGCCTTCCGCCCGGGCTCCCGCTCAAAGGGCCGCTCGGGCCCTGGCTCAAAGGGCCGCTCGGGCCCGCCGTCGCCTCGTCGCCGTTGAGGAACACCGCCAGGGTGCGGGCATAGCCGACCCGCCAGTCGTCGTCGGACATCCGGTGGCCCGCGGGCGTGTACCACGCGATGTCGGGCTCGCCCTCGCCGCCGTTGCCCCGCACGGGTTGGCCTTCGAAGAAGCGGCGCCGCCGGAAGACGGGATGGCGGTGACGCAGCTCACTCAACTGTGCGACGAAGGAAAGTAGTTCGTGGTCCGCCGCGGACCAGTCGAGCCACGAGATCTCGTTGTCTTGGCAATACGCATTGTTGTTGCCCCGCTGCGTCCGCCCGAGTTCGTCGCCGGCGAGCAACATCGGCACGCCCTGCGAGAGGAACAGCGTCGTCAACATGGCCCGTATCCGGCGCGCCCGTAGCTCGACGATGGCGGCATCGGTCGTCGGTCCTTCGATACCGGAGTTCCACGAGCGGTTGTGATTTTCCCCGTCACGGTTCTTCTCGCCGTTGGCCTCGTTGTGTTTGCGGTCGTATGTGACGAGATCGGTAAGCGTGAATCCGTCGTGCGCGGTGATGAAGTTGATGCTCGCCGACGGGCGCCGTCCCGACGACCCGTAGAGGTCGCTGCTGCCGGTGAAGCGGTAGGCGAAGTCGGCGAGCGACTCGTCGGCGCCGCGCCAGTAGTCGCGCACGCCGTCGCGGTAGCGACCGTTCCATTCCGACCACAGCGGCGGGAAGTTGCCGACCTGATAGCCGCCCTCGCCGAGATCCCAGGGCTCGGCGATCAGCTTGGCGCGGGAGATCACGGGATCCTGCTGGATGATGTCGAAGAATGCCGACAGGCGATCGACGTCGTGGAGCTCGCGCGCAAGCGCAGCCGCAAGATCGAAGCGGAAGCCGTCGACATGCATTTCGACGATCCAATACCGCAGGCTGTCCATGATCAGCTGCAGCACATTGGGGTGCAACATGTTGAGGCTGTTGCCACAGCCGGTGTAGTCGACGTACTGGCGGCGGTCGCTCGCCAGCAGCCGGTAGTACGACGCGTTGTCGATGCCCCTGAACGCGAACGAGGGCCCGATCTGGTCGCCTTCGGCAGTGTGGTTGTAGACGACATCGAGGAGCACCTCGATACCCGCGCGATGGAGGGTCTTGACCATCTGCTTGAACTCTTGTACTTGCCGGCCTCGCTGCCGTTGCGCGGCGTAGGCCGCGTGCGGAGCGAAGTAGCCGATGGAGTTGTAACCCCAATAGTTGGTCAGGCCCCGCTGGCTCAGGAACGCTTCGGGTATCGAATGATGGATGGGCAGTAGTTCGACCGCGGTGACGCCCAACGACGTGAGATGCGCCACGACCGGCTCGCTGGCAAGGCCGGCGTAAGTCCCGCGCTGCGCCGCAGGAACATCGGGATGACGCATGGTGAGGCCGCGCACGTGCGTTTCGTAGATCAATGATTTGTGCAGCGGCGTGTTCGGCGAGCGGTCGTCGGCCCAATCGAAATACGGGTTCACGACGACGCTGAGCGGCATGAACGGCGCGCTGTCAGTGATGTCGCGCTCGCCCGGGTTGTCGGCGCGATGCGCGTAGACGGCGGGGGACCACCGCACGTTGCCATCGATGGCCTTCGCGTAGGGGTCGAGCAACAACTTGTCGGGGTTGTAGCGGTGACCGTCTTGCGGGGCCCACGGTCCGTGCACGCGGTAGCCGTAGAGCTGGTCGGGGCCGACTCCGGGGACGTATCCGTGATGCACGAACGCCGTGATTTCCGGCAGTGTCACGCGCGTCTCGCGCCGTTGCTCGTCGAATAGGCAGAGCTCGATGTACTCGGCGCGTTCGGAGAAGATCGCGAAGTTCGTACCCGATCCGTCGAAGGTGGCCCCGAGGGGATACGAGGCTCCGGGCCAGAGCGCGACCGCGTCGTTCACGCCGACCGTTTCGTCAGCTGTAGTAGCGGTCGCGGTACTCACGCACCATGCGTGCCGCAGTGAGCTGTGCACCCATGGTCTTCCATGCGTGACGCACCTTTGCCATCCACGCGGTCGACGGGCTGCCGCCTTCGCCGTAGTACAGCGGCAGGATGCGAGATTCGAGGATCGTCAACAGCGATGCCGCCTCTTCGAAGTCACGGGTGGCCGGGTCGGTTTCGTCGCTGGTCGGGATGGCCCAACCGTTTTGGCCGTCGAAGAGCTCGTCCCACCAGCCGTCGCGGATCGAGCAGTTGAGGCTGCCGTTGAGCGCCGCCTTCATGCCGCTCGTGCCACATGCTTCGAGGGGCCGCACGGGATTGTTGAGCCACACGTCGCAGCCGCGATACAAGGTGCGGGCAACGTCGATGTCGTAGTCGGGGACGAAGACGAAACGACCGCGGGCGGCGGTGTGGCTGGCGAACTCGTTGACTTGTGTGAGCAGTGCCTTGCCCGGTTCGTCCGCGGGGTGCGCTTTGCCGGCGAACACGAACTGGATCGGCCGGTCGTCGTCGCTCAGCAGCTTGATGACACGGTCGATCTCGAGCAGCAACAGGCTGGCCCGCTTGTAGGTGGCAAAGCGACGGGCGAAGCCGATCGTCAGTGCTCCCGGATCGAGCTTGGCGCCCGTCGCGGCGCGCGCGACCACCATGTCGACGAGCTGTCGACGTCCATTGGCGAACACGTCGCGCAATTCGTCGTCGTCGATGTCGTCGATACGCGCCCAGGCGGCGGGATCACCGTCGGCCCACGAGGCGCCGAGCACGCGATCGAACGTGTCTTGCAACGTGGGGTTGACCCACGTGCGCGCGTGCACGCCGTTGGTCACTGCGCCGATCGATGGGCCGTGCGGCAGATCGTGGAACATGTGCCGGCTGACTTCGCCGTGTAGCTGCGACACGCCGTTGGCCCGGCCGGCAATGGCAAGGCAGAAGGCCGCCATGTTGAACGGCGGATGATCGCCGTCGCCGGGCAACACGCCGAGGGGGAAGAGGTCATCCATGGTGACCCGGTGACGATCACACCAGGCGCCCACGTAGCGCGTGAAGAGGTCGCGCGGGAACCGGTCGATACCTGCGGGCACCGGTGTATGCGTCGTGAACAGCGTGAGCGGGCGCACGGCAGCGATCGCATGGCTGAACGAGAGGCCCTGTTCGAGGTAGCCACCGAGTAGTTCGAGGATCAACAGGCCGGCGTGGCCCTCGTTGAGGTGATAGCAGCGCGGCGCGATGCCGAGCGCAGTGAGCGCCCGCGCGCCACCCACGCCGAGCACGAGCTCTTGGCGCAGCCGGTGTTCTTGGTCGCCCGAATAGAGGCGGTCGGTGATGGACCGGTCGCGCGCGCTGTTCTCGGGTAGATCGGTGTCGAGCATGTACAGCGGAGTCGAGCCGACGTCGCACCGCCACACGCGTACCCACGCAGTGTGATCACCCAGCTCGATGGGAACGCGAACACCGGTGTCGCTGAGGCCGAGTATCGGTGCGTCTTGTTGTTGGTACCACTCGTGTTGACGGCCGTCGGTGACGAGCTGGCGGAAGAAACCCTCGCGGTAGAAGAGACCGATGCCGACGAGTGGCACGGCGAGATCGCTCGTCGCCTTCAAGTGGTCGCCGGCGAGGATGCCCAGCCCACCGGAGTACTGCGGCAGCGTCTCGGAGATGCCGAACTCGGGCGAGAAGTACGCGATGGTTCGCGGGCCTTGCACGGCAGAGATGCAGCGCTGGAGATCGGCGTAGACGTCGTTGATGGAGTTGACCAGATCGTGGTCGGCGATGATCGCGGACCAGTCGTGGTCGTCCAGTAGCGGCACGATTGCCATCGGATGGCCGTGGGGCGCATCGGCGATAGTGCGTACGCGCTCGAGCAGCGTGTGAGTGGCGCGATCCCATGCCCAGCGGTAGTTGCGGGCGAGCTCGAGCAGTCTTCGTTCGAGGTCCGCTCTCGTCGTTCGGTTCGTCACATCCACGCTCTTTTGATCGGCGCCTGGCAACCGCGTGCAAGTGCGAGGGGTCGGGAACCTCGGACCGCCGGCAACGATGGTTCGAACGGCCCAGGCAACAAGCGGAAGAAGCTATCAACCCCCGGCCCCGAATTCGCGTTTGGGCCGGCGGTCGAGCGCTGGCGCCGGGTGTGTGCTGAACTGATTCGTGGAGAAACCGGCTGGTGTGCCCGCGGGGCACCAGGATCCGATTGCGGAGGCTGTTTCGATCATGAAGGTTCCCTTGACGCTTCGTGACCACCTCGATCGTGCCGTCTCCGTGTATCCCGAGCGGATCGGCCTGGTCGACGAACCCAACCAGCCCGCGCCGCCGCTGCCCGATCTGACCTTTCGGCGTATCGGCGAGCTCGCCGTCGCGCAGGGGGCGGCCCTCGATGCCCTCGGCGTGCCCTTCGGCGCTCGTGTCGCGATGGTGTCGCACAACGCGGCTCGACTCGCGGTGTCGTTCTTCGGGGTTTCCGGCAACGGGCGCGTCTTCGTACCGATCAACTTCCGCTTGTCCCGCGACGAGGTGGCGTACATCATCGAGCACTGCGGTGCCGATGTGTTGCTCGTCGACCCCGAGGTCGACGATGCGTTGTCGAGTATCTCGTGTAGGCACCGTTTCGTCATCGGCGCGGAGAGCGACGAAGCGATGCATCGGTTCGGTGTCGAGCCTCGGCTTTGGCAACCCGACGAAGATGTCACCGCAACCATCAACTACACGTCGGGCACGACCGCACGACCTAAGGGTGTCGAGCAGACGCATCGCGCGCTGTGGCTCAACTCCGCAACGTTCGGCTGGCAGGTGGGCGTCAACGATCGCGACGTGTACCTCCACACATTGCCGATGTTCCATTGCAACGGATGGGGCATGCCCTACGCACAGGTGGCGATGGGCGCACCGCAGATCGTGCTGCGCAAGGTCGACGGCGCCGAGATACTGCGGCGCATCGAGCGCCATGGCGTAACGCTGCTGTGTGGGGCCCCTGCGGTCGTCGCCGCGATCCTCGACGCCGCGGCCACCTGGGACGGTCCGATACCGGGCCGGGGGACCGTGCGCATGGTCGTGGCCGGTGCCCCACCGCCCACGCGGACCATCGAGCGGATGGAGACCGAGCTCGGATGGGAGTTCATCCAGATCTACGGCCTGACCGAAACGGCACCCTTGGCCACGATGAACCGAACCCGCGTCGAGTGGGACCACCTCACGCCGGGCGAGCGTGCGCAAAAGCTCGGGCGCGCCGGTGCGCCCGCGTTCGGCATGCGCGTGACTACGTCGCCCGACGGCGAAGTACTGCATCGAGGTAACCATGTGCTCGAGGGCTACTGGCAGCAGCCCGAGGCGACCGCCGAAGCCGTACGCGACGGTTGGTTCCATTCGGGCGACGGTGGTGGGTTCGACGACGAGGGCTACCTCTCGATCAGCGATCGCAAGAAGGACATCATCATCACCGGCGGCGAAAACGTGTCGTCGATCGAGATCGAAGACACCTTGTTCTCGCATCCCGCGGTCGCCGAGGTCGCGGTGATCGGCGTGCCGCACGAAAAGTGGGGCGAGACCGTCAAAGCGTTGGTTGTCCTCGCGCCGGGAGCGTCGGTCGAGGAGGCGGAGTTGATCGAGCACTGCCGCGCTCGCATCGCGCACTTCAAGTGCCCGACGTCGATCGAGTTCCGCTCCGAGCTCACGCGCACGGCCACCGGCAAGCTGCAGAAATTCCGCCTGCGCGAGCCGTATTGGAGCGCCATGGAAAAGCAGGTCAACTGAGTCTGTGCTCCGCTCTGAAGTGCTGCTCGGGCCCATGACGCGCGGCACGCTCGTCCGCTCGTGGGTGGCGCATTGGCGCGCCCGGCCCGATCACGAAGTGCTCCACGACGCCCGCGACGGATGGATCACCGGCGCGCAACTCGATCAGCGCACAGGCCACGTCGCAGCCAAGCTCTACCGGCGCGGCGTCGGCTGCGGCTGCCGCGTGTTGTTGTCGGGAGCCAACGGCATCGATCTGGTAGTCGTGCACGTCGCGTTGCTGCGGCTCGGTGCAGTTGTCGTGCCCGTCAACGGTGCGTACCGCGAGCGCGAGGTGACGCACATCGTGCGTGATTGCCGTCCGGTGATGGTGATCGTCGACGACGATGCGGCGTGGTCACCGTGGGTCGCATCGGTCGACAAACGGTGCGGGGTGCTCGCGGTGAGCGAGGCGGCCGCCGTCGATGGCAACGCCGACATGACGGCCGAGATCGACACCGCAAGTCCTGACTCGCCGGCGATGATCGGCTACACGTCGGGCACGACCGGGGCGCCGAAGGGTGCCGTCCTCAGCCATGCCAATCTGTTGGCGAGCGTGGCTGCCTTGGCCATCGCATGGCACTGGACCGACGACGACCGCCTCGTGTTGTGCCTGCCGTTGTTCCACATGCACGGGCTGGGTGTGGGCCTGCACGGCACGCTGTTCACCGGTGGCTCGGCCGTGCTCCTCGACGGCTTCGACCCCGACCGCGTCATCGACGCCGCGGAGCAGCACGACGCGACACTGTTCTTCGGCGTACCGACGATGTACCACCGCCTTGTCGAGAGCCCACGAGTGGGCGAACTCGCGCGATTGCGGCTGTGTGTCGCCGGGTCCGCTCCGCTACCGCCGAGCGTGCACGACGCGTTCCGCGCCGCTACCGGTCGCACCGTGCTCGAACGCTATGGCATGACCGAGACGGTGATGCTCGTGTCGAATCCGTACGAGGGCGAGCGCCGCGCCGGTGCGGTCGGTTTCCCATTGCCGGGGGTCGAAGTGCGCTTCTCCCGTGAAAGCGGTGTACCCGTCGACATCCCCACCGCCGCCGTCGATGGCATGGCAGGGGAGATCCTCGTACGAGGTCCCAACGTTTTCAGTGGCTATTGGGAACGGCCGGCCAGCAATGTCGCGGCATTCACCGACGGATGGTTTCGCACGGGCGATCTGGCAACAGTCGCTTCCGACGGTTACATCACGATCGTCGGTCGGGCCAAGGAACTGATCATCAGCGGCGGGTTCAATGTGTATCCGCGCGAGGTCGAAGAAGTGCTCGCGTCGCATCCTGCAGTCGCCGATGTCGCAGTTGTGGGCACCGCGTCGAGCGAGTGGGGCGAAGAAGTCACCGCGTTCGTCGTGGTGCGCCCCGGGCACGACGCGCCCGATCGGGACGCACTTCGCGAGTTCTGTGGCGAACAACTCGCGCGCTTCAAACTGCCGCGCCGAGTCGTGGTTGTCGGCACCCTTCCGCGCAACGCCCTTGGTAAGGTCGTCAAACACGAGCTGCGGTGCCCGCCGTAGCCCCGGCAAGCGAGCGACTGACCTTTGACCTCCACGGGGCACAAGACGACGGTGAGTGTGCGGCCGGCGTTGGCCATCTACGGTGCAATCGCAGTGGTGCTGTTCGCCTTCGTGGCGTTCTTCGCCCATGCGCACCTGCCGTTGCCGTATCGCCAAGGCGTCAAGCCGGCCGACTACAGCGGTCCGTCGGCACTCGAAGGATGGGTGCGCTTCGATGCCGGTTGGTATCGCAGCATCGCGGAGCACGGCTATTACTTCCGCGGCGACCAAGAGCAGTCCTCGGTGGCGTTCTTCCCCGTCTACGCGCTGGTCATGCGAGCCCTGCACTCGTTGTTCGGCGGCGACACCGCTGCCTGGGGAATTTTCATCACGCTGTTGGCGGGCTTCACGATCGCAGTGCTCTTCTACCGATGGTGCGTCCCCCGCCTCGGTGAGATCGGCGCTCGATACGCGCTCGCCATGCTCCTTCTCTGGCCCTACGGCTGGTACCTCTTCGGCGCTGTCTATGCCGATGCCTTGTTCATCGCACTGGTGATCGGCGCGTTCTCGTTGCTCGAAAAGGATCGCATCGTCCTCGCGACATTGCTCGGGGCGATCGCGACCGCGACCCGCCCGGTCGGCCTCGCGGTCGTCGTCGGGTTGGTTGCCCGCGAGATCGAACGCCGCGGTGTGTTCTCACTGCCGCGCCTCGATCGCATACGCGTCGCTCAGCTCACACCGTCGGCGCCCTCGGTCGCGACCCGTGAAGATCGCCCGCCCTGGATTCGCTTCGATCTCACCAAACTGCGCGCGCGTAGCGCTCTGCCCCTCTTCTCGATCGCCGGTCTCGTTTCGTACGTGATCTACCTTGGCGCCAAGTTCGGCGAGCCGTTCGCTTTCGTCATCGCCGAGCGCGCCCCCGGATGGGACCTCGAAGCAGGCCCGCATACCTGGTTCAAGGTCGAGTTCTTCGACCGCGTGATCCATTTCCCGCACATGGGCCTTTGGTACACGGCTGGTCTCGTCGTGCAGGCAGTGCTCGCCATCGGCGTGCTGACCCTGACCCTTCGCGTCGGTCGCAAGTTCGGCTGGGGCTACGCGATCTACGTCGTGGTCGTTCTGGCCATCCCGCTCGTCGGCAGCAAGGACTTCCAGGGGATCGGCCGCTACTGCCTCGCGGCATTCCCCGCTTTCGCGGTGATGGGCCAGTGCTTGGCCGAGCGGCGGCGCCTGGCCACCGGTGTACTGATCGTCAGCGCCCTCGGGCTCGGTCTGTTGTGCAGCGGCTTTGCTCGCGGCGCGTACGTGTCGTGACCCCTTGGCCGAGTAACGTGTCTGAGCCGAGGTAACACGCGCGTGGCAAAGTCCCCCAACTTCGAGAGCCTCACACTCTTCTTCCCGATGTGGAACGAGGAGCAGGTCATCCATCAGACGATCGCGGCGGCGCGCGAGGCGGCCGAAGCGCTCATGTCGGACGGTGAGATCGGCACCTACGAGATCCTCCTCGTCGACGACGCCTCGACCGACGCCACGGGCGAGATCGCCGACAAGTTCGCCGCGGACGATCACCACATACGGGTCGTTCACCATCAGCTGAACCGCAAGCTCGGGGGCACGCTCAAGACGGGCTTCGCCGAGGCCCGCGGCGAGCTGGTGCTCTACACCGACGCCGATCTGCCCTTCGACATGGCCGAGTTGGCCAAGGCCGTGCGCATCATCCGTGTCTACGAAGCCGACATCGTCAGCGCGTTTCGCTTCGACCGCACGGGCGAGGGACCTCGACGGTTCGTCTACAGCTACGTGTACAACCACCTCGTACGGTCGTTGTTCGCGTTGCGCATCCGTGACGTCAACTTCGCGTTCAAGCTGATTCGACGTGACGTACTCGATCACGTCGAGTTGAAGAGCGAAGGATCGTTCATCGATGTCGAGTTGCTCGCTCGTGCCAATCGCATCGGTTATCGCATCGTGCAGTTCGGCGTCGACTACTTCCCCCGCACCCGCGGTGTATCGACGCTCTCGTCATCGTCGGTCATCCGCCGCATCGTGCGCGAGATGGTGACGTTGCACGGCGAGCTCAAGAAGGTGCGGCCGCTCCCACCCGAAACACGCGGCGGCGCAGCCGCGCGTAGCTGATGAGCGCGGCACCCGACCGCCTCTTGATCGTCAACGCCGACGACTACGGACTGACTCCGGCGGTATCGCGCGGCATTCTGCGCGGGGTGCGCGACGGTGTGATCACGAGTACCTCGGTATTGGTGCTCGGGTCGGGCTTTTCTCGGTCAGTGGGTTGGTTGCGTGACGAGACGACACTCGGGGTCGGCGTGCATCTCGCGCTCGTCGGCGAAGACCCGCCCGTGTCGGCGCCGCGCGACATCCCGACGTTGGTCGACCGCCGCGGTCGCCTCGCCCATTCTTGGCGGCAGCTGCTCCCCAAAGTGATGGCCAAGCGCATCGACCTGGCCGATGTCGAACGTGAGCTGGCGGCGCAGATCGGGGCCGCCAACGACGCAGGGTTGACCATCGATCATCTCAACTCGCACCAGCATGTGCATATGTTCCCTGGTCTGCGCGAGGTCGTCGTCGACTTGGCGCACCGCTTCGACATCCCCGCCGTGAGGGTCACCCGCAAGCAGGGACGGGGCCCGGTTGCGCAGCTGATGCGGCGCCTCGCCACCACCCTCGAGCGTGAGCTCCAGGCCGACGGCATTGCGTTTCCCGGCGCCGCGGCGGGTCTCGACGAAGCCGGTCGATTCGACGAAGAGGCGATGCTGCGCGCGCTCGAGCGTTTCGCCGTCGCCGACGTGTCGTCGGTCGAATTGTCCGGGCATCCGGGCGAGGCCGAAGACGACGAACGGCATCGATACCGTTGGGGCTACGAGTGGGGCGCCGAGCTGCACGCGGTGCTCTCGCCCCGGGTGCGCCAGGCCATCGACCGCCACGGCTATCGCCTCGGCACGTACCGCGATCTTGCGGCGACGAAGCACTGAGCCCCGCCGTGTCGTCGACGCTCGCAACCCAGGTGCTCGCGCTCTTCGATCACGCGCCCAAGCGCGATCGACTGCACGTGCGCGGCCGGTTCCGGACGTGTCCCGTCGCGCTCATCGATGACGAGGTTCCCCGGCGCGGTCGTGTGCTCGAGGTCGGTTGTGGCCATGGCCTCATCAGCGCATACCTCGCGTTGTCGTCGAGTGAACGCGAGGTCAACGGTGTCGATATCGATGCCCGCAAGATCGCAGTGGCCTCCCACGCACAGTCGCATGTCGACCCGAAGGCCGTGCACCTCGAGTTCCATCACGCCGCGTCGGGTGATATTCCCGAGGGCCCGTGGGACTCCATCGTGATCGTCGATGTCCTGTATCTGCTCGACAAGGCCGCCGAGTTCGCGTTGCTCGACGCCTGTGTCGAGCAGTTGGCGCCGGGCGGCGTGCTCGTCCTCAAGGAGACCGACGTCGCGCCCCGCTGGAAGCACTGGGTGGCGAACGCGCAAGAGGTGGTGGCCACCAAGATCCTGCGCATCACCGCGGGGTCGTCGCTGTCGTTCACGCCGATCGCCGAGATCGCCGGCCACCTTCGTTCGCTCGGACTCGAGGTGGCGACACGCCCCGTCGACAAGGGCTATCTCCACCCGCACGCGCTGGTCGTCGCCCGTCGTCGGGCTTGATCTGGGCCAACGGGTGAGGAACCGGTACCCTTGCGCCCCATGCGGAGGTGGGGATACAAATCGGTCATATTGGTGTTGTTCTGTGGCCTTGCGGCCGCGGCGTGCGGTGGCGACGACGGGGGCGAGGCGGCGCCGGCGACTGTGCCCTCGAAGAAGAGCAACGCCGGTCAGAATCAACCGTCCACCGTCACTGGCGGTCTCAAGTTCACGAGGCTCGCCCTCGGTCGCACGTACACCTGTGGGTTGGTCGCCGCCGGCTCGGCCTACTGCTGGGGCAGCAATACGCAAGGTCAGCTCGGCGACGGCACCGTCGACGAGCGCCTCGCGCCGGTCAAGGCGGCGCCCGC
>JBDSMH010000068.1:0-21149 GCA_039915945.1 Acidimicrobiales bacterium | reverse complement strand
GCTGGCGATCGAGATCGCCGCGGCTCGCTGCCGCCAATTCTCACCAGAGCTCATTGCCCGGGACCTCGACGAGCACTACCGCCTAGTCGGCGGCGGCCGGGACAGGATGCCGCGCCAACGCACGCTCGAGGCATCGGTTGAGTGGAGCCATCAAATGCTCGATGCTGATGAACAGATCGCCTTCCGGCGTGTCGGCGTCTTGGCGAGCTGGTTTCCTCTCGAAGCGGCCGAGGGTGTCATCGCGGCGTTCGACGACCTCGACCGGTTGTCCGTGCTCGATCTGATCGGGCGACTCGTCGATAAGAGTCTTCTCGTCATCGACGAGACCGACGCGAGCGAGCCGCACTACCGCATGCTCGAGACGATTCGGTTCTACGCGCTCGCTCGAGCCCGCGATGCCGGAGAGATCCAGACACTGCGCGACGCGCACGCGACATGGTGGAACGATTGGGCCAGCGCGCACTCGGTGACCGCAATCCCGACGCACAAGCAGATAGCCGAATTCGACCATTGCTATCCGAATCTACGCGCCGCACTCGAATGGCTGGGCCCACAGCCGACGCGCGCGGCACCGCTCGTGCAGTCGCTCGGTTCGTGGATGTTCATTCGTGGCTACGTCGAGGACATTCGAGTTCTCGCAATGCCGGTCGCGCTTGCCCTGCACGACACGCGTCATCCGCAATGGACGATGACGGTCGGCAGCCTTTCAGCCTCCGCGGTCACGCTCGGAAACTTGGACTTCTTGCTCGGCCCGGTCACCGAGGCCTTCATCGACGCCGAGCGATCGTCCGACTACGCAACTGCGACCGCCTGTCTTCAAGGTCTCGCGTTCTTGGACCAGTCGGCGCAACGGTGGAAGCTGCTCGCCGACTACGGCGCTCGCGCAGGACTGGCCCAACATCAATTCCTTGGCGAAATGGGCTACCACTCCTATGTGCCTGACGATGTCCGTGTCAGCCGCGACGCGTTGCGCACGCTTGTCGAGAGCACGCCTCCCGACTCTGCCGCGGTCCCCTATCTGCTGAGCACCTGGGCCAACACGCTGTTGATCCTTGGCGACCTCGACCAGGCGCACCGCTGCTGCGAGGAAGCGATGGTCTCACTCGCCGCCGGCACTCGCAAGGAGCCCACCGCGCTGCTCTGGGTGCTCGCCACCAGCGCCGCCGAGGCACTGATTCGCAACGACGTATCGACGCTCGACGAGATCCTGCGGCTCGCTCGGGGACGACCACTGCGCGGTGTGGCTCCCTTCTGGGCCGGGGTGTGGCAACAGACGATCGCGATTGCAGAGCATCGACTGACCGGGGCCGCCCTCGACGTCGATCAGCTCGTCGCGGTGGCGACCTCACCGATTCCACCAACGACGTGGCGTGTCGGCTACGCGCTGATTGCTCGGGAATTGCTCGACCGCGGCATCGTCGCGCCGACCCGAGCACTTTGCGACGGCCTCACCGCATCCGCGCTGGCGGGTACGCCTTACCACCGATTGCTCTGCAGTGCGCTGCGCGGCGCGATCGCACAGATCGACGGCGATACGGACACGTCAGAAAGCGAATGGCGAGCAGTGCTCACGCTCGCGATCGAACAAGACGCCAAACCATCGGCGATCGATGCATTGGAAGCGATCGGCTGTATCAGCGCGGGTACTTCGCTATTGCACTCGGCACGTCTGTTCGGTGCTGCGCAGGCAGCGCGCGAGACCATCAACTACCGGTTGCGATTCACCCTCGAGCAGCAGCGGGTCGACGACGCGCTCGCACTACTCGTCGCCGCGCTCGGCGAAGCAGCGGTCGCGACCGCGCTCGATGAAGGCCGTGCGATGTCGCTCGTCGAAGCGTGCGCGTACGCCCAGCGCGCACGGGGAGAGCGCCGCCGACCGACGCTGGGATGGCAGAGCCTCACGCCCACCGAACACGACGTTGCCCGGCTCGTCGCCGAGGGCAACACCAACCCGGAGATCGGCCGCGTGCTATTGATGAGCGTCAACACGGTGAAGACCCACCTCACCCACATTTATACGAAGCTCGACATCGATTCGCGGGCCGAGTTGACGTCACTCGTCGTCCGCCACAGTGTGGCTGACACCCGGCACGGAACGGTGAGGCCCAGCGCAGCGACTCGGTCTTCACCCTGCGAGAGGGCCGCCCATCCCCCACACGGGTGATGTAGCCGGCGGCCTTGCTTCTTACGGTCTATCGATGAGGCTTCTCTCGGAGGTAGACCATCGTGGACGACGAGGGCTGGTATCCCGATCCGTTTCAACCCACCCATCTGCGCTGGTGGAATGGGCAGATTTGGACGAGTCACGTGCGGGTCACTCCCCCGGCGACGCGCGATCGGACCGTTTCGCCCTTCTCGGCCTCGTCGATCGAACCGCTGGCGAGGCACGTCATCGACATCGGCGTAAAGCCCGTCCTGCGTGACGCGGTCGCACGAGAGATCATCGACCAGAGGCAACACGACGAGATCGTGTTTCTGGTGAACAACCAGTGGCCGCGGCAACGCATACCTCCACCCGTCGCGGCCACACCAGCTGCCGCGCTTGATCCGACCGCCACCAGAGTCGGCACAATCGCACCGGCTCGGCAAACAACGACCGTTCTCCGCGCACCGGTGGCACCATCACCGCCGTCCGAGGCCCAGCCCGAGGTTCCGGCTGCTACACCACGAGGACCCTCACGACTAGTTCGGTTCCGATCGGCAATCTCCGCCGAATTGGCGGTGCATGGCCTCGCCTACCTCGGGGTGCTCTTGCTGTTCGCCGGGGTCACCGGCCTCACAGTGTTCTCGACCGGCGATGTACGGCGCGGCCTCCGGCCCGTAGCCGAGTTGGCCGCGCCGGCGTCGCTCCTTTTCGCCGCGTGGTTCCTCCGCCGCCGGCATTCGACGGTCGTGGCGGCGGCCCTCGAAGTGCTCGCGGCAGCCGTGTTGCCGGTCGCACTGTTGGCGAGTTGGATCGACGGCGCCGATTTCCCACCAGACCCCGGCGACGCTGCCCGTGTATGGGTCCTCGCCGCGACATGCGCGGCGCTCACCCTCGGGTACGCCTGGTACGCGCGACGACGTCCAACGTCACCGTGGCGTTACTTCGTCGCGCCGGTCGGCTGGCTTTCCGCGGCCATGGCCGCGTTGGCGACCGCGCCCCAGACGCCCTCCTCCGATGACGTGGCAGTACCGGTGCCATGGCAATGGGCGCTTGTGCTCGTCGCTATTGCCGCCACGGGCGCGATCATCAGACGCCTCGGGCCGGGGCCCACCGCCACCGCGGCCGCCTCCGAGCTACTTCCGGGAGCGGGCGTCTCGTTGCTGCTCGCGGTGATCGCCGCCGGCCGCGAACATTGGTCCGAGTGGCCGCTGATGGTGGCCGCTCTCGCGTCGGTGATCGTCTTCGAATACCAAACGCGCTGGTTCGCCCGCGCAATGGCGCCGCTCCAGGCCGTCGCGCTGGCCGGCGCGTTCGTGCCGTTGATCCCGGTGGCGGGGTTCGGCCGCGCCGGTGTGGGTGGCGTCGTCGGCGCGCTCGTGTTGTTGGAACGAACGTTGCGGCGCGACAGCGACAGCATGGATCCGGGCGTTGCTCAGGCCACTCTCGCATTTCTCGGTGCCGTCGTCGGCCTCGCGCTCGCAGCATCGGCGGCCGAGGCGTGGACGATGGCCTTGGCCTTTTTCGTCGTCACCGGGTGGGCACACGCGCGCCGAATCCGCGTTCCTGCCGCCTCGACGAGCCGCTCGCGTCGCGACTGGATTGCCGCGATCGCCCCGCTCGGCATCGGTGTCGCCATAGCGCGTGCGTTCGAACCGGGACCGACGACGATCACGCTCGCTATCGCGATCGTGGCGATCGCAGCTGCGATCAGAATTCGCGCTCACGCCGATCGATTCTGGGTGATGTGGATCACGACGCTCGCGACGCTCGCCGTCGCTGTCGCCGCGATTCCGCTGACGACGCAGGATCTGCGCAGCCGGGCCATCGGTGCCGTCATCGCGTGTGTGGCCATCGTGTTGTCCACCGCCCCGCGTCCGCTTCGGCTGTGGGTGATCGCGGCGGCATTCCACGTGCCGGTTGCGCTCCTCGGCACCGACGCAGGACTCGCCCCGACCACCATCGCGGCTGCCATGGGCACCGCCGCCGTCCTCCCCGTCGTCGCCTCGATCGTGCGAACCCGTCTCGCCGGACATCTGGGATTGATCGGCCACATCGTGGGGCTCGGTGCGTCCGCGGTCGCGGCGAGCGACCCGGCTGCGCTGACCGTCGCGGTCTGGGCCGCGCTGGTCGGGTCAGTGATCACCGTCATCGTTCAGGTGACGCGGGGATCTGACACCGTCTCGTTGCTCGCAGTTGCGCTCACGGAATCCATCGAGCCCTCCGAGGCCCGGGTATTCGCCGACGTGGTCCCCTCGGTCCTCGCAAGCGCGATGTTCCCATTGGGCGTCGGCCTGCTCCTGCATCGGACCGACGCGATCTCGGTCGATGACCCGTGGCTCGGCGTTGCGGTCGCGGCATGCGCGGTCATCGTCGCCGCGGCCGCGATCCTCACTCGCTCGTGCGGGGCCGTACGCACGGCGTTCGACGCGACATCGTTGATCATTGCGCTCACGGGTGTGGGCAACGCCGCGCAAGAGCTGGACAGTTTGACTGCCGCGACGTGGGTCGCACTCGCCGCCACCCTTCTCGCGCTATGGCCCCTCCACGTGCACCGTGCTTGGTTGGGATGGACGCTGTTCGCCGCCGTCACCGTCCTCTCGGCGGCAACGCTCGAGGTGCCCACCGACCGGTTGTACCTGACGGCCGGCGTGTGGGGTACGGCGGTCGCTCTTGCCACGTTGTGGTGGGACGACCGCCGCGATGGCCGTCGGTCGGCGGGTGTGATCGTCCGCACGGTCACGCGTCGCGGTCCGTTCGTGTTGGGCATAGGCGCCCTCACCGTGGCGCAGATCCTCGCCTTCGGGCGCCCGCGCACGGAACTCGGTTGGGTGAGCCTCGTCGGCGCCGCGGTCGCGCTCTGTCTCACGTTGATGTTGCGACTACCGCCACTGTCGCTCGGTGCATGGGGGCTCGCCGCCGTCGCTGGCGTTGCGCTGGCACCTTGGGACACCTTCGACACACCCTGGACATTGTCACTCGCCGCAATTGCGCCCATCGCCTTCGCCTCGGTCCTTCGAGTTCGACCGGCTAGCGCAGATTGGTGGCGCCGTTGGGACCTGCCCGCTGAGATTGCGGGTGCAACGATATCGATCGTCGCGATTACCCTCGCACCGCGCGTCGAACAACAGCCGTTGACCTTTGCCTTTTCGGGGGCTGTTTGCTTGGCAGCCGGAGGTTGGTGGCGGCGCGTCGAAGTCGCCGGCGGCGGGGCGTTGCTCGTCGTCATGGGCGCGGTTGCTGCCGGGCACGGGTGGGGGGCGACCGCGTTGTTTGCCGTTGCGCTCGCGGCGACCGGCGCCGTCACCCGACTCGCGTCGACGGCTCGGACGGTGGCGTTGCTGACCTCGGTAGCCGCGACGGCGGGCGGTTGGATCGAGCTTGCGCTGTTCTTGGAGTGGGACGCGAACGAGACGATCCAGGCGACTGCACTCGCGGGCGGACTGCTCGCACTATCGACTGCGGTAGTCGCGCGCGTGCGGTCCCTTGGTTCCGAGTGGGTGATCGCGTGGGCCGGCAGTGGAACTGCCGCGGTGGGGATCGCCACTGCCCTGCAGATCGACGTCAGTGGCAGCGTTCATTCGGATTCTCAGTACGCGTTGGCTGCCGGTATGGCGCTCATTTCAATGGCGCTCGGCCTTCTCGCGAAGACCGCGCCGCGTCTTTCGCTTGGCGAGCTTGCGGCGGTCGTTGCGCTTGGCGCGTCGGCCGAGATCGGCCTCGCGGTTGACATCACCACTGCGGACCTCGCTCTGATCGGCTCGGTGGCCGGCTTCCTCGTTGCGGTCGCATTGCTGGTTGTTTTCCGGTACTACACGAACTCCAAGTGGCTGCCGGCACTCGGCACATGGGGTTGGGGCATGACCCTCGCTGCGACCGTGGCGGCCATCGACGAACTCCCTCGCCGCCATCTGCTCGCTCTCGCGTTCTTGGTGGGGGCAACTGAACTTGCGGCGGCCGGCATCGTCGTGCGACGCGTGCAACTGCTAAAGATCGCAGTGGCATTGACGAGTGCAGCGTGGATCGTGTTCGCCTCCGCGGAGGTCACGGCATGGGATTGGTACACCGTGCCAATCGGTGTCGCCTTTATCTGCATCGTCGCCCTGCATCGAGCGGACGGACGCCGCCGCCAGAAACCCATCAAAGGAGCGGGAACCCTGGCGGCTGAATTCTTCGGCATGGGACTGGTCGTTGCTCCCGCAATCGTCGAGATCGTTGTCGACGCGCCGTCGTTCGCAGCGGTGGCCATCGGCGGTGGCGCAGCCATCGCGACATGGGGTGCGTTGACTCGTGTACGCCGGCGGTTGTTCTTCGGTAGCAGCAGCGTCATCGTGGCGGTGATCATTCTCGTCGGCATTCCCGTCACACGCTTGATTGCGCGACCGCAATCGGGCTCCGACTCGGGGCCGATCGGACTGTGGCTGGGTCTCGCTGCCGCCGGAATCGTCGCACTCGCCTCGGCGGCGATGATCGAGGAAGGCAGACGACGCGTGCGACGCGCCGTCCTACGCATCGGCGAAATCACCGAGGGCTGGGAGTAGCCACTCGCAGCAGTATGCACCTCGCCCAGGTGGGCGATGTCTTGTCGTGGCTATTGTCGGATTGTCTTCGCGACGGTGAATGGCGTGCGTACGGGTTCGGGGGCTCATCGGGTGTTGCCGACTGGCACGGTGACGTTCTTGTTGACCGACATCGAAGGCTCGACGCGGCTGTGGGAATCCGCGCCGGGGGTCATGGGCGACGTGGTCGCTCGACACTACGAGATCTTGGAAGCCGCGATCGCAGCGCATGGTGGGCAGCGCCCACAAGAGCAAGGTGAGGGTGACAGTGTCGTCGCGGTATTCGACGACGCCACGGTCGCGGTGGCTGCGGCAATCGATGCGCAGCGCGCGTTGGCCGCGGAGCCCTTCGCCGGTGCGGTGAACCTACGGGTGCGCATGGCTCTGCATTCGGGGGTGTCGGCCAGGCGCGGGCATCGAACTACGTCGGCGCAGTGATCGCCTTGACGACGGGGTGTCGTTGGCGTCGTTGGGGTGGCATCGGCTGAAGGACCTCGAAGTGCCCGAGCACGTGCATCAAGTGCTCGCACCGGGTTTGGACCCGTCGTTTCCGCCGTTGCGTTCGCTGCAAGCAGACAAGCACAACTTGCCGGTGCAGCCGACTCCGCTGGTGGGCCGAAGCAACGACATCAACACGTTGGTCCGATTGCTCGATGGCGAGCGGTGCATCACGTTGACCGGTTCCGGCGGCGTCGGCAAAACACGCCTTGCCCTGCAGGTTGCGGCGGAGGCCGCAGATCGTTCGACGGTGGCGCCTGGTGGGTAGATCTCGCGACCGTCACCGAATCCGACGCAGTCCCCGCCGCAGTGCTCGCTGCGGTAGGGGGCGTACAGCAACCGTTCGCGGCCGCGCTCGATCAACTGGCCATTGTCTTGCGGCCCGAAACGGCGTTGCTGATCGTGCTCGACAACTGCGAGCACCTTGCCGTCGGCTGCGCCGCGGTCGTCGACCGACTGACCAAGCATTGCCCCGGAGTGACGATACTGAGCACCAGCCGCGAACCACTCGGCGTCGCGGGCGAAATCAGTTGGCGCCAACCCGTCACTCGTCGGCCTTCGGCCCCTTGCCTTTGCCCGGCTTGGCGGTGGTCGTGGTCGTAGGTCGAGTCGTCGTCACCCTGATGGTCGACGTGGAGGCGGTCGTCGGAACAGGCGTCGGCGCGATGGTCGTCGTTGGCGGCGGTGGTGTCGGTGTGACGGTGATCGTCGGGCGCGGCTCGTCCGCAGGCACCGCCGCGCTGACGAGCACCGCCGGCGGGGGTGGCGGGTCGGGTCGAGTCGTGCCTGTCGACGCCGGCACTTCGGGAGCCGTCACCGTGACCACCACAGGAGCGGCTGTCGTCGTCGGTCTGAGCGCCCGTGTCACCGAGGCAGAAAGTACCTGCGCCGCGACCGGCTCCTCCGGAAGTGAGCTCACTGCGAGCGGCGTCGGGCCGGGTTGATCGGCCGACGCCAGCGCGCCGATGACGGCAGCGACGGCAAGCGCGCCACCAACCCCCGCCGCGACCCTTGCGGTCTGCGTTTGGACACTCACCAGTAACGCGGTTCGCAGCCGCGCGAACAGCGGCTCCTGAATCTGCGTAACCGAGACCGGCGGCAAGAACTCGCCGCGCACCATCGTTGCCAACAACGCGGCCGTCGGCCGCTTTGCAGGTTCGCGATGCAGACCAGCGCGTATCGCCCGGACCACCGCGGGTGACGCGTAGTGCTCGAGCCGAGGGTCGTCGAGGGCAACGGAACCGGGCGGCTCGGCCACGAGTAACCAGTACGCAAGCGCAGACGCCGCGTAGACGTCGTCCTCGGCCGATGCCGTCGTTACGCCGCACGCGCCGGCGAACGACAGCCGCCCTCCGGTCGGCCCATCGGTGAGTGCGTTTGCATCGACCGAACCGTGCGCCACGCCGTGCGCGTGCAACCACGTCAACCCGTCGAGCATGCTGCCGATCGCCTGCGCGACAGCGAATTCGTCGGCCGGGCTCGACAGATCCATGGGCGCAGGATGCACCAACTGTAATCGGTGGTCGTCGCGCACTCGGTCGAAGGGAGCGATCGCCGCGCTAGCCGGTACCGCCCGAAGCTTTCGCAACCGTTCGCTACGCAGGCCGCGTTCGACGACCACATCGCGTCCCGTCGCCGTGTCTCTCGCGCGCCGAACTCTCGCTGCCGCATCGCCTGCGCCCACTTCGAACCGCGCCATCCGTCCGCACCACTCCGCAGCTATTGGCAACATGCCGCCGAACAAAGACTACCTGTCATTCAGACGCGCCTACATCTCCAAGGTTTGCCCGCTCACCCACAGGGGTACGACTCGTTCGCAACGACATCGCTTCCGCCATGTCGTACCAACGTGAGGATGGAACCATGTACATCGGTGGTGGAGCAGTAGTGCTCATCTTGATCATCATCGTGATCGTGCTCTTGATGCGGCGCTAACGCGCCCTCAGCCGAGCCATCACGCGTCCGCCTCTCATCGCCGTTGCGATGAGAGGCGAACTCCGTTTTGGGCCTCAACGAGATTGATGTCAGAAGCGGTCGCGCTCGATGATGCGCTCGCGCACCGGCTCACGCTCGACGACCGTGGTATCACGATCGACATACGTCGTTGACCGAGCGACACCCGCCGTCCCGATGATCAGCGACACGATCAGGCCGACGGCGCCGACACCCATCAAGATCCAACCAATGGTGTTCACATTGAAGCCGTCTGTCTCAACGCTCACCGCGAACGCCATGATGGCACCCGCGGCGATCAGCAAGAGACTCGTTCCTACCCCAGCAACTCGATTCATGAAATAACTCCTCGTGTTCGGCCCGTGTGGGCCAATGCCGTCAAGTACCCGGCACCGAACCGCGGAAAACATGAAATGGGCAAAGACATTCCATTGTCATGTGAGATACCCGAGCGTTACGAGCCCTCGACGCGCTGAGTCGATGAGAGAGCGGTACCACCCACCAAACCACCGAAATGAGAAAGAAGGCGACGAGTCACGCGATCAACGCAACGGCGTCGTCAGCAAGAAAACCTGTAACGACATAGATCGACGCGGCGATACCAACGCCCAGGACCACCGTCCCCGAGACGACCATCGCGTTGCCGACTTGCAGTAGTCGCTCTTTGTCATGCTGGCGAAACTGCACTCGGTGGTAGACACTCGGCGCGATGAAGAGTATTGAGCACAGCGCGGCTGCGGCGAAGGCGATGTAGTACGCGACGCGTTCGGGCCTGGTAGTGCTCGCGAACCGTTCGCTGAATGGCACGATGAGCAAGAAGGCGAACAGCGCCTGGACACCCAGAAGCATGACTCTCAACTCATTCAGGAGTTCGATCAATTCTCGATCGAGCCTCTCGGACTTGGCCGTCGACTCGTCACGATGCTCTGCCACTCACGTCTCTCAAACAGGTCGGGTAACCAGATTAGAACAACGTCGCTTGAGCAGACCGCCGTGATACCGCCGCCAACGGCGCCGGGCGATCGACGGGTGATTGTTCTCGAGGGACGTTTAAGCCACCGCGGCATGGGAACACGTCGGCCCACACAACTGTGGAGGTTGACTATGACGAACACGTTGCACCAAACACAAGGCAATCCGCCGGGGCCCGCGAGCGAAGCTACGTCGACTCTCGTCGAGAAGGCGGGCGAGGTGCGGTCAACTCTCAGCGACGAGACCCGCAACGTCGCGCAAGACGCGAAAGAGCACGCTCGGCAGATGGCGCACGAGTCGCGTGAATCGCTGCGATCGGAGGCCTCGAACCAGGCCGCTCGCCTCGCCTCGACGCTGCGCGACGTCGGCGGCCAACTGCGGTCGATGGCGCAGAGCCAACCCGCCGGTGGCATGGCGATCGACGTGAGCCGCCAGTTGGCTGACGCGGCGACCCGTGTTGCGGAGAAGTTGGATACCGGTGGAGTCGATGCCGGGCTTTCCGATATCAAGCGCTTTGCCCGCCGTCGCCCGGGGTTGTTCGTAGTGGGAGCCATTGGCGCAGGCTTCGCTGCCGGCCGGTTGCTCAAGGCGGCCGACACACACTCGTTGATGGACGCCGCCCAACACGCGACCGACGACACGAGCGCGCTGCCCGAGCCTCGTTCGATGGCGACGCCCGCCCTCGGTATCGCGGATGCGGTGCGCTGATGGCCGACGTCGACCTTTCCAATCGCGCGGCCGATACCACGCCGCTCGACCCGACCAAACCGCTCGAGGCAGATGCCTCGCTCGGGGATTTGTTGTCCCGCCTGACCACCGATTTCAGCGGCCTTGTTTCGACGCAAGTCGAGCTGGCCAAAGTGGAGATCAAGGAAGAGGTCGCGCAGGCCGGCAAAGGCGCCGGCCTACTCACCGGTAGCGGGCTCGCCGCCTACCTCGGAGTAGCCCTCTTGTCGTTCGCGGCGGCGTGGGGCCTCGATGAGGTCATGCCCGCCGCAGTCGCCTTCTTGCTGGTCGCGCTGGCCTGGCTGGCAATCGCCGCAGTTCTGTACACGACCGGTCGAAAACAACTCAAAACGGTGCGTGTCGCGCCGCAAACGAAAGCCGCAATCAAGGAGGACGTCCAATGGGCCAAACAGCAGAAGAACTGAGAGGACAGCTCGCAACTCAGCGTACGGAGATCAGCCGCGACCTCGATGCCATCGGTGATCGCGTCAGTCCTCACCGCATGGTCGAGCGCAAGCAAGCTGCGGTCCGGCAACGCCTCAGTGACTTCAAGGAGAACGTAATGGGCTCGGCAGAATCATCGGTCGACGCAGTGCGTGACGCCGGAGCATCGGCTGCAACGACGCTCACCGATTCCGCATCGAGCGTTGCCCACACGACGCGCCACGCGGCCGAGGGCAACCCGCTCGCGGTGGGCCTGATTGCCTTCGGCGCGGGCCTCGTCGCCGCGACTGTCTTTCCCGCGTCTCGGAAGGAACGTGAACTCGCGGAGCGGGCACAGCCGATGCTGGAGAAGGCCGCCTCTGAAGCGGTCCCGGCAGCCCGCCACCTCGTGGAGGAACTCAAGCCGGCAGCCCAGGAGGCAGTGGCCGATCTGCGAGAGAGCGCGATGGACGCGGCCTCGAGCGTGAAGGACCAAGCGGTCGAAGCCGCGTCGGACACGAAGCGAGCAACACAACAGATGCTTTCGCGCCCGGCCGAGCCAGAGTCGTAACGCGGGACGTCCCCGTCGATCGGCGATGTGGTGCCGACCGACGGGGACCTTGTCCGCAACGCGTTGATCAGCTGCCCTGGGGGCCGCCCTCGTCGTCGTCATCACTGCCGTCGGTCTTGCCACACTCGCTCTTGGCCATCTTGGACACTGCCGCACCATGGGCGGCGCCGACCTTGCTCTTGTCCTTCGCTACCGTGGAAACGGCTTCGCCGTGATTGTCGGCGTCGTCGCAAATCTCCTGAAACGTGCGGTCCTCGTCCTCGGGCTCAGGTTGCGGCAGTGACTCGTTGTCGTCGTTCTCATCGTCGTCCGCGACCTTGCCGCAGTCGCTCTTGGCCATCAACGACACCGCCGCGCCGTGCTCGGCGCCAACTGTGCGCTCATCCTTGGCGACCGTGGACACGGCCTCACCATGGTTGTCTGCCTCGTCACAAATGGCTTGGGTATCCAAGGCCGCTGCCGCAACCGGCCCTGCGGTTGTCGTCGTAGTGGTACCGACGGTGGTGGTGGTGGTGGTCGTCGTCGTGAGAGCGGGACCCGCGTCCTCGCGTACATCCAACAACGGTGATAGCGGATTGGTACCGGTCGCAGCAGCAGCAACGCCGCCGACGAACAGCAGTCCGACGGTCGACATCGCCACGAGATGGCGAAAGGGGTGGGACATGCGCGACTCCTTGGGGAAGGGAACGAGACTCGGCGTTGCGTTGTCTCGGTTCAGCTATCGCCGGGCCGGCGGGTGCCGTTACAACAAGTCGTGGGCCGGGTGACCCAGATCGACTCGTCCCTACTCGGCGCGTAGATACGGCGCGGGCTCTCGCTTCATCGCGCGCACCGCGAACGGCATGACGAGCAGCGCGCTCGAGATCAACGCGATGCCGCTCATCGTGGTGATCCATTGCCAGGGCGAAATGGTGTCGACGACGACGTTCGCCGAGTCGGCGATAGGCCGCCATACCTGGGCACCCACTACCGCACCGGCCGGCCCCCCGATCACGAGCGCGCCCAGCGCGATGAGGATGCCGTGCCCCACCACGAGCGCCGAGATAGTGCGCGGCTTCGCGCCGAGCGCACGCATCGTCGCGAACTCCCGACGTTGCATCTTCGTGAATGTCGCTATCGCTTGGGTCAGTGTGCCGAGAGCCAGCAGTCCGACGAACACTGCGAGAGCGATAGGCAACGATCTGACTTGATCGAGGTTGGTCACGGCAGCGGGCGCGAGTCCATTCTCCTCCGTCGTGAGAACCTGGAAACCTTGGAGCGCGAGATCATTCTCGGCGGCGGCGATGTCGACACCATTCCTCCAGTCGAAGAGAACTTGGTGCAGCGCGCCCGATTCGTGCACATCGCCCGCGATTCTTGCAGCGCCCGCGACGGTGAGCGCAATACCTTCGTCGTGCGAGAAATCACCTTCGGGAAACAGAATCGTGCCGACAATCGAATACACATGCTGACCCGCGGGACCGGTGAGTATCACCGTGTCGCCAATCGACTTGGCCAGCCGATCGAGCGTCGTTGGGCCGACGCCCAACTCGTCGGGTTGATACGGGACTCGTCCCCGCACGACCGAGAAGTCGGGCTCTCCCCGCACGGTTTCGAACGCGATGGCCGCCACGTTGCCCACCGAGTCAGCCTCGAGATCGAAAAGGACGTGCACACTCGCGAGGACTGCGACACGCTCGTCGCGTTCGAGAATCGGGAACGCACGGTCATAGGTGTCAACCGACTCGCCACTGTCGATGATGCGGTCGTCGCCTTGCCCCGTCAACGACGGGTGATCTTGCAAGTTGGCAATCGACGCCGTCACCGACAACGCGGCGACGATCGCGGCGACGCTCAGCGTTGCTACGACGAGTGCCCCGCGACTAGCCCGACCCCCATATCGCGGCGCGGCAAAGAACGCATTGCGGATGCCCATCGACACCGCCAACGGCCGCCAAAGCCCACGTGCGGGATAACTCGCGACATGCTGCTTGCGCACCGCCGTCGCATACTGCGCCGCAAAGAAAAGCACCAATAGCGCGACTGCGAGCGCCGCCGCCATGACGATCACGACCAGGGCCCAGGTCACAACGATCGAATCGGGGTGCGGATCGGTTCGATCAGCCAAACCCATAAGCGCAAATCGCGAGCCGACGATCCCGGCGGCTGCTCCGACCGGCAACGATCCGAGCAGCCACGGGAGAAGCGCGAGCCCCACCGCCGCCTGCTGGCGCGACGGCGACCATCCCATCGCCGCCAATGTCGTCCGGTCTTGCAACGCCACCCGGCACGCGCGGTTGTACGCGATGGCGGCGGCGCCGATCCCCGCCAGCGCAGCTGAGAAGGCAACGACACGCAGCGCCTTGGCAATGGTGTTGAGTCCATCATCGGTCGAGGCATCGTCCCCGAACGCGGAGAAGCTGACTGCGGACGAGTCGCCGAGCGGTAACGACTGCCCGTCGACGCCGGGCGCCAATTGCGCGTGGATCGATCGATAGACGCGGATTTGGTCCCCGTATTTCTCGACAAACGCCGGCGTCACTTCGAGCACGCCCTTGTACCGACCGAAGTCGGCGGGCGTGCGGGCGATGCCGACAATAGCGACGTCGACGACGGGCCCATCGGGAGGGCCAGGATCACCGCCCGTGAACGCCTTCTGGATCCACTCGTTGGACATCGACTCGAGCTGCATCGAGTCCCCGGGCCGTAGGGACAGGGCACCCGCGAGTGCTTCGCTCACCACCACCTCGTCCAGGCGCGTGGGATCGACCGCTCGACCACTCGTGATGACAGCGATGTCGAGAGGCTCGACGCCCTCTTCGGCGAAGCGAACGATCGGGTAGAGGTCATAGTCGGGTGTGAACTCGGTGCCGCGGGGCCGAACGAACGGTTCGGCGTATCCTGTGGCCGCGACAACGCCGGGTACACGCAACGCAGCGGCACGGGCGGCCGTCAGGTCGTCATTTCCTTCGGGAAGAAAGAGCGTGACGTCGCTGGCATTGGTCGTCGTCCGCAGCCGATCGAAGGCGGTGGTCGAGCGGTCCGCCGCGAGCAGTACCGCGACCACGATGCCGACGGTGATGGCCACGATGCCCGCCGAGACCAAGTGGGCTCGCCATCGCGCCCGCCACTCGGCGATAGCGAACAGACGCAGGTCGGGGCTCACCTGTCCATTCGATGCGCGAGGAGCACGTCGCGCAAGGGTGAATGCTCCCTCCGAGCGGGGGTGCCAGCACACCGATTACGAAGTGCCGGTTGCCTCGACGCGAACCACTTGGGCGAAAAACAGACGACTGAGCGCCAAGGGCACGATCTGCCCGATGATGAACAGCAAGCCCGCCACGATGATGAGGATGCGGGTCTCGGTGAGATCGTTGCGAAGGTCGGTACGTACGCTCGAAGCGAGTCGTTGCGCGCGCCCCGCCGTCGCCTGGTAGTCGGCCAACAAGGTTCGGCTGTTACCCACATCAATACGCAGCGCGGCCAAGTCGGCTTGCAGATTGCGCAGGTCGGTGACGAGCGGCTGCACGTCGCGATCGAGTTGCCCCACGCTGGTGTTGATCCCCGACAGCGCTTGGATGATGGGGTCGAGATCGGGCCGTAACCGGCGCAGCGACGTGGCGAGTGATACCGACGGGTCGTAGTCGGGTACGCCGGGGAGTCGACCTACCGCGCCGATCACGCCCTCCAAGATCTGGACAGCAGCGGCGATCTGCTCGATGTTGTCTCGTAACGAGACCATGCCATTGGTGAGCGAGGGCGTTGCGGTGGCGAGCGTGTCGAGCGCCGCGGCCGAGGTCTGCACTGTGGCGGCAGTGTTCGACACTGTCGACTGGAGCGTGCCGATCAGACCGTCGACGTCGCCGAGCACCTGTGCGATGACCGCGATAGAGGCATCAGTGGTTACCAGTGATTCCTCGGCCACGGCGAGGCTCTCGTCCACGCCCGTCTGAAGCCGACCCACCAGGCGCCACCCGACGACCATGCCCGCGAGGCCGACCAAGGCACCAACGGCGGCCACCACCACGAGCGCGCGCCCGATCACCCGCGGAGTCGTCATCTTCTGAACCTGTTCTCTCACGACACTCGCAGCCTTCGCCGGAACAACAACAACGCGGCCGTTCCGTACACCGCGATCTGCAATGCCAGTGCCGCGAAGTCGCGGCCTGCGGGATCACGCCCGCGCAGCATCACCTGCTGCATCACCTTGATCGCCCACGTCACCGGCAACACCCACGAGATTGCTCGTCCTGATGAGTTGAACAGCTGCAGGTCGAGAACGAACCCGCCGAAGAACAGTGATGCGAGCAGCACGAGCATGGCGTACTGCACGACTTCGCTATCCGTGCGCGAGACCAGCGCGATCACCATGCCCAGCGCGACCGAAGCGGTCAGCAGCATCACCACTGATGTCCATACCCACACTGGCGATCCCAGATTCGGTACGTCGAGGAGCTGCGTGACCGCAACGATCAGCGCTGCCGCAACGGCGACGCCGGCGACAGCAAAAGCGATGAAGCGACCCACGATGACCGCGAATACCGAGGTCGGGCCGACGCGCAATACCTCGAGTAGCCCGAGCGCGCGATCGCGCACGAGTGTGAGCGCCGCCAGGCTCAAGGCGAGATGCTGGAGAAGCAGTGCGATCGACGAGGGAGCGAAGAACGCCGTCACACCGATGGGTTGCGGTAGCACAGTACGCGTGACGGCGGCGAAGGGCCGCACGAGCACGCTGGCGTCGACGTTGTCGAGTTGGTCGATCTCCGGTCGAATGCTTTCCAACGAGCGGCTGATATCGGCAGCGCGCTGCAGTACGAGCGAAGAATTGTCCGCCTGAGCCCTCACGTCGCCGAGCAGCGAGTCAATTTGAGTCAAGGTGCTCTGGACGCGCTCGACGTGGACGCGCTGTTGTTGCGTGACCTCAGGCGACCCGAGGCTCTCGACGAGGCCGGTCACGACCGTGGTGCTCTGGCGCAAGTCTGCGACGCGGTCGCCCACATCCGCCGATGCTTTGCGAATCGCATCCGGATCGCGACGGGCGGCGGCGTCGTTCAGAACCGAGCTGGCCTCGACACTCGCATTCATGAGCGCGTCCACCGGATCCGCGGCCAATTGGGCTTTCGTCACGATGGTCGCGATGATCGATGAGTTCACTTCCTGCACGGCAAGCCTGGCGGCAATCTCCACTGCCGCCGTCTGCACGGGATCCAGCTTGTCGTTGAGCACGAGAACCGTCGCCTGCTTGCCGGCATTCAACTGTTCCATGGCGTCGTTCGGGAAAATCACCACGAGGTCCGCGCGACCCTCCTCGAGCTCGCGCTCGGCCGCCTTCTGGTCGGCGCTATAGCCGAGGACGCGCACATACTGTTCGAGGGTGCTGCTGTACTGCTCGACCGCCTTTTCGTACGCGCCATTCGGCGGGCCGACGAACAGCGTTCGCAGGCGCACGCCTTCTTGCCGGTAGCTGTTGCCGAAGATCACGAGCAGGATGAACGGGCCGAACACCAACGTGATGAGCAAGCGCGGTTGGCGCACGATCTCGACGAGCTCTTTGCGGACGAAGGCCGAGACTTGGACGAGCAAGGCTATTGGGCCCCGAGCGCGCAACTTGCGATTCACGACGCACCGGCCAATGACTCTCGGTGCCGTTCGATGATACGCACGAACACGTCGTCATAATCCGGCAAATTCTCACGACACCCGACAAGCGTTACTCCGCGTTGTTCGAACCACATCGCGAGTGTCGGAATGATCTCCGCCGCGTTGTCCACGGAAAGCCGCACCGACACAGGGTCGATGCGTTCCGGCGCCGCGGCCACGCCCGGCAAAGCCGCAAGCTCCGCGAACAACGCGTCAGGTTGGGGCGCGACCGTCGTGACCTCAACGATCTCGGAGCCGAACGCGCTGCGCCGCAAGCCCTCGGGTGTGTCGATGAGTACGAGCTCGCCTTCGGAGAGCACGGCCACGTAGTCACAGTTTGCCGCTTCGCCTACATACTGCGTTGTGACCACCAATGTGCGGCCATCGTCGCGCAGTGCCCGAAAGCGTTCCCAGAATTTCTGCCGCAGGATCGGGTCGATGCCTGCCGTTGGTTCGTCCAGGAAAAGGTATTTCGGGTCGTGCACCAGCGCTCCCGCGAGAGCGAGCCGCCGTTGCATGCCGCCGGAGATATCGGAGACATGCTTGTTGCGGTCATTGCCGAGTTCGACAAAGTCGAGCAACTCGCGCAGGCGCCGCCGGCGCCGAAACCTGACGCCGTACAGCGACGCGTGAAAGCTCAAGTTGTGCCACACGGTGAGTTCGTGGAAGAGAACCGGTTGCTGCGGGAGATAGCCGATGTCTTGGCGTTCCTCCCGCGTGAGCTTCGTGGGCGTGCGGCCGTGGAAGGTGATCGTTCCCGACGTTGGTGCGTGAATGCCCGTCATTAGACGCACCAACGTGGTTTTGCCCGACCCGCTCGGCCCGATGAAGCCGACGATGGTCCCCTCGGGAACAGCGAACGTCACATTCGAGATGACGGAGGCCCCATTGAACGACTTGCACAGATCGGTTGCCGCAACCGCGTCTGATGTCTTGTAGCTCACCCGTTCATCCACGACGGCTGCCGGCCTGGTTCATAGTTCACTCCGTGCTCGCCCAAACGTGTGGTTTCTTTACCTTCACTCGTTTGTCCCCAAACCAGTCTGTTTCAGGCTTGAAGATGCTTGATTCCCGCCGACAAGTAGTCGTGTCTCAGGGTCCTCAGAATCGACGACGCATACTCGAAGTACGGCCACGAGACAAAACCAACGCCCGGCCGCCTCATGAAGCGCTGTCGGGTGCCGATAGGTATTCGTGAGACCGGCAAGAGTTCGTCGAGTTGTTCGAAAATCGCGACCAAAGTCGAGACGTGAACGTGGCGCGGTGGTCGTCGAGTTCGCATTGGTGTTGCCGATTCTCGTCGCATTGCTCCTCGGAGTAACAACAGCAGGCATGGCGTACAACAAGAAGCTCAACATGACCTACGCCACCCGGGAAGGGGCTCGCTTCGGCGCCACCGTACCCCCCTCGCAGTCCTGGACTAGTGGTACCTGGGCGTCGAACGTCCGAGATCTCGTCGTCGCGCGATCAGGCGGTGATCTCGTCGCCGCTGATATCTGCGTCGCGCTGGTGGTCAGTTCGTCAGCGACGACGAGTGCGGTGTATTCGCCGGCGGCTTCGTTCACGACGAAGAGTGACGGGTCGGCCTGTCTCAATGATACCTACCCGCAGTACAGCGTCTCCGACAACGGTCTTCGGGTACAGGTCACGAGTGCCAGTTCGGCAAGAATCGAGTTGGCCATGTGGAAGCCGGTCGACGCAATCTTGACGGCGAAGGCGACGGCCAGATCCGAGTCCACCGGATGAGGCGACGCCACTCCCCTAGCGAAACGGACAGAGAACGCGGCGCGGTCCTGTTCTTGGTCGCACTGTTCATGGTTCCGCTGTTGATCATTGCCGCAGTCGTGGTTGACCTCGGCCAGATGCGGACGACCCGTCGCTCGAGTCAATCGTCCGCAGACCTCGCAGCCCTCGCGGCGGGTTACTACCTGTCGGGCCACGGCTCCCCTAGTGCCGTGGCGGATCCACGCGCCGCGTGTACCGCCGCGGTGAATTCACTGCGGTCGAACATCGGTGACCTCCCGGCCGCCATGACGCTCGACTGCTCTTTGTTCCCGGCCACCGTGACTGCCTGCACCATGGCGACGCAAACGATCTCCGCGACCGGCGCGTCGCCGTATCAGATCTCCGTTCAGTGGCCCGTACCGAACTCGGCGCTGAGCGATAGCCGCTTCAGTGGCGGCACCGGCGCAGATGACGGGACGTCCGCATGCGAGCGAATGAAGATCACAGTGCGGCGCACCAACGCCGCGATCTTCGCGGGGATGCTCGGCATCACGTCGTCCACCGCGGGGGCCAGTTCGGTGGTGCGGGGCTCGACCAGCACCACCGGTAGCGGTGTCGCGGCGCTGTTGTTGTTGGAGCGAGTCGGCTGCGGTGTGCTCTACACCTCCGGCGGCGGCAGCCAAGGCGCCGGCGTCGTGGTCCAATCCGCCAACGCGTCGCGTCCCGGAGTTATACAGGCTGACAGCGCCGGCGTCGTCGGCGCCACGGTGTCCGCCAGCGGGCCGGTCACCTGCACCACCAATGAGAACGCCAGCGGATACGTCGTCTACGGAACGGCGCTACCCGCAGCCGGTGGCGGCGGACCGAGCATCACCGCACAAAACAGTTCCGACGGCACGGTCGGCATCATCGGGATTCGAGCACTCGCCACAGGAGGGCGGGGCGGTGCCGTCGCCGGGACTGGCATCTCGCCCGCCGCGACCGCGGGCGGCGTCATGTCGAGAACGCCCGCCGATACCAAATACAACACACCGATTGCCAGCGGCGGCAACGCGCAGATCACTACTGTCCATGCCACCGCGTACGCCCGCACCGTCGGCGTCGCTCCGGCCGGTTACCGCGTGATCAATGGCAGCGCCTGCAACGGACTGAAGACGGCATCGACACCGGTGACAGAGCAGTTCGTCTATGTCAACTGCACCGATTTCCAACCGGACACCGCCGTTTTCCCCAACGCGACCGACGTGATCTTCACCGGCAAAGTATCGGTGGCGAACAACAAACTGCTCTCCCTTCCGAACGTACAACGCGTCGACGTTCGCGGATGCACTTCCGGCTGCTCCGGCGGCGGCGACTACGCAGTCAGCATCGCCGGCGAGCTACGCGTCAACACCGGCGGAACCGGCCTCACCGCGCCCGCATGCTCCACACGCGCCGGACCAGGATCCGGTGGCACCACCACCAACTGGGCGCGGATCGCGACGTTCGGGAGCACATTCGCAGTGACCGGCACCATACGGTTGTGTCAGACCACCTTGTACCTCGGCGAAAACCAGCCGACCCATACCCGCCGCGCACAGACCGCGACCAACACTTCTCCCGAAAACTATCCGGCCATCGCCGGTTGCACCGCCAGCTTGCCCTGCCCGTCCGATAACGGCGGACCAGCCAGCATCGACATGACGGGCGGCAGCGCGGCAGCGGATTGGACCGCACCGAATCAACTCGCAACCCAGCCCACCAACGCGCAACTCGCCACCAACCCATTCGAAGACCTCGCGCTGTGGAGCGAATCGAGCCAACCCTCGACCGTCAAGGGGCAAGGCTCCAACCGCACCGAAGGCGTCTTCCTCACACCCAACTCGTCCATGACCTTCAGCGGCCAAGGCACGCAAAGCGTGCCGCTCAACGCCCAGTTCATCTCGAGGACGCTCAACATTTCCGGTCAAGGCACGCTCAA
>JBDSMH010000118.1:0-12550 GCA_039915945.1 Acidimicrobiales bacterium | reverse complement strand
AGTACGCCCACGGATCGGCGCCGGTGGTCTTCACTTCGATCGTGACCGACTTCGTCGACCAGTTGTAGGACCGCGACGAGATGCACGGCAGCGTTTCGACGCTGGGGTTGGGAACCCGAAATGATCGTCCCAATCCCAGTGGTCGCCCCACCACCACTTCTTGCAGTTCGGCAACAGGCCCACCTTGAGCGTTTGACCCGGCGACCCTGGCTTGGGTGCGCCATCGCCACGTCGGCGTGGCTCGACGCCAGCTTGCCGAACCTGGCGATGAAGTCGACCGGTGAGGCCCAACACACTTGGTAGAGGATCACGAACCAGGACGCGTTGGGAATTGTGATCGAGAACGTGCCGGTGCGGGTGTCGCCACCGTTGCCGGTGAAGGCGAATTGAGAAGCTGGTGAGCTGCCCTTGGAATAGCCGGTGCACTCGAACACCGGCGCGTCAGCGGCACCGATCGACACCTTCAAGTTGGTGTTCGAGCCGCCGACCCCGAAGTTCGCGGAAGCAGTCGTCCCGTTCGGGCTTGTCGTCGATGTCGCGCAGGGCCCCGTCGGCGCGCAGGTTGCGGCGCCATCGACGATTTCAAAGGCAGGCGTGCTCGTCGGCGTCGATAACGGGAAGTCGGTGCTCGTTGCCTTGAACGTGTAGCCGGCCGCGCTCACCCCGATCTTGGGAGCGAACGAAGCATGATCGTGCATACCTCCGCATCAGTTTCCAACCTTTGCGCAGGGAGACAAGGGCCGCGAGCCAAGTGGCATGGTCCAGCTCACCCTAACGCAGGCATCGAGCACACCGGAAATGCATCGTCATGCGGTCGCGCCGCGCACCGAGGCGGTCGCACGGATTGATCCTGAACAAAAGCTTATGCAAGAGTATGCATTCGCCGGGTGTAGACCCCGGGCAAAGGGTCGCCGCGCAGGGGTCGACGCGGCGGCCGGGTGGCTGTAGTACTAGACGCTCGTCGGGCCTTCCGGGCGACGTGCGAGGGGATGCGACCATGGCGCGAGCGGGCATCGATGAAGTCTTTGCTGCGATCCCTGTCTTCTCGACGTGCAACAAGAAAGAGCTCCGAGCGGTCACTCGGCTCCTCTCGGCGTTGCGAGTGAGTGCGGGCGAGATCCTCACGACCCAGGGTGACAACGGGCGTGAGTTCATGATCATCGAGACTGGTACCGCGGTAGTGCGGCGCAATGACCGCAAGGTGGGCACGCTGGGCCCAGGCGACTTCTTCGGTGAGTTGGCGATGATCGCCGGAGTGCCCCGTACCGCGACGGTCGTGGCCGAGACCGATATGGTCATCGATGTCCTCAGCTCCCGCGAGTTCGCTTCGTTGCTCAGAGACAACCCGACCATCGCGTCGAAGATCTACCTGACGGCGATCAAGCGCCTCTACGAGGACAATCAGCGCGGGCTTCAGTAGTCGATGGTCAGTAGCAACGCGGTGCGGTCGTCGTCCGCAGCCTCGTTCACATCGGCGTCGGATACGCGTGCGAAGAGCTCCGCGAGGGGGAACTCGTTTTCGGATGCGATCACTTCGCGGAGTAGCCGGGAGAGCCCAGCGAGGCCCAATTGCGTCCCGCTTTTGTCGATCGGCACCTCGAACAGGCCGTCGGTCAAGAACAGCAAACGATCGCCGGCCTGGAGTTCGGTTTCGTAACGTTCATAGCCGGTGCCGAGAAGGAACGGCAGCGCCAGAATGATGCCGGGTCGGCCAGGCAAATCTGAAGATTCGTCCTTGCGCAGCAACAGGGGGAATGGGTGTCCCGCGACGCTGTACTCGAGCAAATGGTCGCGCCGATCGTAAACCGATACGACGAGGCTCATGCCTTGCTTCGGAGGAGCGTTGTCGCGTAAGTAGCCGTCGAGGTTCAGCAAGAGTTCGTCGGTGCGCCGAAACGATCGTGCAAGTTCGCGGATCTGCGCGCGGGCGATGGCCATCATGAGCGACGACTCGGCGCCGTGACCCATCACGTCACCCACCGCGATCAAATGACGGGAGGCATCGATAGGGATGACGTCGTAGTAGTCGCCCGACGCGTATGTGCACGGCTGCCAAAGTGCGTCAAGGTGAAAGGCCCCTTGCGTGTCGACCAGCGTGAGATCAGGCAAAAGAGAACGCTGAACTTCTCGCAGTGCCTTGTGTTCGTCACGGTACGAGACTTGTCGAGCGGTGACGACGCGCAAACGGTTGACGATGAGCAGCAGCGACTGCCAGAACAGCTCGGGCGACGCGGCGAAGCCTTCGCGGAGTTGCGCGAGCGAGAGAAAGAGAAACTCGGTCTGATCCAGCGCGACGACAGTGGCAGAGCGCTTGCCGGTACTCAACGCGCCGATCTCACCGAACAACGCGCCGGGCTGCATCACGTCGACCCGCTCGTCTCCTTCCAGCACGGCGCAGCGCCCAGACAGGACGACGTACGCGCCATCGGCGGCGTCTCCTTCGCGGAACAGGGTTTCCCCGGCCGCGATCTGACGGACGAGCCCGGCCGCGCGTAGGTCGTCCCACGGGTCGAGCGAAGAAGTCATCGGCGCGAAATTACCGCGGTCAGGCGGTTGCGGTCATCGGCGACTTCATAGGTCAGTTCGTCGGTCATGTTGCGGACGAGATGCAAGCCCATGCCGCCGGACCGCCGTTCATCGAGCGGCGCGTCGACATCGAGCTTCGGGGCTTCGGTGGGATCGAACGGTCGGCGCTGATCTTCGATCACGATTGTCACCAGATGTGCCGCGACAGTGATCGTGACAGTGGCCGTCTCTTCCTGCGCGTATGGCGGCGTGTGCTCGATGAGGTTGCGCACGATTTCTTCGACGACCAGCTGGCTGACATATGCCGCGTGGCCCTCTACGCCTGCGCCCGAGAGGAAGCCGACGATGTCGGATTCGGTGGAGGCAAAAGTCTCGATGTTGAGACCCACGGTCCAGTGCGCTGAATTGGACATATCGACGTGCGCCTCTGGGGCTCGTGTAGAAAATCCCTCGCTCACGCCCCGCCGATGATACGCAGCGCTTCGTCGATGTTGGGCACCATAGATATGGCTTGATCGATTCCTGCCCGGCGAAGCGCGGTGTCGACATCGCCTTGCGCGCCGACGAGCAGCATCAGATGGCCCTTGCGCTTCAACGACTGCGCACAGGAGATGAGCATGCCCATGCCGAGCGACGCGATGTACTCGAGCCGACTCAAGTCGACGATGGCGGGTTGCGAGCGAGCGGCGGTAGCACCGTGAAACTTCATGTCGACCTCGTGGAGGCCGGAGACGTCGAGTCGCCCGACCAGCGCGACTTGCGTGACGCCGTCTGTTCGCTGAATGGCCTCGAGCTGCATTGCGCTCCCTTCCGATCGCGGTGGGACGGGAGTCTAATTGGCACCCAGTCGGGCGATCTGACCGAGGCACTTGTTCACCGCCCGGACAGATTCCGTTCGCGTGCCGGTAACCAGGCGGGGATCGAGGCTCGCCGCGCGGTCGTGACGCGACGTCCAGCAGTTCATCTGGCGTTGATCGTGTGCAGCGCGTCGAGCACTTCGAACAAGTGATGACGCGATCGTGCGGTATCGGCATCCAACTCGCAGCTGGATCCGTCGGCGAACACGATCGACACGGGATGGGCGAATCGCGCCTCGACCGCAGTGATCGACCGCACCTCCGCCGGCCAGAACGAGACTTCGGGTCGGTAGCCGAACAGCAGTCCGTTGCGCTGGTACAGGAGGAGATGGAAGTTCGTGATCGCGAGCAGACCATCTCGGTACTGCCCGATTCGCGCGGCCAACGGCGGCGCGGCATAGGGCGAACGGTCTTCCGACTTCTTCACGGCGGCGGAAACGAAACGTGCGCCCACGGAGATGGGGTTGAAGTCGATGAGGCGGTTGCGATGAAACCTGATTGCTGTGAAGACGTGTTCTCCACCTTGCAGACCGTTGCCCGTGGCCTGCAGCCTGCGCGCGTGCTTGCTCGGTGCAGGTAACTCCGCCATGCGCGATCGGTCGGCAATTGTCCGATCGCTCTTGACTCATACGGACGGATTGAGGCCGCTCGACTCATTCTCCGTCGAGTGCGTCACACCGCGATGCCGGACTCACACGGCGCAGGACGCCGCCTGAATGCCGGCCAGCATCGAGAATCGACCAACCATGCACATCACGCACAGCAAACCGAGCTCGATGATCTGCTCGGGTGTGAAGTAGGTCTGCAGTTCCTTTTTGTCCTGCTCGGTGATCGCGGTGTGGTCCGACGCGAACTTGAACGCGAAGTTGACTGCTGCCTCTTCGGCCGCGGCGAGATGCGGTCGATCGTCGGCCACGAGCTCGACGACCATCTCTTCGGTGAGACCATCGGCGAGGGCCGTGGGGTCGCGACCGGACAGGCACAGCTGACACTGTGTGGTCTGCGCGACCGCGAGTCGCACGAGTTCGGTGAGACGCGCGCCGAGGTGGTTGTCGTAGCGAATGTGGCCGTAGACGTCGTTGTACCGGCGATAGTGGTCTGGCGCATTGGCCATCATGCGGATGAAGTCGCGCAGACCGGGCCGATCGGTGGCATCGAAATTGGCCCGAAGGTCAGCGGGTAGTTCGTCGACGGGGACCAGGGACACGAAATCGTTCATGCCCCAACGGTACTGCGCCCCGTCACACGGTGGAGGCGAAGCTCGGATCGTGGTCGTCTTCGGGGGCTTTCGCCACCGGGATGGCGTGGCCCTCGACATCGATCTTCGGCAGGATCCGGTCGAGCCACCGCGGTAGCCACCAGTTCTTGTCGCCGAGCAGCTCCATCGTGGCCGGCACGAGGAGGAGCCGCACGATGGTCGCGTCGAGCAGGATCGCAGTGGCGAGACCGGTGCCCATGAGCTTGACGACTCGATCGTTCTCGAGCAAGAAGCTGCCGAACACGACCACCATGATCGCCGCCGCGGCGGTGATGACCTTGGCGGTGGCGGCGAGGCCGTCGGCTACCGAAGTACGGCTGTCGCCGGTGCGATGCCACTCTTCCTTCACCCGCGAGAGGAGGAAGACCTCGTAGTCCATCGAGAGGCCGAACACGATCGCGAACAACATCATCGGGACCCACGGCTCGATCGGCGCCGGGCGCACGTTGGTCAGGTCGCTCAACCAACCCCACTGGAACAGCGCGACGGCGACACCGTAGGAAGCACCGATCGACAACAAGTTCATGGCGACTGCCTTGAGCGGTACCAACAGCGACCGGAAGACGGCCATCAACAGCAGGAACGACAACGCGAGTACCGCAGCGAAGAAGTACGGAAGTCGTCCTGCGAGGAAGTCGGCGAAGTCGACGTTGACCGCGACGGTACCGGTGATGGCAACCTCGACACCGGCTGCCTGCTCGGCGGGGGGCAGCACGATTTCGCGCAACCGCGCGACGAGGTCGGTGGTGGCTTTGTCCTGCGGACCGGTTGTCGGTACGAGGTTCCACACAGCGGCGGTCGGATTGGCGGGATCGTTGGCGCGCGGCTCGGAAACGAACGCCACGCCGGGGTCGGCCGCCGCGGCTTGTGCGATCGGCGCGAGCTTCGCGAGATCGGTGCCCGCGGGGAGTTCGGCGACGAGAACGAACGGGCCGTTGAAGCCGGCGCCGAACCCGTCGACGAGAAGGTTGTAGGCCTGTTTGGTGGTCGTGTCCTCGGCGTAGTTGCTCTCGTCGGAGAAGCCGAGACGAAGGCCGAGCACGGGCACCGCCAAGATGAGCAGCACCAGCGCGCCGGCGATCGCGGCGGTCCACGGGCGATGCTGGATGACTCGACTCCAGCGATACGCGGTCGTCTCGCGCAGCGGCTTGGGCGCCCGGCGAGGGACCTCTTGCTTCAGCTTGCCGACGAAGAAGCCGGCGATGAGCACGATGACCGCGAGCGGAATACCGATGATGAGCGCGTTGACCTTGAGACCGACGCCCACGAGCGCGATGGCGACGAGACCGGCGGCGATCAGACCGCGCCAGCGGGTCAACTCGATGCGTTGGCCGGCGAAGCCGAGCAACGCCGGCAACAAGGTGAGCGACGCGGCAACCGTGACGGCCACCACCGACGCCGCGCCCACGGAGAGGCCTTGAATGAAGCGAACCCCCATCAGCAACATGCCCAGCAGCGAGATGACGACAGTGATACCGGCGAACAAAACCGAGCGACCGGCAGTGTCGATGGCGATGGTGATCGCCTGGCGCACGTCGTGGCCCGCGTGTAGTTGCTCTCGATAGCGCGTGACGATGAGCAGCGCGTAGTCGATGCCGACGCCCAAGCCGATCATGATGCCGAGGAACGTGGCGAAGTCGGGGATCGTGAGGAGATTGCTGAGCAACGTGATGATGGCGGTGCCGATGCCGATGCCGAAGAGCGCGACGCCGACGGGCAGACCCATCGCCAGCACCGAACCGAAGGCCACGATGAGAATGACGATGGCGAATGCCAAACCGAGCACTTCTGACGAGGGCTCTTCGAACTCGGCGAAGATGAAGCCGCCGAGCTCGGTCTCGACGCCATTGACCTGCGGCATGTTGTCGAGGATCTCGTCACGGATTTCGGCGGCGCGCGGCAACGCGATGTCGTCGGGCATCTCGACGTTCGCAAACGCGATCTTGCCCGTGTCCGCGTCGCGCGACGAGATCTGTGAGTCGGCGCCCTCGGCATAGGGGCTTTCGACGCGCACTACGTCTTCGATCGTTGCGACCTTGTCGAACAGGCCTTGCATCGCCGCTTTGACCGCAGGATCGTCGATGCCCTGTTCGGCGCGGAAAACGATGGTGCCGACGATGCCGCTGCCCTGTCCACCGAACTCGGCGTCGAGGATGTCGAGTCCGGTCTTGGACTCGACATCGGGGAGATTGAATTCGTCGCGGAACGCACTGCCTACGGCGCCGGACACGACACCACCGAGCACCAGGATCAGCACCCACAGCCCGAGTACCAGGCGTCGGCGGTCGTGGCACCAGGGACCAAGTCGTGCAAACACAAACAACCTCCGAGTAGCGCGCGTCGCCGTGTGGGGCGTGCGGTGAAAATGCGATGCACTGACTTGGACGACCGGAGTTCGAAGAACTCATCGGCGTCGCCCGTTGCAGTTTGCGAGGAGGTCAAGTTACCGAGCGCGCGCGCCAGTCACACCGGAATTTTCGCGATGGCCCAGGGTTGCGTCAGGTGAGCGACAGCGACCCGAACACGTCGATGATGACGTGGGTCGATCCGACATCGTTGTAGATCGCGTAGTTACCCGTGCCCATCAGCCCCGGTACCACTTGATTGGCAACCGTTTGACCAGGTTGGAAATTCAGATTGGACACGCCGGGTAGCGCGGATACCGCCGGGTATACCGTCACGAATCCCGTGGCGGTGGGGCCGGTCGCAGTGCCGTTGAATACGAACGATGACGCGCCGGGAACGTTGGGGCGGGTTGCGATGATGATGCCCTTGGGGCCGATGGGTCTACCTGGTGTGACACGGCTGTCGTAGATGCGTTGCGGTCCACCCGGATTCGGTTTGAAGACCGTGCCCGGAATCGACACCGGCGGGCTCCACATTCCCTGGATATCGACGACGAGATCGATGGGTGCGTCGCTGCCGTTGTAGAACGTCACCGATGATGCGGCGCCGATTTTGACCGTCACGAGGTTGGGCAGCGTCTGACCTGCGACGAAGTTGTTCGTCGATGCGTTGGGCAACGCCGCACCGGTGGGGAACGCCGTGAGATAGCCGGACGCGCCCGGATTGACCACGGTCACGTTCATGACCGCCGCGACGTAGAGGTACTTGCTCGCGTTGGGGATCACGAGGTTGCGAATATTGCCGGCATCGATGCGCACGTCGGCGCGGGTGTCGAGGATGCGAATCGGATTCGTGCCCGCGAATACGAAACCGGAACCCATCGGTGCGAGTTCGTTACCGAACCAACCGACGAGATCGACGATGACGTGCGTGTTGCCGTCCGAGTTGAAGACCGTGATGTTGCCATCGGTGCCGACGCCGACCATGACGTGATTCGGGATCGTCTGCCCCGCGGCAAAGTTCACGTTGGATACCGGCGGGAACGGACTGCCGGCCGGATAGACGGTGAGATAGCCAGGTGACGTCGGACCGACGGCAGTGAGATTGAGCGTCACCGCCTCGACATTGTTCGCAGGGACCAAGCCGGCGATGCCCGTGACGTGAACCGCGATCGATTCTCCGGGCCCCAGTGCGCCGAGACGTCCACCGGTGCCGAGCCGGGTATCGAGGACGCGAGTCGGGTTGATGGGGTTGAACGATCCCTTGGGTGTGCGCACGATCACCGTCGAGACAGTGGTGGCCGCTTCGCCCGGTGCGGTTGCCGACAACGTGAACGAACCGAGCGCGTCCGCCGCAGGAGTGATGAGCAGCGTGACCTGTGTGTCGCCGTTGGCAAAGGCGACGTTGTCGATGTTGATGGTTGGTGCGGGTGCGCCGGGGGTGAACGCGAAGGTCGTGCCGTTGACCCATCCGGTGCCCGTGATGCGGATGGTGCCCTGCACACCGGGCGGAAATACACGGCCGTCGAAGTACTGCACATCGGGCACGGCGTTGGTCGTGTCGGCCGACGCCGCGGACGCGCCGATGGCGACTAGCAATACCGCGACCGCCGCCAGCAGCCCCGCGCGAAATGGGCGCATTCGAATCCCCCCTGAACTCCCTACCTATGACGATAGAAAACGCGATGACCGGTTGTCCAGAGCACCCACCACGCGTCCGCGCCACCGTTGGCGCGCTGGTCGCAGGGCTGCTGGCGGCGTTGGTGCTCGGCGCGACGGGGCTATACGCCCCGGTGACCGCGGCAGCATTCGCTGCCGACGTCGAGATCGCCGAAGAGTTCCCACCGGTTGCGGTCGACATCCAACGCGATCGCCGCCTTGCCGCGCCCCGCATCCGGCGGCGCGCCACGACGTGGCGTTCGCGGCGCATCGTCCGCTCAGCACGGCCCGCGCTCGAAGCAACGCGGCGGGGTCTACCCCGTTTTCATCGACGCGGATCACCACCTCGCCGCGGCCCTCCGATCGTCGAGTAGCACCGCCAACAACTACTCGCTACTCAACGAACGGAAGCAGGTTGCACAATGAATTGCCCTACTGATGGTACGCGCCTCGAGATGTCCGAGCGCAGCGGCATCGAGATCGACTACTGCCCGACATGCAGAGGTGTATGGCTCGACCGTGGTGAACTCGACAAGATCATCGAACGGAACGAAGCCGCCATCCGGCCCCGAGACGATGATCGACGCCCCGAGTACCAACCGAAGAAGAAAAAGAAGACGTCGTTCCTCAGCGAACTGTTCGAAGGCGGCTGAGCGACGACGACGGTGGGCCTCGCGCCGGTCGATGGCGCGGGGCCGACCCGTTCTCGCTGCACAACGCGGTTGGCCACCTGCGGGAACACCGCAAACGGGCAGCGAGTACAGCGGTATTCAGGTGAGTTCGGCGAATCCCCGCGTGGTGAGTTCGTCGAGGAGTTCGGCACACGCGGCGCCGTCGCGAAAGCTGGGCTCCATCGGGGTGTCCGTCTCGAGCGCCGATCGCAACTCGGTGGCGATTCGCCGTAAGGCTGCCGGCACGACCTGCGCACCGAACTCCTCGGACCGGCGCAGTTGTTGGCCGGGGTGGAAGACCTCGAGCGTCAGGTCGTTGCTCAGCCTCACCGTGCCTTCGGACCCGATCACGATCATGGTCTCGGGCTGCGCTACCGCAGAAGAGCCGCCGCTGGTGACGTCGACGTGTACGCCGCTCTTTGTTGCGAGCCGAATCGCGAACCCGTCTTCGGCGGTGACGGCGTGCGAGACGCCGCGACGATCGTCGCGGAACGGAATCGACCGGAAGAAGCGGGAGTCACGGGCGACCACCGGACCGAACAGCCACGTGACGGTGTCGCTGGCGTGCGATCCCCACGCGCGTAGCCAGCCGCCGCCGAGTGAACGGTCATACATCCAGCTGAACGGGCGCACCGGATCGCGACCCTGCGTCGAAAAGTTCTGCCACAGCAGTTGCTCGGGGGTGCCGATGGCACCGTGGTCGATGATGCCCTTCAGTTCTTGTCGGATAGCGGCGAAGCGATACTCGAAATTCACGGCGTTGATGGTGCCTGCCTCGCGTGCCATCCGCGTCATGGTCTTGGCCTCGTGCGCGCTCAACCCGAAGGGTTTGTCGCAGAACACGGCTTTACCGGCCTCGAGGGCTCGCTCGACGTGGCGGAGATGGAGAAAGGGCGGCGAATGCACGGAGACGAGGTCGACGCGGCTGCGCACGAGCGCGGCACAATCGGCGTCGTCACGGGCGGACACGACCTCGACGACATCGAAGCCGGCGGCTTCGTAGGCGGGTGCCATCAAACGGCGGCCGAAGTTGCTACCGATGATTCCGACTCGCACCCCTACCGGCACCCATGTCAACTTGTTCGGGCGTACCCGCCTATGGTAGCGGGCCAGGGGAAGGACACAGAGTGAGCACAATGCCCGCGTATCACGTAGGGATTACTCGTGCGCTACATCGCGGCAGCCCGCCGCCGCTTCAGCGCCGCGATCGGCATCAGCTTCGGTCCAGTCGAGCCGCGCGTACTCAACTTCACGAACGCGGATACCGACACCGTCGCGTTCTGCTACTCGGTAGAGGGCCCTCCGTACCTCGAGTTGATCGAAGCCAACGGCGCGGGAGTGTTCGGCCTCCAACATCCCGAGGGTGTGCATCACATCGGCGCGTGGGTCACCGACGGACCGAGCCATTGCGCGGCACTCCAAGCGCACGGGGTGGGCGTCGAGCGTCAACTGCAGTCGGTCGACGGTCCCTACGGGCACTCGGAGAACTTCATGTGGTTCAACGAACCCGCGGACCTGCACGGCGTGCGCTTCGAGTTCGTCGACGACTCGGTGCGCGCGGCACTCGAAGACCGGTTCGGGTCGACCATCGAGGAGGCCGACCCTTCGGGGTGAGCGCCAGGTTTGAGGGCGCCGCGGTTTGGGCACATACCGGCACGTTCTCGAGCAGTGGGTGCCGTATGTATGATTGAGACACCCCTTGTCGTCATCTCGGAAGTCAACAAGTACTTCGGCCATAACCACGTACTGCGGGATATCGACCTCACCGTCGCGCGGGGAGAGGTCGTCGTGGTGCTCGGCCCGTCGGGATCCGGCAAGTCGACCCTGTGTCGCTGCATCAACCGGTTGGAGCGCATCGATTCCGGCACCATCGCCATCGATGGCCAACCCTTGCCCGAAGAAGGCCGCGACCTCGCGCGGTTGCGGGCCGATGTCGGGATGGTCTTTCAACAGTTCAACCTGTTCGCGCACAAGACGGTGATGCAGAACGTCACCATGGGACCGATCCACACCCGCGGGCTGGGCAAGGCACAAGCGAACGCGCTCGGACGCGAGTTGCTCGAGAGGGTTGGCATCGCCGACAAGGCCGACGAGTATCCGGCGCGACTGTCCGGGGGCCAGCAACAGCGCGCGGCGATTGCACGCGCGCTCGCCATGAACCCGAAGCTCATGATGTTCGACGAACCGACGTCGGCGCTCGACCCGGAGATGATCACCGAGGTCCTCGATGTGATGCGCGACCTCGCCACCGGTGGCACGACCATGATCGTGATCACCCACGAAATGGGTTTCGCCCGTTCTGCGGCCAACCGCGTCGTCTTCATGGACGAGGGTCGCATCGTCGAAACGGGCACCCCCGCCGACTTCTTCAATCGACCCACCACGGAGCGCGCCAGCGCGTTCCTGTCGAAGATCCTCTCTCACTGACCCGCAAGTAACGACCCTGGAGGTTCAAGTATGAAGCAACGATGGATTGGCCGGATGGGCGTGGCGTTCGTCGCCCTGACGGTTGTGGCCGTGGGGTGTGGCGACGACGGTTCGACCACGACGTCGACCCCGAGTGCCACGACTGCCACCGCGGCTGGACCTCCACAGTTTGCGGCCGGTACGGCGATGGCCACGATTCAAACGAAGGGCAAGCTCTCCGTCGGTACGAAGTTCGACCAACCGTTGTTCGGCCTCAAGAACCCGACGAACGGACAGGTAGAAGGGTTCGACGTCGAGGTCGCGAAGATCATCGCGCGGGCAATTTTCGGTAGCGACATCACCAACAAGGTCGAGTACCAAGAGGCCACCTCGAAGGTGCGCGAAACCGTCATCCAGGACGGCAAGGTCGACATCGTCGTCGCGACGTACACGATCAACGACGAACGCAAGCAGGTCGTCTCCTTCGCCGGTCCGTACTACATCGCCGGCCAGTCGATCCTGACGCTCAAGAAGAACAAGGACATCCAGACCGACGCCGACCTGGACGGCAAGAAGGTCTGCACCGTCGCCGGCTCGACTCCTGAGGCCACCCTGATCGCGAAGTACCCCAAGACGAAGGTCGTGCCGTTCAGCACGTACTCCGACTGCATCGAGCCGCTGCGCAACGGGCAGGTGGACGCGATCAGCACGGACAACGTGATCCTGGCCGGTTTCGCCGCGGACAACGACGACCTCGAGGTCCGAGGCGAGCCGTTCACCGAGGAGCCGTACGGCATCGGCGTGAAGAAGGACGACACCGACTTCCGC
>JBDSMH010000083.1:0-6771 GCA_039915945.1 Acidimicrobiales bacterium | reverse complement strand
GTGACAGGCGTCGAGCTGACGCGCCGCCTCTTCGGTCTCGACGCACTCGACGTGAACCACGCGCCAGGCGCGCCCGGCGCTCACTTCCACGATCTGCGCCACCACTACGCCTCGGTGCTCATCCAGGCGGGGCTCAACGTCAAGGTGGTGCAAGAGCGTTTAGGGCACGCGACAGCCACCGAAACCCTCGACACCTATGCCCACCTATGGCCCGACGACGAGGACCGCACTCGAGCCGCTATCGACTCGGTTTGGGTGCCGGCTGTGTCCGATTTGTGTCAAGCGGAACAGAGCGAGTCATAAAATGGCTGGTCAACGCCTCAGTATGGGCGGATCGGACGCTACACGGGGCATCGTCTGCAACGGCGCGGACGTCGACGTCACCTCGATCTCGAACAGCCCGACGCGGTACGCGCCCAACGATGGCGTGCGCGCGCCCCTGATCTGGTGCTGCGCCGGCGCCCAGATGTCGCTGATCGCCAGGCGGCTGCGCAGCGCGCGCACCACCTCACCGCTCGCGCGACCGCCGTCGACCGCGACAACGAGCGCGACGCGGCGAATGCCGTGCCGGCGCAGCGCCTCGAGTGTCGAACGAGCGCGAGCCGTGTCGTCGATGGTGAGCACCGTGGTGCCGTCGGTACCGCGCACCACGGTGATGCCGGTGGCCAGTGGATGCTGACCCGCCGCGAGATGGCCGAAGGTCAACGGCGGTTGCGCCAACGCGACCACTGCGAGAGCGACCGCGACGTGGCGCGCACTCTTGGTGCGACTCAGTGCGAACACAACTGCGGCGACCATCAACACGAGCAGATGTCGCGCCCGCAATTCGCCGAGTGGCGCACGCGCCGCGACACGCGCCGCGGTGGCGACCCACCACACGAGCGCGCGCGTGGGCAGATGCACGACGGTGGCGATCGGGCCACCGGTGATGCCCGCGACCACGCCCGCGGTGAGACCCCACATCATGATCGGGCCTGCGGCCGGTGCCGCGAGGACGTTGGCCGGCAGTGCCGCCAACGGCATACCACCGAAGCGAGCAACTTCTACGGGGGCCACCGCGAGCTGCGCCGCAATCGTCACCGATGCGCCCAACGCCAACCACCGCGGGCCCGGCAGCCGCGACGCGATCGACGGTGCGAGCTCGACGATGCCCGCGGTGGCCAATAGTGAGAGCTGGAAACCCACCGAGCGCGTGATGACGGGGTCGACGAGCACGAGCGTCGTACACGTCAATGCGATGATGCGCCGGGTGCTCACGGTGCGACCCATCGCGGCCGCCAGCCCGGCGATCGATGCCATCACGATGGCGCGCAATACCGACGGCTCGAATCGCGTCACGAGCGCGAAGAACGCCAACGCCGTGGACAGCGCCGCGAATCGCACGCGGAAGTCGAGCCGCTTGAACAGTGGCGCGAGTAGCGCGGCGACGAAGGCCACATTTTCGCCGGAGACAGCCAAGAGATGCCCCAACCCCGAACCCCGGAAGTCGTCGGCAACCGTTGACGGCTGATCGCGGTCATCACCGAAGACGAAGCCGGTGAACAGACCACGATGGTCTCGACCGAGCGAATTTGCGCCGTCGTGCAACGTGCGGCGCAGCGCGTTGGCCCACGAGTACGGCCACGCTGCGGGTCGAGTCGCATACACGTCGCGCACGTCGAGGCGGCCGACGACGTGGCGCTGGTCGAGCCACGGCGCGTAGGCCGGCCGCGGCCGCACCGTGCCGGTCAACTCGACCCGCTCCCCCACCAACAGGCCGCTGAGTGCACGGGCCGGCGCGCCGTATGCGTTGATCTCTAGGCGCATGCGCCCGAGCCGCACGTCGAGTCGCGTCGCGGCGCCGAATTGTTCGGGATCGCGCATCACCGTGACCCACGCGCGGACCTCGCGTTGTGCGACGTGTACCGCGAGCCCACGGTCGCTGCGCGCGCCCAACGCGGCGGCCAGCACCACGACGGCCACGACGAGCAGCAACGGCCGGCGCGTCAGCAGCGCAATGACCACGCCGACGAGCGGTATCCATACGGCGATCGACCACCCGATCATGGCCGCGGCGAACGACCCGAGGGCCATCGCGATCGCGGCGGCGTCGCTCAACACGCGTGTGCGGTCGCCGCTCATACGACGATCAACGCGCGGATCTGCGCAAGCTTGGAAGGGCCGATACCGGGCACGTCGAGCAACTGCTCGATCGAAGCGAACGGACCGTGATCGCGACGGTACGCGATGATGGCGGTTGCGGTCGCGGGGCCGACACCGGGCAACGCGTCGAGTTGGTCCGTAGTTGCGGTGTTGAGATTGACGGGCCCTTGCGCCGCCGTATCGGACGAACCGTCGACGATCGGCGCGGCCGTCTCGCCTAGCGCCGGGACATAGACGCGCAACCCATCGCTCAACCGAGCCGCGAGGTTGACCCGCGCCACGTCGGCATCAGCGCGCGCGCCACCCGCGGCACTGATGGCGTCGATGGTGCGCGCACCGTCGCTCAGCCGGTAGACGCCGGGGCTGACGACCGCGCCCGCGACATGGATGACGACCTCGGTGCCGCGCGAAGTGGCGGGCGCGGCCGCGCCGGCGCTCGCGGCGCCCCGTGTGGCGAGGGGCAACTGTGCCTCGGGCGCGCCCGCCACCGGCGCGGCCAGCACGCGCCAAGCGATCACTGCGACGAGGACGATCGCCGTCACCATCGACGCGACGCGCACCGGATGGTTGCGCACGAATCGGTAGGTCAGCGCCATCCGCTGCATCGACGCCACCACTGCGGCCGGCATCGGCCGGCCACCCGCGTCGCGACCGTCGGCGAATTCGGGAGCCTCGGGCTCACTGCGCTGCTGCAACCGCAGCCTCCCTCGTGGGCCGGCCGGGCGCGCAAGAGCGACGTCAGCCGGATCGAACCGGGAGGGGAAGGAGTGCCCTCACAGTAGCGAGGGCCAGTGACAGTGGGAAGGGCGAACGCTCAGAAGAGCGCGGAGGTCAACCGACGGCGGTAGGTCGCGGTGCGAGGATCGTCGGGGCCGAGCAACTCGAGGATGTCGAGATATTCCTGGCGGGCTTCCTCGTCGGCCTTGACGCGGGGCAACAGCGCGTCGAACTTGCTCTCGACATCGCTGACCAGCGCGACACCGCCGCGCGCGAGCGCCGCAATGCGACGCGTATCGGCGGTTTCGGGAATGCGCTCGAGCAGCGCCAACGCCTCGTCGCCCCGATCAGAGTGCACGAGGATCTCACCCAGCTTGACGATGGCGACCGCGTGGCCCGGGTCGATGTCGAGGATCTTGCGCAGCGATGGTTCGTCGCCGGCGGTGAGCAGGTCGCCGATCTCGGACTCGACGCCGGTCGGCAGCAATTGTTCGACGAAGGAGCGTACCCACGCCTCGCTCTTGGACCCCAGGAACTCCCCTACCGGGCGACCGTCCTTGATGGCATAGACCGCAGGGATCGACTGCACCTGGAACGCCTGGGAGATGCCGGGGTTCTCGTCGACGTTGACCTTGGCCAACACGACCTGCCCCTTGGTCTCGTCGATCACCTTTTCGAGGATGGGGCCAAGCGTGCGGCAGGGCCCGCACCACGGCGCCCACAAATCGACCACGACCGCCACGGAGTGCGAGGCCTCGATGACGTCAGTCTGGAACGTCGCATCGGTTACGTCGACCATCGGGCTCTACCTAACTTCTCACTGCGCCGGGGCCACTCGGGCCCTGTCCGCCGGTCGTTCCGGCCGCGCTACAGCGTACGGTTCCCGGCTCATCTTGCGGCACGGCGGAGCCACCCTCGCGGGGGGTGCTGGCACTACGGTTGCGACGATGGCAGGGTCCACCGTTCCTTCGATTACCGGCATCGACGCCGAAGGGGTCACCGCGTGGTTGCGCGAGCATGACCCGGCGTCCAAGCCGCCGTTCCACTTCGAGCTCATCGCCGGTGGACACTCCAACCTGACGTTTCGCGTCACCGATAGCAACGGCAACGCATACGCCCTGCGCCGCCCCCCGCTCGGCCACGTGCTCGCCACCGCGCACGACATGGGCCGCGAGTTCAAGATCGTGGCGGCGTTGCAGCCGACCAAGGTTCCTGTCGCGCCCCTTTATGGGCTGTGCACCGACGAAAGCGTCAACGGTTCGTCGTTCTACGTCATGGGCTTCGTCGACGGCATCGTGTTGCGCAACCGTGAGGCGGCGCAGACGATGGCCGTGCCCGTGCGCACCACCGCCAGCAACGCGCTCATCGACACCTTGGTCGACATCCATGAGGCCGATGTCGACGCGATCGGGCTCGGCGATCTCGGTCGCAAAGACGGCTACATCGCGCGCCAGCTCAAGCGCTGGCGGATGCAGTTCCACGATTCGAAGACGCGCGAGATACCCGAGATCGACGAAGTCCACGAGTTGCTCGTGGCGCGCATTCCCGAGCAACAGGGTTCGGGCATCGTGCACGGCGACTACCGCCTCGACAACTGCATCTTTGGTGACGACGGTTCCGTACGCGCCGTGCTCGACTGGGAGCTGTGCACCCTCGGTGATGTCCTGGCCGATCTCGCGCAGCTGCTCGTGTATTGGGGCGAAGACGGCGACGCGCAGCACGCGCTCGACTCACCGCCATCGGCCGAGCCGGGGTTCTCCACCCGCGCCGAGCTCATCACTCGTTACGCCGCACGCTCCAAACGCGACCTGACCCAACTCGACTACTACATGGCGTTCGCGAGTTGGAAGGTGGCGTGCATCCTCGAGGGCGTCTACTCGCGCTACGTCGCCGGGGCCATGGGCGATCGCGCCGCGGGCCAGGACATCAGCACGTTCATCCGGCGTGTCGATCACTTGTCGTCGCAGGCGGCTGTCATCGCTCGGACGCTGTAGGCGGCCGTGGCGCTCTTCGAGTTGCACAGCCGGCCGTCGATCGACGATCCGCTGCTCATCACCTACTTCGACGGCTTCATCGACGCCGGCGGCGCCGCGAGCGCGGCGGCACAGACGATCCTCGGCGAGCAGCGCGGCGACGCACTCGCGACCTTCGACTCCGAAGCGCTGCTCGACTACCGCGCCCGGCGGCCGGTGATGCATCTCGTCGACGGCATCAACACGCGCCTCAGCTGGCCCGCCATCGAGTTGTACCTACGGCGCGACCGCACCGGCCGCGAGCTGTTGTTGCTCATCGGCCCCGAGCCCGACCATCTCTGGCCGTCGTTCGGCCGCGCCGTATGCGATCTCGCGATGGAGTTCGACGTCAGCCTGCTCGTCAACCTCGGCGCGTATCCCGCCGCCACTCCACACACGCGGCCACCGCATCTCACCGCCACCGCTACGAGTGCCGACCTTGCGCACCAGCTCGGGTTCCTCCGCACCACCATCGACGTGCCCTCGGGCATCCACGCGGTTGTCGAGCACGAATGCGCGGCGCACGGCATACCGGCGATCGGCGTGTGGGCACAGGTACCGCACTACGCGTCGTCGATGACGTATCCGGCCGCGACGATCGCGCTGCTCGACGGGGTGCGCGGCCTCACGGGCCACGACTTCGACGTGAGCGATCTCACACAACAGGCGGCCAGTGTGCAGATGCATCTCGCCGACCTGATCGCGCGCAATGAAGAGCATGTGCAGATGGTGCGCCAGCTCGAGATCCAAGACGACATGATGCGCCAAGATCGATCGAGCGAGTTGCCGTCGGGCGACGAGATCGCCGCCGAAGTCGAGCAATTCCTGCGCGAACAAAACGACTAACGCTTGGCGCGCACAGGGCCGTTCGCGACGAAGTTGTCGATCAAGAGACGAGCGATGCTCGGCGGGCCAAAGCCCAAGTTGGGGAAGTCGTACGAACGGAACCATCCGGCGTCGAGGATCTCGACGGGGTCGAGCACGAGGTCGCCGCTCTCGTACGCCGCGTAGAACCCGATCATCAACGAATTGGGGAACGGCCACGATTGGCTGTCGAAGTAGTCGACGGCGCCCACAGTCACACCCACCTCTTCGCGCACTTCACGGCGCACCGCCTGCTCGAGCGACTCGCCGGGTTCGACGAAACCGGCGAGCGCCGAATACACCTTCATCGGGAAGCGCGCGCCCTGCGCCAACAACATCTCGTCGCCGCGATGCACGACCATGATGACCGCCGGTGCGACCCGCGGATACTGCTGCAATCCACACCCCGCGCAACCCATGGCCCGTTCGCCGGGGACGGGCGCCGTCGGAGCGCCGCAGCGACCGCAGAACTTGTGCGTCCGCGCCCACTCGATGAGTTGTACCGCGCGACCCGCCGCATACCAGAGCGAGTCGCCGAGGTGCGCGTACAACCCGCGCAACGCGACATATTCGAAGCCGTCGGGCAGATCGATGCCGCCGTTCGCGTCGAGGGTGAAGTAGTGCCGCTCTTCGTGGCGGCCGAGATGATGCCCGCTGTCGCGGACATGGGGGTGCAGCAGTTCCTGTGTCGTAGGAAAATGGCCGCCGGGCTCGGCATCGATGCGTATCGCGACGTCGGATCCGCGCACCACCATCCAGTGAGCGTCGTCTTCTGGCGGGGCGAACAGTGCGCTGAGATCGAACACAGAATCGGTCACGGTCGAGTGGATAGCAGGTTCTCGGCCCGCTCGCGCAAGTCGTCGAGTACGTCGAGCTGACGAACGGCGCGGCGCATCTGCAGCTGCGCCCGTTGACGGGTGGTGGCGCCCGGGTCGACGGCGAAGTACCAGTCGCCGTCGAGGTGGTCGGCGAGGTAGCGGCTGGCCAGCTCCAGCGCGAGCACGATGCCGGCGATCGGGACCACCGTCCGCTCGGC
>JBDSMH010000072.1:0-8519 GCA_039915945.1 Acidimicrobiales bacterium | reverse complement strand
TCGCGCCGTAGAGGCCCTGGCCGGTGGCGAGCAGTTCGATCGGTACCGCGCGGGCCATCGCCGACGACCCGGAAGGAGTGGTGATCGTGTCGAAGATCGATCGGATCAGACCGAAGACCGCGATGAGTAGCGCGGTGTCCACGATGCCGAACATCGCGATGACCGGCGCGGTACACAGCATCGACAACACCGCGGTGCGGTGCGCGCCGTAGCGGTCGGCGGTGCGCCCGCCGTAGCGAGTGAGAAATACGTAGGGGATCGCGAACGTCGACAGCGTGAGCGCGATTGCTCGATCGCTCGAGCCGAGGTCGGTGAGCTGCTTGGCGATGACCGGTTCGAACGCGCCGATCGACAGGTTTGCCGCCGCGCCGATGACGAGCGCCGCGCGGGCGGCGGGCATGGCCAGCACCGAACGCACCGCGTGCGGACGTTGGGGTGTCGTCGCGACCGCGCTGGCGGTCGTGCGGATCAGCGGCAGGCCGACCAGCAACAAGATGGTCGGGGCGAAGAACGGCAGGCGCAAGCCGCCGAGCTCGTAGAGGCCGAGCGCCAATGGTGGACCGATGACGAACCCGCCGACTTCGACGGCGACCATGGTGCCGATGAGTTGGCCGGCGCGCGCCGGATCCTGGCTGACGATCGTGCGCCGCGCCGCCGGGTTGAACATGCCGCCGCCGGCGCCGACGAGCGCGCGAGCTAATGCGAACTGCCAGAAGTGGTCCGATATGGCGAACCAAGAGAACCCGACGGCCATGCAGAGCGCGCCGAGTCGCATGAGCAACAGGCTGTGGCCGCGGTCGGCGAAGCGGGCCAAGCTGAGCTGCGTGATCACGCTCATGATGACGCTGGTCGCGGTGATCAAGCCGAGGCTCTTGGTCGGTAGGTCGTGGGCCTCTTGCAACTTGGGCAGCAAGGCGAAGACCGCGGCAAAGCCCAACATGTTGCAGGCCGAAACGGCGACGATCACCACCATGGTGGCGGGGTCGAGACGGCGCTCGGAGGACGACCTCACATCAAGCTCGTCCTTCACATCGCAATCGTAGTTCGACCATGATGTACGGGCGCACAACGTGCGGATAAAGGGGGCCATATGAGCACCAACGGATGGTTGGTCGCGGACAGCGACATGCACATCCTCGAGCCGCCCGATCTTTGGACCAGCTACATGGATCCACGTTGGCGTTACGCGGCGCCGATCGGTCTGACCGAATTGCAACGAGACATGCGCGTCAAGGTCAAAAACCGCGTGATTGCGCGCCTGAGCGATCTGCATCCCGGCGCGTACGACGGGCTCTGGGACGAGTCGACCGACAGCGTTTTCGCGCACGCCGAATCGTGCGAGTGGGATGCCAAGTCGCAGCTCGCGGCCATGGATAGGGAGAGCCTCGACAGCACGGTGTTGTTCCCGAGTCGTGGGTTGTTCGTGCTCGGTCTGCAAAGCACACAGTTCCTCGGCAACGACGGGCTCGAACCTGATCTCGCCCTCGAGATCGCGCGTGCGTACAACAACTGGTTGGCCGACTTCCGCAGCGAGGCGCCCGATCGCATGCACGCGGCTGCGATGCTCGCTCCGCACGACGTCGCCGGGTCGGTCGACGAACTGGCCCGTTGTGTCGGCGATCTCGGGTTCAAGGCTGCGTTCATGACGCCCGGCCTTCCCGATCGTCGCCCATGGCACGATCCCGTCTACGACCCGATCTGGCGCGAGTGCGTTCGTCTCGACGTGCCGGTGTGTTTCCACGGTGGCGGCAAGACCTACCTCGAGCCGGACTTCGCGTTCAGCGACCATCTCGGTCCGACCATGTTGTGGCATCCGTTCAATCAACCGCTCGGCATCATGTTCGTGGTGACCTGTCTCACTTCGGGCGGCGTGCTCGAGCGATTCCCCGAACTGCGTGTCGGATTGCTCGAAGGCAACTGCGCGTGGGCGCCGTGGCTCGCGTATCGACTCGACGAGCACTACGAATGGCTGGGCAAACTCGAAGCGCCGCATCTGCGCATGAAGCCCTCGCAGTACCTACTCCGCAACTGCTTCTTGTCGGTCGAGGCCGACGAAGCGCCGGCACGGCACTACATCGACGAGTTCGGTGACGACAACCTGGTGTTCTCGACGGACTATCCGCATGCCGACGCCAAGTTTCCGCGCTCGACCGAATCGTTCCTCGAATTGCCGTTCGCCGAGTCGTCGAAGCGCAAGATCTTGTGGGACAACTACGCGAAGCTCTACAAGCTCCCAGCCCCGACGAAAGTTGTTCTATGACGCAGTTCGATTTGGATTCTGTCGACCGGTTGCTCACCACCACCAAAGCCGTTCGGCGTCGTCTCGACCTGACGCGTCCCGTGCCGCGTGAGGTGGTGACCGAGTGCATCAGGCTCGGGTGCTACGCCCCCAATGCTTCGAATGCGCAAGAGTGGTTCTGGGTGGTCGTCGATGATCCGGAGCAGCGGCGCAAGGTCACGCAGATCTACCGCGATGTGCTCGTGCCGCGGGTGTCGCAGATGCTCGAAGCGAAGCTGGCCATGGGTGACGAAGCGGGGGCGCGAATCTCTCGCTCGATCCTCTACCTCGCGGACTGCATGGCAGACGTCCCGGTGTTGGTCATCCCGTGCTACGACGTCGGTGCCGCGCTGCATCGCTACAACATCATGATCCCCGAGCCGGGCCCACTCGGTTTGTCGACGCACATGGACTCGGGCATGTTCGCATCGGTGATCCCCGCGGTGTGGAGCTTTCAGCTCGCGTTGCGCAGCCGTGGCCTGGGGTCTGTACTCACCACTGCACATCAACTGAATCAGACAGCGATGGCCGAGGTGCTCGGCATTCCGACGAGTTGGTTCCAGGTTGCGCTGATACCGGTGGCGTACACAAAAGGTGAAGACTTCACACCGTCGCCGCGGCGACTGGTCGATGACGTCATCATCTGGAATCGAGGGGACGGGGTGGGCGGCTCATGACGGTCGAAGTGCGGGGCCACGTTGCTGACGGATTCGAGCCCGTGCGTGCCGCGTTCGTCGACAACTTCGCCGAGCAGGAGGAAGTGGGCGCCGGCTTCACGCTCTTCGTGGACGGGTCGATGGTGGTCGACATCTACGGCGGTGTCATCGATCCCGGCACGAACGAGCCGTATACCGACGAGACGCTGCAGGTTGTGTTCTCGACGACCAAGGGCGCAACGGCCGCGTGCGCGAGTCTGCTCGCCCAGCGCGGTCTGCTCGACTTCGACGCGCCGGTTGCCGACTATTGGCCCGAGTTCGCGCAGGCGGGCAAGCAAGACATTCCGGTGCGGTGGTTGCTGTGCCACAAGGCAGGCCTGCCCACGTTCGATCGCAAGTTGACGTTCGACGAGACCCTGGCGTGGCAGCCGGTGATCGAAGCGCTCGAGGTGCAGTCGCCCTATTGGGAGCCGGGCACGAGGTTCGGCTATCACGCCATCACGTACGGGTACCTCGTCGGCGAAGTCGTACGTCGCATCACCGGTATGACGATGGGCGAGTTCTGGCAGCGAGAATTCGCGCGCCCGCTCGGGCTCGAGTTCTTCATGGGTCTGCCGGCCGAACTCGAGTCGCGCGTGGCGCCCATGATTGCCGCGCCCGCGCTGGCCATGACCGATGAGATGCGCGCTGCAGCCGCGCAATCGCTGTTGAGCCGCGCTATCACGTTGAACGGCGCGTGGCCCGATCTCGCGACAGCGGCGAATACTCGCGAGTACCACGCGGCTGAGCTCGGCGCGGCAGGTGGCATCACTAACGCACGCTCGTTGGCGCGCTTCTACGCAGGCTTGATCGGACCGATCGAAGGTGGACCTGATCGAGCGCTGTTCACTTCCGCGACGATCGACAGTGCCAGGGAGCCGCAGAGCGAGGGCGAAGATCTGGTGCTGTCACTCTCGGGTACGTCGGTGCAGACTCGTTTCGGCCTTGGCTTCGCGACGACCGGGCCCATGCAGGTGTACGGCGGACCGCGTGGGTTCGGCCATGGCGGCGCCGGTGGTTCTGCCGGATTTGCCGACCCCAATCTCGGTATCGCCGGCGGCTACGTGATGAACAAGATGCAGAACAACATCACGGGCGACCCGCGCTTTCGGGCGCTGCTCGAGGCCGGTATGAAAGCGGCGGGCCGGTAGCGGGAGTACTTCGCCGGATCGTCGAGCACACTATGACGATGGATGATCGATTCGAGCCCGGCAACATCGATGTCGTCAGGGACGAGGGCGTGACGATCACCTTTGAAGACGGGTACGTCGCCGCCTTCGACTTGGTGACGCTGCGCCACGCGTGTCCGTGCGCCACGTGTCGCAGCTTGCGCGATCAGGGTGCCGAGACATGGCCTCGTCCGGGTAGCCCGTTGCCGCTTCGCATCGACAACGCCGAGCTGCACGGCGCGTGGGGATTGTCCGTCACGTGGAACGACGGTCATTCCACGGGGATTTATCCGTTTGAATCGCTGCGGCGTTGGCGCGAAGGCAGCGGCGGGTTCGGGCCCGACTCCGGTCTCGGTTGAAACCGAGCGCGGGAACCGCCTCATCAGTTCATTGCTCACTCGCATTGCGAGCAATTTTCACTGAAGTGGTCTCGACATACGCTTGGCCCTGCCCGGAGAACCACCGACTCTAAGCTTAGAACGATGACCAGTTCGGCTAGTCGCATCTCGAGTCCAGTTCGTCCTCGAAATCGGTCGCGGAACTCGGTTGGCATCGAACGTATCAAAGTCGCGGGAACCTTCCTTGTGCCTGTGGGAGGAGACAAGAGGCGGTACCCAGACCGACCGCTGTTTTACCTGGACCATACGGCCCAACGCGGCGCCGCTCGCGACAGCCTTGCCGAGCATGCGCGTTCTTTCTGCGACGTACCACCCCAGGCCGTGAAGGTTGCCGTAACAATCTCCAACGTTGGGTCGATCAATCAGGCAACAACTGGCTCGGCCCGGCGTAGACCCCTCGTAAGTCTCTGCGCCGGGCCCTATCTCGAACAATGGACCGATAGGGATGCGCACGCTTCGGATGACGGTTCTCGCCGTCGGTGTCACGGCGTTCGCTTATTGGTACGTAGGACCGCGCAGACCGCGAAGGGTTAAACCCGCGAGCCGTCCGCGCGATCGCGCGTAGCGGGCGGCACCTAGTGCAACTGGGGCACCGGGTGCCGCCCGCGCTATAGGTAATCGCGACGTGTCGACGTGCGCCGCAACGAAAGGCCGACGAGTGCTCTTGCCTTTGGTGTGCGGGGCGCAGGCGAGATTCGGGAGAAAGGGAACCCGAGCCCGCCTTGCGTGCCTGACCGGGAACCCTGGCCGATCACGGACGCTTCACGCCCCGCACACCCGATCTTTCACGCCTGAGTTAGCGCGCGGTAAGCGAAGGAATCCTGTACGAGTCCATCGGATCGGACCCAAGCAAAAAAGCCCGTCTGTAAGAAGTCCGCATAACGGTCGGCCTGAATCGCCCCGAGCTGTGTGACTGCTCGGGTTATTGGGTGACGGCCTCGAGGGCTGTCGGGTTTTGACTGCAGTAGTTGGCCTCGGATTCGGCCGGTGTGGTGTAGCTGGCGTCGGTGGTGATCTCGCCGTGGAGGCGTTGGTGGTTGAACCAGTCGACGTAGGTCATCGTCGCGAACTCGACGTCGTCGAGACCGCGCCACGGTCCTTGGCGGTAGATCAGCTCCCATTTGTAGAGCCCGTTGAACGACTCGGCGAGCGCGTTGATGCTCCTATAGATCGTCAGGTCGATTAGGCGGCGTTGTCGAGTATCGCGTTCGTCGTTGGCGCGGGGAGGAGTTGGTAGATCTCGCGTGCGACGTAGCGTTTCAGGCAGCGGATGATGTCTTTCTTGGTGAGGCCTTCTTTGGTGCGTCGCTCGACGTAGGTGATCGTTGGTGCGTGCCAGCGCATGCGGACGATCACGGTGCGGTAGAGCGCAGCGTTGGCTTGGCGGTTCCCGCCTCGGTTGAGGCGGTGGTGGCCGTTGGTCTTGCCGGATCCGGCGGGGATCGGGCACACGCCGCAGAGTTTCGCGAACGCGGCTTCTGAGCGGACTCGGTTGGTGTTGTCGCCCGCGGCGATGAGCATCTCCGCGGCGACGTCGAAGCCGACGCCGTACGCGTCGAGGAGCTGCGGTGCGACCGCCTTGGTGATCGCTTTGAGGTGGCGGGTGTGGATTTTGATCTCTTCGTGTAGTTCGAGCCAGCGCCGGGCGAGGCATCGCAGGACATGTCGCATCGCGGTGTCGGGGTCGCCGATGCGGTCACCGGGAACGAGCTCGGCGCACGCGGCGATGAGCTTGAAGTCGCTGAGCGGTTCGAGCGCGCCGCGCAGCTCCGCGGTTGCGGTCACCAACGTCGCCTTCAGCGTGATGATCGCCGTCGAGTGCGCTTTTACTGCGGTATCACGAGCGATCTTGATCAACCGGAGCGCTTCGATATCTCCGTCAGCGGTCTTCGGTGTCACCACCGCAACGCCGGCGAGGACCGCCCGAGCGGCGTGTTCCGCGTCGATGGCGTCGCTTTTGCCGGACATCCGACGAAGACCCGCACGCGGCGGGCGCGCGACCTCGACGGGTGGGTGGCCGTTGCGGCGCAGGAACCGGGCCAGGCCCATCCCATAGGAGCCGCAGCCCTCCACGCCGAAGCGGTGGATGTCACCGAGGGAGGCGGCCCACTCGAGCAGCACCGCGTAACCGTCGTTGGTGGCAGGCACCGCCAACGGATCGCCGAGCAGTCCGCCGAGTCCGTCGATCGCCACGGCGACGTGTTCATCTTTGTGAGTATCGACACCGACGATGACATCGGTGCGTCTGAGCGCGATGCTTGTCATGACTATTGATCCTCCTGGGGTCGAATGGTCGAGCTTGCTGGTCGAGCGGGAAGGACAGGACTGCGATGGGACCTGGGTAGATCAGGCTCCTATTAGGTCACTGCCCGCCCGGCCGGCGAGCGCACTACACCGCCATCTCATGTGACCGACAGGTCAACGCAAGGACACAAAGGTCGGTCGTAGCAAGGGTCAGGCCACACGAGACAACGGCAGCAGCGATCCTTTCAACGATCGGAACGCCACCGGAGGATCCTCGCAGTCGTACGAGTCTCCGACGGTGCCCATCGAGGCGACCGCGCCGGCATCGGTGAGCCTGTTCGTGTACAGGATCGAGGTGTATTGGCTGCCGGCGTCGCTGTGATGGATGAGTCCCGCGACGAGTTGGTCGGCTTGGGCGCGGGTCCACAGTGCCATCTCCAACGCGTTGAGCGGCAACGCGGTGGGCATCGTTGCTGCGGTGCGCCAACCGACGATGCGGCGGGAGAACACATCGACCACGAACGCAGTGAACACGGTCCCTGCCCACGTCGCGACGTAGGTGAAATCGACAACCCACAAGCGGTTCGGTGCGGTCGCGGTGAAGTCCCGCTTGACGTGATCCGCCGCGCGTTCAGCGCCGTGGTCGGGACGGGTCGTCACAAACTGGCGGCCCCGCCGCACCCCTCGCAGCCCGTTCGCTCGCATCAGACGTTCGATCTGGCAGCGTGGCATAGGCCCTAATTCGGGATGCTCGCCGCGGGCGTGTTCCCGGGCGAGTTCGTGCCACACCTTGCGCGCCCCATACACACGACGCCCGATCGTCAGGCTCGTGTGAATCCGCACGATGTGGTCCAACACGACCGCGTCGCGTACCGCTCGAGGCGACGGCATCCGCACTCGAGCCGCGTAGAACGTCGACGGGGCGATCTTGACGTCGTGCGCGCTCAGCACCCGACAGATCGGCTCGACCCCGAACTGGTTCTTGTAGATCTCGATGAACAAGATCACCACGGCAGACGCGGGTCGAGCTCCCGCGCGAAGAAAGACGAGGCCGCCAACAAAATCTCGTTGGCCCGCTTCAGTTCCTTCACTTCGTGGCGCAACGCCTTGATCTCCGCCGCGTCCGACGTCGTCACCCCCGGGCGGCGACCCGAATCGATCTCGGCCTGCTTACACCACGTCCGCAACGTGTCCGGATTCACCCCCACACGCGGACCGATCCGATGCACCGCCGCGTTCAACGACAGTTCAGGTTCCTGCTCACGAGCCTCCGCAACAAGCCTGATCGCTCGAAGCCGCAACTCTTCGGGGTACTTCCTCGGGGCTGGCATAACTCCACCCCTTCGTGGAATCAGACCCTCCATCAAATACGGGGCGCTTCATCATTCAAACGACGCACACGCACACGTTCCGCCATCACCAAATCAAAACAGACCCAACCGACCAAGTGGTGGACGCGACCACCAACAATCATGGTCAGGGCACTAGACGATTAGTTCCAAGGGGTTCGCGCGGTTCGCGCGAGGATCCGCCACGTTGAGCGCGAGAGCGTCCAAGATCAGCGCGTTACACACGCCATCGTCTTGGAGGACCTGCTGGCATGAACCCTGACCTGGACGCCCTCGCGACCCGACTCTATGTCACGGTCGACGACTTGTTGATCGATCATCCGGGCTGGGCACCGGAACGACCCGCGATCGGGATCGCACCACAGCTCAGCGACGCGGAGCTGATC
>JBDSMH010000207.1:0-47171 GCA_039915945.1 Acidimicrobiales bacterium | reverse complement strand
GCTTGGCGGGCATGCGCTTGTAGCCCTTGTCCCAGAACTCGTGCAGGCGGTTCGATGCCTCACCGGCGCCGATGTTCAAGAGCTTCTGCTGGTTGAGCTCGTTGAGGCGCTCGACGAGCTCGATGATCGCGAGCTGCTCGAGGGTTGCCGCCGCGTAGAGCGCGCCTGCTGCGCGCACGTTGTCCTGTGCGATCTCGTCGTCGGTCCAGCCGCTGATCGCCGTCAGCTCGTCATCCCTGGTGGTCATCACAAGGATCCTATGCGCGCGCCCGTGACGGCCGGATGCGACGAACGTGCCAACTTGGCGGGTTGGCGCTCAGTCGCGCGGCTCGTCGTCGGTCGCGTCGGTCGTCGAGCCCGCCTCCAGCAGCGCGGGCACGATCTCCGCGACGTTGACGGGATCGCGCTCGAAGCCCGCAGCGCGGTAGGCGTCGTCCTCGTCGAGGGTCTCGTGTTCGAGCAGCTGCACGGTCAGCGACTCGAGCTTGTCGCGGTTGGCGGCCAGCGCGTGCTGTGCGCGCACGTAGCAGGCCTCGATGATCCGCCGGACCTCGCGGTCGACGAGCTGGCGGGTGTCGTCGGAGACCTGGCCGGCGGCGCCGAAGTACTGCTCGTCGCCGGGCGGTGGCAGCACCGAGACGAGGCCGATGACATCGGACATGCCCCAGCGCCCGACCATTTGCCGCGCAATTTGGCTCACGCGTTCGAGATCATTGGCCGCGCCGGTGGTCACTTCGTCGTACACGAGCTCTTCGGCGGCGCGGCCGCCGAGCATGCCCATGATGCGACCCCGTAGGTACTTCTTTTCGTAGGAATAGCGATCGGATTCGGGGCTCTGGAAGGTAACGCCGAGTGCGGAGCCACGCGGCACGATCGAAATCTTGCGTACGGGATCAGCGCCCGGCTGCAACATGCCCAGCAACGCGTGCCCACTCTCATGGTAGGCCGTGCGCTCGCGCTCATCTTGTGAGAGCACGAGCCGTCGCTCGGTGCCGAGGATGATCTTTTCGAGCGCGTCGGTGAAGTCGGACATGTTGACGCGCTCGTGTTCGCGCCGAGCGGCCAACAGCGCGGCCTCGTTGACGAGGTTCTTGAGGTCGGCACCGACCATGCCGGCGGTCGTGGAGGCCAACGAAGAGAGGTCGACGGCGTCGTCGAGGGGCACCGAACGCGTATGCACCTGCAGGATCTGCTGGCGCCCCACTTGATCGGGAGGACTGACGACGACACGGCGGTCGAAGCGCCCCGGTCGCAACAGCGCCGAGTCGAGAATCTCGGGACGGTTGGTCGCGGCGAGCACGATGACGCCTTCGCTGCCGGTGAAGCCGTCCATCTCGGTGAGGATCTGGTTGAGGGTCTGCTCGCGCTCGTCGTGGCCACCGAGACCCGACGAGCTGCCCCGCGCTCGGCCGATGGCGTCGAGCTCGTCGATGAAGATGATGGCGGGTGACGCCAGCTTGGCTTGCGAGAAGAGATCGCGAACGCGGCTGGCGCCGACGCCGACGATCATCTCTACGAACTCTGACGCCGACAGCGAAAAGAATGGGACGTTGGCCTCGCCAGCGACCGCGCGGGCGAGCAATGTCTTGCCCGTGCCGGGAGGCCCCGAGAGCAACACGCCCTTGGGTATCGCCGCGCCTAACCGCCGGTACTTGTCGGGGTTCTTCAAGAAATCGACGATCTCGACAAGTTCTTGCTCGGCGTCTTCGATGCCGGCGACGTCTTCGAACGTCGTGCGGGTCTGACTGGCGTCGTAGCGCTTGGCCTTGGAGCGCCCGATCGATGACAGGCCGCCCACGCCACCACCGGCGCGGCGCATGAGGAAGACGAACAGCAACACGATCAGGATCGCCGGCCCGAAACCGAAGAGGGCACTTTCGAGGAAGCTCGGGCCGTCATCGGGAGGATCGGCGGAGATGACGATGTCCTTGGACTCGAGCAACTCGAACAGATCGTCTTCTTTGGCCAGCGTCGGCCGCTCGGTCGCGAACTTGGTGGCCTTCTTGCCTTCGAAGGTGACCTCGTCGCGAAAGTCGCCCTGGATCGACTCGGCCCGCGAGCTGACCTTGGTCACGTTGCCGTCGACAACCTGATTGCGGAACTCGCTGTAGGGAACGCGCAACCGGTCGTCGGGCCCGTTTACGAACGCGCTCGCCACGAGCCAGTTGATCAACAAGACGATGCCCACGAGCGTGAGGAACCGCATCCAGTTCATGCGGCTCGTGCGGCTGGGCTTGTTGCCACGACCGTCGGTGCGTGAGCCTTCGACACGCCAGCCCGGATCGGGTGGCGGAGGTGGCGGCAGTTGCGGCTTGGTCGCCCGCACCGGGCCTTTGCTCATTGGCCCATCAGGACCCGTATCGGACACGTCGATCTTTCTGGATTTGCTTCGGGGGAATCGTACCGGCTCGGCGCCCTGATCGGCCGCCGATGGGCCGTCAGCCTGCGACTGCGGGCGGATCGAAAATGATCGTGATCTGCTCGAAACCCAACGACCGCAGGAGCGCTTCGAGCATGGCCCTCGTGTTTTTCTCGGCGAGATCGCGGAGTTGCGACGCTTGCGCGGCGGCCCGCAACTTTTCTTCGGCGAGGACGTAGAGCTTCTTGTCGTTGACGGGCTGATCGCTGAAAACGCCACCGATGCGCGTGAGCACACCGCGCTGGCGCGAGACGACTTCGGTGCGTTCGTTGTCGACGCGGGGGTCCGCGATGACGGGCGGCGGCAGGTGGATCGAGACGGACTTGCGGTCTTCGGACACGATGATGTTCTGCTCGGTCAGCTTGGAGAAATCGACCTTGGCGTCGACCGTGCCGGCCGCCACCATCACCGAACGCTCACCGGCCACGAAGTCGGGGAGGAACTTGACGTCGTTCTCGAGATCGACGATGAGCTCGAAGTTGCTCGACGCCGCCCGGTACTCCGCGAGATCGCTCAATTGCACCAGTAATGGCGGCTGTGAGCGGTCGATCTCGGTACTGCCGAAGTCGACGAACCCGAACATCTTGCCCGCCAGCAAGAGCATGGCGGTGAGACCGACCGCGGCCAGCACAAGGGTGAAGCCGCCGCCGCGCCCAGCGGCTTGTTCCTTACGACGAAATCCCATATCACCACGGTAACAAGGTTGAGGGCGTCTAGATTCCGCGCCCCCTGGGGTTTGTGGACGAACCACCCCATCGGTCGACCCGCTACCTTGTGCGCCGTGCCCATGCGTCTCTACGACACAGCGAAGCAGCGGGTGGTGCCCTTCGAGCCCGGTCCGACCGTACAGATCTACGTGTGCGGCATCACGCCGTACGACTCGACGCACCTCGGCCACGCCGCCACGTACCTGACCTATGACCTCTTGACCCGCCGGCTGGAGGCCCTGGGCCATACGGTCCATATGGTCCGCAACATCACCGATGTCGATGACTCGATCTTGCCGAAGGCCCGCTCGCTCGGCGTCGACTACCTCGAGTTGGCGGCGGCCGAGACCGCTCGGTTCCACGACGACATGGCCGCGCTCGACGCCCATCCCCCCTTCGCCGAGCCGCGCCCGACCGAGTCGATGGCCGACATCATCGAGATGATCCGCGTACTCGCCGACCGCGGCTTCACCTATCAGGCCGAGGGCACCACCTATTTCGATGTCGGCAAAGCGCCGCGCTACGGAGAGCTCTCGCATTACTCGCGCGAGCGGATGATCGAACTCGCCCGCGAGCGGGGCGGACATCCCGACGACCCGCGTCAGCGCGACCCGCTCGACTTCATCCTCTGGCAGCCATCGCTGGCTGACGAACCGTCCTGGGATTCACCGTTCGGGCCCGGCCGCCCGGGGTGGCACATCGAATGCTCGGCGATGTCCAAGGCGGTGTTGGGCACGACGCTCGATCTCCACGGCGGTGGTACCGACCTGATCTATCCGCATCACGAATGCGAGATCGCGCAGAGCCACGCGGCCAACGACGCGCCGTTCGTGCGGCACTGGATGCACACCGGTCTCGTCGCGTACCAGGGCACCAAGATGTCCAAGTCGTTGGGCAACCTCGTATTCGTGAGCGAATTGCGCAAGACGGCCGACCCGCGGGCGATCCGACTTGCGCTCATGGCGCACCACTACCGCACGAACTGGGAATGGTTCGACGACGAGATCGACGACGCGTCCGCGCTGCTCGAACGCTTGCACGCTGCCGCCAACTCGTCGGGCGCCGGCCCCGACCCCCGGCCCTACGTCACGCGCGTGCACGAAGCACTCGACGACGACCTCGACGCGCCGACCGCGCTGATGGCCCTCGACGAGTTGGCCCGCGGCGTCCTCTCGGGAGCCGGCGTACACGACCAATCTCCGGGCGCTTTGCGCGACGTCGCCGCGCAATGCGGACTCGACCTCGATAAACCACTCCCCTGAGCGCATCCGTTCTCTATCCTGGCTCGGTGCTCTCGTTCACCGACACGCTCTCGGGTAAGAAGGTCGCCTTCACTCCGCGCGACCCCGGTCGAGCGGGGATCTACTGGTGCGGGCCGACGGTCTATGACCATCCCCATCTCGGCCACGCCCGCAGCGCGCTCGGCTACGACATCTTGCACCGCTACCTCGAATGGCGCGGCTACGACGTCACGTTGGTGTCCAACATCACCGACATCGACGACAACATCATCAAACGGGCCGCCCGCGAAGGGCGGCCCGAGCACGAGGTCGCGGCCGAGTACGAACGGTCCTACATCGACCAGATGGATCGCCTCGGTATCGCCTCGCCCGATCTTCGCCCACGCGCCACTGAGTACGTGCCACAGATGATCGATGTCATCACGTTGCTCATCGAGCGCGGCTACGCATACGCGGTCGAGGGCAGCGGCGTGTACTTCGACGTCGATCGCCTCGACGACTACGGCGCACTCGTACACCGCGAGGTCCACGATCTACGAGAGGGCGCCGGTGCCCGCGTCGACGTCGACGACCGCAAAGACGACCCACTCGACTTCGCGCTGTGGAAGTCGGCCAAACCGGGTGAACCCGCGTGGCCTTCGCCGTGGGGTCCCGGCCGACCGGGCTGGCACATCGAGTGCGTCGCGATGGCGCTCGAGATCCTGGGCGCGGGCTTCGACATCCACGGCGGGGGCGACGATCTCGTGTTCCCCCACCACGAAAACGAACGGGCCGAGGCCAGCGGCACGGGTCGACCGTTTGCGCGTACCTGGGTCCACAACGGCATGGTGCAAGTCAGCGGCGAAAAGATGTCCAAGTCGCTCGGCAACTTCACCACGCTCACCGAGGTGCTCGAGCGCTACGACGCACGCTCGCTGCGGTTGTTGATCCTGCAAACGCACTATCGCAAGACGATGGAGATCAACGGCAGCGCGCTCGACCAGAGTGCGGCGGCGATCGGTCGGCTCGACGCGATGGCGCGACGCGCCGTCGCCGCCGGTATCGATCTGGGTGGGCAGGTGTTCGTCGACGAGTTGGTGGCGGCATTCCGCGATGCCATGGACGACGACCTCGGTACACCGAGCGCGGTCGCGGTCATCTTCGACGGGCTGCGGCAAGCCAACGCCGCGCTCGACGACAACGACCTCGCCAACGCGCAGGTGCTGAGCGCGACCGTCGCCGAGTTGGCCGGTGTGTTGGGCTTGACACTCGAGCACGCCAGCTCTGACGGTGCCGACAGTGACGAGATCTCCGCGCTGGTGGACGCGCGCCAGGCGGCGCGTACGGCCCGCAATTTCGCCGAGGCCGACCGTCTCCGCGACCAACTCACCACGCGTGGCGTCGTCGTCGAGGACACCCCCGCCGGCCCGGTCTGGCGCCGCGCGTAGCGAGGTGGCGCTCAGGCGGGCGAGGCCGGTGAGGCGGGCACGACCCGCCGCTCATGACGCCGCCACGTGAAGGCGACCACCGCGCCGATGAACACCGGCGGCAAGAAGGTCAGTGCCCGGAACAACAGCACTGCGGCGACGACCTTGGGCTCGTCGCCGCCGAAGCCGGTCAGCGAGCCCACGAGCACGAGCTCGGTGATACCGATGCCCCCGGGCGTTATCGGTATGGCGGTCAGCAGGCGCACGAGCGACCACGCGGTGAACGCTTCGATGAGGGTCACCTGACTCGAGCCGATGTCGGTCACGCGCAGCGCGACCAACAATACGAGGAAGACCGACAGCGTGCCGACAACGATCGTTGCGGTCAGCGCCAGCCACCGCCGGCGCAGCAACTCGAGCGAATCCTCGCGGAATCGCACGAGAGCCAACCCGCTGCCGCGCACCGGCCCGCGCCGCAGGGGGCGCAACAGCACGCTGGCGAGTCGATCCCAGAAATGGCCGAAGCGCACTGCCTGCTTCTCACTGTGCATGATCGCGACGAGCACAATCACACCCAACACGAACAGCGCGGCGCCGACCAGCGAGGCGCGCGTCATGACCGAGTTGTCCTCGCCGGCGATGGCCAACAAAGCGACCGCGACGAGCGGATACCCGACATTGACGAGGTTGTTGCCGATGCCGTTGAGGATGAGCGCGAGCGCGACCGCGCGTCGTTCGAAACCCCACTCGCGCAACATTGCCCACGAGATGCCGAAGCTGACCGCGCTGCCGGCGGGCACCACGTTAGCCACCGCGGTCGACGCCATATTCACCTCGAGCGACTGCCGGAAACCGAGTCCCGGCAGTGCCACCATCCAGTTCGGCCCGAACGTCAACAAGTTCCAGATCGCGACAACGGCCAGCAACGAGACCTGCCATGGCGACATCGATCGAACGGCCTCCCACACCGATCCGTAGTCCGCGATTCTCGGCAGGAACACCGCGAAGGTCACCACCATCAGCGCGATGCCGAAGAACATTTGGATCGCCCTGATACGCCGCCGGCGAGAGGCGGTCGCCGCATTCGCGACACTCATCGGGGCTGCCATGGATGCGAGCGTAGGGCGCGGGCGGCGCTACTTCGGGGAGCGCCCGTCGTCCACCGCAGTGATCGATGACTCAGATCAGCCGTTGCGAGGAACCTTGGACCACGGCAGATCGCGGTCGACTTGCGGCTCCTTGGGCAGGCCAAGCACCCGTTCGCCCAGGATGTTGCGCATCACTTCGGATGTGCCGCCCTCGATCGATTGCGCTCGCATTCGCAGGAACAATGTGCGCGGGTTGTCGCCGAAGAGCCCCGCATCGCGTGGCCGCGACATCGGATAACCGTCGGGGAACAACATGCCATCGGCGCCCAAGACGTCGATACACGTCTCGCTGATGCGCTTGTTGAGTTCGGCCGACACGAGCTTGCCCACCGACCCCTCGGGGCCGGGTGTGCCGACACTGGAGTTGGCTCGCGCTCGCAGGTTGGTGAGGCGCAGGGTCTCGGCCTCGATCCAACGCCGGGCGACTTTGTCGCGCAGCACCGGGTCGACCGGCCCCATCGCTCGGCGCTTGGCCCACAGCGACATGAGCACCTTGATGTTGCCGCCACCTTTGCCGGTATCGCCGCCACCGAGCGCGACGCGTTCGTTCATCAGAGTGGTGATGACCACGTTCCAACCGTCGCCTTCGCGGCCGAGCATCATCGACGCGGGCACGCGGACATCGGTCATGAAGACCTCGTTGAACTCCGCCTCTCCAGTGATCTGGAACAGCGGACGGACCTCGACACCGGGCGCCTGCATGTCGAGCACGAAATACGACATGCCCTTGTGTTTTGTGGCGTCAGGGTTGGTGCGGGCGACCAACATGCCCCAACGCGAGTGGTGCGCCAGCGTGGTCCACACCTTTTGGCCGTTGACGATCCATTCGTCGCCGTCGCGCACCGCACGCGCGGCCAGCGACGCAACATCGCTGCCCGCGCCGGGCTCGCTGAAGAGCTGGCACCAAATGTCCTCACCGGTGAAGATGCGCCGCAGGAATCGATCGTGCATCTCTTCGGTACCGTGCGCGAGCACCACCGGAGCACCCATCCCGATGCCGATGGGGTTGATCACGAGGTTGTCGACGTAGGCGCCGAGGCTGCGTAGTTCGTCGTTGATCGTCGATTGTGCGTTCGGCGACAGGCCCAGCCCGCCCTTGCCGACCGGGAAATTCACCATGGCCAAGCCGCGATCCCACTGCTCGCCCCGGAACGCAACCCGATCGAGCGGGTCGGCGGCAGCCACCAGTTCGCGGACGGCCTGCCGTAGCTCTTCGTCTTCCATTACGCGCAGGCTACCTGTGCGGCTCCGCCGCAACGGATCGGCGGCTTCGCCGCGGGAACGAAGGCGCCTCAGGCACCGAGCGCAATGTCAGCGAACAGCGACAAATTGTCCATACGCTGGGAGCCATGACCGATGCTCCGACGACGCCGGGTTGGTGGCGGCTCTTCGGCCGCGCCCTGCTGGCGCGCTGTCCCGTCTGCGGGCAACGAAAGATCTTCACCCACTGGCTCAAAATGGCCGACCACTGTCCCCGTTGCGGCTTCGTCTTCGAGCGCCAAGAAGGTCAGTTCATCGGTGCCGTCGGCCTCAACACCGTGTTCACCACGGTCGCCATCCTGGCCTCGATCATCGTCGGCATGATCGTCACCGCGCCCGACCTCGCGGTCGTGCCGGTCACCATCGTCGCCCTCGTCATCGCGATCGTGTTGCCGGTTCTCATCCACCCGGCCTGTCGGATGCTGTGGACCGCTGTCCACATCATGACCCAACCGCTCGAGCCAGGAGAGGCCCCGTGGCTCACGGGAAAGCGCTGACCCGGGCGCCGCAGCCCGAAACGCGCGGCGCAACAACGGTCGCGACTCGTCGTCGACTGGGGACGGTGCGACTGGGGACGGTGCGACCGTGACCGCGGCCGCCGCGCGATCGTCGGGCACGGGCGGGCGGGCGGCGACCCGCTCGTCGCGTACGACCCACCCCTCGGGCACATTGACCCTGCGCTGGTGCATGTCGCACAACAACACGGCGCCGACCACGGCGTCTGCGGGCTGGACGAAAATGACGTGCAACGTACCCGGGTCGACAATGACCGCCGTGCCGGCACTGCGCCCGCACCCGGGACGCCCACAGAGACTGCGCGTCGAACTACTCCGCATGGCCCGACCGTACTGCGTAGCGCGGGGTGCCCGCGGGATAGTGACCCGAGGTGGAGCCCCACGATGAACGCGACGTCCACACTCGTCGTCGGTTTCGACGGTGACGACACGCTGTGGCACAACGAACAGTTGTTTGCCGACACGCAGCACCAGTTGCGCGAACTGCTCGGTCACTACGCCGACATAGAGCGCATCGACTCCAAGCTGCTCGAGGTCGAACGGCGCAACCTCGCCGTCTTCGGCTACGGCGTCAAGGGTTTCATGTTGTCGATGATCGAGACTGCGATCGAGATCTCCGACTCGAGAGTCAGCGGTCGTGACATCCACCAGATCGTCACGATGGGCAAGGCGTTGCTGGAACATCCGATCGAGTTGTTGGACGGAGTCGGCGAAGTCGTCAAGGAATTGTCGGGCCGTCACCGATTGATCCTCGTGACGAAAGGCGATCTACTCCACCAGGAGACCAAGGTGGCGGCGTCCGGTCTGGCCGACTTGTTCTGGCGCATCGAGATCGTTTCCGAGAAGGACCCGGCAACGTATCGACGACTCCTCGATCGGCACGCGGTCGCCCCGGCCGACTTCGTGATGATCGGCAACTCGGTCGCGTCCGACGTATTGCCGGTCCTCGCCATCGGCGGTCGCGCGGTGCACGTGCCGTATCACATCACCTGGGCGCTCGAGGTCGCCGCGGCCGGCAACGACGACTTCACCACTCTCTCCGGCTTGCGCGACGTCCTTCCGCTCATCGAGCAGTGGTCGGCATGAGGCGGTTGACGCCGGCCGAGCTCGACGCCTACGACGTGTTGCCGCGTGCGTTGGCAATGCGAGCGCGCATCCAGCGGGTGCCGTTCCTCGCGCCCGGCTCGAGCGGCATGACGATCGGGCGGTTCGTGTTCCTGCGCAACGACGGGTTGCTCGATGGCAGCCGCAAGATCATCGCCCATGAGCTCGTCCATGTGCGCCAGTACTACGAGCTCGGACTATTGCGATTCTTTGCTCGCTATTTCGCGGGGTATGCACGCGCGTTGGCCAAGCTGCGCCGTCATCGAGCCGCGTACTACGCCATCCCTTTCGAGGAGCAGGCGTACGCCGAAGCAGCCGAGTGGTTGGTGCGCCGCCAGAACTAGCGGGGCGAGGGTTTGGCGAGGCGCCCCGGCCGAGGATCGGTCGTTGCCGACTTGGACACGCCATCGCGACGGATGGCAGTGCCATTGACGAAGACATGCTGCACGCCCGTCGGCGCATCGGCGGTGAGGCGCTCGGTGTTGGCGGGGAAGTCGCGCACGCGACGCACCGGGCCGGGGCCGACCGTGTCGAGGTCGAACACGAACACGTCGGCGAACGCGCCTTCGCGAAGGTACCCACGGTCCTTGAAACCGAAGAGATCGGCTTGCACGCCACTCAGCTTGCGAATGGCCTTTTCGACGGACAGCGCCTGCCGATCGCGCACCCAGTTACCCAGGAGATCAGTGGCCATCGGTGCGTCACACAGCTGGCCTACGTGCGCACCGGCATCGCTGAGACCGAGCGTGCAATTGTCTTCGCCCAGCAACATGCGAATGCCGTCGACATCGTCGTTGGCCACGACGCAGCGCACGCGCAGCCCGAGCTCGGGTTCGTCTAGTGCCAGATCGAGCACGGCGTCGAACGGCGTCGTGCGCCGTTGTTCGGCAACCTCGTTGAGACGCTTGCCGATCAACTCGGGATGCGCCGTCGTCTCCATGATTTCGTAGGTGTCCCAACGCGGCAACATGCCGGTCATGTTGGCCCAGGCGTCACTGGCCTTGTCGCGCCACGCCGGGTCGGCATAGGCCTCACGTCGCTCTTGCAATGACGTACCCATGATCGCCGCGAACTCGGGGTTGGGATTGAGCGTGAACGGCTCGGACAACGTCATCGAGAAGCTGAGCGGGCGGCAGGTAACTTGCGGCCAGACCTGGGCACCGTCGGCCCATCCGGCGCGATTGATTTCGACGAGCCGCTTGTGGCTGCCCGTCGGCTGTGTCAACAACGCGGTGTAGGTGAGTGGTACTCCGACGCGCTTTTGCACTTCGTACATGTTGTCGATCGAGAGATTCGATCCGGGGGTCACCTCGACGACGCCGCAACCAGATTGCGCAACTGCACGCATCAAGGCTTCGTATTCGTTGGGATCCGCCAGCCGGCTCGGCACCGGCTTGCCGTCGGCACCGCGGTGCGTCATGGCAAAGCTCGTGGCGAAGCCCGCCGCGCCCGCTTGCATCGCCTCGCTCACCATGCGCGACATCACGTTGATCTCGTCGTCGGTCGCAATGCGGTCGGCCGCCTCGTCACCGAGTACATAGAGACGCAAGGCCGTGTGCCCGATGTAGGCCGCGTAGTTGAGCACGGTGCCGCGCTTTTCGACGGACGCCAGGTACTGCGGGAAGGTCTCGAATTCCCATGGGATGCCGGCCGCCAGCGCGGCGACGTCCATGTCCTCGACCTTTTGCAGTGTCTGCGCGATCAGCTCGCGGTGCTCGGGCCGAGTCGGCGCGATGGAGAAACCGCAGTTGCCCGCCACAACAGTGGTGACGCCGTGAAAACACGACGGCGTGAGCGCGGGGTCCCAGAAGACCTGTGCGTCGTAGTGCGTGTGAATATCGATGAAGCCGGGGCTGACGTGGCAACCACTGGCGTCGACCTCGGTGCGGCCGTCGAGCTTGTCGCCGATGGCGCTGATGCGATCACCGGTGATGGCCACGTCGGCACGGCGCGGCGGTGCACCCGTGCCATCGACGACCAATCCGCCCCGAATCACGATGTCTGCGCTCACGAGCGTCCCCCTTGTTCCTGTGCGGGCCATTGTTCCGCGAACCGGGGCAACCCACAACCACCGTGCTGTTAGCGCTCGAAAAAGCCCGTTCGAGCGGCCATTCGCATGACTTTGCCCACGTCGATGACCCTTGGCCCGTCACGGCGGATGGTCAACGTCGCCCGATCACCCTCGAGCAGCCGACGCTTGCGCTCCCCGTCGAAGGCCAAAATCGCCGGCCCGTCGATCGTCACCGGCTCGCCCAACCCAACGAGACGATGGTGCTCGATGCCGACCGTCGCGAGATGCCCGGGCGCCGTTGCCACCATCAGTCGCTTCGCCGTGCCGTCGGGGTCGCACAGTGTCACGCAGAGCCCGTGATCGTCGGCGTCGGACACGGGATGCAACAACCCGCCGACCGCCGAGAAGCCGATCGCGGACGGATCAGCGCGCGTCAGCATCAGCATTCGCATCGTCGCCGGGTCGAACAACTCGAGCGAACCGACGAATGGATCGGCAACTGCAGCTGCGTCGATCAACGCGATGTCGGGTTCGTCGGATACTCCGCTGCGGCGATCCCAACGAGTGCCGCCGCGGTTTTCCGGTGCGAGCACGACATCGATGTGCACCAACTTCGCCGGCGCGCTCACGTCATCGATGGCGACGACGCCCAGGGCGACGAGTGCGGCCGCCAGCCCGGCGACCGTCGGCTCGCACCACACCGGAAACGCATTGTTGGTACCGGTCGACAGCGGAATCAGCGGAACGTCGGACCATCCCTTGCACACCGCGCGGTTCGTGCCGTCACCGCCGAGAACCACCACGACTGCACAACCGTTGGCGCGCATTGCGCGTGCAGCCTCGGTGCTGTCGCCTTCGGTGTTGTCGATCGCAGGGACGGCGTAGTCGACCTGCACTCCCATCATCGTCTCGGACGCACGGCGCACGATGTAATGGGGTTCACGATTGGTGACGAAGCGCGTTACTCCGTTCGCCACCGCACCGCGCACGATGCGCCGCACGATCGACGTCTTGTCGTCGAGCGTCGACGAACCCGCGCTGGCAACGACTCGACGAACGTCGTTGCCCGAGCGCGGGTTGACGATGAGCCCGATGGGGGCCGGCTCGGTTGCGCTATTCGACAAGATCGGCGAGGGGATAGGGGAAATGGGCGAGCAACGGCAACCACGGACCCACATCGGCCGGCGATCCGTCCGCGTTCTGCCACGGCAGCGCGCGCATCTGACGCTCGCTGCGCCGGCTGCCGAAGATGCGCAAGAGCTCGAACGGCTCGGCTTCGAGCATCAGGCCGACCGGGCCCACACCGATCGTCCACGTTTGCCCTCGGCTGCTGAGCGCAACGGCAGCCGACGCCCCTTTGGCGAGAAGGTCTTTGCGCAACAGCTCTGACATCGCGGAGAGGCAGGTGTGCACGGCGTCGGACTCTCGATCACCCACCTGGCCGAGCGCGTGGCAGATGTCGTGCTCATGGGCGCAGACATCGAGCAGCAGTTGCCCACTCCCCGACTTTTCGATGAAGCCTTCGACCCCCGCGTTGCGCCACTCGTCGACCACGCGATCGACCGGCATCTCTTTGCGCTGCGCGACGTGGCCGTCGATCCACCCCTGCGTGTCGCCGCCGGGCAGGCGGCCCGCACCGAGATCGGCCGCGATGCCGGTCACGTGGGCGAGCGTGTCGCGGATCGTCCACGCCGGGCAGGCCGGCACCGAGCGCCTGGAGTCGGCGTCGTCGAGCACCGCGACACGATCGATGATGCGAGCACGAGTTGCCCGGTACTGCGAAACCAGATCCCGCTCTGTCATGTGCTCACCGCAGCCTCGCGCAAGCGCTCGGCTCGCTGTGCGTCGTCTGACATGATGGCACGGTGAACGCGGCGAGACTCGATCGAGCGACCAGCACGGTGCGTGCCGCCATCGACATCGGGACCAACTCGATTCATCTTGTCGTGGCCCGCATCGACGACAGCGGCCGATTCGACATCATCACCCGCGAAAAAGAGACCGTGCGCCTCGGCCATGGATCGGGCGAAATGTCCGAGCTCGCGCCGGACGCCATCGAGCGTGGCATCGCGACACTGCGCCGCTTTCGCCAGGTCGCCGACGGCGAGAACGCCCGCATCACGGCGGTGGCGACGAGTGCGGTGCGCGAGGCGACGAACAAAGACGAATTCATCCGGCGAGCACGCGACGAAGCCGGCATCGACGTGCAGGTGATCAGCGGGGCCGAGGAGGCGCGGCTGATCCATCTCGGTGTCTTGCAGGCCGTTCCCATCTTCGAGCGCCAACATCTCGTAGTCGATATCGGCGGCGGCAGCACCGAGTTCATCTTGGCGAAGGCCGGAGACACCAAGGTCGGCCGCAGCCTCAAGCTCGGGGCGATCCGTCTCACCGATCGCTTCTTCACCGATGGCACCGTGCGAGGCAGCCAAGTGACCGAGTGTCGCGACTACGTGCGCGCGTATCTCGCGCCGATCGCGCGCGAGATCAACGAGCTCGGCTTCGAAGTGGCGGTCGGTAGCTCGGGCACCATCAACGCAATCGCGGCTATGGCCAATGCGCGCCGCGGCAGAGAGGCGAGCCGGTCGGTCAACAACGTCGCCTTCACACGCGACGAGCTCGACTCGATCGTCGACACGCTCATCGCGGCACGCGCGGCCGGTCTCGATCGCGTGCCCGGTCTCGATCCTCGGCGCAGCGACATCATCGTCGCCGGCGCGTTGCTGCTCGAACAGATCTTCGAACAGCTCGGCATCGACGAGATGATTGCTTCCGAATACGCATTGCGAGAGGGAGTGCTGCTCGATCTCGCTCACAGTGACGATCCTCGGGCATTCCACCACCTCTCCGACATTCGAAGGGAAGGGGTGCAGCGAGTCGTCGACCTCTTCGAGCGCGACCGCGCGCACGTCGAGCACTCGACCGATCTCGCACTTCGGCTGTTCGACGAGACGCATCTGGTTCACGGGCTCGATACCGAAGATCGCGACCACCTCGAAGCCGCCGGCCTGATGCACAACGTCGGGTTGTTCATCTCACATTCGGCTCATCACAAGCACTCGTACTACGTCATTCGCAACAACGATCATCTCGTCGGGTTCACCGATCACGAGGTCGAACTCATGGCACTGGTCGCGCGCTATCACCGCAAAGGCGCGCCGAGCACCAAGCACGGCGAGTTCGGTGCGCTCGACGCGACCGACCAGTACTGCGTTCGCGTGCTCGCCGGCCTGTTGCGCGTGGGCATCGCCCTCGATCGATCGCACGCGCGTCACGTGCACGACCTGCGTTGTGAGATCACCGACAGCGAGATCACCGTGCAGCCGATTATCCGCACGGAGGTCGACGCCTCGCTCGAGGTCTATACGGCGAACCAGCGCGTCGATCTGCTGGCCGACGCGCTCGCCCGCACGATCACCATCGACAACCCGACTGTCACGGCCCCGGGTCGTTCGTGACCGACCGCGACACCGCCCACACCCTTCGGCGATCGCACCTCGGCACCGGCGCCCGCTCGCAGCGTTGGGTTCTCTTCGTCACTTTGGTGGGCGTTGCCGCGAGCGCGTTCCCGACGACGTTGCTGTCCGCCTCGTTGCCCGATATCGCAAAGGACCTCCACACTTCGACCAGCGTCATCTCGTGGGTTCAAGCGGCACCCGCAATCGCGTTCGCCGTCGGCATGCCGTTCTTCGGAAAGCTGGGCGACCTCTACGGTCACCGGCGTACGTTCGTCCTCGGCTTCACCGCGATGACGATCGGCGCCTTGGCGACGGCCTTCGCGTGGAACGCGGGTGCGTTGATCGGTATCCGAACGGTCGCGCAACTCGCCGGTGCGGCGACGAGTACCGCAGCATTCGGCTTGATCGCCTCGGTATTCGAAAGAAACGAGCGCGCCCGCGCCATCGGCCTCTACACGGCAGTGCTCGCCATGTCACCAGTGGTGGCGGTGGTGGCCGGGGGGCCGATCATCGAACAACTCGGCTGGCGATGGTTGTTCATATTCCAGGCCGTACCCGCGGCGGTGGCGATCGTCGTCGGCTACATCATCCTGCCCGACACCCCTCGCAAACTCGGTACCCGTTTCGACTTTCTCGGCGCAGCCACGCTCGCCGGTGGTATCACCGCGTCGTTGCTGGCGGTGAACCGCGGCAATCCGTGGGGATGGACGCATCCCGTCGTCGTCAGCGGTTTCGTTCTCGGTCCGTTACTGCTGGTGCTGTTCGTCCGCATCGAGAACCACACCGACTCGCCGCTGTTGCCGATGGCCATGTTGCGCCGTCGCGAGTTCAGCTTGCCGGTCGTCACCAACGGGTTGGTGCAACTGAGCTACATCGGCGGTTTCACGATTGCGCCGTTCATGGTGTCGCGACTGTTCGGCTACAAGACCTATCCGACGGCACTGATCATCGCCATCCGACCCGTTGCCTTCTCGATTGCCGCGTGGATCGCCGGTCGTCAAGAGCAACGATTCGACGTGCGCCTGTTCCAGATCAGTGGCAATGCAGTAGTGGCGATCTCGGCCGTGATCACTGCCTTCGGAGCGTGGCACCGATCGTTGGCACTACTGATCGTCGGTCTCGCGCTCACAGGCGCCGGCGTGGGGTATGGGCGGCCATCCAACGCCGTGGCGGTGACGAACTCCGTGCACGAGTCCGACGTCGGCATCGCCACCGGAGTGCTCAACATGGTCTCGACCATCGGCTCCGCGGTCGGCACGACGGTGATGCTCGCCATCGTCGGCGATCACCGCAACGGGGCGCCGTTCGCCCACGCCTCGCTGGTCGCCGCCGCCGTGGGTGTGCTGTCGGTCTTCACCGGCGCGATCGTGTCGTCACGACCGGCCCGCTGACGACGCCCGCACTATCGCCGCCGCGATCGCGGCCGCACCCCGTGGATCGAAAATCACGGTGTAGTGATTGAGTTCGGGCACCGTGGTCACCGTGTGCGGCCCGTGTACCAGTTCGTCGATGACGGCGAGGGGTACCAGAGGGCTCGGCTCGTCGAGCAGTCCGCGCTCGACCCGCACGATCTCGATGGGACAGCGCACGCGCTCGACGGCTCGGCCCGCCTCACGGTCGACGATGAGTTCGAGGCCGTCGGCCTGTACCGCGGCCGCCGACACGCGGGACCGCAGCGCGCCAGTGGTCCCTTCGAGGTCCGTGGCTTCGAGGTCATAATCGAGATACGCGACCACATCGTCGTTCCACGCATCGCCGCGCAGCGCGGGGTGCCGCCGCCAGAACTCGTAGTACTCCTCGCGGCTGGCGAACGTCATCGACAGGCGACTCACCGCCGGCCCCACCACGGCCTCGACGATCTGTTCGGGGGGCACCCCCACCGGTACCGGCAGGGGAAACCCTCCGTCGATCAATACGAGTGAACGCACGCGGGTCGGATGGGTGGCCGCCAACATCGAGGTCACGTACCCACCCATCGAGTGTCCTGCCGCGACAACCGAGTCGAGCGAAAGGACGTCGATGACTCGCAATAGGTCGTCGCAGTGGGCCCGCACCCCGAACGGGGGAGGTAACGACGCGCTCGCGCCGCGACCACGCAAGTCGACCGCCACGAGTGAGATGTCGTCGGGAAGCGCGCGGGCGACCGCGTTCCACGAAACCAACGAGGCAGTAATTCCGTGCGCCGCGACCACCGTGGCGCGCGATCGCGAAGGGTCGGGCCCCGACAACCCAACCGTCAGAGAGCCCCCATCGACGTCGATCGATCGCAATGCAAACACGTCACTCAAAAAGGACCTCGTATCTCCGCTCGACGTGCCCAAGGTAACCGTTCCATTGCTGTCGACTCCGCAACGATCGGATACGTTTGCGGGACCACAACGCGCGAGGGCGTGCCATGCCCAAGAAGTCGACGACCCAGAAGTCCGGGACCCCGAAGACCGGGCCCCAAAAGCCCGGGCCAAAGAAAACCACGACCCCGAAGGGCACTGCGGCCAAAGCCGCGAAGCCAACGCCGGCGGCGCCAAAGCGTGCCGCCGCCAAGTCGGCCGGCCGGACCCCCACTGCCGCGAAGTCGGCGGCGAAACCCGCCGTCAAGCCGGCGACGCGGCGTTCGACGGGGCGCATCAGCACCGCCGAGGCAAGCGCGGTCACCAACGGGCAAAAACCAAAAGCCCGTAAGCCAACCCAGCAGCAGGAGTCAGTGCGCGCCTCGGGCCGCGGTTCAGGGTCCCAGCACTCGACGGGCGCGGCCGCCGGTGCAACTGCCGCCAACGGCATGCCGCAGTCGCTCCACGATCTGCTCGGTATTGCCGAAGACCCGTTGGTTGCCGCCGACCCGGTCTCGTTCCTACGGTCGCTCGGCAGTGCCGCGCTGGCAACGACGCGCAATCCCGGCGCGGTGATGAACGCAGGCATGCGTTTCGCCGTCGGCACCGCCAGCGCGCTGCAGGGTGCCGCGGGCCGCCTAATCGGCAACAAAGGCGGCTCGTCGACCACGCCGATCAAGGACAAGCGCTTCGCCGACGAAGCATTCGCCGATCATCCGTTCTTCTATCTGCTGCACCAGATGTATCTCGTCAATCAACGCTTCGCGCTCGAGCTACTCGACTCGGCGACGCTGCAGCCCGAGCAAGAACGCAAGGCACGATTCGCCGCGCAGTTCTTGATCGACGCGCTCGCGCCCACCAACACACTCGTCGGCAATCCCGCCGCGCTCCGCAAAGCGGTGCAGACGGGAGGCAAGAGCGTCACGCAAGGCCTGCGCAACATGGCGCACGACGTGCGGTTCAACGGTGGCTGGCCGTCGCAGGTCGACTCGTCGGGCTTCGAGGTCGGCAAGAACATGGCGATCACGCCGGGCAAAGTCGTCTATCGCAGCGATCTCATCGAGCTGATCCAGTACGAACCACAAACGCCGGCGGTATTCGACACGCCGCTGTTGTTCTGCCCGCCGTGGATCAACAAGTACTACATCATGGATCTCGCCCCGCAGAAGAGTCTCATCGAATGGGCCGTGCAACACGGGCACACCTGCTTCGCGATCAGCTACCGCAACCCAGACGAGTCGATGCGCGACACCACGTTCGACGACTATCTGATGAAGGGCCCGCGCGACGCCGTTCGCGTCGTGCGCGAGATCACCGGCGCCGAGCACGTCAACATGTTGTCGGTGTGCCTGGGGGGCACGCTCACTGCGATCGCGCTGGCCTACGACGCCGCAATCGGTGACGACTCGATCAACACGGCGACGTTCCTCAATACGCACACCGATTTCTCCGAGCCCGGTGTCCTCGGTACCTTCACCGACGAATCGAGCATCGCCGCGCTCGAAAAGCGCATGGCCAAGAAGGGCTACCTCGAGGCCAGCCAGATGGCGCACACCTTCGACGCCATTCGCGCCAACGACCTCGTGTTCCAGTACGTCGTCAACAACTGGCTCATGGGCGAAAAGCCGCCGGCATTCGACCTGCTCGCGTGGAACAACGACAGCACCCGCATGCCGGCCAAGATGCACTCGGCCTACCTGCGTTCGTGTTACCTCCGCAACGAGTTCAGCAGAGGCGAGCTCGTGATCGACGGCGTCCGGCTCGACCCGGGCGCAGTGTCGGTCGACTCCTACGTGCTGTCGGCAGTCGACGACCACATCGTTCCGTGGATCTCCGCGTACAAGACCGCGCGGCTGCTCGGCGGAGACAATCGCTTCGTTCTGTCGACCTCGGGTCACATCGCGGGCATCGTCAATCCGCCGAGCCCCAAGGCAAAGCACTGGACCAACCCCGAAGTTCCCGAAGATCCACAACTCTGGATCGCGGGTGCAACGTTGCAAGAGGGCACTTGGTGGCAGGACTGGATCCAATGGATCGCGTCGCGCGCCGGCGACATGGTCGACCCGCCGCGCGAAGTGGGTAGTCCGGACTATCCAATCTTGTGTGATGCGCCAGGCACATTTGTATTGACCCGCGCGTGAGCAGGTACCCTCACCGGCTAAGTGCTCGAATACATCGAAATAGACGGACTACGACTTCGCGTTCGCAAGATCGGTAGCGGCCCACCGTTGTTGTTGATCAACGGTCTCTCGTCGCGCGTCGAAACCTGGGGTGCGTTGCTCGAGCAGATGGGCGATCGCTGCATCGTCGCGTACGACGCACCGGGCGTCGGCGCGAGCACTACGCCGTGGCTTCCGCTACCGATGAGTCAACTCGCACGCATCGCCGAAGGCGTACTCGATGCGTGCAATGTCGACACCGCAGACGTGCTCGGCTACTCACACGGCGGTGCGGTCGCACAACAGTTCGCGTTCGAGAGTCCGGCGCGCATCAAGCGCATGGTGCTGGCGGCAACTTCGTGCGGTGTCGGCTCGATGCTGGGCGATCCCTTCAGCCTCGTTGGCCGAGTAGCCGCACAGTGGAGCGACACGGTCGAGAGCGGCATCGGGTCCGGTTCGACCCCACTCGGCTTGCTGTGGCAGATGGTGGCGATCGGTACCTGGTCGAGCCTGCCGTGGCTCGACAAGATCGAGACGCCGACGTTGGTCCTCGCCGGTGGCGACGATCGCTTCGTGCCGCCGCGCAACGGCCGGTATTTGGCGGCCCGCATTCCCAACAGTCGCTACTGCGAATTGCCCGGCGTCGGCCACGACATGTTCCACCGCACCAGCGCGCCGTCGGTCGCCGCCGAGATTGCGCAGTTCCTCAGCGCATAGGTGACAACGACGAGCGGCCCCGGACAAGGGCCCGAACGGCCCTTTGCAGAGCGGGTAGCACCACGTGACCGGTGACCACTGGAAATCACGCGGATGCTTGGTATATTTAGCAGACCGCTAGGCAGATCGCCCGGCCCCCGTTCAGGAGAAGTCATGCCTACCGATGTCAAAGAATTCAGCGCCGCCACGCAAGAGCAAGTTCTGAAGGCGATCGAAGCCACCCAGGCCGCGGTCCTCGACGGCGTGCGCACCTGGTCGAAGACCATGGAGAGCGTCATCCCGGCCAACCTCCCCAAGTTCGACATCCCCGGCGTCGACGCCCTGCCCTCGCCCAAGGAAGCCGTTGCCCTCGGGTTCGATTTCGCAGAGAAGCTGCTGTCGGCCCAGAAGTCCTTTGCCGACCAACTCGTGTCGGCGCTGACGCCCGGTCACTGATTCCACCTCAGGGATCAAAGGTACTAAACAACGCGTAAATGTAATGAAAGTCACCTAAACGGGTTGACAAACAATTACCCTTTGCCTCATTGCATAGATCAAGCAGCCGTTTGGTATAGTGACGATCCGTTGTTGGTTCAGAGCGGGCTTCGGCCCGCTCTGAACTCGTCTCGGAAGGACATTGATGAGCAAGGTCGAGCGGGTAGGTGTCGTCGGCGCAGGCACGATGGGCGCAGGCATCGCAGAGGTTTGTATCCGAGGCGGATGCGACACGATCGTGGTCGAGGTCGAGCAACAATCGATCGCAATCGCGCAGGATCGCATCGCCAACGCGTTGGAGAAGTCGGTCAGCAAAGGGCAGATGACCGAGCGAGAGCGCGACGACGCCCTCGGCCGGTTGATGTTCTCCTCTGACCTCGGCGCCATGGGCGATCGCGAGATCATCATCGAGGCGGTCATCGAGAGCGAGCCCGAGAAGGTGCTCGTGTTCGAGACCCTCGACAAGGTCACTCCCCCCGAGTGCATCCTCGCGTCCAACACGTCGTCGATCCCGATCATCCGGTTGGCCAAGGCCACGACCCGGCCCGATCGGGTGCTCGGCATGCACTTCTTCAATCCGGCACCGGTGCAGCCCTTGGTCGAGGTCGTCAAGTCACTCACGACGTCGCCCGAAACGGTGACCGTCGTCGACGCGCTCTGCACCGAACAGTTGGGCAAGCACGTCATCCATTGCGGCGACCGCGCCGGCTTCGTCGTCAATCTGTTGCTCGTGCCCTACCTCTTACACGCGGTGCGAATGCTCGACACCGGCTTCGCTACGGCGCAAGAGATCGACGACGGCATGCGTTACGGCTGCGCCCATCCGATGGGGCCTCTCGCGCTGTGCGATCTCATCGGCCTCGACACGATCAAAGCCGTCGCCGACGTGTTGTACGACGAATGGAACGAAGCGCACTACGCGCCGCCGCCTCTGTTGAAGCGCATGGTCGCCGCCGGTTTGTACGGCCGCAAGACCGGCAAGGGCTTCTACGACTACGGCAAGGTCTGAATCAGCTCGATGTCAACGAACGGTACGACCGCGTTCGACGCGTTCGGTAAGTATCTGCGCAGCCAACGACAACTCGCACGATTGACCTTGCGGGAGTTGTCCGAGATCACCAAGATCTCCAACCCGTACCTCAGCCAGATCGAGCGCGGCCTGCATCAGCCGTCGATCAAAGTGATCAAGTCGCTGGCCGATGCGCTCAACCTCTCCGCCGAAGCCATGCTCGCGCAGGCCGCCGGGCTCGACGAAGACGACAACACGCCACTGAAGTCCAGTACCGAAGCAGCGATACGCGCCGACGTACGACTCAGCGAGTCGCAGAAGCAGGCGTTGCTCTCTGTGTATCGCAGCTTCTTGTCGAGCGAACCGGTCAACGGCAGCGCGTCGACCCCGGCCGAACCGAAACGCAAGACCGCCGTCTGATAGGCACGAGGGCGACGTGACCAACGAACCACCGATCCTCAAACGAGACGAGCCCGCCCAATGAACACGAGGGCGACGTGACCAACAAACCAACGACCTCTGAAAGAGACGAGCCCGCCGAATGAGCAACGTCGTCCACCTCGAACGCAATGACGACAACGTCGCGGTCATCCGGCTCGACAACCCCAAGGTCAATGCGCTGTCGAGCGCGGTACTCGACGGGGTGCGCCTGGCCGCACTCGAACTTGCGGCCGACCCTCCCGGCGCAGTCGTGCTCACCGGGGGCGAGCGCATCTTCGCCGCGGGCGCCGACATCTCCGAATTCGCGGGGCCGGACGAAGCGCGCACCATCGGCGCGCTGTTCGTCGAGACGACGCTCGCCCTCGAGTCGATTCCCCGCATGGTGATCGCGGCGGTCGCCGGTTTCGCGCTGGGCGGCGGATGCGAACTGGCGCTGGCGTGTGATCTACGCGTCGCGGCCGACAACGCCGCGTTCGGGCAACCCGAAATCTTGTTGGGCATCATCCCCGGAGGCGGCGGCACACAACGCCTGACCCGTCTCGTCGGCCCGTCACGGGCGAAAGAGATCATCCTCAGCGGCCGCATGGTCAAAGCGGACGAGGCATTGCGCATCGGACTCGCCGACGCGGTGGTGCCCCTGGCCGAACTGACCGAGCACGCGATGAAGATGGCCGCCGGCTACGCGCGCGGCGCGCTGGTCGCGCAGGCTCTCGCCAAGCGCGCAATACAAGCCGGCCTCGACAGCTCGCTCGCCGACGGGCTCGCGCTCGAACAACGGCTCTTCGCCGAAGTCTTCGCCACCGAAGATGCCCGTATCGGCATCGAATCGTTCAAGCAACACGGCCCGGGCAAAGCGAAATTCGTCGGCAAGTGATGCCGACGACGCACATCGCTCGTAGCTCGATCACTGCTCGGTGATCGTCACCGACTGGATCACGACTTCGGTCTTGGGTTTGTCCCTACCGTCGGTTTCGACACTTTGCATCGCTTCGACGATCTCGAGGCCTTTGACGACTTTGCCGAACAGCGCGTACTGCGGGGGCAGCCGCACACCTTGCTGCCCGGAGATCAAGAAAAACTGGCTGCCGTTGGTGTTGGGACCGGCGTTGGCCATGGCAAGCGAACCGATTTCGTAACGACCGGCCTTTGGCAGTTCATCGGCGAACCGATAGCCGGGACCGCCGGTGCCGGTGCCCGTGGGATCGCCGCCCTGACAGACGAAACCCTTGATGATGCGATGGAAGATGATGCCGTCGTAGTAGTGATAGCGCGACAAGAAGACGAAGCTGTTGACCGTGACCGGAGCCGCGGCCGAATCGAGTGCGATCGTCAACGTGCCCATCGATGTCACCATCTCGGCCGTGTAATTCTTGGCCGGGTCGATGCACATCGGCGGCTCGCCATCGAATTTGATCTGGCGCGGGCTCGATCCGTCGGGGTTCGGACAAGGCACAGTTGACATCAGTAGCTGCTTTCGTTTGAAGATGTGGATGCGCGAAAACATCGTCGTTGGATCCCCGTCATCGACGGATACTCCACCTTTGCACGTTTGCTCCCTATAGTGCGCGCATGCCTCAGCTGCGAGGGCTCGAAGGACACGTTCCGTCGAATCGCCCGCGATCGGTCGTGCTCCGCTGCGACCATTGCGAGGTTACGTGGCGCACGACGTCGGACACACCGTGTTGGTTGTGCGAACGTGACGGAGTGCTGGCATCGAGGCCGATGCCAGCGTCGTGACGATTACGTCAGCCGGCGAACACCTCGACGACCCAGAGCCGCCCATTGACATCGGTGGCGGCACCGACGCCGATGCGAGTGAAGCTCGGGTTCACGATGTTGCCGAGGTGGCCGGAGCTGTTGACCAGTGCGTCGTGGATGGTTGCGCTCGATGCGCCGAAGCCGACGTTTTCGCCGAGCGTCGACCACGGTTTGCCCAGCAATTGTTGCGGCAGTGAACTGTGGCGCAGGACGCCACTCGTCGCGAGTTCGCGAGCCCATGCGGCCGCCGCGCTGTCGAGGGAGCCTTCACGGGCCAGTGCCGCCACGCCGCGTCCCGCACGCACGCTGTTGGTGCGAGCCGCGATGTCACCGGCCGCGCCAGGCGCGGCAGCGACAACGGCGGCGGCCGGAACGACGGGTGCGGGTGCGGCAGTGGTCGGGGGAGGTGCGGCAACAGTGGGGGCCGGGGCGGCGGCGGTCGTAGACCTCGGAGGCGACGGTTTGTACTCGACCGCGGCGACCGGTTCGGCCGGAGTCGCTACTGGTTCGGCGACCGTACGCACCGGCATCGGCGAGCCAGGCAGCACTTCGAGCGCCAACGATTGTGCGGTCCATACCGTCGGCGTGCGAGCGGACACCAGTGAGAGTTGACCCTGCATCGCGGCCGCGGCATCCACGGAGAATTGCGCTGCCGGATGCTCGTCGCCGGCGGGTACCGAGAACGGTAGGAACGCCTCCACGGGAGACGAGAGCGGCGACTCGGTCGTTACTACGGTGTCACTTTGCTGGCACCCCATCACCACCAGAAGGGTGAGGGAGGCAAGTAGGTTGCGCCGCGATTTCAAATCGGTCCTCGTAGGAGTTTGACCAGCACAAATGTGGCTGGTCGGTCGGGCGAAGGGTCGGTTCGGGAACCCTATCGGTCGAAGTCGATGTAACAGTAGCGTTACGAATGATTTTCGGTCCGAAATGTTCGTCGTCATCTTGCAACACAATGGTCATGGTGCGCAACACCACCTGATATAGCGAAATAACCTGTCGACGCGCCTCGTGCATGCATGCGTTTCGGCCCCGGTCCGCCCATCATGTAGACCTACAGCGCCGGCCCGGCGGTGGCCGCTCGGGCCCCGCCACCGTGCGATTCACGAGAGGTGGTCATGGCGGACCGTTGCGACATCGTCATCGTTGGCGCGGGCATCATCGGCCTGACGACGGCGTTCAGCCTGCTCGAGCGCGAGCGTGATCTGTCGATCATCATCGTTGAGAAAGAAGCCGATATCGCGCAGCATCAGACGGGCCACAACTCGGGCGTGATCCACGCCGGGCTCTACTACGCGCCCGGTTCGCTCAAGGCGAAGATGTGCCTCGAAGGCCGCGAGCGACTCATGCGCTTCTGTGATGAGCAGTCGATCGGCTATGACGTCTGTGGCAAGGTCGTCGTGGCCACCGAGCCGGTCGAGTTGCCCCGCATCGATGCACTCACCGAGCGGGCGCGGGCCAACGGCGTCGCCGTGACGCGCCTCGATCGGGCCCGGTTGCGTGAGCTCGAGCCCCATGCCGAGGGCATCGCGGGTCTGCACGTGCCGTCTACGGGGATCGTGAACTATTCAGAGGTGTGCGCCGCCCTTCGGCGCGTCCTGACCGACCGAGGCGTGGTCATCCGCACCGGGTCGCCCGCCGAGTCGATCACCGAACGCAGCGGCACGATCGAAGTGGTCGTCCCCACGGGCGCGGTGCAGGCCGACATGTTGGTCAACTGCGCAGGGCTGCACTCCGATCGCGTCGCCAAGATGGCCGGCGCGGATACCGGGGGCATCCGCATCATGCCGTTTCGGGGCGAGTACTTCGAGCTCGTCGCCGAACGGCGCTCGCTCTGTCGCAACCTCATCTACCCACTGCCCGACCCGGCGTTCCCGTTCCTCGGCGTGCACCTGACCCGTATGGTCGACGGCAGCATCCACGCCGGGCCCAACGCGGTGCCGGCGCTGGCCCGCGAGGGCTACACGTGGCGGACCATCAACGGCCGCGACGTCGCCGAAGTGTTGCGCGCGCCGCGCACCTATCGCCTCGCCAAGAAGTACTGGCGTACCGGGGCCGGCGAGATCCGCCGTTCGCTCTCCAAGCGCGCCTTCACCAAGGCATTGCAGCGCCTCTGCCCCGAGATCACGCGCGACGATCTGGTGCCCTCACACGCCGGTGTCCGGGCGCAGGCGCTCGACCGCACCGGCAAATTGATCGACGACTTCGCGTTCGCAGAGACCGCGCGGAGCGTGCACGTCGTCAACGCCCCGTCGCCCGCCGCGACCGCGTCGTTCGCGATCGGCGGGCACATCGCGACGCGCGTGCTCGAGCACAAACGCTGACGCGGCTTCCACTTGCATGTGCGCTGAATCCCGATAAGGCTGGTCGGGAATACGGACATCACGCCACAGTGTTGATGTCTGGTTGACACGACACTGAGGGAGCCACCATGGCCGTACGACTGGGCGATATCGCACCTGACTTCGAAGCCGACACGACGGACGGCAAAGTCAATTTCCACGATTGGAAGAAAGACAGCTGGGCCGTGCTCTTCTCGCACCCCAAAGATTTCACGCCCGTGTGCACGACCGAGCTCGGCTACACGGCCAAGCTCAAGGACGAGTTCGACAAGCGGGGCGTCAAGGTCATCGGCCTGTCGGTCGACCCGGTCGAGTCCCACTTGAAGTGGGAGAAGGACATCGAAGAGACTCAGGGCGAGGCCGTCAACTTCCCGATGATCGGCGATTCTGATCGCACCGTCGCCACGCTCTACGACATGATCCACCCGAACGCCAACGACACCATGACCGTTCGCTCCGTGTTCGTGGTCGATCCCAACAACAAGGTGCGTCTCACCCTCACCTATCCCGCGGCAACCGGGCGCAACTTCGACGAGATCCTCCGCGTCATCGATTCGATGCAACTCACCGACAAGCACAAGGTCGCGACGCCGGTGAACTGGAAGCACGGCGACGACGTCATCATCGTGCCCGCAGTGTCCAACGACGATGCCAAGACGCTCTTCCCCGACGGTTGGGACGAGAAGAAGCCCTACCTCCGGCTGGTCAAGCAACCGAAGTAGGTCAGCCGAGCGCGGTCGCGAACGCGGCGCGCCAACCCTTGGCTTCGACACCGAGCGCAATGATCCGGTCGTCCGCGCGCCGCGCGGCGTCGGCCGCCACCGGCAAGTGCAACGCTTCGCTGGTGGCCGCTTGCGCAAGCGCGACGACGGCGCGGGCGACCCGATCTTCGGCCTGCGATGTGATGAGCTGCGCGCGGTCGATCGCGGCCACACACGCGGTGGCGTCTTCGCGTCGCGCCGCGAGTAGCGCCGCCACCACTGCGCTCAACCAACGGTCGGCGTAAGTCGAGCGCGGAGAGCGCTCTACCGCGGACGTGAGTGCGGGCACGGCGTCGTCTTCACCGTCCATCAACGCCGCCAACGCCAGCGCGGCCTGTGCCGACGAATTCGCGCCCGCGTCGCCTTCGGGATACACCGCTCGTTCGAGCAAGATGCGCGCCGTCTTGAGGTCACCCTCTTGCAGCGCGGCCATCCCGTACGAAACGAGCCGATCGCCCTGCCCCACGAGCGCGGGATCGAGCATCGCCGGATCGACGTCGCTCAACCAACGGCGCGCCTCGTTGGGATCACCGATGGCGATCGCCGACGCGGCCGCCGCAGCACCGACCAGTTGCGCGACGCCCGCAGCTTCGGTGCCGAATTGGCGCAATTCGAAGTCGGCGAACAATTGAAAGCCGTCATTGACTCGGCCGGCGAACACCAACGCCCGCCCCAGGAACGCGGCCGCCTGCACCTCGCCGGCACGGTCTTCGATGCTGCGCATCAAGGACAGAGCATTTTCGGCGCGCCGGATGGCGAGCTCGGTGCGGCCCGACCAGAGGCACACCGCGCTGCGCAAGATCTGCATCATGCCTTCGGCCCACCGATCACCGCGTTCGCGCGCGTCGCGCAGCGCTTGCGTGGCGATCTCCTCGGCCTCGTCGAAGCGGCCTTGGTGCATGCGCACGAACGCCAGCAACCCGCGTGACCATGCGAGCCCGCTCTGATTGCCGAGCTCTTCGAACAACTGCGACGCGACCTCCAAGCGGGATTCGGCCTCGCTGCTCATGCCCTGCACAAAGGCGATCCACGCCAAGTTCTGACGGGCCCACGCTTCGCCGCTGCTATTGCCCACACTCTGGAAGATCGACAGTGCCTCGGTCGTACAGCGCTCGGCGTCGACGAAGCGCCCCGCGAACAGATGCGTCATGCCCTCGTAGCGCAGCGCTTCGGCAACGCCCGACTCGAGCTCGAGCTCGCGGTACCGTGCCGCCGCGTCACGTAGTAGCTGCACCGCGCGTTCGAAGTTGCCGCTGCACTGTTCGACTTCGCCGAGATACAGCTGCGCTCGGGCGCGCAACAACGGCAGCGTTTCGTCGGTCAACTCGGTCGCGGCCGCGATGTCAGCGCGCGCCAACGGCAGTTCACGAGCCTCGATCGCGGACTTCGCCCGACCGAGCAACAACTCGGCGCGTCGTTCGCCATCATCGTCGCGCGCCAACGCGAGTGCTTGGCCGAACAACCGCTGTGCCGCATCGAGATTGGCCGAACTCGACGCCGCGGTAGCGGCCTTTTGCAGCCAGTCGAGCGCTCGCTCGCGAAGATCGTCGGGCAGGCCGGCGACCTTGCCGATCTCGCTCGCCAACTCGGCCGCGCGGCGATAGTGATACGCGATCGCGTCGACCGCGCGCTCGAACTCGTCACCGTTGACCAGATAGTCCGCGATGCCGAAATGACGGCGGGCGCGCTCTGACTTGGTGAGCCGCCCATAGACGACGTCGCGTACGAGATCTGATCGGAACGACCATTCGCCACGGTCGATACGCGTCACGACCAACAGATCTTTTTCGGCCAACGAGCTGAGTGCGTCGTTGATCGAGGTCTCGCCGCGCAGCTCGCTCGCCATGCGCCGCAACGCGTTGACCGTACCCCGACGGCCCAACACCGCAGCATCCTCGAGAATGCCGCGCTCGCCCGATGGCAGACCGTCGAGACGCGCCGAAACGAGCGCCTGGAGGCTCGACGGCAGCTCGGTACGTTGGGGTCGAGGTGCACCGGCCGGCCGGCGATCGTCGCGTACCAACGCCGCCAGCTCTTCGAGAAAGAACGGGTTGCCGCCCGACCGCGCCAACAAGTCTGCTTCGAGCCGGGGCTCGATCTCAGGGCCGAGCAGGTGATGCAGCATGGCCAGCGCGGCGGGCTCGTCGAGAGGATCGACGCTCACCGAGATCAAATTGAACCGACCGAGTTGCGGCGACCACCGTTCACTTAGCGCGAAGCGGCCCGTCGCCACGATGACGAACGGGAAGCGGGCAAGGCGATTGATGAGGCCATCGACCATGCGCAACATGAAGTCGTCGGCCCAATGCAAATCGCTCAACCAGAGGATCACCGGCCCTTGGCCCGCACGAGCCTGTAAGAACGTGCGCACGCCGCGCCCGGCCTCGCCCCGCGCTGCTTGCGGGTCGACCGACTTGAGCGCGGTGTCGTAGCCCAGCAGATGCAAGAGACCGGTGGTCGACCGCTGCACCTGCGGCGCGTCACGCGCGATGGCGAACGCACTCGACACCGTGTCGAGCACGCGCACCGTCGCCGCGGCGAGCGACATATCGGCGTCGATGCCGAGCGCCGTGCGCATCGCTTCGGCGAGCGGCCACCACGCGTCGGCCTCGCCGTACGGCACGCACCGTCCCGACAACACGAGAATGCCTTCGTCCTCGAGCGACTCTTCGATGGCCTCTGCGGCGAGCCTGGTCTTGCCCACGCCGGCGTCGCCGAGCAACAACATCAATGCGGCACGCTCGCGGTGAACCGACGAGTCGATCACCCGCCGCAGCACGCTCAATTCGCCTTCGCGCCCCACGAACGGCGTCAACGCCCTGCCTTTGCGCTCGCCCGGCAGGCCGTAGGGCGCAATCGCGCGAAAGGCCTCGACGGGCGACTCCTTGCCCTTGGCCGCGATGGCACCGGCGGATTCGTAACGGATCACCGCCGATGTGGCGTCGTAAGTGCTGCGCCCGACGAGCACCTCGCCCGGCTCGGCCGCGGTCTGCAGCCGCGCCGCCGTGTTCACCGCGTCGCCCATGGCGGTGTAATCGCGATCGGCCCGGATCGACCCGACGAGCACCTCACCGGTGTTGAGCCCGATCCGCATGCGGATCGACACCCCCATCTCGGAGTCGAGATCGTGGACGCTCGCCTGCATCTTGAGTGCCGCCCGCACGGCCCGCTCGGCGTCGTCTTCGTGGGCGACGGGTGCACCGAACAACGCCACGATGGCGTCACCGATGACCTTGTCGACCTGACCGCCAAAGCTCACGATGTCGGCTGCCAGCCGCTCCATGCAGTCGTCGACGAGGTTCTTGACCTGTTCGGGATCGCGGCCCTCGGCGAGGCTGGTGAAGCCCACGAGGTCGGCGAAGACGATGGTGACGACACGGCGTTCGTCGCCGTGGGTGTGCAGCGAATGCCCACAGGCCGAGCAGAACCGTGCGTCAGGCGCGATCTCGGCTCCGCAGTTCGGACAATTCACACGCTGATTCTAGGACTTGTGGCACACGACAGGCGGAAAGGCGCTCGTCGGGGCACGCGCCGCCCTCGTGCAGCGGGACGAATGCCGGAAATGGCCACGAGCCGTTCACCAGGGAGTCGCTGCCGAAGTTGAGCTTGCTCCATTAGGTTGTTCGGCCGGAGGAGCCATGACCCCCAGCCCCACATTGAACCCCCCACCCACGGCAGAGATTGCGGCTGCCGCAGTCGACGCAGTGAAGGTCTACGGCCGGGGGGACACCGAGGTTCGAGCGCTCGACGGCGTCACCGTCCAGTTCCCTCGCGGCCAGTTCACCGCCATCATGGGCCCTTCGGGCTCGGGCAAGTCCACCTTGATGCACTGCCTCGCCGGTCTCGACACGCTCACGAGCGGTCACGCACTGATCGGGCCGGTCGATCTCACGACCCTCGACGAAAAGCACCTCACGCTCTTGCGGCGCGACCAGGTCGGCTTCGTGTTCCAGGCCTACAACCTGGTGCCTACCCTCAACGCGCTCGAGAACATCAGGCTGCCGCTCGACCTCGCCCGTCGAGAACCCGATCAGGCGTGGCTCGACCACGTAATCGACACCGTCGGTCTGCGCCAGCGGCTCACGCACCGGCCATCCGAGCTTTCCGGCGGCCAACAACAGCGCGTGGCCGTCGCCCGTGCGCTGGCCTCACGCCCCGCGATCATCTTCGCTGACGAACCGACGGGCAACCTCGATTCGCGCACCGGCGCTGAGATCCTCACGTTCATGCGCGAGGCCGTCGAGACCTACGGGCAGACCATCGTCATGGTGACCCACGATCCCAACGGCGCCTCGTATGCCGACCGGGTCGTGTTCCTCGCCGACGGGCGCGTCGACGGCGAGATGTTGGAGCCCACAGGGCAAAAGGTGTTGGACCGCATGAAGCGTTTCGGTGACTGAGCCGATATGTGGAAGTACACCGTAAAGAGCTTGTTCGACCGCAAGCTGCGGCTCTCACTCACGATGCTCGCCATCGTGCTCGGCGTGGCGTTCACCGTCGCCAGCTTTGTCGTGGCCGACAGCCTGCGCGCCACGTTCGGCAAACTCGTCGACGACATCGAAGCCGGTGTCGATCTGACCGTGCGCACCAAACTCGATTTCGGCGAATCGACCGACCGTAAGCCGGTCGACGCCAATTTGCTCACACCGATCCAGGCCATCGAAGGCGTCAAGGCGGCCGAAGGCAGCATCACCGGCAGCCCCGTCATTCCCCTCAAGGCCAACGGCGATGACGTCACGACCACCGGGGCCCCACTGCTCGGCGTCAACTACCCCACCAACGAGATCCTTTCGCAGGTGATACAAAAAGACGGGCGCGCGCCGTCCGGTCTGACCGAGTTCAACCTCGATATCGACACGGCCAAGGACAACGACTTCCAGATCGGCCAGACCTATACGGTCATCGGCCCACAGGGTCGGCGGCAGTTCACCCTCGTCGGCACCTTCGCCTTCAACAGCGAGAACAACGACACTGTCGGCGCGGTCATCAGTGCATTCGACACGGCCACGGCGCAGGACTTCCTCGATCGAGTCGGCCTCTACGACGAGATCGACATTCAGGTCAACGACGGCGCCGACGTCGCGCAAGTGCAGCAGCGCGTCAACACCCTGCTGCCCAACACCACCGAGGTGGTCGACAAGGCCGTCAAGGTCGAAGAGCAGCGCGACGACTTCAGCCAGTTCACCGACATCTTCGGCACGATCCTGTTGGTGTTCGCCGCGGTAATCGTGTTCGTCTCGGCGTTCATCATCAACAACACGTTCCAGATCGTGCTCGGGCAACGGGTTCGCGAACTCGGTCTGTTGCGCGCACTCGGCGCGTCGAGCAAGCAAGTGCGCCGCTCGGTGCTGGGCGAGGCGTTCCTCATCGGCCTCACGGCCACCGTGGTCGGCACATTGCTCGGCGTCGTCCTCGGGCAGCTAGTGCAGGCCGCCCTCAACAGCACCGGGTTCGGGCTACCCGACGGACCGACCCAACTCCGGTTGCGCACCCTGATCGCGGCGGCGATCGTCGGCATCGGCATCACCATGTTGTCGGCACTGTCGCCGGCTATGCGCACTCGCCGGCTCTCGCCGATCGACGCATTGCAGGCCGATGCTCGCCTGGCCGGCGCTGGCCTGGGACGGCGCATCGTCATCGGCACCGCCGTCAGCGCCTTGGGTCTACTGCTGCTCGGCCTCGGCTTGTTCGGGGGCTTCGAGACCGCCCTGCTGCTCATGTGTCTGGCGTTGGGCGCCCTGGCCGCCTTCATCGGGGTCAATCTCTTGTCCCCGCTCATCGCGCAACCGGTAGCGCGCACCTTGGGGCGCTCGGCGTTCGGGTGGATCTTCATCGTGCTCGGCGGCCTGCTCGCCGTGGCATCGATCGGCATCTTCATCGCCGGCATCGCCTCGGTGGTCGACGGCAAACCCGCCGGCATCGTGTTGTCGATCATCTTCGCCCCGATCGTCGCCGGCCTGGCCTGGCTCAGCTTCGACGGTGGTCGCGGCGCGCGGGGCCTGACGGGTCGCCTGGGGCGCGAGAACGCGGCCCGCAACCCCCGGCGCACTGCGTCCACCGCCGCCGCGCTCATGATCGGACTCGCCCTCGTGAGCATGGCCGGTGTGGTCGGTGAGTCGCTGAAGAAATCGTTCCTCGGCACGCTCGACAACGCAGTCGAGGCCGATTGGTTCATACGTCCGGCCAACAACTTCGACCCGACGGCGTCGTTGCCGCAGGAGTACACCGCCAAGTTGCGGGCGCTGCCCGAGGTCGACTCCGTCGTCGGGTATCGCTTCTCGTTCAAGGCCATCAAGGTGAACGGCGACGAGAAGGACCTCAACGCCACCGACTACGCGCCGTTGAGCCGCCACATCGACATCGACGTCGTCAAAGGCAGCACCGACACCGCCCCCGACGACGGGCTGCTCGTGCACGAAGACTCAGCCAAGGACAATAATTTCGACGTTGGCGGCAAGATCGACGTGCAGTTCGGCGACGGCCAGACCGAGACACTCACGGTCGCCGCGATCTACAAAGATGCGACGATCATGGGCAACTGGGTGATCTCCAACGCGATGTGGAACAAGCACTTCTCGCGTCAGCAAGATCAGTTCATCACGTTGCGCCTCAAAGACGGCACCGATGCCGTCACCGCCAAAACCGACATCGAAACGATCGGCAAGGACTACCCGCAGGCCAAAGCCGAAGATCGCGTGCAGTTCAAGAAGACGCAGCAGCAACAGATCGATTTCATCTTGCGTCTCATCAACATCTTCCTGTTGTTGTCGATCATCATCGCCTTCGTCGGCATCGTGAACACCATGTCGCTGTCGGTCTTCGAACGCACACGCGAACTGGGTCTCCTCAGAGCCGTCGGCACCACGCGTCAGCAACTCGGACACATGATCAAATGGGAGGCGGCCATCGTGGCCCTGCTGGGAGGCCTGCTGGGCATCGTGCTCGGCGTCCTGTTCGGCGTGGCCGCGGTCGCCGCGGTTCCAAAATCGTTCATCAAGACGACGTCGATCCCCGTCGGCCAGCTGATCACCTACGTGATCTTCGCCGGTCTCGCGGGCCTGGTCGCGGCGTGGTTCCCCGCTCGGCGGGCCGCCAAGCTCAACGTGCTCGAGGCCATCTCCCACTCCTGATTCGCAACTTCCCCTCAGGTCGCTGTGGCACCGGCCGATGAACAACGAGAGGCGACGGGTCGCCTCTCGAGCGACGAGGGACGTAGCACGCATGGCCGACGATCAGATCACCGTGCTGACGGCGCTGCCGGCCGACACGGACAGCGAATTGCTGCTCATGACGCTGGCTGCGTCATACGAGGTCGTGGGGCGGCACAACTCGCTCGACACGGTCGCGATGGCGGCCGTCGAGTTGGTGCCCGATGTCCTGGTGGCCCACGACGCCTTGGGCCGCGAGGCGTTCCCCGATCTGGTGCGTCGCCTCAGTGACGAGGTCCCGGTCACGCGCGTCGTGGCCCTGACCGACCATGACGACGATCTCACCTACGAGATGGTGCGCAACGGTGTGTTCTCCGTGGTGTCGACCAGGGCATCGATCGAAGAGATCGTCAATGCCACCCGCAGCGCCGGCCGCCGCGAGAGCGTGCTCTCCGCGGGCGTGGCGCGGCGGCTGCTCGACGAGATGTCCCGCTCCGCGAACATGGCGGCGCACCCGGCCAACCGCCCGCCGTCGCTCACCCTCACCGAGCGCGAAGTCTTGACGTTGATCGCGCGCGACAAGCTCGCCGACGAGATCGCGGCGATGTACGACGTCACCGCGCGTCTCGTCAATCTCCACAGCGGCTACGCGGTAGCCAAGCTGCAACAGCATCTCGCCCAACAGCGCAAGCTCGTCAACAACGGACCGTCTCTGGCTGACAGCGCGGGCACCAATAGGTGACACGTTGCGGCTGCCCCTGAGGGCGTCGCTCGATCGGGGTTCCGCAGCGCAGGCACGGCCGTCGGAGCCTGCCGTACACCGCCAGGCCACCGCTGACGACCGTGGTGCGCGGCCCAGCGCCAAGGTTCGCTTGTAGCAGCCGAGCCGCCGTCTCGAACAATGATCGACGCGTCGCCTCGTCGACGTCGTGCAGCCGGGTGAAGGGACTCACGCGGCAGGCGAACAACGTCTCGCTCTTGTAGACGTTGCCGATACCGCACGCGATGCGCTGATCGAGCAGAACCGGCGCGATCTCCGAGTCGGGCGAAGCGAAACGCACGATGCGCTGCAGTGCGATGTCGACGTCGGCATCGGCGAGGCAGAGATCGACACCCAGGTGATCAACCGGTGTGCGCGCCGCGGCGGCGCGGTAGGACCGGACCACCGGCGCCGAAAAGCACACCGCGACCCACCCGTCGATCTCGATCACGACTCTCGCCGTGTGTGCCGGTCGTTGCCACCGCTCCCCCGGCCGGTACAGGTGCCAGCTGCCCGACATTCTCATGTGGGTCTGCAGTATCAGCCCGTCGTCGAAATGGATCAGCAGATGCTTACCGACGGCTTCGACCACCTCGATCGATGTGCCGACCTTTGGGCGGTCGCCTTCGATTCTCGGCGCGCGAAAGTTGCGCACGGTCGCGCCGACCAACACCTGACGCAAACGCGCCGCGCTGCGATGAATCGTGTCGCCCTCGGGCATAGGTCTTCTGGCTATACCACGCTCGACGCCGGCCGTAACCGACGCGCGCGCATTCGGGTCTCGACGGCGTCGGCCAGACGCTCGGGGCGCAACAGAGGGGCGTACGCCACGAGCGTCAACGGATAGATGAAGACGATGGCCATGACTCCCAGGATGGCGACATGAAACATCCACATTGCGCCAACCATGAACGTACGTATCTTGCCCCGCAACAATGCCAGCGGCGCCCCGAGCTCGATGACCATCGTCGCCAACGCCATGGGTGGGAACAACCACGCGTGCGCGACCATGCGGGCTCCCAACGGCGAATAGGTGTCGCCGAGAACGATCTTGCGCAGGTTGTCGTTGGCGATCTGGTTGCGCAACACGTCGCCGGTGATCCAATGGAGACCGCCGTTGCGTTGTTTGGCGATGCCGGCCACTACATAGGTCAGCACCGTGAGCATCGCCATGAGCCGCACCGGCCATCCGTAACGAGCATGGACACCCGCGTCGGGCCGCGACCATCGTCGTTGATCGAGTGAGATCGCGTCCGCGGCAGGAGCGAACGCCAGCACCGCCAGGTGCAACGTGGCGAGATTCTCGGTGTGCGCGACGTGCTGCCACGAGTTGTCGTAGGTGGTGAGCAACAAGAAGCTGACCGCCAGCAACGGCCCGGTCACCCGGTAGCGCCACCCGACGATCGACGCGCAACCGCACGCAACTGCGAACGCGAGCGAACACTTCACGAGCCAGACCGGGAGCGGCTCGCCCAACCAACCCAACACGCCGACTGCCTCGAACCGCGCCGCCGACAACGCTGAAATGTCGAAGAGATACGACGATCGAACGATCAGGAACACGGTGGCGAACGCGCTCACGAGGATGCGCAACGTAGCCAGTCGCCGAGCGGGCGCCGCTTCCATGAACCGTGAATCGAACCGGTCGAACGTGCCCCGAATTGCCGCGATCATCGCGTGACAACCGGATCGGTGACGAGCGGGCAGCGCGCATGGACGATGCGTTGCGATGGCTCCTTGTCGCCTTCGAACCACGCCACGACATCATGCACTTCGGTGACGACTTCGATCGCCACGAATTCATCGGCACGGCTCTTGACGGTGCGTTCGGCGATCTCGCGGCAGAGATCGGCCGTGTCACCGTTGTCGATCGACGCCTCGACGGTTGCGAAGGCCCGCACCGGTTCGTAGCCACCCGAGATCAACTCGGGCGACAGGCGCCGTAGCTGTCCTTCGACGGTGACGCCGACCGCTGTAGGCAACGCCGATTGGCGGCCGCGGTCGTAGGAGAACATCGGGTAGGTGGAGAGCGGGTAGCTGTCGCGCTGACTCGGCCGCAGCACTGGTGAGAACACCAACGCAAGTGCAGCCACCGAAACGACGTACGCCCAGCCGCGACGCATCGCGTCAGCGTAGGTGACAAGCAGGCTGGCGGTGCTCGGCTTCCCGCTCAGCAGGACCGCTCAGGCCCGGGGATCACTCGAGGCCCTCGGGCCTAAAACCGGATCAGCTCGGGTTGAGCTCGAGCTCGGCGGCGAGGTTGAGCTCGTCCAGAATGCCCTGCCACCACGACGAACGAACGGTGGTGCGACCGGGCAGGCTGCGCAACGCAGCGTCAATGACTTCGACCAAGCTGGAGGCCGATGTGGTGTTCCGCAGGTCGAGCAATGCGTCGACAATACGGGCACGCTCGATGAGCTCGCCGTGAATCAGACTCACGGATCGCTCCAGAACCTCATCGAATGACTGCAGCTCGGAACTCATAACAAGTGCAACAGTACGACGGCTGCGGCCATTCCGTCAGTCGCAAAAGCATTATTTACACAGGTGACATACGCCGCACACGTGAATGAAACACGTCAGCGACCGATGCCCATCGATCGATAGTGGCTGGATCAGCCCGAACGCTCGTCCCGGCGAAATACATCACCACCCGGTCCGCCGCACCGTGATAGCGGTCGATCACGGCATCGGCCAGCTCACCCCAGCTGGATTCCACCGCATACACGTCGAGCATCTCGTCGGTGATGGCGGCGCGCATGGCCGCAACATCCCCCGCGCGTTGACTCTCGTAGAGGCGTTCAGAGGTGCCGTCCCAGCCATGCACCTCGAACACGCCTCGGTACGTGCGCGTAGACCCGTAGAACGCCAACTGCATCCGCGCTCGGTCACGCCATCGATCGAGTTCGTCGTGGTCGTCGCCGACGATCGACATCACCGGCACCGCGAGCGTGATCGCATCGGCGCGCCGGCCCGCGGCGTGGGCACCCTCGGCAACCGACGGTCGCACGACTTCGTCGATGTAGCGCCGCGAGTGGAACGGATGCACGTGCACGCCGTCGGCGACCTCTCCGCACATGCGCAACATCCATGGGCGTACCGCTGCGGCATAGATCGGAATGTCGGGATGTGCAATGGGCCCGCCGGTCCATGTATCGCCCAGCATCGTGAAGTTGTAGAACTCGCCGCGATAGTCGAGTTTTTCGTCGCCCTGGAACGCACGCCAGATCGCGCGCACCGATCGGATGTAGTCACGCAGACGCGGACCCGGCCGTTCGTATGCCGACGAATAGCGGCGCTCGATGTGCGCCCGCACTTGAGTACCCAGACCGAGTACGAACCGACCGTCGGTTGCGTCTGCAAGCTCCCACCCAACCTGGGCGGTCACCATCGGGCTGCGGGGGAACGCAACTGCCACGCCCGTGCCGATCATGATCTTGGTCGTCGCGAGCGCCGCCGCGGTGCACGACAGATACGCGGTGCGCCCACCTTCGGTGAACCAGATGCCGTCGAAGCCAGCCTGTTCGAACAACGGGGCGAGTCGCTGCACCTCGCGCAGATTTGATCCTGACACCATTGCATCTATCTTCATGACCCGAAGCTACCCAGTGCGGCTCCGCCGCAACGGATTGGCGGCTTCGCCGCGGACAGAAGGTGCGCGATGACGCGATCCACGTCACGTGCCCGTTCCGCTGCGCAGCAGCCCCCGCGTTGCGGCGCAGCCGCACTAATGGTCCACCGACTTGTGCTGCAGCTTCATTAGCATCCGGCCCGTGGCTCTTAGGCGACGCCGAGATCGAGTGGTCGGAACGCGGGTTTCAGTTGCACCACCGGCCGCGCATACGAATACCGAAGATCTCGTGTTCGGCCTCCTGCGACAGACACAGCATCTCAACGATCGGCTGTCCCGTCTCGAGGAGCGCTTCGAAGCCAACCTCAAAGCGTCGCTGTCGCAAGCCGATTCCAACGACTTGATCGAATTGCGACTGCATTCGGCGCGACTGGCCGCCGAACTGTCGCGCGTAACGGTCGAACTGCGAGCCGAGATCGACGATCTCGCGCGATCGCGCAGCCTTGCCGACCGCACCAACCGTCTGGCCGAACGCAATCCCGAACCGCCGGCCGAGGACGAGGCTCCCGCCGTCGCTCCGGTCCACACCGACGTGATCAATCTGACCGAGCGCCGAGCGCGGCAATCGACCGGCTGGCAGCCGATCACCGACGCGTGACCAGGCCTACTTCGGCGCGACGAGAGCGTTGAGTTGCGCGAGTAGCAGGCGGATCTGGTCTTGCAGTTCGGCCCACCGCTTGAGGTCGGCTGCTCGCAACGCAGTGTCGGCGTCGGCATAGCGCGCCTGAATGTCTTTGACGAGTTGCTGCACCCGCGCATCAGCCGTCGGCGTGCCACCCGGCGTAGTTGGCGTAGTTGGCGTCGATGGTGTCGTAGGTGTCGTGGGCGACCCACCGAAGATGTCGTCGAACGACTGGCCGAACAGTTTCGAAAGCGCCTGGCTGAAGGAATCACCGATAGCGATCTGATCGGCACTCGAGCCGTAGGCCACGATCACCTTGGACAGCGCCGGCACCTTGGTTGTCACCACGTCGGATTTCTCATCACCCGTCACGTACAGCGGCAGCACGTAGAGGAACGAGTTCGCGATGGGATAGGTCAAGAGATCGCCGAAGCGCACGGTCGTGCCCTCGGCGTTGAGCAGAGTGATCTCCTTCGAGATCTCGGGCACGGTGTTGATGCGCGCCGATACGATCGCCGGCCCTGCCGGCGGGTTGTCGCCCGGTAACTCGTAGACCTGCAGCTTGACGGGTTTGTCGGCGTCGTTGTGCGCCACCATCATCGCGGTGATGTTCTGCCTTCGGTTGGCCTCGTCGGCGGCCGCGCTCGACGATTTCTCCGCGAACGGTACGAACGTACGCACGGCCACGTACGACAGGTCGGTCTCGCCCGGCAGTCGCATCTGCACGTAGTACGGGCTCACCTGCGGCTGTGCCTTGGTCGCCGGAACCGCCGCCGTCGTCTGCGTGTTGTCGGTGTTGTTGTTCTTGGGCACCTCGCGGCCCGGCTCCTGGGCGATGGCCCACCAGCGAAGGCCGTCGTGGAATGCATTGGCTTCATCCACGTGATAGCGCGACCACATCGCGGTCTGTACTCGCAACAGGTCGAGCGGATAGCGGATGTGGTCTTTGAGGTCGGGCGGCATCTCAGACATCGGCGAGAACAGTTCGGGGAACGCCGACGCGTACGCGGTGAGGATCGGATCGTTCGGATCGTATTTGTAGATCCTCACCGAGCCGTCATACGCGTCGATCGTGGCTTTGACCGAGTTGCGTACGTAGTTGAAGCTCGTGCGCAAGCCACTGCCGCCGGGAACGCTGCTCGTGTCGGCCCGCTGCGAGTTCGGGTAGTGATTCGACGTCGTATACCCGTCGATCATGTACACCACGTGGCCGTCGGACACGACGGGATAGGGATCGCTGTCCCAGCGGATGAACGGGGCGACTTTTTCGACGCGCTCACGAATATCGCGGACGTAGAGGACGCGCGAGTTGGAGGTGATGTAGCTCGAGATGAGTGGATCGATCTGACCGAAACGCAACGCGAACATGGCGCGACGGAAGACAGAACCCATCTTCACGCCACCGACGCCTTGCGAGAAGATCGTCACTTCTTGATTGTTCTTGTCGACATAATCGACCTCGGGTCGGGTGGCCCCGACGATGGCGTAGCCGCTCAGGTCTTCACCGAAATAAATCTGCTGCTTGTCGAAGGGGACGATGAATTCCGACTCGGCCACGGCCGGCACGCCCTGCACCAAGAACTCGGGCAAACCTTGCGCATTGACCCGGTTGGCGTACGCAATGGCAACCCCGCTGCCGTGCGTGTTGCTCACATGCTTCTTTTCGAACGAAGCCTCACGCGAGACGTCGAGGACGCGCGCGCCGATGAGGACTTGCGTCGGCTTACCGTCGATGAGGTACTCGTCGACGTCGAGGCTGTTGCCCGGGAAGCGGTAGATGCTCTTGAGACCCTGCAGCGACTGGAAGGTGTTGTGTACCTCGAGTGGGTCGAGCAGGCGCGCCTGTTGCAGCAGATCCGCGTTGGCGCGAATGTCGGCCGCGGTGATCTGACTCGTGTAGTCGAACTCGCCGATCTCGATGTCTTGCCCGGGCTCGATGTTGAACGCCTCGCGCGTCGCCCGGATGTTGCGTTCGATGTAGACCTGCTCGCGCTGTGATTCGGCAGGATCGACGCGGAATCGTTGGATGAATGCCGGATAGATCGTGCCGGCGACGATCGCCACGAGGGCCCACAACCCGACCGTGACGACCGGGAAGACCCAACCTCTGCGCCAGATGTTGACGACGAGCAACACGAACGAGAACAGCGAGATCACCATCAGCAGGCTGATGGCGGGCAGCTGCGCCTTGACATCGGTGTAGCCCGCGCCGTCGACGAAACCACGGGTCGAGCCGGTCAGTTCGTAGCGACCCAGCCAGTAGTCGGCCGCCTTGATCAACGCCAGCACACCGAGCAACAACGAAAGATGCGCCTTGACTTGTGGCGTCACCCGCTGGCTGTCGTTGGCCGTGCGGCTGCGGATGCCACCGTTGAGGAAATGCATCGTGGCGGTGACGAGGAAGATCGTGACCACTGCCGCGAACGTCCAATTGACGACGAAGCTCAAGAACGGCAGCCGAAACACGTAGAAGCCGACGTCCTTGTGGAACTGCTCGTCGACGATGTTGAACTTTTGGCTGTGCGTGAAGAGAATCCACTCGTTCCACTGAGACGAGACACCCGACGCGGCGATCAGCGCGAAGAGGCCCGAGATCGACCACCGCACCAGGCCGGCCCGGTGCCCGACGATCGCGTGATAGCGCTCACGAATCTCTTCTTCGGGGCCGGGCGGGCGAAAGGCCGGGGCGAGACGGTCGGCGATCATCAGGTTGGTGAACTGCAACACGAAGAAGATGGCCAGGAAGATCAGCGTCAGGACCAACTTGGACCCGACGATGGTCCGCCAGACACCGGCGAGTTGTAGCGAGTCGAACCACAAGTAGTCGGTGTAGAAGCCCGCAATGCCCCGCAACGACGTGAGCAACACGATCAACGCGACAACGGCGACCAGAGCGACGATGCCGCCACGATTGGGTCGACGCAAACGAGGGCGACGCGCAGATTCCCTACCGGGCATGAGCAGAGACTACTGGCGGTCGGGAATGACCAAGCATCGGCACCGTTGATGTGCGGGCGGGTAGGGCGAGCCGGTAGGAAACGACTGGCCCGCGGGTATCGGCCCGGCGAGTGAGTTGTCCTGGCAGTCAGGGCTGCAGCCGCGTTCGGCATCGGTCACCCAGCGCACGGACATGCCGTGCGGGGCGCCGGCGATCACCCCGGCGTTGAAGCCGGCGATCGCCAACTCGCGCGCCACGAGATCGGCCCGTTGCGACTTTGCCTCGCGATAGGCCGAGCGAACGCGGTCGATGCGTTCGTCGTCGGTGATCGTGTCGGCGAAGGCCCGCTCGAGCTGCGACCGCAGCGGCGCCACCAACGAAGCGTCGATGATGCGCCGAGCCATGGGCCGGAACGATTCGTCGTCGATGGTCTCGGTGAGCTCGAACATCGCCGCGCCGGCCCGGGCCAGCTCGCCGATGGTCGTACCCAGCGCGTCTTCGTAACGCGCCGTCTGCGCTTCGGGGTCGGCCAAGATCTCTTCGAGCGTCACCTTGCTCTTCTTACGGCGAATCGCGTCTTGCATCTCGTTTTGCTCGTCGGTCACCGACCGCTTGAACAGCCGCGCCAGCTTGGCCTCGAACGGATCGATCACTGCGTCACGTTGCGCGAACAGGTTGGGCTCGGCGTCGGCAACCGGCTCATCGGCCACCGGCTCATCGGTGACCGGCTCATCGGTGACCGGCTCGGCGACGACCACGGCGGCGGCCGGAGCATCCGCGGGACCGAAGACCTCGTACGCCCGGGCCACGGCATCGCTGCGGGCTTCACGGATGCGGGCGAACAACGCGTCGACTGCGGACTCTTCTTCGGGGTCGTCGATGAGCCCGTCCCCTTCGCCGTCTACGGTGGCGGCGGGCGCGGGCTCGACGTCGGGCTCGGGATCGGGTTCGACGGCGACCACAGCGACGAGCTCGGGTTCAGGTTCCCCATCGCCCGCAACGGGCGGTTCGACTTCGGCCTCGGGACGCGTGCCCAAGGCGACGTCGAGCGCCGGCACCTCTTCGGTCAACGGATCGTCGTCGTCGCTTCTCTCGTCGTCGCCGTCAGGCGCGAGCAACGGGAGGTTGGCGAGGCGGGCCAGCGCGATCTCTTCTTCGAGTTGGCCGATCGTGAGTTCGGGTTCGGCCTCGAGGCGTCGGGCGGCGGCATCGGCGGCATAGCGCGCGTTGGGCAGCGCGAGGTTGAGCTCTTCTTCGGCTTCGTCGAGCGAGGTGCGTACCGCTTCGTGTGCGAGCACCAGCCGATCGCGCGCGGCACGCAACTGCTCGACCTGTACGCGCATCTGCTTGCGACGACGCGCGAGGTCGCGCAAGATGCGGTCGCGCACCATCTGGGCCTCGGCCACGAGTTCGCGACCACGAACACGCGCCGCGTCGATCTCGTCGGACACGGCTTGCTCGGCGGTGGCTCGAACCAGTGCCGCTTGGGACTCGGCGGCGTTGCGCGTCGAGCGGGCGTATTCGTCCGCCTGATCCCGCTGCTCACGGGCGTGGGTCGCGGCTTCGTCGCGCACCGCGATCGCCGAGGCATCGGCCTCTTGGCGGGTGCGGGCACTCTCGTCGTCGGCCTCTTGCCGCAAGCGCGTCGCCACTTCTTCGGCCCGGGTAAGCCGCTCGGCTGCGGCCTCTCGTGCGGCGTTGAGCACGCGGGCCGTCTCTTCGCCGAGCAGCTGTGTGAGATGTTCGGGGTCGGTCCGCGTTTGCTCGCGGGCCGCCCGCTCGGCGTCGGCGAGTTGACGTTGCAACTCGACCTCGCTGGCGCGTAGTCGCTCGATCTCGCGAGCAACCACCGACAAGTACGACCGCACCTGCGTCTGGTCGAACCCTCGCCGGGTGGTCTCGAACGCCGCGCGGGCGACGGAGTCGGGATCGACGCGGTCAGTTGGTCGGTCGGTGGACATTGCCCCCGATGCTACGGGTCCACCGGGACCAACTGGGGGCAATGCGCCAAAGGCTCAGTTCGCGGGGGCTTTCGACCCCAGGGCCAGCTGGTCGGCATTGCCGCCGAAGTCGCTCAGCGCCTTGAGCGCCGCGTCGAGATCCTTCACCGCCACGACCCTGATCGACGTACCGGCCTTGGCGACAGCGTCGTCGTAGTTTTCGATGGGTACCAACATCAATTCGGCCTTGGCCTTGCGCGCCGCCACGACCTTTTGCTGCACACCGCCGATGGCTCCGACGGTGCCATCGATCTGCATGGTGCCGGTGACGGCGATGCGATGGCCGCCGGTGAGTTCACCTTGGGTCAGCTCGTCGATGATCGACAGCGTGAAGGCCAGCCCGGCCGAATCGCCGCCGACCCGCCCCGAATCGATCGACAATGCGATGGGCAGCGGGTCTTTCTGGTGGATGCGGTCTTCGAGCCCGACGCCGACGTAGCCGTGGGACTCACCGTCGGGACGGGTGCCGAGGACGACGGTCTCGTCACGGGCCACGCCCTGATCGGACTCGACCCGCAACGTGACACTCTGGCCTGGCGTGGTCGTGCGCAGCGCCGTCGTGGCGGCGTTTGCCGTCAGTACCGGGGTGCCGTTGATGGCGACGATCGTGTCGCCCGCCCGCAAGTGGCCCTGGGACGGCGCGCCATCGACGACGCCTTTGACGTGCGCGCCCGTCGTGTCGAACACGTCGTAGCCCAGGTACTGCAACGCGACGAGCTCGGCGTTGGACTTCGACTGCGTCATGAGTTGGGCATTGACTTGTTTGCTGTCGCCGTGTCCCTTGGGGAACGCGTCGGACTCTTTGATCATGTCGACGTCGTCGTTGCGGTCGAGCCACCACTTCTCGAGCTTGGACATCCGATCGACGCTGACGGTGAGGAACAAGATGTCACCGGTGGGCGGGTAGACCGTGGCGCCACTGGTGACCTCGACACGATCTTCGGTCGGTGTTGCGCTGCCGGGTTTGTAGGCGACCCACCCCGAACTGATCAGCGAGGTGGCCAAGAGAAGCGCGCCGAGCAGCGAGATCAGCAGCCCCGCCGACCAGGTGGTGCGGCGCATCCAGCGGGGCATGCGACGACGAGCGACGAGCGGGAGGTCGCCGTCTGCGTCCTCGGCAGGATTGTCGCCCGGTAGCATTTCGTTCGTCGTGTCCATTGCGTCGTATTCCGCCGGTGCCCATCGATGGTCGGTGCTATCTACTCAGCCTGCCACGGTCTGCGACACGGGTGGACGCGCTCGGTGGTCGCGATGAACCGGGCCCAACCGTCCACGTATCCCCGGTGGTACGAGCGGCTCCGCGCGGTGCTGGGTATCGCGGTGCTCAACGTGATCATCGGCGTGTTGATCGCGGTGGGAGTCGGCGCGCTGCTGTTCCTTGCCGCGTTCGCCGTCGAACTCGCGATCAGCAGCTGAGATCTACCGGCCGAAGAGGCCTCGGCGGCTGCCGACGACGACATCGTCGTCAACCGGCGCACTCTCGTAGGCCGTCGGCGCGACGTCGTAGGCCATCGGCGCCACGGGAACGGGGGGCGGCGGAGGGGGCGGGGGGGCAACCATCGAGGGAACCTCGGTCGTCGCCGACGCGGCGCTCCACCGTGCGTCCTCCCCGAACGTCTCGGATGCGGGCGGAGGGGCGACGATCGGTGGCGCCGGCTCGGTCACGCCGGCGGTCGCCGGCAATTCGACGCGGAAGTACGGCTTGATCTCGAACTTCACTTCTTCGAGGCGATAGATCTGCGCGCTGTCGATGCTCTGTTCGTTGCGCAATCGTTCGACTTCCGCGACCGCGTCGTTCAGTTCTTCGCAGCGCCCGAACGCCGCGCTGCCGTCGAGCCCGGTGTACTGCACCATGTATGACACGGCTGGCTCCTTTGGATCACACGATGAGTTGCATTGAGAATCGGCATCTGGTCGTCGGAGTTGAGAGCAAACTTCCGCGACCAGCTTCGATACCGTCGGTCGGCGACTGCGAGTGCCGCGAAATTCGCGGAGGAGGGCCAACGTGACCGCAGAGTCCACCGCAGAGCGGATCCGCACGATCGCGGTCGCGGCCCACGGTGGCGACCCCGCACCGGCCCGAGCCGCGTGGTCCGACACCGACCCCTTGGTGCGCGTGGCAGCGCTCGGCGCCCTCGACCGGTGCGGCGCGCTCGACCGCACCACGCTGCTCGACGCCCTGGCCGATCCCGAGCCCCGCGTGCGCCGGCGGGCTTGTGAGTTGGCCGCGGGCCACCCCGATGTGTCCGTGCTGGACGCGCTCGCCGATGACGAGCCCCTCGTCGCCGAAGCCGCGGCGTGGGCCCTCGGCGAGCACGCCGACCATGTGGCTCCCGGCTCGGTCGCTGCCCTCGCGGAGGTCGTCCATCGGCACCCCGAGGCGCTCGTTCGCGAAGCCGCAGCGGCCGCGCTCGGTGCAATCGGTGATCCCGCGGGCCTACCAGCGATACTCGCCGCGGTGGGCGACGTCGTCACCGTTCGTCGCCGCGCGGTGCTCGCGCTCGCACCATTCGAAGGGCCCGAGGTCGTTGCCGCACTCGAGGAAGCAGCGCGCGATCGCGATTGGCAAGTGCGCAACGCCGCGAACGACTTGTTGCCGTTCGCTAGCGAGCCCGAGGGCGAGCGTCCATGAACATTGCCCGCACCGACTCGAACGACTCGATGCAGCGCCCGGCGCCGAGCACCACACATTCGAGGGGCGTGTCGACGAGATGCACAGGGACACCGGCTTCGCGGCCGATGCGCTCGGCCAAGCCACGCAACATGCCACCGCCACCGACGAGCTGAATACCTTCGACGAGAAGATCTTGCGCCAACT
>JBDSMH010000060.1:0-68939 GCA_039915945.1 Acidimicrobiales bacterium | reverse complement strand
GATCGACGCGAACACGTGCTCCCAGCGCGTGGGTCGTTCGCCGCCCACCCAGAGTTCGCCAAACGCGCCGTCGCGCAACACGTGACGGAATGTGGCCTGGCTCTGTCGGAGAATGGTGTCTCGGTGGGCGACGAATAGCAGTCTCGAGCGATCAAGTTCGCTGCGAAGGTGGCGGTAGTCGAGCGCGGCGATGATGGTCTTGCCTGTTCCCGTTGCCGCGGCGACAAGGTTGTTCGGATGGCCTCGGCGCCGCTCGACCTGCAGTCGCTCGAGAATCTGGCGCTGGAATGGGTACGGCTCGATGTCGAAGGGGGTCAGGATGGTGTCGTCGTCGGGTGGGATGGCGGCGCGGGCGAAGCGTTCGGCATCGAAGTCCTCGAAGTGTGCGTCGGCCCAGTACGTGGCGAAGGTGCGGTCGAACGCGGCGACCAGTTCGGGGTTGAGTCGCTCCGATGCTCGCACGTTCCACTCGAGACCGGTGACCTGCGCGGAAAACGTGAGATTCGACGAGCCGATATAGACGGTGGAAAACCCAGTTGCGCGATGGAACATCCACGCCTTGGCGTGCAGGCGCGTCGTGGTGATGTCATAGGAGACCTTGACCTGCGCGCCGAGCGCTTTGAGGGCTTCGAGCGCGCGCAGCTCGGTACTGCCGGTGTAGGTCGTCGTGATGATGCGTAGCGCGTTGCCGGCTTCAACGTGTTGACGCAGTGGTTCGAGCAGTTCGCGGATGCCGGTCCAGCGGATGAACGCAAGGACGAGATCAATGCGATTCGCCGACCCGATCTCCGCCGCGATTTCCCGACCGACGCCGGGTTGGTCGCGTGCGTTGGTCATCAGCACCGTGTCGCGCAGCGGCGTGATCGGTCGCCTGATCGGGATCGGCTTGTCGGTTGGAGCAAGCCGCTCGATCGCATCGAGGCGAGATACCGGCTCGACGATCTGACGACCGACTTCTACTGCATCGGGCACGGCGTCGCTGATCGTTGCGAGCACCGTCTCCGATAGGCGGATCGCGGTGAGCGCTCGTTCGTCGGCCGGGATCGCCGCCAGGGCGTCGCGCACCCACCGCCCGACCACCTCGCCAACTCGGTCGGGGAGTTCGGCCGCGTCTACAGACGCGATACTTGCGAGCAGGCGGTGACCTTCGAGCGTGTCGAGTCGCCGACGCAACTCCACGTCGACGAGTTGGTCGTAAAGCCCTGCCACCAGATCGCTCATCAGGACAGTTTGGCCCATCGTCGAGAATTCGACCGCAGGGCGGGCTCTTGAGGTGCCCCGCTAGTCGATTGAACCGGAGGGGGTCACCCATCGGCATTGTTGCCCGGTGACCTTCTTGATCAAGTCGAAGTCGGCGTCATAGTGCAAGACCGTGAGGTTGTGTGCTTCGGCCGCTGCGGCGACGAGCAGGTCGGGAATCTTTCTGCCGCGTTGGCTGCGGGCGGCCAGCAGCCTCTGGACCTGCCGAGCGCGCTCGATGTGCGCTGCTGTGGTCTCGATGAGACCAAACGCTTGTAGCGCATCAATCAAGTGGTCCCACTCGCGTGCGGTGCGGGCCGAATAGCCGACTTCGAGATCGCAAATCCCCGCTCGAGCGAGATGACCGCCCTTGCTCAGAGGCTCGACGACGGCGCGTACCCGCGGTTGCCCCAACCGCTTGAGCACGCTGGTGTCGACAAGATGAGTTAGCGCCACGCGTCCGCGCGATCGGCAAGATCGGCGTTGGCGAGTACGTCGAGCGCGGCCGACACGCGGCGGTCGCGCTCACCGGTAGCGCGGCGTAAGGCCTCGTTGACGGTGTCCTTGATCGTCTCGGTTCCCAACTGGGCACGCGCTCGGCTGAGCGCTTCTTCGTCGAGGTCTATCAAGTGCTTGGCCATAGGTGTCGAGTATATACCATTTCAATCGGATATATCCGGGCCCGTTCGTCTCAGTCGAAGTGCGCGAACGCGTGGGCGGTGTCGGTGAACTCCCAGCCTTCGGCAATGCGACCATCGACATGGCGCAGCATGAAGCAGTATTGGTTCTCAAACGGCTTGCCCGGGGGCGGTGAGGCTGCGGCGCGTGAAACCGACGGCGATGTTCGTGTCGTCGGCGACGAGTTGGTGCACCTCCCACGTGATGGTGCCCGCCCGGTGTACGCCCAGCCCGCCGGTGAACAGGCGCACGACCTCGTCCTTGCCGACGATGGGGCGGGGTATGCCGAAGCGGCTCGCTGACGGCGGCGACCACCACACGATGTCATCGGTGATCAGTGGCTCGAGCGCGCTCGCGTCGTACGCCGCCATGGCAACGAGAAGCGCATCTACGCCGTTGCGCCGTGCCGCTTGCGCCTAGCATCCCCGGCATGGGGGAGACGGTGATCGTCACGGGCGCTGGTTCGGGTTTGGGCCGTGCAGTGGCCCGACAACTTGCGGCCTCCGGCGCCGCGATTGCTGTTGTCGACCGCGACGTTGTGGCGGGGCGGGATACGGCGAGTGAATTGGTCGACAGTGGAGCCACCGCGCGCTCGTACGAAGTCGACGTGAGCGATTGGTCTTCGGTCGACGCGGCGGTGCGCCAGGTCGTCGCTGACATGGGACCGCCGACTGCGCTCGTCAACGCGGCGGCGATCCAGCGCTTCGCCCACGCGCACGAACTCGATCCAAATGAGTGGTCACGCATCCTGGCGGTGAACCTCACCGGCACGTTCTTCATGTGCCGTGCGGTGCTACCACATCTCATGGACGCGGGCGGCGGTGCGATCGTCAACATCGCGTCGACCGCAGGCCTTACCGGCATGCCCTACGACGCCGCGTATTGCGCGGCCAAGGGCGGCGTCGTGCAGCTGACAAAGGCGCTCGCGGTCGAATATTCGCCGCAGCGCATCCGCGTCAACGCGGTGGCGCCCGGTGGCATGCAGACACCCATGCTCCATGTGCCGTTCCCCGAGGACGCAGAGCCCGCGCTGCAACAGCGCATCCGCCGTTCACTACTAGGGATTGCGCAGCCCGACGACGTGGCCAACGTCGTGTGCTTCCTGCTGTCCGACCAGGCGTCGTACATGACGGGATCGATCGTCGTTGCCGACGGTGGCGCGCTCGCGTGACGCGTGTGATGGACCGCGCAACCCGCGAGCCCGTGCGAGCGCGGCTGTACTGGCATGGTCAAGACGTCGGAGGCACTATGGACGTGATCGACGCCGACGGCCACGTGCTCGAGCCGGGTGACGTGTGGGACGAATACTTGCCGAGCGCCTATCGGGCGTACGCGCCGGGATGGGCCGTCGACACGCAAGGTCGTAGTCGGCGCATGATCGGCGGACGTATGCAGCCTGCATGGCCGACGGTCGACTACGACACCAAGCCCGTGCCGGGTGCGTCCGATCCGCACGCCCGCCTGCGCGACATGGACGACATCGGCATCGCCATCGGCTATCTCTACCCGAGCGCCGGTTTGCACTTCGGCGCCGTCGATCGTCTCGACATCGTCGAGGCGTTGTCGCGCGCCTACAACGAATGGATCCGCGACTTCTGCGCGACCGATCGGCACCGGCTGCGCGCGGCCGCGGTCGTGCCTCAGCTCGACGTGGCGGCCGCGATGCGCGAGGCCGAGCACGCCATCGGTGAGCTCGGTTTGTCGGCGGTGATGCTGCGGCCCAATCCGATCGGCGGGCGCACGCTCGACGACCCGACGTTCGATCCGCTGTGGTCGCTCATCGAAGAGCTCGACGTTCCGTTGGTGCTGCACGAGGCGACCACGATGAACGTGCCGCAGGCCGGTCTCGATCGCTACGACAACTATATGTTCCTGCACGCGATCACTCATCCGCACGAGCACCAGATGGCGTGCCTCAGTCTCATCTGCGGCCGGGTCCTGGAAAAGCATCCCAAGCTGCGCGTCGCGTTCGTCGAGAGTGGTTGCGGCTGGGTGCCCTATTGGCTCGAGCGCATGGAGCAGCACATCGACTATTGGGGTCATGCCAGTGCGCCGCTCGCCGAACGACCGACCGACTACTGGCACCGTCAATGCTTCGTGTCGCCATTCCCGGACGAGCGGATGCTGCCCCAGGTGATCGACGTCGTCGGTGCGGACACGCTGATCTATACGACCGACTACCCCTATCCGTATCCCGGCCGCGACCACGTGGTGTCGGCCATGCGCGACCGCGCCGATGTCGCCGACGCGGACAAGCGCAAGATCCTCCACGACAACGCGCTGCGCTTGTACGGCGGGTGACGTCGCCGCCAAACGGGTGACGGCCTGGCGGATCTGACCGAGGCTCGCCGAACGCGTACAGTACGGCGCTCACGAGTACCGAGCGGGAGGATACGTGGCCCGTCGCGCCCCAGCGCTAGTGCGCGAGTTCAGCGAACCGATCGAGCAGAAGCTCCACCTGCTCGAGACCAAGCAGCCACTCGACTTCGAGTCGATCAGTGATGCCATCGGGCGCATCCGCGATCCCGAACTACTCCGCAATCGGCTCGGCCACGCCATCCTCTATTCGCAACGCGTCGAAGCAGAAGTCGGCGATCTCGGCATCGAGACGTTGCTGCCGCAAGCGACCGACGACTACGTCGGACGATTCCTCACGACTTGGATGCCCGACGAGTTGGGTCATGCCAAGGCGCAGGAGAAACTGCTGCGCGCGCTCGATCTCCCGGTATACGAGTCGCGGCCGATCGATCACATTCCGATTCACAATCGCTTTGCCGGAACACTCGGCACGCTCTCGACACAGGCGTACGAGATCGTGTCGATGATCTACCACAGTGTCGGCGCGATCAACGAACGTCTCGCCATGGGTGCGTACCGTCAGATGACGACCATCATGGGACAACTCGGGGAGCATGAGCTCGCAGAAGTGCTGATGCATCCGATGCGCCGTGACGAGGCCGCGCACCTCGGTTACTACCGCACGTACGCGCGGCAGTTGCGGCCGCGATTGCGGGCGTGGCAACTTGCGATCGTGCGCGGCGTGATCGTGCACACATACGCGCCGGTCGGCGCGGGGAAGACTGCCGACAAAGCACCGATGGGCCGAGCGCTCAGCGCGCTGCAAGACGATCCGTACGATCCGGCATTTGCCGCGGCGGTGGAAGAGATCGCGGAAGAATTGTTGGCGAAGACGGGGAAGCCGCTGGCGCCGTTCGTACACAAGTCGCTGCAGCGCTGTGTCGACCTGGCCCGCCGCGAAGACGCCTGAACGGCGCTCGGCGCGCGCAGTAATGCGCGTGTTTCGCGGGCGTGATCGCTTCACCACTTTCCGTGACTGTCAGTGGTCGTCTTTACAATTGATCCATGTCGTTGTTGATGGACGCGCCGCCGTCGTTGGGGGTGTTGGAGGCGCTCGAGGCGTTGCCGATCGAGGTGATGTCGGGGCCTGAGTTGGGGGTGGCGTTGCGGGCGTTGCGCGTGGTGCAGGGACGCGTCGATGTGATTGATGCGCGGTTGGTGGCGGCGTTCGGTCGGGTGAATGGTGCGCAGGGTGATGGTGCGACCGATACGACGTCGTGGTTGGCGGATAAGACCAAGACGTCGGGGCGGGCGGCGAAGCGTCGGGTGAAGCGGGCGAAGTTGATTGCTGCGGTGCCGGCGTTGGGTGATGCGTTGGCGGCCGGTGAGATTTCGGCGGCGCATGTCGATGCGGTCGCAGCGATCGTCCCCGCGCCGCTACTCGCGAAGGCGGGTTCGTTGGTGGCCGCCGCGAAGACGTCGACACCGGAAGAGCTGGCGCACAAGGCGCATCAGTTGGTGATCGAAAACGACGGTGATGGTGGCGCGAAGCGGGCGTTGCGGCTCAAGGCGGGTCAGCAGGTGCGGTTCTTCGACCTGGAGTCGGGGATGCGCGCGTTGTTCGGCGAGTGGGATCCCGAGTCGGCCGCGCCGATCGAACGCGCCGTCGATTTGGTGGCCAATGAGCTGTGGCGCATCGAGCACCCCACGCGTAACCCGACGCGGCTCGACGAAACCAGCCTGAAGTTCCGGCGCGCCGACGCGGTGCGTGAGATCGCCCGGCGGATCAACGCCCGCGCCGACGCCGAAACCGCCGCCGCCCCAGCCGCGGCCGCGGCCGACAACACTGGCTCGGTCGATACGGAGCCGGCGGATGCGACGGATCCGAGCGACGCGGCCGCTGGCGATACGCCCACACCGAAGCCGTCGATCACGTCCAAGCGGGTAACGGCCAAGACGCCGAGGCCGGCGGTGGTGGCCGTGTCGGTGTTGATCAATTACCGGATACTGCTCGGTGACTTGTCGGCCAAAGGATCTGCACGCTCTTCGACGGCACCCCGATTTCGCCGGACACGGTGCGCCGGCCGGCGTGTGATGCGGGGATCATCCCGATGGTGATGGGCAGTCGCGGCGAAGTTCTCGACCAAGGACGGCGCATCTATCTGCCAACGGTGGCGCAACGCCACGCAGTGGCGGTCCGTGATCGGCATTGCGCGTTTCCTGGGTGTCGCCGGCCGGCGAAGTGGACCGACGTGCACCACATCGTGGCCTTCAAACCAAGGGCCGCGAACGGCGGCAAATTTAGACACCCCGTGACATCTGTTTGTTCCCGCGGCGCAGCCGCCAGTCCGTTGCGGCGGAGCCGCACAAGAACGCTCAACGGCACCGCCATGGACTTCGACATCTACCGACCCGACGGCTCACTGTTCGACCACGTCACACGAGGACCCCCGTGAGCGAGACGTGTTGAGTAGCTGCTCGCGAGTATAGGGAGAAGGGGTGGAGAAAATCGTTACGACGCATGCAACCGTGGCGACGTGGAACCTGCAATGGGCCAGTCCGGCGATGGCGCGCGGCAAGCGGGCGCAATCGGTTCTCGACGACCAACACCTTGACGTGCTTGTCGCGACGGAGGCCACGCTGGGCGTGTTGCCGCCAGACGGCCACGTGATCGACGCCGGGACCGACTGGGGCTATTCGCTCAAGGATCCGGCGCGGCGAAAGGTGGTCTTGTGGTCGAAGCAACCGTGGGATGAGGTCGACGCGATCGGCGACGAAGCGCTACCGGGCGGCCGCTGGGTGGCGGGTACAACCGCGACGCCAATCGGGTTGCTGCGCGTCGTGGGCGTGTGCATTCCATGGAAGGACGCGCACGTGCGCACGGGGCGACGAGATCGCATGGCGTGGGAGGACCACGCGGCGTACCTGGCGCATCTGGGCGCGCTTCTTCGATCCCAATCGCGACCGATACTTGTCGCCGGCGACTTCAACCAGACCGTGCCTCGCCGCCGTCAGCGCCTCGACGTCGCCACGGCTCTCACCGAGTCGCTCGAGGGCCTCACGCTGTGGACGGGCGACCCGAGGTCGGGGGGTACCCAAGAGGAAAGAGAAGAGGTCAGGCTCATCGATCACGTCGCCACGACGCCAGACCTCGCAGTGACGATCGAGTCGTTGCTGCGCAAGCGCGACGACCACGGTCCGCTGAGCGATCACACGGGCGTCGTTGTCACAGTGCGTCGGTACAAATGAGTGAACCAAACGGAGGAACCTTTGCAAACGAATCTTCACCTCGAACGAACGCTGATCGCTGTCGAGCTCGACGAGACCGTCCACGCGATGCTCGATCTCACGGCGCCGGCGGCTGTTGCGACGTCGGCGCGGCGTCCGCTCGATCTCGTGGCCGTCATCGATCGCTCGGGTTCGATGGCGGGCGAGCCATTGGCTGCAGTGATTGCTGCGGTCGATCGGCTGGTTCGTCTGCTTGGTGAAGATGATCGGTTGGCGGTCGTGGCGTTCGACAATGAGGTCGACCTCGTGTTGCCGTTGATGCGCCACGATCCACGAGTGGCGCGCCGTGCGGTATCGCGCATCAGCGTCGGCGGTAGCACCAATCTCTCGGGTGGCTGGCTCAAGGGCGTCGAGATCCTTCAGGGCGGGCGAGCCGATGCGGTTCGCCGCGTGTTGCTGCTCACCGACGGGCAAGCCAACGTCGGCATCGTGGATAGCACACGCCTGTCCGCGCTCGCCGCGCAGTCGGCAGTCCAAGGGGTCACGACGACCACCATCGGGTTCGGCGATCACTTCGACGAAGACTTGCTGCGAGCGATGGCCGACGCGGGCCGAGGCAACGCCCGGTGGGCGCAAGGGGCCGACGAGGCCGCCGGTGTGTTCCTCGACGAGTTCGATGGACTGGCGACGATCGTCGCCCAGAACATCAGCGTCGAGATCCGGCCGGCCGACGCGGTCGAGGTGGTGGCGATCCTCAACGACTTCCCGTCGACGGTCGTCGATGGCGGCGTGCAGGTGAGCCTGGGCGACGCGTATGCGGGCGAGTTGCGCCGGCTGGTGTTCGCGCTGCGCATTCCTGGGCTGGCTGCGATGGGTCCGGCGACGATCGGCGAGTTGGTGTTGCGCTACGTCGAGGTCGGTGACTCGATTGCGTTGCACACCGTGACGACGCCGATGGTGGTCAACATCGTCGACCCCGATGCGGTCGACAACCCTGATCCTCGGGTTGTCGAGGAAGTGCTCGTGCTCAAGGCGGCCAACGCTCGCCGCGATGCCCGTGCCGAAGCCGATCGCGGTGATCACGATGCTGCGGCCAAGCGGCTCAAAGGCACGGCCTCGGCGTTGCGCACCGCGGCCGAGACGTCGCCCGCGCCCCAACGTCTCCTCGATCAGGCCGACGCACTCGATGTGGTGGCCGACTCGCTCGACGACGGCCACTACGCGCCGGCGATGAGCAAGCAACTGCTCTACGACGCCCGTGCGGTGAGCCAGAGCCGCCCGACCCGTACCAAGCGCACGTAGCGCTCCGCGGCCGCGCGGGTACGAAGGTGATGCGAGAACGATCTAGTAAATTCCGAGCACGTTCCGCGGCGAAGCCGCTGATCCGTTGCGGCGGAGCCGCACAAGAAGCGCCCGTGTGCTACGACGAAGCCCAGGCAGAAAGTCGAAGGGGGATCGATGACCGACGAAGCGTCGGCGCAGCTTCGAGCGCGGCTCGAGGAATGCGTCGGACAACCGACGGGCAGTGGTGGGCCGTCGGTCGCGCCCGACGAGGTGAACGTGCCCATGATCCGGCATTGGGTCGACGCCATGTCCGATCACAATCCGGTCTACCTCGACGCCGAGTTCGCGGCCACGACCCGCTTCGGTGGCATCGTCGCCCCGCCGGCGATGCTGCAGACGTGGACCATGGGTCGCCCGACGATCCAAGGCTTGCGCGAACGCGGGGGCGCACCGTCCGACGTGGCGTCGAGCATGCTGGCGCTGCTCGACGCGGCGGGCTACAAGAGCATCGTGGCCACCAACTCCGAGTTGGAGTTCGAGCGCTACTTGCGCCTGGGCGATCAGCTGCACGCCACGACAGTGTTCGAATCGGTGTCCGACGAAAAGACGACGGCCCGCGGCATCGGCTACTTCGTCACGTGGGTGACCACGTACTTCGATGCTGACGACGAGGTGGTGGGCCGGCAACGGTTCCGCGTCTTCAAGTTCAAGCCGTCCGCCGCGACAGGATCGACACCATGAGCACGCCCTACCCGACATCACCGCGCTGGAGTGACATCAACGAAGGCGACGAGTTGCCGCCGTTCGATCTGCCCCTGACCGCCAGTGTCATCGTCGCGGGCGCGATCGCGTCGCGCGACTTCATGCCGGTGCATCACGATCGGGCATTTGCGAACTCGCAGGGCGCGCCCGACATCTTCATGAACATCCTCACGACCAACGGCTATGTCTCTCGGTTCGTCACCGACTGGGCCGGTCCCGAGGCGATGCTCGAAAAGATTTCGATTCGCCTCGGCGCGCCGGCTTGCCCGGACGACACGATGCGCTTCACCGGGTCGGTCATTCGTAGCGAGCGCCGGGGTGATCTGGGAGTCGTCGAGGTGGCGCTGCAGGGCGTCAACCGGTTCGGCGCGCACGTGACCGGCACGGCGGTGCTGACGCTTCCTGCTGACTAGATTGCGACTTCGCGTCCCGTGAAAACGAGGGCGCGGTCGGGGATGGAATCGAGATGGGGATGTCGATGAGGATGCTGCCGTGAGCGGGCTCAAGGACAAGTACTGCATCGTCGGCGTGGGCGAGACGGCGTACTCACGCCACTCGGGTCGCAGCACCCGTTCGCTCGGCGCCGAGGCCGTGCGCAAGGCCATCAACGAAGCGGGCCTCGACCCGACACAGGTCAACGGCATGCTCTGCTACCACGTCGGCGATTCGACGTCGTCCCCCGCGCTCGCGCAAGACCTCGGGATCCGCCTCGACTTCTACATGGACTGCTCGGGCGGCGGATCGAGTACCGAAGCGCTGGTCGGTCTCGCCATCGGCGCCATCGAAGCCGGCATGTGCCACACGATCGCCATCTACCGCTCGATGAACGGTTACTCCGAGGCGCGCATGGGCGGTACGCCGGCCGCCATCCGCCCGCCCGCTCAGGTCATCGCCGGTGGCGCGCTCGACACGGTGCCCTACGGGTTGATCAGCCCGGCGCAGATGTTCCAATTCGCGTTCGCCCGCCACATGTACGAATACGGCACGACCAACGAGCAACTGGCGCAGATCAAGGTGACGCACAGCAACCATGCGTCCAACAATCCGAAGGCGTACTACAAGACCCGCGTCACCATCGACGACGTGTTGAGCTCGCGCTGGATCGCCAAACCCGCGTGCCACTTGATGGACTGCTGCGTCGAGACCGACAACGCCACGTGCATCATCGTGACGTCGGCCGATCGGGCCCGCCATCTCAAGACGCGGCCGGTGTACATCATGTCGGTGGCCGGACGCGTCAACAAGCCGTTCTCGACCATGCCGTATCAATGCGATCCGATCACACGGCAGGCGGGCTACTACGCCGAGCGCATCATCTTCCGCAATGCCGGTGTCGAGCCCGAGGACATCCAACTCACCGGGTGCTACGACGCGTTCACGTTCACGCCGTTGCTGCTGTTCGAAGGGTACGGCTTTTGCAAGGTCGGCGAGGGCGGCGACTATGTCACGAGCGGCATCATCGACCTCGGCGGTAAACGCCCGACGAATACCAGCGGCGGTCACCTGTGCGAGGGCTACACGCACGGCATGAACATGGTCATCGAGAACGTGCGCCAGCTACGCCACGAGATCGACGACTCGTGTCCCAACGGCGAGCACACCTACGACTACAGCGAAGGCGGCTGCCGCCAAGTCAAAGACGTCGAGCTGGCCATGAACATGGGCTGGGGCACGCCGTCGTTGACCAGCTCGCTGATCTTGAGGAGATAGCAGTGGCCACCTACGAACGACTCAAGCTGTATGTATCACCGACCGACAGCGAGCATCGCGGCTACTACGAGGCGGGCAAGCAAGGCAATCTCGTTGTCCAACGCTGCGGCGAATGCAACTTGTTGCGCGGCTCGATCGGCGCGGCGTGCCCGTTCTGCACGTCGCTGCAATGGGATTGGCATCCGGTCAGCGGCAAGGGCGTGATCTACAGCTACCAGATCGTGACCCAGGCCGTGCATCCCGCGTTCTACGACTGGATCCCGTACCCGATCGTGCTCGTCGAACTCGACGAACAACGCAAGGTGCCGTGGCGCGACGCGCTCGAGGACGAATACGTGTCGCTGCGCATCGTCGCCAACCTCGTCAAGGTCGACGACCCGACGGCACCCGAGGACGAAGACAACGTCGCCATCGGCAAGCGCGTCGAAGTCTGCTTCCTCGACGTCGATGAGAACACGGCGCTACCGCAGTTCCGTCTCAGTGCCGAAGCCCCGGAACACACGCCGTGGAAGGCGTCGGGACAGGACTAGCTGCGCCCGGGCTCGGCGGGCGGGCTAGTGACGGCGGCGGGGACCGCCGCGTTCGCCGGGCCAACGCGATCCGCCGATGGTGTCGGCGTGGGGCCAGAAGGCGATCGGATCGAGCGCGCCGGCGAGGGTGATCGACCGGCTGGGCTGCGTGACCGTCACGAGGCTGACCGAGATCTGCTCCCGCATCGGCAAGAGATCGGTGTAGGGATCCCACGGGCTGTCGCGCAAGGTGATGACCCCGTCGAGACCCTCGGCGTGTTGTACCTGATTGGTCGTCGCGACGCGCACGACATGCGGCGGGAAGTCGTAGCTCTTTTCGACGCCGCCGACGGCGCGCGACACCTTGATCCACCACTCGTTCTCTTCGTAGGGCTCGGGCGGCGCGGCGAGTGCGCCGGTCGACTGCCCGCGGAACTCGAGGAACGTGTAGCCCTGATGCGTGCATACGGCCTCGACTTGGTCGCCGAGGCGGAAGAACTTGATGGCGCACGGGAACTTCGGTTGCCCGTTGAGCTCCTGGCTGATGAAGACCGCGGCCTCTTGGTCGATGCCCATGCCGAGGCAGTAGAGGCCGGCCATGCCGTCGCAGACCGCTTCGACCTTGGTGCTCACGCCGTACTCGGGTTCACCGAGCACGGGCACGCAATAGATGTTGACGTAGACGTTGGCGGTCTTGCCCGGCGTGATGCCCGGGGGGAGGAGATCGGCGATGCGGTCGGGATCGCTGCGATAGACCATCTGCAGCTTCGGCCAACCCGTGACCTCGCCGGGCTTGTTCGTCGGGCTCGTGGTCTCGCTCATGTCAGGTCCCCCTGGTGGTGTGGCTGGCGCCTGGCCGCGATGGTACGACGCTCAGGCGATCAGCGCGTCGACGATGGTGGGCGTACCGGTCGAGCGGTCGACGATGATCGGGTTCAAGTCGAGCTCGCTCATCGTGTCGCGGGCCGCCCAGGCGAACTGCGAGACGGCGGCGACGAGGCGGTAGAGCGGGGCGAGGGCTCGGTCGACGTCGGCGATCCCGTCCGAGCCGGCGAACTCGACGAACTCAGCGCCGAGGGCGCGGTCCACGCCGATCTCGCGCAGCATCTCGGCCGCGGTTGCCTCACCGAACGGCGCCGGGAACATCGCGGTGCGGTCGATGATCTCCACCAGCGCCCCGCCGAAGCCGACGACCACGATCGGTCCGAGGCCCGATCGGTTCTGTACGCCGACGAGCAGCTCGAGCCCCGACTTCGCCATCGACTGCACCAACACTCCGTCGAAATGGGTTCCATCGAGGTGCGAGCCCGCGGCTTCGACCACACGGTCGTACGCGTTGCGCACTGCGTCGGCATCACCGAGCGCGAGGGCAACACCGCCTGCCGCGGCCTTGTGCGCGATCGCGCGTGACTGCACCTTGAGCGCTACCGGATAGCCGAGCTGTGCCGCCGCCGCGACGGCGTGCTCGCGGCTGGTCGCCAAACGTTCGGCAGGGATGGCCGACGCGAGATCAGGCAACTCGTGCAGCACGAGCTTGGCCTCGTATTCACACAACGCGCCATCACGCGCGCTGAACTCGATCAGCCGGTGCCGCGCCCGCGTCATCGACGCCGTGTCGCCCAACGTCATCTCGACGGCCGGTTGGCTGACGCGCGCGAGTGCAGCCACGGCATGCGCGCAGCCGGCGACGCTCGAAAAGCACGGCAGTCCGATCTCTCGCAAGATGGCGCGGCTGGCGGTCGAAGGCTCGGTATAGCTGTACACGAAGGTGGGTATCGAGCCGTCGGCGGCCAATGCACCGAGCGCGTCACGGTCGCCCTCCAAGCGGGCGACGTTGGCGATGGTGGTCGACAACACCACGATGTCGATCGCGGGATCGTTGGCCATCGTTCGCAGTATCTCGGCCGCGCCCTCGGCCACGGCGCCAGTGATGTCGACCGGATTGACGACCGACGCGAACGACGGCAGTGCCTTTTCGATGAGGAGTTGCGTGTCGCGCCGCAGGATGGGGACGTCGAGACCGGCGTGGGCCAACGCGTCGGCCAGCCACACCGCCGAACCGCCCGAGGCACTGACGACGCCGACCCCACGACCGCGCGTCGGCGGGCACAACGACAACGCGGCCGCCATGTCGAGCATCTCGTCGGGATCGTTGGCACGGGCCACCCCGTAGCGGCGGAACACTGCGTCGTAGGCGCGGTCGTCGCCGGCGAGATGACCGGTGTGCGAAAGCGCGGCGCGCGCAGCGGCCGCCGAGCGGCCGAGTTTCGCGACCACCAGTCGTGTACCGGCAGCCTGAGCGCGCGCCGCCAGCGCGGCGAACTGTTCGGGCCGTTGCAAGCCTTCGAGGTACATCATCACCACGTCGGTGTGGCTGTCCTCGATGAGGAACTCGAGGCAATCGGTGACCTCTACGTCGACCTCGTTGCCGGTCGAGATGACGTAGCTGAACCCGATGCCACGAGCGACGCCGCGGTTGAACAGTGCGAACCCCATGCCGCCGCTGTGCGTAACGATCGCGACATTGCCCCGGGCTCGTTCGAGTGCGGCCACCCTGTCACCGTCGAAGTAGCGGGCCAGTGCCGACGGCATCACTGCAGGGCTGAACGTGGCGGGTACGCCATCGATGAGGTTCATGAACCCCTGTGAATTGGGGCCGAGAATGCGCACACCGGTCTCGGCCCCGACCTGCGCGAGTGCCGCCTGGCGTAACGGTCCGGCTTCGTCGCGATCGTCGGCGAACCCCGCGCTGAAGACGGCGAGATTGGCGATGCCGCGCGCCGCGCATTCACGGGCCGCGGCTTCGGCGGCGACGGCCGGCACCAACAACAGCGCGAGGTCAACTGCGTTGGGCATGTCGGCGACAGTGCGATACGTCGGCAGGTCGTCGATGCTCTCGCCGCTGGGGTTGACGATGCAGATCGGCGGCGTGCTCGGGTATTCGGCCACCAGATCGAGCAACATGCCGGTGGGGCCGGTGCGCTTGCGCGACGCCCCGACGATGGCGATGCTCTTCGGCGCGAGCATCGACGCAAGCGAGTTCACTGTTCTTCACGACCCTGCGGCGTAACGCCTTCGACCGTGCTGTGTTGCCGCAGGGCCAATTCGATCGAGCGCTCGAGTGCGTCGTCCCACGACAGTGACGCGGTTTCGTAGACCGCCCGTTTGGTCAAGGCGATCGCGCTCGGATTCTTGCCGGCGATCTTGCTCGCCAACTCCATGGCGGCCGCCGGAGGGTCGTCGGCCAGTTCGTCGGCGAGGCCGATGGCGAGTGCCTGCTCGCCCGAAATCGAATCGCCCGACCACAACAGGCGCAACGCCCGGCCGGTGCCGATGGCGCGCGGCAACATGACCGTGTCGCCTCCGCCGGAGTATCGCCCGATGCGGATGTAGGCCTCGCACAGTTGCGCGGTGGGAGCGACGATGCGAATGTCCGACGCCAGCGCCAGTGAGAGGCCGGCGCCGTAGGCGTATCCCTCCACTGCCGCGATGACCGGCTTGTCGCAGGCGCGGACGGCGCGGGCGAGGCCGTGCAGCACCTCGGCGAACGGAGGGCCGTCGAGTATGGCGGGGTCGTTCAAGTCGACGCCCGACGAGAACGTGGCGCCGTTGCCCGAGATCACGATGGCGCGGACATCGTCGCCCGCGGTGTCGAGCGCGGCGCGCAGCAACGTGATGAGCTCACGCGTCAGCGCGTTCTTGCGCTCGGGCCGATTGAGCTTGATCGACAGCACGCCGTCGATATTTTCCGTGAGTAGGGGGGCGTCGGGCTGGGTCATCGGGACCGCGGCAAAAGGTCGAGTTCGACGGTGAGGCGGCGCCGATGCCAGCGCGGGTCGCCGAGGTAGGAGTACAACGAGCGCGACGCGTGCGTGTGGCGCGGCAGCGGGTACTGCAGATCGACACCGATGCCTGCGTGCACCTCGTGGGCGCTGGTGCAGGCGTCGACGTGCGACGTGGCGGTCACCGACTTGGCCACGTGTACCGCGGTGGCGATGTCGTGCGCCGACGTGCCCTCGGCATCGGTACGCCACACGGCGTAGTTGGTGGCCCACCGCGCGCTCTCGGTGGCGTTGACGAGATCGATGATGTGGTCTTGCACTCGTTGGAACGTGCCGATGGCCTTGCCGAACTGCATCCGTTCGCCGCTGTAGGCCAAGCTCATCTCGAACACCGCTTGGCAACTGCCCACTTGGTAGGCGCAGAGGATCGGAGTGGCCCGCAACACGGCGGCGCGCGCCTCCGCGGCGTCGATCGCTTGCGTGCGCACCGGCGCCGCCGCGAACGTAGCGGTTAGCGCCTCGGGCACGAAGCCCTGATGGCGCGCGATCGTCGCATCGGCCGCGTCGACGAGCGCGCAGTGCGTGTCGGACACGATGAGGTAGTGGGTGCAGTTGTCGTCGGCGGCCAGCACGTCGACCGTGCCCGACAACTGGCCCTGCGCATCGAGTACGGGGCCCGTGCCCGGACGCAACAAGCCGTCGGGGATGACCGCGATGCGGGCGCCGCCCTCTGCGATCATCGGCAACAATTCGTCGCACCACGCGGGTGCGAGCGCCGAGAGCAGGTCAGGGGCGAGGACCGCCGACGAGAACACCGGCCCGGGCACCGCGCCGCGGCCGAGCTCTTCGAAGATCACCGCGATGTCGCTGCGATTGGCGCCGGCCCCGCCGTGTGATTCGGGGATGGCGAGACCGAGCCAACCGAGATCGGCGAGGCGCGACCATTCGGGGTCGGGATGGTCGGCGACGAATCGGCGCGCCGCCTGTTGCAGTTCGCCTTGATCACTATCGAGTGTGAGCTCCATCGTCGCCTCAGCTCAACTTGCCGGCGGCGTGGGCTTCGCGCTGCCCGATACCGAGGCGGCGCGACATGATCAGCTTTTGGATCTCGCCCGTACCACCACCGTGCATGGCGACGATGGCGGTCGCTTGGAACGCGCTCAGCACACCTTGATTGCGCGAGCCGCCTTCGTAGAGCGCGGCCGGGCCCAACACGTCGAGCAACGAGTTGGCGAACCATTGCGCCGACGTCTTTTCCATCAGATACGCCTGGGGCCCTTCGTAGGTGAGCGGCTGCTTGGCCATGGCCAGCCAGTAGTTGCGCAACCCGAGCAGCTTGACCACTTGTGTGCGGGCGTAGGCCTCGGCGACACGGTCTTGCGCGACCTCGTCGTCGAGCAGGCGGCGATCGGCGCGGCACACGTTGGCCAGCGACTCCCACGCCCGTGATTGACGGGTACCGATGAGGTGATCGGTGCGCATGCCGTGTTCGAGCTCGAGATGGGTCGACGCGACGGTCCACCCCTTGTTCTCGCCGCCGACGAGTCGATCGGCCGGTACGCGCACTTCGTCGAAGTAGACCGCGTACTTCTCCATACCGCCGATGAGCTTCATCGGCTGGTAGGTGATGCCGGGGCTGTCGGCCGCGATCATCAGCCAGCTGAGATTGTTGTGGCGAGCCTCGGCCGGGCCGGTGCGCACGATGGTCCACAACGCATCGGCGCCGTGATCGCTGCCGACGAACACCTTGGTGCCGCTCACGATGTATTCGTCGCCTTCGCGAGTGGCTTGGGTCGACGCGGCCGCGAGGTCAGAGCCTGCCCCCGGTTCGGTGAGCAACTGCCACGTGCGTTGCTCGCCGGAGAAGATCGGCGGCAGCAGCGCGGCTTTTTGCTCGTCAGAGCCCCACACGAGGATCGCCATGTGGCCGAGCGCGCCACCCGAGTCGTAGTAGGGCGGCAACTCGAGCTCGTAGCGACCGAACTCTTCGACGAGCACGAACGCCTCGTCGAGGGTGAGCCCGCCGCCGCCGTATTGCGCAGGGGCCATCGGATAGAGCCAGCCCCGCGCGCCCATCTTGCGCCCGAGTGCACGGCGCGCGTGATAGCGCTCGACCGGCTCGCCGTGCTCACTCGCCAGGCGCAGCTCTACCGGAACGTGCGCTTCGATCCAGTCGCGCACTTCGGCGCGAAATGCTTCTTGTGCGGGTGTATAACGAACAGAGAAATCCACGTCCCGACCATATACCGCTGGCGGTTCGCGTGAGATCGCGTGAACCCGCGAAGGAGGTGTCGGTGTGGCTCAGCTCACATCGGCCGCGGGCCCGAGCACTTGGCCCGGTGTCGCGCCCGTGCACACGCCGTCGATGAAGGTGACCTCGCCGGCCACCATGATGTAGCGGTAGCCGTCGGCGCCCTGCACCCGCCGCCATTCGTCACCGGGCACGTCGTGCACGATGACCTGGTCTTGCAACGCCAACCGCTCGTAGTCGTACACGATCACGTCGGCGACGTTGCCCACGGCCAACACGCCTCGATCACGTAGGCCCGCGAGGTACGCGGGAAACGCGCTGAGACGATAGTGCGCCTCTTCGAGCTCGATGACATTGTTCTCGCGGACGAATCGCACGATGGTCTCGGTGGGGTAGCGGCCCGAGGTGATGAACTTCGTGTGGGCGCCGCCGTCGGACGTGCCGTAGATCGTGAACGGATTGGCGACGACCTCGCGCAACAGCTCGATCGAGTTGGTGAACGAATCGGCATAGAACGTCGCCTTGAGGTCGTCGGCCACCGCGATGTCGAGCATCACGTCGACCGGATGCTTGCCCTCGCGCTCGGCGATCTCGCCCAACAGCAGGTCGCGGTACTTGTGCAGCGCCGGGTTGACGCACTTGAGCACCGTGATGTTCTCCATTGGCCCGATGACGCCGGTCGATACCTCGTTGCGCAACCGCTCGCGCCGCGCCGGGTCGGAGAGCTTTTGGTACTTCTCCTCCACCGTGCCCGTCGTCGCGTCCATCCACGCGTCGCTGTCGTCGAAGAGATTCCAATCTTCGAAGGTCCACGTGAGACCGGCCGCGGTCATGTGCGCCTGCCCGTAGACCCGCAGCCCTTCGGCGCGGCAGCGGTCGAGGAACTTCAAGATGTTGCGATGGCGGTGCGGATAGAAGTCGTTGGTCTGCACCACGTTGTAGAGCACGGGCCGGCCCGACACCCGTGCCAGTTCGGCGAACTGCGCGCCGTCGGCTTTGGGGTTGCCGGTGATCAGGTTCATCTGGATGAAACCCTGATTGCGCTCGCCCAACACGCCGGCCAGTTCTTCGGCGAGCGTGTTGGCCATGTTGTCGGTCGGCATCGGTGTGCCGTCGTAGTCGCGCTGGTTGCCGACACCGCCGTGCGCGGGCAGGCGCTGCGCCGACCATCCGGCCGCACCGGCGTCCATCGCCTCGTGCAGGATGCGGCGGATCTCGACGAGTTCATCGGGGGTCGGCGCGCGGCCGGCCTTGGCATCGTCGAGCCCGAGTACCCACACCAACACCGCGCCGAGTGGCAGGTACGACATCACGTTGACGCCCTTGGGAATGCGGCGCAACGTATCCATGAACTCGGGGAACGTGACCCAGTCCCACGGCAGCGACGCCTGCATCGACGCCAACGGGATTGCTTCGACGCGCGTCAGCGACAACATCATGCGCTCGCGCATCTCGGGTCGCACCGGCGCGAACCCGCCACCACAGTTGCCGATGACCACCGTCGTCACGCCGTGCCACCCGGAGATCGTGCAGTACGGATCCCAGAAGATCTGCGCGTCGTAGTGGGTGTGGAGGTCGACGAAACCGGGCGCCACGATCGACCCGTGCGCGTCGATCACCTTGGTCGCGTCGGCGGGGTCGAGTCGGCCGATGGCGGCGATGCGACCGTCGCGGATGGCGACGTCGCCAACGAAGCGCGGCGCGCCCGTGCCGTCGACGATCGTGCCGCCTCGTATCAAAGTGTCGAAAACTGCCATCGCGGGCTCCCGCTGCTAGGTGACCGGCTAGATGCGATACGCGCGTTCGGCGGTGCCCGCGAAGAGTGCGTCGCGTTCACTCGCCGACGCGCCGGCGGTGATCGCGGCGAAGGCCGCGAACAACTCACCGTACGTCGAATACAACTTGTCGACGGGCCAGTCGGAGGCGACCAGGCAACGATCGACCCCGAAGATGTCGATGCACGCATTGACCACTGGCGTGAGGCTCTCGACGGTCCACTCCTTGTCGCCGAGCGCGAAACCCGAGACCTTGCAGACGAGGTTGGGTCGTTGCGCCAGTTGCGTCAGACCGGCCCGCCACTGCGCGAGGAATTCGGGCGTGCGCTCGTTCGGTGTGCCGCCGTGGTTGAGCACGAACGTGACGTCGGGGTGGCGATCGACCACCAGGCCCAGGGCCTCGAACCGCGGCAACCGCGCGCCGACGTCACAGGCCGCACCGAGGCGCGCCATGACCGCGAGCGCGGTGTCGAGCGCGGGATCGTCGAGATGATCGGCGAGCGTCGGGTCGCGCACACCGCGGAAGTTGGCGTATTGCGCGTGGCGCTCGAGCATTGCCGGCGCGTCGTCGGCACACAGCGAGCCTGAGCCGACGATGGCGTTGGGCCAGCCGAGCGGATCGTTGTCGGCCATGCGCTGCAGCCACGCCGTCTCGACCGCGGGGTCGGTGACTTCGGCGGCCTGCACGTGCACGACCTTGGTCACCGGAACGCCACTCGACTCGACGCGATGATCGGCCGCGTTGTAGTGCCCGCTCTCGTTGAAATGGTGCAGAGGGAAACGGAAGTTGGGTTCGAGCATGGGCCAGTCGATGTCCGGCTCGGATTGATCCCAGAAGTGCACGTGGGCGTCGACGTAGCGCACCGGCGTCGATGCAGAAGGTGTGAAAGGCATTCGTGACATGATTTCCTTGCTCTTCGCGCGAGCGCTCATCGCGCGAATGACCGTTTTAGATCCAGTTTGAGAACTTTGCCCGTCGGCGTGCGCGGGAGTGACTGCATGATCTCGAGTTGCTCGGGGATCTTCTGCATCATGAGGCCGACCGACTTCAGGTAGTCGACCATCTCGGGCAGCGTGAGTGGATCGTCGACGTCGCGCAGTGCGACGACCGCGCAACACCGTTCGCCGAGGTCAGGGTCGGGCAGGCCGATCACCGCGACTTCGGCGACCTTGGGATGCTGGTAGAGCAGGTCTTCGATTTCCTTCGCGCTGATGTTCTCGTTCTTGCGGATGATGATGTCCTTGACGCGGCCACTGATCGTCACGTAGCCCTCGTGGTCGTAGTGACCCAGATCGCCGGTGCGGAAAAATCCCTTGTCGTCGAACGCATCGGCGTGCAGTGATTCGTCGACGTAGCCGACCATCAACTGCGGCGCCTTCGCGCGGATCTCACCTTCTTGTCGTTCGCCGCACTCGCCACCGTTGAAATCGACGATGCGCATCTCGACGCCCGGTGCCGGGCGGCCCTCGGATCGGGCGAGTTGTTCGTCGCTCGCGCGGAGATCGCACATCAGCAGCACCGGCGCCTCGGTCAGCCCGTAACCCGAGATGATGCCGATGCCGCCGAGTTGTTCTTTGACGTCGTAGTGCATGCCCGACGGCTTGGGGCCACCCCCGCCGTTGCACGCCCGTAGATAGGGGAAGAGTGGCCGCTCGGGCTGCGTGCGTTGCACGGCGAGGAACGTGAGGAAGAACGGCGCGCCCGTGCCTGCAACGGTGACGCGTTCCCGTGACAGCAACTCGCTCGTGGTGGTCGGGTCGAAGGCCTCGGTGCACACGTAGGTGCACCCCTCCATCAAGCCGCTGAAGAGAAAATTGGACCCACCGATGTGGCTGAAGGGGAACACCAGCGCCACGCGGTCGGTGGGGCCGAGCTCGAGTCGGGTGCCGAACGCCATCGCCGCGGCCGCGAGGGTCGCGTCGGTGTGCCGCGCGCCCTTGGGATCGGCCGTGCTGCCCGACGTGTAGTAGATCCACCGCACCGGCGCGTCGTCGTCGGTGGCGGGCGCCGGGGGAGCGGGCGGCAATGTCGCGGGGTCACCTTGGGGTAGTGATCGATCGGCGACGATGACCTCGAGGTCACCGACTTCGGTTGCGATCTCTCGAGCCATCGACAGGTAGTCGAACCCGCGCCAGACCGGTGGGACGATCAAGAACTGCGAGCCGATCTGGCGCACGATGAAGCGAACTTCGCGGGCGCGATAGATCGGTACCAGCGGGTTCTGGATTGCGCCCAAGCGAGAGAGCGCGGCGACGAGCACCATCGATTCGATCCACGTGGGCAGCTGCCACGACACGATGGTTCCCGTGCCCACACCGCGGTCGTGTAGGCCCGCGGCGACACGCTCGGCGGCGTCACGGTACTCGGCGAAAGTGAGCGACTGCCCGCGTTCGTCGACGACCATTTGCGCTGCGGGAGTTTCGGACGCGCGGCGTTCGATGAGTCGCCACAGTGTCTTGTCGGTGAAGGGCAGCGCAGGCTCGAAGGGCAGCATCGGCAATCGATCGCGACCTTATGTCAACGGGGCGACACTCGACCACGAGGCCGCGGCGTACCATTGCTGACGTGGGGAATCGGGGGGATGGCCCCTCTGACCGTGAAGTGCCGCCGTTGATCGAGTTGGTCAGGCTCGACACTGGGCCGAGGCCGAGTGCCGCGCCGGCAACGACGCCGAAGCCTCGAGACCCTCGGGCGCCCGGATCTCGGGCCCGTCGGCGCTGGCCTCTGGTCGCGCTCGTCGCCGTGCTCGCGGTGGTGATCGTGGCGAGCGTCCTACGCGACGACGCTGGCGATGGGCCAACGGCGGCGGTGCCGGCCTCGACACTCGCGCCCGCCACCGTGACGACGTCGATCCCCCCGACCACGGCGGCGCCGACGAGCGCGCCCACGAGCGCGCCCACGAGCGCGCCCACGACAGCGCCCACTACAACCGCGGGTAGTCCGGTCACGTCGGCGCCGGTCGTGCTCGGCCCGGGACCGGTGCTCGGTGCCGCGCGCGCTTGGACGTTGGCATCATTCGATGCGTCGAGGCTGTCGCTGCTCGATCTCGATACGGGAAAGACCGAACGCTTCACCTTCGACGTCGCGGTCGTCGGCGAATCTACCGAATCGACGATCTTCTTCTCGGATCGATTCGTCTATACCCAACACGATGGCGCGCCGTCGGTGTGGAGCCAGCGGTTCGTCGACAAGGCACCGACGATGGTGGTCAACGACGCGACGATCCTGGCCGCGGCGCCGGACGCCGGGCGCTTTTGGGTTGCGCTCAACCAAACCGGTGTGAGCGGAGAACAACTCGTCGCCGACGTGGACTTCACCGGCCGGCGCTACAACGTCGTCGCGGTCCCGTTGGGACTTCAGGTCATGGGCGCAAGCGCGGCCGGATTGTGGCTGCGCGGAAGCGGGCGCATCTTTCACATCACCCGCGCCGGCGCGCTGCAGGCCGTAGCCATCGGAACGCTCATCGACGCGTCGCAGACGGGTGTGCTCTTCGACGATTGCGCGATTGCCGGACCATGCACGCTGCGCGTCGTGAATACGCCCGGCACGCAACTGGTGACGTCGAACGTGGGGCCGAGCGCGGAGATCGAGATCGCACGCCCGTGGTATCGCAGTGATCCGGCGATGTCGCCCAACGGGCGGTGGCTGTTGCTCGATGACGGAGTGCTCGACCGCCGCGCCAGCAATCAGATCGGTCGCGACTACTTCCTGAAGTCGTGGCGGTGGTCGCCGGACGCCGAGTGGTTGTTCGCGGAGACCGAGGATGCGGGGACGATGGCGTGGAATCTCGCCGACGGGCGTCAGATCCTCCTCGGCGATTTCAAGTTGTCCGCGATTCTGGCCGTGACGAAATGAGTGTCGTCGAGAAGTCCGCGCCGCGCTGGCGCCCGGTGGCGCTCGTCGTCGGTGTCGCAATGGCATTGATTGCCGCGGTTGCCGTCGTGTTCACGGTCGCGACCCGCTCCTCGCCACCGGATGCACTCTCGTCGTCCACCACCCGGGTGCCGTCGAGCGACTCGTCGCCGCGCGTCATTGGGCCACAAACAGTGACGCCGCTCGATATCGAACTCGACCGCACCGCGTCGTATCGCGTGTATCTGCAGCGCGGTGACGGTCAGCCGGTCGTGTACGCCTACGTAGACCCGCAGCGGGGCGAGATCCGTCATCTCGACGAAGCGCGCCTGTTCTCCGGTCGCATCGTTGGCCGAGTGGCCGACAAGCTCGTGCTCGCGACGTCGCGGCTACGCCTCATCGATCGCGACTTCGCCACTGACCCGGTGCCGATCGGCGGCGACGAGTTCGTCGGCACCTGGCGCGACCGCGTGATCGTCGCCGAGTACTTTCCTGAGCGCACCACGTTCCACGAATACCGCGTCGACGGTACCGAAGCACGATCCGTAGCCCTCGTCGGGAGACGCCCCGATATCGTGGGCGGCGTCGTCGGCGATTCGGTCGTCGTCGAGCGCGCCGGCCGTCTGTTGTCGCTCGGTCTGGTGGATGCCACGGTGCGCCCATTCGGGGTCGGGCATCTGCTCGGCGTGGGCGGTGACCGTGTCTACTTCACGACATGCGCGCCGGAAGGCGTGTGCACGATCAACGAGACGACCCTCGACCGGCCCGTGCGCACCACGCCGATCGGCGACTACGTGTCGAGCGACTCCGAGAGGGTGTTCGCTGACGTCGCGCCCGATGGCTTGGCCATGTACCTCTACGACTTCCGCCGCCGGGAGGATATGGTCCTTTCCCTCGGCACAACCATGGTCCTGCCGTCGAGCATCGACACGAGGTCGCGGACGTGGGCGCCCACCGGTGACTGGATCTTCAGCTACGAACAGGAAACCGGCAAGCTCGAAGCCGTCGACTTCCGGCGCGGCCGCATCGTGACGATCCCGTTGTCCAGCGCCGACGCCGCGTCACTGGAGAACATCGCCGTCTGGTGAGGACGGTGCCGCGGTGAGTAACCGTCCGAACGAGCGATAGAAATCAGCATCCTTCCCTATTGCCGGTGTCGTTCCGTCGGTGGCGAGCATTGCGTGGTGCACCTTCGTGATCGAGCGCGCGATCGGCTCGCCCTTCACGAGCTCGGCATGACAAGCGGTGTTTGTGCCCTGTACACCGAACTGGCGCGCTCGCCTTCGGGCATGATCGTCGTGAGTGGGCCGGCGCGCAGCGGAAAGACCACGACAATGCTCGCGACGCTCGATCTGTTCGATCATGACGAACTCAGCGTGATGACCGTCGAAGATTCGATCGATGTCGTCGTGCCGGGCGTCAACCAGTTCCGCATCGATACGTCGGCGGGAGAGACCTTTGCCGCTGGGCTCGTCTCGATCGCACGCCAGGACCCGGATGTGATTCTCGTCGGCGAGATGCCCGATATCGAAACGGCGCGCCATGCAGTGCGAGCGGCGCTCACCGGGCAGTTCGTGGTGACGGCGGTACACGCGACGGATGCCGTCGACGCGCTGTGGCGGCTGCTCGACGTCTGGCGTCGAGCCACGCGCCATTGCGTCGACAGTCATCGCCTTCGAGAGTCAGCGGCTGCTGCGGCGCGTGTGCGCCAACTGTGTCCGCGAATACACGCCTTCGCCCCGCGACCTTGCCTTCTTCACCCGGCGTGGCGGCAGCGCGAGCGCGCCGTTCGTACGGGGCGCGGGCTGCGGTCGGTGCGGGCTCACTGGCTACCAAGGTCGTACCGGCGTATTCGAAGTGCTGCCGCTCACCGATGCCGTGATTCGTGAACTGCTTCAGGGGGCTGACCCCGCGCGCATTCGCGAGATAGCACTGCTCGAAGGCATGCACACACTGATGCAACACGCGGTACAACTCGTCACGAGCAGGTCACCACCATCGACGAACTGCGCCGCACCCTCTAGTCCCTGTTCTCGCAGCACAACGTGGAGCTATAGCTCCACGTTGTGCTGCCAGAACGAGTGGTGGAAGTGGTAGTGGTGGAAGTGGTAGTGGAGGGCTCAGTTGACGAAGCTGCCGCGCAGGAGCGCGATGGTTTCGTCGGTGGTCATCATCCGGCAGTAGATGCCGTCGAGGATCTCGGACGCCAGCCGTTCGTGCTCGGCGGTGCGCGCCGCGCAGCCGTCGCTCAGCATGATCACGTTGAAGTTGCGGTCGCCCGCGTCGCGCACCGATGTCTCGACGCAGTAGTTGGTGCCGACGCCGCAGAAGATCAAGTTGGTGATGCCCATGTTGTGCAAGATCTGATCGAACGCGGTGCCGTTGAATACACCGGAGCTGCCTTTGTTGATGATCAACTCGTCGTCGAGGGGAGCGATCTCTTCGAGGATCTCGGTCTCCTTCGATCCGACACTGGCCACTAGCGTGCCGCTGCGCTTTTGCATCGCGTTCATCTCGCGTCCGTCGCGCAACAGCGAGGCGATGCGCAAGAAGATGACCTCGATGCCGGCACCACGGCAGAACTCCTGCATGCGGGCAATGTTGGGCACCACCAGCGAATCGAGCCGGTCGAAGTAGTAGGCGAACTGCGCTTCGGTGCCGTTGCGCTTGGCCTTGGCCCCGAGGCCGTAGTCGCGGTGCGCGTCGGAATATTGCATGTCGACGATGACGAGCGCTGTCTCACGGGGCACCAACTCGACCTTCTTGAGCGAACCGAGGACTCCGCCCCAGTTCTGCCACCGTTTGTCCGCATCGGGAATGTGCTCGGCCATGGCCGCCTTTCGGATCGTGAGGGAAGTCAGGCTTTTTCTTGCGCGAGGAAGTTCAGCACATCGGCGCGCGTCAGCACACCGATCGGATGACCGGCGTCGAGCACCAAGACCGCCGGCGACGCTTCGAGCCGTTCGACCGCCAGCCCCACCGGCTCGCCGATGCCGATGGCCGGCAGGGGCGGGTCCATCGCGTCGCCGACCGGTCGATCGAGGATGGTCGGGTCGTGAAAGGCCCGCTCCATCAGCCCACGGTCGTGCACCGCGCCGACGACCTCGGCGGCCGACAACGGCAGTTCGGCCTTGACGACGGGGACCTGCGAGATGGAGAACTCGCGCAAGAGTGCGATGACGTCGCGTGCCAACTCGTCGGGATGCACGTGCACCAGCGCGGGGATGCGCCCGCCCTTGCGGGCGAGGACATCGCCGACGGTGTGCCCGCGCGAGCGCAGGAAGCCGAAGTCGGCCAGCCATTTGTCGTCGTAGAGCTTGGAGAGGTAGCCGCGGCCGCTGTCGGGGATGAGCACGACGACGACCGCCGACGGGCCCAGGTCGCGGCCGACTTGTAGAGCGGCCCACACGGCGGTACCGGCCGAGCCGCCGACCAAGACGCCTTCTTCGCGGGTGACCCGGCGCGCGGTGAGGAACGAATCGGCGTCGCTCACCGCGATCACCTGATCGATGACCGACGGGTCGTAGGTGCCGGGCCAGAAGTCTTCGCCGATGCCTTCGACGAGATACGGCCGGCCGGTGCCGCCGGAGTACACGCTTCCTTCGGGATCGGCGCCGATGATCTGGATCGCGGGGTTCTGCGATTTCAGATAACGGGCTACGCCGGTGATGGTGCCACCGGTGCCCACGCCCGCCACGAAATGCGTGATGCGTCCCGCAGTCTGTTGCCACAACTCGGGGCCGGTGCTGACTTCGTGCGCACGCGGATTTTCGGGATTCTGATACTGATTCGGCTTGTACGCGCCCGGGATCTCGCGCGCCAGCCGATCGGACACCGAGTAATACGAATCGGGATGTTCGGGCGCAACCGTCGTAGGGCACACCACGACCTCTGCTCCGTACGCGCGCAGCAACGAGATCTTTTCGGGCGCCACTTTGTCGGGCATGACGAAGATGCAGCGATAGCGACGGCGCGCCGCGACGATGGCGAGACCGACGCCGGTGTTGCCCGACGTGGGTTCGACGATGGTGCCGCCCGGGCCGAGCAGCCCGTCGCGCTCGGCGGCCTCGATCATCGCAAGCGCGGGGCGATCTTTGACACTGCCGCCGGGGTTGAGGAACTCGAGCTTGGCCAGCAGATGGCAGCTGAGATCGCGGCCGACCACGTCGAGGCGAACGAGCGGGGTGTTGCCCACGAGTTCGAGCAACGATTGCGCCACCGCCATCGGTGCACCGCGGTCGGTGATGGGCACGACATCGATGCCGTCGAGGTGAAGGTCGTCGTCGGTGTGCAACGTGATCGGCAGCCCGGCACGGTGCAGCGCGATCGCCAGGCGCTGGGTGTCGGCGCCGGAGCCGAGCACGCCGACTTCGCGCGGAATGCGCCCGCGCAATTCGACGATCAGCGACGGCGTGGCCTCACCGTCTTCGACATGGGTGACGTGACGCGCTCGTGCCGCGAGGCGCTGTGGCACTTCGACTGCACCGACGACGACGAGGACGTCCACGGCGCGAGCGTAGCGGCGGGAAACGACGAGGGCCCGGCGACAGTGCCGCCGGGCCCTCGTACGTCAGTGCGGTGTACTTACTTGGTGATGAACGCTTTGTCGTAGAGCGTCACGGCCTGGGCGGTGCGGACGATGCCGTGGACCTTGGGGCTCGTGATCACGGCCTGGGGGATGTAGGTGATCACCAAAGCCGGTGCATCGCGGATCCAGATCTCCGAGATCGTCTTGTAGGCGGCGACCTTCTTGGCGTCGGTGTCCGCGACACGCAGTGCCTCGATGCCGGCATCCATGTCGGGGCTGCTGTAACCGTAGCGCTTGGACTGGCTGCCGAGGGACCCGAGCAGCTGTGTGTAGTTGCCGTCGGACTCATCGCTCAAACCCAGACCCCAGTTGGCGAGGTCGAAGTCACGCGTCGTGAGCACTTTGGCCACGACTCCGTTGACGTCGGTATCGTTGGAGAACGCCACGTCCATGCCCACGGCTTGCAGTTGTGGTGCCACCGACTGCGTCCACGCGACGTTGGTCGGATCGTTGCCGCCGATCAAGCGGATCTTGCCGTCCCAGCCGGCCGCCTTGGCTACGCCGACCAATCGCTTAGCCTCGGTCGGGTCGTACTTCTGCGGTGTGATCTTGGGATCGAAGGCGAAGTTGGTGCTGAATGGCGCGGTGTCGGGAGTGCCGACTCCTTGGTACGCACGATCGACGACGACCTTGGGGTCGATGGCAAACGCGATGGCCTTGCGTACGTTGATGTCACGCGTCGGCGTCTTGGTCTGCACCTTGGCGCCGTCTGCTTGTCCCGCACAGGCGGGCACGTTGGCAGTGGCCGCCCCGCACGTGATGTCGATGCCCGAGTTCATGATCAGCAAGTTGCCGCCGACCTGAGGGATATCGACCTGCAGCATGCCGTCCTTCTTGGACTGGGCGTAGAGCGCAGGATCACGCAGTAGTGCGGCCTGCAACGTGCCCGTCTTGAGGGCGTCATACGTCGCCGACGCCGTGAGCAACACGAACTTCAATCCGTCGAGGTAGACCTCACCGCCGTAGTAGTTGGGGTTGCGCTCGAGCTCGATGGACTCGCCGGGCTTGTAGGACTTGAGCTTGAAGGGACCGGCACCAGCGTCACCGGGGTTGGTGCTGAAGGCTTTGGCGTCGGGTGCCTTCTTGAAGGCCGTCGGCGAATAGATCATGCCCGGCACGTGGCTCATCAAGTACGGAAATCCGGCCCACCCGATCTTGAGCTTGTAGGTCACCGTCAACGCGTCGGTGACGGTGATCGTCTCGATGAAGTTGCTCATCTGACCGCGGACGGCGGCGTTGCCGTCCTTCAGCTGGCGCTCTTGGACGAACTTCACGGCCTCTGCGTTGTAGTCGGTGCCGTCGGTGAACTTGATGCCCGACTTGAGCTTGAGCGTCCACACGGTGAAGTCGGCGTTGGGCGTCATGCTCTCGGCGGTGCGGCCGATGTACTTGCCCGTCGTCTGATCGATACGCATGAGCGTGTCGTAGATCGCTGCGTTCTCGTTGCCACCAACGGTGCCGCCGCCGGCGAGCGCGGCCGGGTCGAGGCCACCCTCTTTGCTGAACTGGCCGATGTTCAAGACGCCACCCTTGACCGGGGCCAAGGTCGTCGCGGATCCGCCAGCAGCGGTGGTGGCCGTACCGCCTGCTGCGGCCGTCGAGGTGCTGGCGGCATCGCCCTTGTCGTCGCCACCACAGGCCGATGCGACAATTGTCACTGCAATAACGAGCGCAAGCAGGCGCACACGCGTAGTTCGTCTCATGAATCCCCTCATGTTTCGTTCAATGATTGGCCCTTGGGGCCGGGTGGAGCCTACGACCTGGGCGCGTCATCGTCTACGCGGGTGGCCCGGGCCCCTTCTGGGCGGCGTGTGGCAGAGTCGCACCATGGTCGCTGAGTCGCAAAAGGTCCGTCGATCGCTTGGATATCCGGTGATCGATATCGATGGCCACCTGGTCGAGCACCTGCCCGAGGTCGTGCCGTTCGTGCGCGAGTTTCTCTCGCCGCCGCTGTTCGATCGGTGGACGGGTGGCGAGTTCGCCCACCTGTTCGCAGTCACGGGCGCAACCAACGCCGAGCGCGCCCGAACGCGTGTGCCCCAAGCCGGGTGGTGGGGCGCGCCGACGGCCAACACGCTCGACCGCGCCACGGCGATGTTGCCCGGTCTGCTCTACGACCGCATGGACGAATTCGGCTTCGACCTCACCGTGCTCTATCCGACGGTCGGTTTCGGCATCGCCGGTGTGCCCGACGGCGATCTTCGCCGTGGCCTGTGCGCGGGATGGAACGCGTACTTGGCGTCGACGATCGCGCCGTTTCGCGATCGCATCCGCGTGGCCGGCGTGATCCCGATGCACACGCCCGAAGAAGCCATGGCCGAGCTCGATCATTGCCACGCGCTCGGTATCGACGTAGTCGGCTTGCCCCACGGTGTGATGCGACCGCTCGCCGAGCCACTGCGCGACACGGTCGCGTTCACGTGGCCGGGTTCGACGCAGTGGCTCGATACCTACGGCCTCGACAGCGCGTACGACTACGACGCGGTGTGGCAGCGTTGTCGCGAGCTGCGCCTGCCGGTCACGTTTCACGGCGGCCTGGCCTTCGACAACCGGCACATGCAGTCGCCGTCCAACTTCGTGTGGAACCACCTCGGGCTGCACGCCTCGATGATGTCGCAGGTCGCGCGCAGCCTCGTGCTCGGTGGCGTGACGCAACGATTCGCCGACCTCTCGTTCGCCTTCCTCGAATGCGGCGTGGCGTGGGCGGCGTCGCTCGCCAGCGATCTCGTCGAGCACTGGGAGCGCCGCTCGGCCCAGGGCCTGCCCGCGACGGACCCCGAGCGCCTCGACGTAGCGCTGCTCGCCGAATTGTTCGAGCGCTACGGTCGATCGATCGACGGGCTCGACCGTCTCGGCGCGCCGAGCGGTCCGCCGCTCGCCGAGCGCGATGACTTTGCCCATACGGGAGCGACAACCGCGGACGAACTCGTCGCGCGTTTGTCGGGGCCATGCTTCTTTGGTTGCGAGGCCGATGATGCGATGGTTGCGACTGCGTTTTCGGCCGCGTTGCCATCGGGCACTCGGCTACAAGCAGCGTTGAGCAGCGATCTCGGGCATTGGGACGTCGACGGCATCGCGAAAGTGCTGAAGCACGCGTGGGCACATGTCGAAAGCGGCCGACTGACCGAGTGCGACTTCCGTGAGTTCGTCTTCGTCAATCCGGCGCGGCTCTATTTGCGGGCCAACCCCAACTTCTTCGACGGTACGCCGGTGGCGTCTTATTCGTCTTCGATCGCGTGATGCGCGAGTGCCGTCACTTCGATCTTGAGCCAGTGAAAGACCGGCAACGTCTCGAGATCGACTTGTAACGCGGCAGCGTCGACCGCGTGGCGGATCGACACGGTGCGCCACGGCGCACCGGGAATGCGCCAGATGCGCTCGATCGAGCCTTCGCGCTTGAGTTCGATGCCGCGCTGGCGCTCGGCCTTGAAGAGTCGGTCGCGCTCAGCGGGATCGACACCGGCAGGCAAGTTGAGTTCGGTTGTCACCAAGAATTCCATGTCACGTCCCACGCGTTCACTGCACGGCTCCGCACCCTACGCGGCACCGCGCACAGCGGGCAAAGCAGTCTCTGCCATGCGACTACTAGGGTGAAGATCATGGGTGTCACCGTCTCGATGTTCTGCTCGCACGTCGAATTGATCGTTGGTGCGCGCGGTGAACGATTGGTCGAGCTCGCGACACTGATGGAGCAAGCCGGCGCTGATCAGATCGTATTCAGTGAGCATGTGGTGCTCGGACGCGATCTCGAGATGCACGGCGGCGCGGCGTTTCCGTTCCCCGTCGACCACAACTATCCCGAGCCACTTATCATGCTGGCGGCCATCGCCGGCGCGACGCGGCGCCTGCGCCTGTCGACCGGCATCCTCATCGCACCGATGCGTCCGGCGGTGTTGCTGGCCAAGATGGCGGCGACACTCGACATGGTTTCGGGTGGTCGATTCGATCTCGGTCTCGGCGCAGGATGGCACGCGGCAGAGTTGCGATCGGCAGGCGTCGATCCGGCCAAGGCAATGCAGATACTCGACGACACGCTCGGTGCGTGCCGCGCGTTGTGGGGTGGCGGGCCGGCGTCGTTCGCGTCCGAATCGGTGTCGTTCGAGGGCCTCCATTGCTACCCGCAACCCGCCAGCGGTGCCGCGTTGCCGGTGTGGCTCGCCGGGCCCTGCGCGCCCTCCACCTTCCGGCGCATTGCGCGTCTCGGCAATGGCTGGGTGCCGTTCGGCAACGTCACCGCCGATGCGATTGCGCGCGGCTCGGCCCTGCTCGACGACGCTGCGGCGGCCGCCGGCCGTGATCGCGCGTCGTTCGGTATCCGGGCGTCGTTGCCTCTCGGTACGGGGTCGCCCCGCGAGCGACTCGACTACGCGCTCGGCGCCGCGCCCGAGTTCATCGCGGCGGGCGCCACCGCGTTGCAGCTACCGCTGTCGCGCTTGGCCGACGACTTCGACACCGCGTTCGAACTCACGTCGATTGCGGCGCGCGAAATCCATGCGCTCTAGACGGTGATGCCCGTTAGCCCGTTAGACCGTGAGCCCGTAGAGCTTGGCCACGTTGTCGTGGACGATCTTGCGTTGGTCGGTGGCCGAAAGCCCGGCGAGATTCTCGTCGATGAACTTGAGCGAGTTGGGGTACGTCGACGCGAGGTGCGGGAAGTCGCTCGACCACATGATGTTGTCGACACTCATCGTCGAGGTGGTCGATGCGAACATCGGGTCTTCGATGAACGTGGCGTAGAACTGACGGTTGAAGTAGTCACTCGGTTTCATCGACAGGTTCACGGGCGACATGGTGTGCAGCTTCTCGTGGAGCTGATCCATGCGCCACAGATGGAACGGGATCCACGCGATCTCGTTTTCGGCGGAGATGAACTTCAGCGTCGGGAACTTCTCGAGCACACCGTGGATGATGAGATCGGTCATCGTCCGGGCGACTTCTTGATAGAGCAAGATGGCGCGGAACAACATGTCACCGCGTGCCGGATCGGAGTTCTGCCGTTTGGATGTGAGGCTGTGCAGCGACATTTTCATGTCGAGGTCTTGCGCGGCGGCCCAGAATGGTTCGTACGACGGATGACTGTAGGGAAGGTCCTCGGGCGGCTCGGCCCAGATCATCGCGCCCTTGAGTCCTTTGGCGGCGATGCGTTTGATCTCGGTGACCGCGCGAGGCACGTCGTCGAGTGCGATGAGGCCGATGCCGATGAGTCGATCGCGACTCTCGCTGCAGTAGTCGGCGGCCCAGTCGTTGAACGCGCGGAAGCACGCGTCGCGCAGATCGCCGTCCTCGAGCGAGAACAGCTGCATGCCGTAGGACGAGTAGAGGACTTCGGCGATGACACCGTCGCTCTTTTGCGCGTCGATGCGCGCCCGCGGATCACGCACGTGTTCGGGCACGGTCTCGTAACCGCGCGCGAGAACCTCGGGAAGATCTTCGGGAGAGGTGCCGGCGGCGAAGAACCCACCGCCGGTGGCGGGCAGCAGGTCTTCGCACACGAGGAAGGTGCCGCGCTTGCCATTGATCTCGTTGACGAGCCGCGGGGCACGGTCGCGGAACTCGGCGTCGACGCGTTCGCGCCACATTTCGGGAGGCTCCACGAAGTGCGAGTCGGCCGAGATGATCGCCTGCGTGGTCATGGTGAGGCTCCCTGAGGGTGGATGAGCGTGGAAAAGGTACCGCGAGTTGCTGTCCGGTGATGGCCTGGTCGCCATTTCAATCGCAGCTACGATGGCTCCGTGAGTCCGGACACCCATGCGGAGATCACCCGACTCCTCATGACCTATTCGGAGTTGCAGGATCGTGCAGACTTCGTTGCGGTCGGCGCGCTGTTTCGCTACGGCGCCTATGTCATCGACGGCGTGGCTGACGTGTACCGAGGAGCCGACGGCGTCGCGGCGATGAAGCAAAAGCATGATCGAACGTACGCGGATGGCACTCTTCGCACGAAGCATGTCACCACGAACGTGATCATCGAGGACGACGCAGACACTGAGTCCGCGCGGGCCCGCTCCTACTACGTGGTGTTCCAACAAGTCGGGGGATTTGCGCTCCAGGCGATCATCGTCGGGCGCTATCACGACAGGCTTGTTCGGGTCGAAGACGCGTGGTGGTTTCGGGAGCGGTACGTCTATACCGATCTCGTCGGTGACATGAGCGCGCATGTGGATGATGCGCCGATGTTCCGTCGATCGCCGACGCCGCTGCTGTAGCGCACCCCTTTGACCAGGCCTTTGGCGAAAGTGCTTTGTGTTTCCGCACCGGGGCGGCCGTGGCGATCGTGACGTAAGCCACCCGTGCCATCCGCCACAATGATGATAGCCATCGCTCGAACAGGGGTAGGCCTATGGCAAGTCACAATCCAAAGGAGCTCAAATGTCTGCTTCAGAGATGGGACAAATGACAGGTTGCGCAGTCATCGATCCCGATGCGCAAAAGGTCGGCACCGTCAAAGACGTGGTCTACGACGACCGCACGATGGAGATGCGATGGGCAGTGGTCGAATACGGCCTCACGCACCACCGCACGCTCGTCCCGGCGTCGCAGCTCTACAAGTCCGAAGACGGCAACGTGGTCACGATGTTGCACAAGGACTTCATCAAGCGCGCGCCGCGACTCCACGGTGAAGTTCCGTTGACCACCGAATGCGAGCAGTATTACGGCAGCGACGCTACCTAGTGCGGCTCCGCCGCAACGGTTCCCTGCGCCAGGACGTCGCGTGATGTCCTGACGTAGGGGGTCGATGTGAGTGAGTTCAGTCATCCGGGCAAGCCCACCATGTTCAGCATGGTCGTGACGCCGATGGATTATCGGGGGCGCCTCGATGAGGCGGGCATACGAGCACATCTGCAGCGTCAGATCGATGCCGGTGTCGGCGTCTATCTCGGTAGCGGTGGTTCGGGCGAAGGCCGCGCGCTCACCATCGACGAGCTGGCGCAGCTCTATCGCATCGGCGTCGAAGAATGCAAGGGTAAAGTGCCCGTGTACTGCAACCCGCCCGAAGCCCGGTCGGCGAACGAGATGCTCGAAAAGTCGCGTCAGGCGATCGACGCCGGGGCCGACCTCGTGCAGTTCTATCAACTCGATGCCGGCCACGGCCGCGTGCCGGTGCTCGCCGAGCAAGAGATGTATTTCCGTGATCTGCTCGAAGCGATCGAGCATCCCGTGGGCATCTCGATTCACGCTGCGGTGGGTTACCTCGCGCCGTGTTCGCTCGTAACCGCGCTGTGTCGCGACTATCCGCAGATCAAATTGGTGAACATCCCGTTCGGCCCGACGATGAGCTATCTCGTCGAGCTGAGGGACACCATCCCGGACACCATCAAGATCTACGTCGGCATGCACAACATCTTGAGCGGTTTGGCGCTGGGCGCGTGGGGCGCGCAAGTGACCGAGACCAATCAGGTGCCGCACTTGTGCCAATCGCTGGTCGATGCGTTCGTGGCCGGCGATGTCGCCCGTGCCTCCGAGACCTATGCGCACGTTCTGCGACTCACCGACGTGATCGACATGGCTCGCCGTGTGTCTGCCGACGGCCCGAAGGCGGCGTTGAAGGCACTCGGCTACGACGTCGGCGCGCCGCGACATCCTCGCGTGCCGGTCGATGACGCGACCGTCGACAAAATGCGATCGGCCTTCGCTCGCCTCGGTACGCTCGAACTCGAAGCCGAGGCAGCCGCGCGCAGCCGATCGCGACAGGACTGACGGCGACGGGGGATCGAGGGGGCGACATGCCAAAGGTGCGGGCGCAGCGACTGACCGGCGCGCCGTTCGGCGCGGCGGTCGACATCGCTCGCGGGCCCGGTCCTCTCGGCGCGTCTGTCGCTCGAGTGCTGCGCGATCTGCTGGCGGAACACCACCTGCTGGTGTTGCGGGGCGAGTGGAGCGAAGCCGAGCACGTCGATCTGGTCGGTTGCTTCGGCCGTGTGCTTCCGCAGGGTCCCCGCGTGGTCGTCAACGATCACCCGGCCGGTGACCTACCGATGGTGACGTTCGTGTCCAACGTCGCGGCCGACGGTGGGCTCGGCTCGTTCGAGCTGGCATTCCATCACGACCTCGCGCATGTTGCGACACCGCTCGGCGGATTGTCGCTCTACGCGATCGACGTCGCCGACGAACAGTCGCCGACGCGATTCTCCAACGGCCGTCTCGCGTATCTGCAACTGCCGCGGCACACGCAGCAACGACTCATCGGGTTGCAAGGACTTTTCGCCGGCAACTACACGACGACCAGTGACCAGGCCGTGTCGGCGCGTGACGTACGCGACGCGCTCGACCCCACGTGGCCCCGCACCGTGCACCCGATCGTCGTACCGCACCCCGTCACCGGTGAGTCCTGCGTGTATGTCAACGAGATGATGACCGTCGAGATACTGGGCCTCGACCGCCGTGACGGCGACGCACTGCTCGACGAGTTGTTCCAACGGCTCTACGACCCCGTCAACATCTACGAACATCACTGGCAGACCGACGACCTCGTCGTGTGGGACAACCTGGTCGTGCAACACGCGCGCCGCAAACTGCACGAGACCAAACCCCGCACGTTGCGCCGGGTGGTGTTCGGCGAAAAGACGCCCTGGGAACAATGGCCGTATCCGGCGGCCGCACGGTGAGCGACGCCCAGGCCGCGACGATCTCTCGTCATACATGGATGGTGCTGGTTCTCGCATCGATGTGCACCTTCATCTCGTCGCTCAACGCGTCGATCATGAGCGTGGCGTTTCCCGACTTGCGTCGATCGTTTCCCGATGTGTCGCCGGCGCAACTGTCTTGGGTGCTCAACTCGTACACGATCGTGTCCGGTGCGACGCTCATCTTGGCTGCGGTGGCGTGCGAGCGTTTCGGCCGCAAGCGCATGTTGCTGCTCGGCGTGGCGATCTTCACTGTGGCGGGCACGGCCTGTGCGCTCTCACCGAATCCACCGGCGCTGATCGCGGCGCGCGTCGTGCAGGCAGCCGGATGGTCGCTCATCACGCCGGCGACGATCGCGGTGTTGCTGGCCGACGTGCCCGTCAGCCGGCGGGCAACCGCCATTTCGATGTGGGCGGGTATCGGCGGTATCGCGACGGCGCTCGGCCCCTCCGTCGGCGCCATGGTGGTCGATGTCGGCACGTGGCGGTGGGCGTTCTGGATCAGCGTGCCGATCGGCGCCATCGTGCTGGTGCTCGGCGCGCGCACGTTCCGCGAGAGTTCGCCCGAGGAGATGATCAAAGGACCATTGCCCGATCCGATCGGGGCACTGGCGTTGATGGGTGGCCTCACGCTGTGGATCCTCGGGCTCATCCAGACGCCCAAGTGGGGATGGATCGACCGCCGCACCGCGGGTTCGCTCGTGGGCGGGACGCTGTTGATCGCGTACCTGCTGTGGCGCTCGGCCCACGTGCACAATCCCATGCTCAACCGACGGTTGCTCGGCTATCGCAACATGCGCCTCGCGGCGTTGATGTCCATCGGCTTCGGCACCGGATTCTTCGCGATGTCGCTCGGGCTCGTGCTGTTCCTCGTACAAGTGTGGGACTACAGCGTGGTGCAGGCGGGCGCCCTCGTGACGCCCATCGCCGCGACAGTGACGTTGCTCTCGCCGTTCTCCGGACGATTGGCCGACAGTCTCGGCCACCGCGTGATCGCGGTGCCCGCAGGTATCTCGTGGTGCGCCGGTTCGTTCTGGTTGCTCGTGTTCGTCGACGGCACGCCCGACCTCGCGCGCGTGTGGTTCCCTGCGATGTTCATGCTCGGCATCGGGTCCGGTCTGGCGTGGCCGACCATCCACGGCATTCCGGTGATCGATATACCCACGAGCGAACTCGGATCAGCCGTCGCCACCAATCAGACCGTGTTGCGCGTCGCGGGCGCGCTCGGCGTGGCTATCGCGATCACGTTGATCTCGGGCGAAACCGGCGCCGCCGCGCTGACGCCGTTCCAACACCTCTTCATCTTGATGGGCATCAGCGGCATCTTGTTGTCCGCCATCGGCTTTTGGATCCGCACCGGGCCGTCCGCCGACTAGGTGTACTCGGCCGCCGTTCTCGTGGTGTTCTATACGTGTATACGCCTATAGAACACCACAAGAACCGGGTTCGGGGTGCCCACGGGTTAGAGGGCGGGGCGGGTGAAGGGGAAGGCGGCTTCGAGGCGGGCCGCGACGGGCAGCAGTGCGGCCTCGTCGAAATGACGGGCGACGAGTTGCACCGACAGCGGGAGGCCGTCCGCGTTGACACCGCACGGCACCGACATCGCGGGGTGGCCGCTGATGCTGGCGAGCGCGAGGAAGGGCAGGCCGCCGTAGGTGATGCCGCCGTGCTCCGCGGGCGGACGACCGGCGACGGTGGCCGGTGGCTGTTCGTGGGGCCACGCGACCACCGCGGTCGTGGGGAACATCACGACGTCGCACTTTTCGAGTTCGTCGTCGAGTTGCGCCCGCACTTGCTTGGCCTCGTAGACCGCGCGCGTGTAGTCGGCCGCGCCGAGGCGGCGGCCGGCGTCGAGGAACTCGCGCGAGTAGGGCGCGAGCTCGTCCCAGTGCGCGTCGGCGATGTCTTCGAGCCGACCGAGCACTGCGCCGGCGATGAGATCGAACATCACGAAGAACGGATGCCGTCCCGTGATGCGCAGTGTCGATTCGCGAACGGGCAGCCCCGCCTGTGCCAACGCGCCGGCCGCGTTGTGCAACGCGGCGGCGATGTCGTCGTCGACCGCGCCCATGCCGAGATCGGTGCCCCACGCGACAACGGGCCGCGCGTCGGCGGCGCGCGCCGCGTCGAGATAGCGAGCGGTCGGCTGCCGTGACGACGTGGGATCGGCGGGATGATGGCCGGCGATGATGTCCATCATCAGCGCGAGGTCATCGACAGTCCGCGCCATCGGACCGACCGTCTCGCTCGGATGGTCGGCGAGCCGGGCACTCACTTCGCACGGAACGCGTCCGTAGGTCGGCTTGAGCCCACTCACGCCACACCACGCCGCGGGTAGCCGGATCGACCCGCCGGCGTCGCTGCCGAGGCCGATGGCGCTCATGCCGGCGGCGATGGCAGCCGCGGTACCGCCGCTCGACCCGCCCGTCGTGCGTGAAAGGTCGTGCGGATTGCAGGCGCGGGGCCCGAACATGGTGAACGTCTCGGCCGCCAGCCCGAACTCGGGAGTGTTGGCCTTGCCGATGACGATCGCGCCCGCGTCGCGCATGCGCGTCACGGTCGGTGCGTCGTGATCGGGCACGTTCTGCTGATGCACGGCCGAGCCGTGCGTGGTGCGCAGGCCCGCGGTGCCGATGAGGTCCTTGACGCACAAGGGCACGCCGTGCAGCGGCCGATCGGTCGGATGTTCGTCGGCGTAAGCGGCCTCGCGCCGGGCCTCTTCGGCGTTGACGGTGATGAATGCGCCAACCTTTGCGTCGAGTGACTCGATGCGGGCGAGGGTCGCGTCGACGAGCTCACGCGCCGAGATCTGACGCGTACGTATGAGCTCGGCTTGGTCGATACCCGACAACCACAACAGTTCTTGGTCGACGGCGGCGTTGCTCATGATTCACCGAACCGGTAGATGCGCTGTGCGTTGCCGGCGAGAATGGCGTGGCGCTCGTCGCTCGGGACGCCGGCAAACGTGGCGTTGATGGTCTTCCACGAATACGGCCAGTCGGACACGATGTGCGGATAATCGTTGGACCACAGCATGCGTTGCACGCCGACGCGGTGGCGATTGTCGACGGCATAGGTGTCGGTGACGAACGCCGCGGGGAAATGCCGTTGCATGTACTCGCTCGGCAGCATTGAAAGCCGCTTGTTGCGCAGCGCCGCATGCGAGTGGCGCAAGTAGTTGTCGTCGGCTTGTTCGGAGAAGTACGGCAACCATCCGCAATCGACTTCGGTGAGCACGATCGTCAGCGAAGGGAACCGGTCGAGCACGCCGGAGAAGATGAACTGCAGCATGCGATTGGGCGCGTCGTAGAAGTGCACCGTGCCGGGCAGCGCGGTCGCCTTCAACTCGCGCGGCATCTCGTTGCCGAGTGATACGTGGATGGTCAGGGGCTTGCCCGACTCGGCGATGCGCGCCCACACCTTGTCGTCTTCGGGTTCGATGTCGAGGGTCCCGTTGGGATAACAGCGCAGCAGGAATGCCTTGATGCCCGGCAATTCCAATACCCGATCGACCTCGGCCAGTGAACTTTCGACGCCGCGATGGGGGATGATCGCCACGCCGGCAAGGCGGTCGGGCGCATAGGACGAGAACTCCGAAACGAAGTCGTTGTAGGCCCGCACCATCTCGAGATGCACCGCGTCGTCGGCGACACCGGAGGTCCACTGCGAGACGCCGCTGGGGAAGATCACTTCGCCGTCGACGCCATCGAGGTCCATCTCGCCGATACGCGCCTTGGCGTCGTAGCTGCCCGCGTTGATCTCTTCGAAGCGACACCAGCGGCCGAGGTCCTCGGGGCGCCGGCCCGCGCACGAACCCCATCCGAACGGCATCGGTCGCTCGGCGGTGGCCATGACCCACGCATCACCCTCGGCCAGCGACTCGATTCGCGGCACGGCGTCGCGTACTTTGGCGGACACCCGCGATGTCCATAGATCACCGGGCTCGTTGTAGTGCCCGTCCGCGGAAATCAACCGGTACTGCCGAGCTGCAGTCGTCGTCATGTGGCCCCCTTTGCCATGACAGTTCTAGTGCATGATGTCGGGACACAGAAAGGCACGGGGCAAATGCAGCACCTTTTCGACCCGTTGCGCATCGGTTCGATCACCGTGGCAAATCGCCTCTTCGTGAGTGCGCACGCGACGATGTTCTTCGAGGAAGATCCCACCGGGTTCCACCGATGGGCGGTTCTCGGCGATCGCGCCCGTGCGTACTACGAAGAACGAGCGCGCGGTGGGTTCGGACTGCAGATCATCGGGCAGACGCAGGTGCATCCGCAGTCGGGCACCGATCGGCCATCGTCGTACGGCGATCAAGCAGCCGACGCGTATCGGGCGATCGCCGATGCCTGCCACCGCCACGGCTCGAAAGTATTCGTGCAGCTGAACCACAACGGTCGCGAGCGCGGCAGCAGTGGGCCCGACGGCTGGGCCCCGCTGTGGAGCGCATCATCGATGCCCGCCGGCCACGGCGAGATGACCAAGTCGATGGACCGATCCGACATTGCGGGTTTGATCGCGGCGTTTGCCCGTACGTCGGTGCGGTGTCGTGACGCCGGCGTCGACGGGGTCGAGATCCACGCGGCGCATCCCCACATGCTCGGCGAGTGGCTCACCTCGACCTACAACCGCCGTGACGACGAGTACGGCGGTTCGCTCGTCAATCGGCTGCGCATCGTGATCGAGATCGTCGAGGCCGTGCGCGCAGCAGTCGGTCGCGAGTTCGTCGTCGGCTGCCGTGTCAACGGCGCGTGGACGCCGGATGTGCTCACCCTCGACGAGGGCATCGAGATGGCCGAACGATTGCACGCGACCGGCCTTCTCGATTTTCTCGATGTGAGTGGTTGGCCGGCGATTGGCAGCATCGGCACCGAGTTCGGCGGCATCATCCCGTGGGCTGCGGCGATCAAGCGCGCCCTGCCGTCGATCCCCGTGTTCGGTGCGGGCCGGGTCGTGCGCCCGGAGCACGCCCAAGCGATCATCGAGCGCGGTGACGTCGACATGGTGGCCATGACGCGGGCGAGCATCGCCGACCCGGAGCTCCCCGAAAAGGCGCGTGCGGGCCTCGCGGGACACGTGCGGGTGTGCGTGGGCGCGGGCCAGGGCTGCCTCATGCGCAATCGCGACCGGCGGCCCATCACGTGCCAGCAGAACCCCACGGTCGGCCGCGAGGTCGAGTGGGGCATCGCGACGAGAACGAAGGCAACGCAGCCGCGCCGCGTCGTTGTCGTCGGTGGTGGGCCGGCTGGCCTCGAGGCCGCGGTGGTCGCGGCGACGCGCGGCCACGACGTGACGCTGTTCGAACGGGACAGCGATCTCGGTGGGCAAGTGCAACTCATCGTGCGCAACGCGCGCCGTGAGGAGTTCAACCGCATCGTCGAATCGCGCGTCGCAGAACTCGAGCGGCTCGATGTTCGCGTCGTGCTCGGCCAGCACGCCACCGTCGACGCAATCCTCGGCGAGCATCCCGACGACGTGGTCCTCGCCACCGGCTCGCGTCCGCGCACGCACGGTTGGCATCCCGGCGCGGGCCCGCTCGAAGGATCAGACCGGGCACACGTCACTACGACATGGGACGCGTTGCGCGGCGCCTGCGATGACGGCGCGCATGTTGTCGTGCTCGACGGGCACGGCTATCACCACAGCACCGATGTCGTCGAGTACCTGGCGGCGCGAGGGGTGCGTACGACAGCGATCACACAGGCAGCGGTCTTCGCTCACGGAATCGACGATCACGACCGGCCCGATCTCATGCGGGCGATACGCGACAGTCCGGTCGAGATCGTCGTGTCCACGATCGTCGAATCGATCGGCGCCGATCACGTGGTGGTGCGTGACGCCTTTCGCGGTAGGTCGCGGATCATCGACGGCGTCGACCGTGTCGTGCTGTCGATCGGCCAAGACCCTGTCGAGGAATTGTGGTCCGCACTGCACGATCGCGGCATCGACGCGTCGCGCATCGGCGACTGTGTCGCGCCGAGAGGCATCGAGCATGCGGTCTACGAAGGGCACGGCGCGGGACGCGCGATTTGAGCTGAACGTACGCTCTGGAGGCCGCTCGGGGCCTATTCGACAGTGAGGTCGACGCGGTCGTTGTAGAAGCAGAGCAGGCCGGTGATGGGCTCGGCGTCGGGGATCGGTGTCTCGTAGCTCCAGACGACGTTGTCGAGTGTGGTGCCTGCGACGTCGATCGACCAGTACGACGCCTGGCCCTTGAACGGGCACGTGCTCTTTCGATCGGTGGGCCGTAGTAGTTCGGTGCGGACATCCTCGCGGGGCAGGTAGTAGCGGGTCGGGTTGCCGATCTCTTCGAGGACCACCGGGCGGTGCGAGTCGGCCACGGTTTCGCCACCCACGCGGACGACGACGTGGATGGCTGCGGGCGTAAACGTGATGCGAGATGACGTGCTCATGCCTGTACCCAACCCTCGGCCGATGCGATACCTTCCCACAGAGCCGGCACCGTGAGTGCGGCACGGAGGCGGGGCACATGACCGACGACAACGTCATCGTTCGATTCTGGCGCGGCATCGACGAGCACGACTGGGATCTTTTGGGGTCGACGATCGCCGACAACTTCGAGCGCCACGGCATGTTCGGCACCGAGGCCGACACTTGCCGAGGCAAGGTCAACTACCTGCGCTTCGTGTCGGGCGTGATCGGGCGTATGGAACATCACACACTCAAGGCGCGCAAGATCTTCTTCTCGGCCGATGGGCGTCAAGCAGTTGCCGAGTGCATCGAGACGATTCGCACCGAAGGTGAAGACGATCTGGTGATGCAGTTCATGAACATCATGGATCTCAACACCGACGGTTTGATCGAGCGGCTCGACATCTACTGGAAGACGCCACCGCGTCTACCGCCGTGGTGGATCACGCCCGACGCCATCCTCAACGCCGTGCAGTAGCGCAACGACGAACTACGAAAACTCGGCCGTAGGTGGCGCCCGGATCTTTGGAACCAAAGCGAGTGCCCCGCCGTACCCGTCCATATGAAGCCATCACCCAGAAGCAGTGCCGCCGCAGCAATGGGTTGCGTGAAGCAACTGACCTGTACTAGGGTCAGTTTCATGAAGCAACGTTGGTGGATTTCCCCCTATGCCAATGCCGCCAGCCTCGCGGGTCGCCGGCTGCGTCCCCGCCCGTCGACTCGCATCGCCGACGCCGCGATCCGCAGCCTCGAGCCCGGCGATCGTGACGCGTTGCGCGCCATGTTCGACCGCCTCTCGCCCGATAGCCGCTACCGACGGTTCCTCTCACCGGCCGCCTCCTTCGATGTTGCCCTGCGCAACGTTCTCGAACTCGACTATGTGCAGCGCGACGCCATCGTTGCCGTGTCGCAGGGGGAAATCATCGGCCTCGGAGAGTGTTACGCCTTCCGGCGATCACCGTCCGATGTCGAGGTCGCCGTCACCATCGACGATGCGTTTCATCGCCGGGGCCTCGGCAGTGAGTTGCTCGATCTCCTGATCGCCCGCGCCGCGGAGCATGGTGCGGTCAATGTGCACGCGAGCGTGCTTGCCGAGAATCGGGCGATGCTCGACATGCTCTACAAGATCGCACCGCACGCACACAAAGAGCTCGACAGAGGCGTCGTCGACTTCGTGTTTCCGCTCCAGACGAGCGCGTGACGGTCGCTCACCAACCGAGGATCGTCGTCGCCGCCGGGCAATACACGTGGGCCACGCCCGGCGCGACCACGCGGTGAGGGCTCTCCGGATCGAACCACGGGTCGACGTAGCCCCAGTGATACGGGCTCACCATATAGTCGACGCGCAGGCCGGAGACCTCTTGGAACTCTTGCTCCCACACATGTGTCCATTGCCGCGGACCGATGGTGAACTCGTCGTCGACACGGTGGTATGCCCAATTGCGGATTGCGTGGATGTAGCGGGGCATGCCGGTGAGTACGCGATCGAACTCCCGTGCCTTGTCGGGTGGCGTCGCGCGGTCGACTTCGATGAATAGCGTGCGTTTGACGAAGTCGGTGATGGCCGGCTCGACGATGTGCGCGTTGGTCGTTGCGAACTGCACGACGTCGGCGCGTGTCACGACGCGCTCGAACAAGTCGGCGTGATCGGCAACGCGCAGTTGGTCGGGCCACGGGAGGCACTGCTCGCGCTCGGCGAACGCGAGGTCCCACGTGTAGTCACCGCCGCCGACGGTGTTGGGGAAGTGACGGCCGAGGTGCGCGTTCGTCAGGCCGGGCACACGACCTACGACCGCGCCCAGCTCACGTTCGAAGGTCGCGAGATCGTCAGCGGACGAATTCGGGTCGACGTGGAGAAGTGCGATTCGCCGGTACATGTTCACTCTGCGCCGTCGGCTGCTTCGTCGTATGGCGCCAAGAACTGTCGTTGTCGCGAGACGACGATGGCGTCGATGCGGCGCCAGAATTCTGTGACTTCGGCCGAGGCGATGGCCTGCCGCTTCATCGCCCATACGGCGTCGACATCGGCCAACGTGAACTGCAGCACCAACGTGGTCGGTGCATCGTCGAGTTCGATCGGTGGCGTGATGTACGCGCCGGCGAAGTTCATGCCGCGCTCTATCGCCGCGGGCAAGTAGTCCGCGGCAAACAGCTCATGCACCTCGCGCAATCGCGTCGGCGGCACGACCAACTCGTAGATCAACTGAATGGGCACGCTGCCGCTGCCGGTGTTCAGAACAGCTTGGCCCAGGTATAGGGGCCGACGATGCCGTCCACCTTGAGTTCGCTGTTCCCTTGGAACCACTGCACCGTCGCCGCGGTCTTCGGGCCGTAATATCCGTCCACTGTCAGCGGCGTGTAGCCCAGTTGCACCAACCGTTCTTGCACGGCCCTCGTCGAGTCCGCGTCGGCGCAACCGTCGTAGAGATCGGTCCCCGGGAAAGGCAGCGGGGGCGCAGGATCTTCGTGCGCCGAATACTGGTATGAAGTCGAGACTTCCTCCACTGGCGAAGGCAGGTTGATGACCGGCACCTCCGCTTGGTACAGGTTGTACATCTCCCGCAGACCTGGCCCGCTGGTGAGGAAATCCCAGCCTTGCTTTGCGGATGCGTAGATGCCGGCACCGATCAACGCCCCCACGTAGAACGACGCGCTGATGCCGGCGACCGCGACCAAACCCTCTGCGACGGCGCCGGCGGCGACGATCTCGCCCACCGTCACCGCTCCGCTCACCTGTGCCGCCTTGCCGAGGCTGTAGATCAATGAGGCGATTGCGCCCGGATCGAGGTCGGCCGGATGCGCCAAACCCAGCGAGTCGAGCGAGTGGGCGAAGTCTTCGGTCCAAGTAGTCATCGTTGTCCTCGCATTCGCGGCCGCGCAGGGCATCACGCGGGTGTCTCGCGTGCATGGTACGTGAATGAGCCCCCGCGGTGCGGGGGCTCATTCGGGGGCCGAAGTGGCCCTTGGGGCGGGAGGTAGATGCAGCTACACCGCGGGCAAGGCGAAGTAGCCGAACTGATCGGCGACGAGCTCGGTCTGTGCCTCGGCGTAGAAGCACACCTTGCCGCCCGCACCGATCTTCGCCTTCACCGCGTTGGCCCGGTCGATGCCTCGCACGAAGTTGAGATTCGACACGAAAGGCACTGGGTTTCCGCAAGGGAACACCGTTACCCAACCGCGACCACGGGCGTCGGTGACCGTCACGTTGAGCACTACCGATCGGGCGTCGGCGGGCACGCCGTTCACACCGGCGATCTGCACCTCGATCAACTGGCGGGCGCCGAGCGGACCGACGTGGCGATCGGCGACACCAGTGCCGTCACGGGTGTCGAGCACGCGTACCGGCTCGAGGGGCGTGAACACCGGACGCAGCGCACCGGTGAACGGATCGAAGTAGCCCTCGATGTCCATGATCAGATCGGCGTCCGCCGGGCTGTAGAGACACACCGCACCGTTCGCTCCGATGCGGCTCGTGACGAGGTTGGCCACATCGACGCCAGATGCGAAGTTGATGTTCGACGCATACGGCCGTGGGGCGCCGCAGGGGAACACGGTGACGTAGCCGGGTCCGTCGACGTTGGTGGCGGTGAGGTTGAACGTCACGGCTGCCGCGTCGAGGGGCACGCCGGCGACGCCGGCGACAGTAACGGGCACCGTCTCGCCCGCGGCGACCCGCCGAGCGACGCCACCGGGCATGCCGACGCCGCTGCGGGAGTCGAGGATGCGAGCAGGGTCTACCGACTCGTAGTGGAAGCCGGGGGCGGATTCGAATCCGTCGCCCCACCAACCGTTCACGTCGCCGACGATCTGCGTGGTGACCGAACTGAAGATGCAGATGTGTCCGTTGGTCCCGACCTTGACCGTCACTTGGTTGGCGAGATCGACGCCGCGCACGAAGTTCACGTTCGATGCATACGGGCGAGCAGACCCACACGGCCACACGGTGGCGTAGCCCGCGCCCTGTGCTTGCGTGATCGTCAGATTGAGCGTCACCGCGCCGACGCCCGTGTCGGGTACGCCGCCCGCGCCGGTGACGTCGACGTCGATCACCTGAGCGGCGCCGAGCGGGCCGACATGGCTTCCGGCCACACCCGTGCCGTCACGGGTGTCGAGGATGCGGGCGGGGTCGAGCGGATGGAACGTGCCGGCGATGGGCACGGCCGCACCGGCCGGTGACGTCGCCGCCGACGCAAGCGCGACGGCACACACCGCGGCGATGATGAATGGGACAACGATTCGTTTCATAGCGAGATCCTTTGTTCGAGGGTGCTCTCACCGTGGCCGCGACACATGTGGCCCGAGCGAGGGAATTGTTCGCAAACTGTGAGGGAGTAAATCGTTGGCGCGTCGCCAATTCAGCAGGCACGCTTACCCGCTCCAATCGCAATCCGAGTGTGAACCGTGAAGACATGGCGACCAATGAAGCGGAGGTCCGCAACGACCACAGCAACGACGAGCCGCGCTTCAACACCTTCCTCGCCGCGTGGCCGTACCTGACCGGTGAGTTCCGTTTCACCGATCGGTGCACGTCTCGCCGGTGCCGGCCGAGACCGTGCTGCCGACGGGGTGCGCGGTCGTGCGCCAGTCGATCCAGTCGAACACCCGGCGAACGCTGATCGTCGGCATCGGCTATATCGCGAACGTCGCGCAGTGGGGCAACGGCTCGCTGCACCGGTCCGCGGAGCAGTCGAAGACATCATGGCGATCAATGCGGACATGGGTTTCAAGGGTCGGCTCTTGTTGTTCCACGGTCCACCGGGCACCGGCAAGACGACGCTCATTCGAGCGATCGCGTCTGCGTGGCGGTCGTGGTGCGCCACGGAGTTCGTCATCGATCCCGACGAGCTCTTCTCCCGGCCTGCCTACATGTTCGACGTGATGTTGGGCGACGACGATGACGACGATGACAAGCGGTGGCGGCTGTTCGTTCTGGAGGACTGCGGTGAGTTGCTCCGTGCGGATGCGCGCGGTCAGTCCTTGTCGCGTCTGCTCAACATCGCGGACGGCGTCATCGGCCAGAGCCGCCGGTTGTTGATCTGCATCACGACCAACGAGCCCATCGGGCGGCTGCACCCCGCAGTCGTGCGACCGGGACGTTGCTTGTCGACGATCGAGGTTCGCTCGTTCACCCGCAGCGAGGCTGCAGCATGGCTGGGGCCGGTGCATCGGGCACGCGACGAGATGACCCTGGCGGAGATGTACGCGATGCAGTCGGGCGAGTCGATCGCCGTGACCGACAACGCGCCGCGGCTCGGCTACTTGTGAGCACGCTAGCGTCGCCGCGATGGACGACAGCGAAGGCATCCGCCGACTGGTTTTCATCTACAGCCAACTACTCGACGACGGGCGTCTCGACGAGTGGGAGGCGTTGTTCACCGACGACGCCGTGTTCACCGTGTGGGGCAACACGTACTCCGGTCGCCCTGCGATTCGCGATGGCATCGGCGGCATGACGAGCGAATACCCGGGCAAACACGTTGCCTTCGCCACCGTGGCCGACGTCGATGGTGACGAGGCGTGGGCGTGGACCGACTTCACCGCGTTGGCCGATGCCGGCCCGGGTCAATGGGGCCGCTCCTACATCGTCGCCACCGTCGCGCGGTACTACGACCATTTGGTGCGCCTCGATGGTCGGTGGTTCTTCGCCCGCCGCCAGATCAGGATGGCGGGAGAGCCGTTGCCCGAGGGCGCACGGCCGAGCCCCGCTCGTTGAGCAACGAACGCAGGTGCGGCAACGTCTGCTCGCCGAGCAGTGCGATCTGTTCGCACACCGCTTCGGGCGACAGGCCAGCCTGAAAGACGCGCAGATTGATGGCGTCGCAGCGGCCGCCGACGATGAACCCGTGCAGTCGCTCGGCGAGCTCGGTGCCGTCCAGCGCCGATACGAGCCCGCCGTCGGGATCCCAGTGTTCCTGGAGGTCGGCGGGGCCAACCGCGCGAAACCGCGCCATCTGTGCCGTCAATGCGTCGAGCGGAGGCGGGCCGAGCCACACACGGCGGATCAAGATGCGCGGCGCAGTGCCGCCTTCGTCGGCGTGTAGATCGGACAGCGCGCGGGTGCGTTCGACCGTTTGCAATGAGTCGTAGACGAGGCCGAGCCCTAGCCGTGCGGCGCGCCGGACAGCCAGTGGGCCTTGCGCAGCCACGACGAACGGAATCGGTGCATTCGCCAGCGCGGCGACGCCCGGGTCATTGGCAATCGGCCCGTTGGCGCGGCCGGCGAGAGCCGCCGCGACTTCGGGTAGCGCGGCCTTGAATCGGCTGCGCATCTCGTCAAAAGGCACGCCCGCCATTTCGAAGTCGAGCGGGAACGCGCCCACACCGACGCCACACCCGACGCGGCCGGGAAAGCGATGCGATGTCCACGCGAGGTCTTCGACGAGCTGCGTCCATGGCCGCAACGGCAACAAGATCGGACACGGTGCGGCCCAGAGCGTTGAGGTCTGCTCCAACGCCCACGTTGCGGTGAGCAACGGATTGGGCAGGTAGTTGGGAAACCCGCCGTGATGCTCTTGCGTCATCACTCCGTCGAAGCCGGACTGTTCGGCCAACACCGACTGGGCGACGATCTCGGCGACGACTGCCGCCGGCTCGAGATCGTGGGGATACAACCGCAGCGAGATCGAACCGCGGGCCAGCGGCGCGCTGGTCACTACACGCCTTCGAGACGGCCGTAGGTGATGCAGAAGCCGAGCGCGGTGATGGTGACGAACGCGCTGATGAGGAAGATCGCGACCGCGACTTGCCACAGCGATCGCGTGCCCGACCTGGCGATCGGCACCGGCATGTACCACTGGGGGAGCAGCGCGAAGGCATCGCTGGTGCCGGCGAGGGGAACCGCGTCGGGTTCGAGGTGCTCGTGCGGATCGGCGGCGAGCGCCAATTCGGTCAGCTCGTCGAGGGTCAATTCGGCGTCGATCATCAACATGGTCGGAGGTTAGCCCTGGGCCAGGCGAACAGTGGGCCGCCGCGCCGCCCGCGCGTCCAACCTGGTGGGAAGGCATCGCAGATCGCGAGGACATGCACAGATGTGACGCATGTCCTAGTCTGGTGGTCTTGTTCCCGGCTGTTGGTCGGACACGACGAGGGGGAAAACCATGAGACGAACGTTCCGCTGCGTGATCGCGCTGTTTGCCGCGTTGATGTTGTTCGCCGCCGCGTGCGGCGACGACAAATCGGCCGAAGACTCCACGCCCACGAGCACCTCGGGTCCGGCAGCCACCACGCCGGCGACGACCAAGGCTCCGGTTACCGGGGGCACGATCACCTTTGGGTCGTATTCGAAGATCTCGGGCCTCGATCCGATCGTCGGCCTCGGGCATGGCACGTCGGGCGGCATTCCGATGCAGGCCGTGTACGACGCGCTGATGCGCTACAACCCGATCACCAAGAAATATGACCCGCAGACGGCTGCTTCGTTGGCGGCAAATGCTGACTCGACCGAGTGGACGCTCAAGATCAAGCCGAATATCAAGTTCAGCGACGGCACGGACTATGACGCCGAGGCGGTGAAGTTCGGCATCAATCGTCACCGCGTCGGCGGCGGCATCGCGCCCGCGCAGTGTGCCGAATACGTTGCCTGTCCGCGCAACGTCACCTCGTCCGCGAACTACGTCTTGTTGATCAAGGACATCAGCGTTGTCGACAAGCTCACGGTCAAGTTCACGACCGACCCCTGGACGTCGTTCCCGTATCTGTTGTCGTCAGAGGCCGGCTTCATCCCGTCGCCGACCGCGCTCAAGAAGATGTGCGTCGACCCGACCAAGGCGGTCAACACGTGTGATTTCAATCTCAAGGCGGTCGGTGCCGGCCCGTTCATGGTCGAGTCGTACAAGCCGGATGATGTGATCGCATTGGTGCGCAATCCCACCTACTGGAACGGCCCGGTCTATCTCGACGGCATCCGCTTCCTCGACAGTGGTGACTCCGGTGGGCTCAAATCGCTCGAGGCACTACAGGCGGGCACGACGCAAGCCGCGTTCTTGCGTGACGCGGCCGCAGTTGCCGACGCGAAGGCGGCCAAGATCCCCGGGTTCACCACGCCGAACATGGGCGGATCCATCCTCTTCCTCAACATCGCGGCCACGGTGAACTGCGTCGGCGGCGCGCCGGCGCCGCTGTGCACGGGAAAGCCCGACGGACCGACCCCGTCGCAGCCGAACACCAAAGATCTCAAGGTGCGCCAAGCCGTCGCGGCCGCCATCGACCCTGAGGTCATCAACCAGCGCGCCTACGGCGGCAAAGCAAAGGTCAGTGCGAGCTGGTTCACGTCAGAGTTCCCCTGGGATCCGAAAGTCATCGGCCAGAAGTTCGATCCCGAAGCAGCGAAGAAGCTCGTGAACGAAGCAAAGGCGGCTGGTTGGAATGGCACGGTCCGTCTGCTCTTCGTCAATACACAGGTGAGCCGTGACATGGGCCTCGCGGTGCAGACCATGTTGCAGACGGTCGGCATCACCGCTCCGATGGAGGTCAAAGAGGCCACCGCACAACAACAGACCGTCATCTCGACCAAAGATTTCGACCTTACGACGTGGGGCATCGCGACCGGTATCGACGATGCGACGTTGTTCTCGTTGGTGCAGAACTTGAAGAGCGACGTGACGAGCAACCGCATCGGCTTCAAGAGCCTCATCGTCGATCAGGCGTTGAACGACATTCGTGTCGCGAAGACCGACGCCGAGAAGACTGCTGCGTACAAGAAGATCGCCGAAGAGGTCGCGGCGCAACTGCCGTGGGTGAACATCGCGCAGATCGATGAGTACTCCGCGGTGACGTCAAAGGTGCAAGGCGCCACCTTCGGCGGCCGCGGCTACATCTTCTTCGACAAGGCCTGGCTCGACAAGTAGCTGCGGTCCCCCGTACCCGAACTGGCAGTCGAACATCGCAATATGTGCGACGTTTGACTGCCAGAACGGGGCGGAACGGGGCAGGACGAAGCGGCGTCAGGTGGGGGCGCACTCGAGGCGCAGTTGTGTGTCGACGATCAAGCGGAACCGGCCGCGCGTCGTCTTCTCGATGCGGATCGTCGCTTCGCGCTCGTCGAGCCGGCGCTTGAGCAGGATCAGCCGGCTTTCGAGGTTGTCCCGGAAGTCGGGTAGTTCGAGCGACGGATCGAGCCGGATCTCCTTGTTGGTGAACTCGTCGCGTCCGTCGCGGTCGTAGTGCCCGAGCAGCGCCCAGAACAACCGGCCGGCCACGCCCTTGATGAGGTACTCACCGTTCAAGAACGTGCTGCCGTCGACCGCGAAGTACTTGACCCGGGTCGCGGCGCCAGAGCCGGTCGCGGCGCTACGGGCGCGCCGTGTCGTTGCCTCGTCGATACGGTCCGACCCCGCTCGCTCGTTGGCGGCGTCGATCTCGATGGCGCTGGCGATCAACGTCGCGGCGACGGTGAGCAACGATTCGTCTTCGGCGCTGAACGCGAGTCGACGTTCGCTCTCGATCGCAACGATGCCGACCAGCTGGCCGAGCACCATTGCCGGCACCGCCACTTGACTCTCGGCGCGGGCCAGGCCGGGCAGCGGGATCACATGACCCGGAGCCTCACCGATGTGTTGCTCGTACGAGCGGCGAATCGTCCGCGCGTACGCGATCATTCCGCGCAAGTTGCCGATGCGCATCGGCTCGGCGCGCGTGGCGGCCATGCCGATGATGCCCTCGCCGACGCCCACCTCAGAGCCGACACCCTCGCTGCTGTAGCCATGGCTCGCGATCGTGTAGAGGCGCTCGGCTTTCTCGTCGAGTAGTAGCAGCAGCGAGTGCTCGTAGCCGAACAACTCGCTCAAGCTCGCCAACGACGTGCTCACGAGGCTATTGAGATCAGGGCAACGAGCCAGCCGCAGACTGAGCTGTGAAAGCTGATACGCGACCCAACCGCCATCGCGCCCGCTGATCGTCATCGGGCCGCCTCGGCATCTTCTTGTTCGTGCACCGCGGCGCGCACGAGGTCGAGCTCTACGACGCGGTAGACATCGGCGCTGCGCAGCTTGAACACGCCTTCCATCCCGGTGAGCGCGGCGATGGCGTCGATGTCGCGGCGCATTCGTTCGAACAGCGGTCCTCGCCGCTCGGTTCGCTCGTAGTGCAGGACAAGCCGGTAGCTGTCATAGGTGAACGGGTCGACCACACAGATGCATGCGCGCGGATTGACGGCGAGGTTTTGGATGGTCTTCGAGAAGAACTGATTCGACAGCGCGACGTGCTCGTCGTCGACCATGTGCACGCGCGAGAGGTGCGTCACGTTGGGAGTGCCATCGGCCGCGGCGGTCGCGATCTCGGCGGGGATGAGGCCCTCGAAACACGCGGCGATCCGGCTGAGCGGCAGCAGCGCGTCGTCGGTGTTGGTCATCGCTTCACCTTCGACGCGGTGAGGCACTTGCCCGCTTCGGGGCCGGGCGTCTGGTCGAAGATCTCGTCGACCGACATGACGCACGCGAATACGCTCGAAGGGACCATGCGCCTGATCGTGGATTCGGGCGTGTCATCCATCTCGTGGAGCATGCGGGCACAGTCGACCCAAAAAGTCTCGAAGATCGCACGGTCGGCGTCGTTGGCGTCTTCGATCACCAGCGCGACGCCTTTCACCTGCACCGAACGCAATGTGAAGAAGTGTGTGGCCGTCAGCGCGATGCGACCGGTACTGCGCAGATTGGCGGCGCTGATGCGGGCGCCTTCGGCGAGCAGCAGCCGTATCTTCGTGCCGTCGTCGAGGACACGGGCACCCCATCCCCGCGTGGCGTCGGGCAACCCGCCGGCGTCGACGGTGCCGACGATGAGCGAGCACGACGACTCCATCAATTCGACGCTTTCCGGATCGATCACCAGCACTCCAAGAAACCGGGCGCCGGGATTATCGCGCCAAATTCGGTTAGTGAGTATTTAGGGTTTTCTCACGCGCCTTTCAGGAGCGGGCCCGCGAGAACTCCTTCATGATCGCACCGTAGAGCAAATCCACGGAGCGGCCGGGAAGCCCGGCCACCAGATCTCAAGGAGTCCGCAATGTCAAGCATCACTCTTCCGCAGTTGACCGTCGAAACCGCAGGGCTCGAGACCGTCACGCTCGACCTTTACCGCGACATCCACAAGGGCATTCGCTACGAGCTGTTCGGCGTCACGCTCGCCGCCGGCCAGGTCGATCCGGGCGACCGCGACGCGGTCGCCGCGGTCGCCGCTCGCTGGCGCAACCTGGTCGGCCTGCTCATCACGCACGCCGAGCACGAAGACGGGTTCGTGCAGTCGGTGATCGAGCTGCATGCGCCGGCGCTCGCAGAGGTCATCGCCGCCGCCCATCCCGAACTGGAAGCACAGATGGCGGCGCTGGAGGTACTCGCCGAACGCGCCACCGACGCCGGTGTTTGTGAGCGCCGCCTTGCCGTCCATCGCATGTATCTGGGTTTCGCCTCGTTCACTGCGGCCTACTTGCAGCACCAGGAGTTCGAAGAGATGCAGGTGATGCCGGTGTTGGCGGCGGCCCTCGGATTCGACCAGGTACTCGGCATTAACGGCGCCATCATCGGCAGCATCACGCCCGAGGAGATGGTTCAATCCGGATCGGTGATGTTGCCCGCGATGAACGTCGAGGACCGCGTCGAGTTGCTCGGTGGCGCGCAGGCCGGCGCCCCGCCCGAGGTGTTCGCCGGGATGATGGGTCTCACGCAGGTCGTGATCAGCCCGGCCGACTATGCCCAGGTCGCGGCCCGCTTGGGTGTCGCCTGAATTCACGCCGCCGTAATCGTCCAGTCGAATCGCCCGCCTACGGTCACCTCCATTCACGAGGGAGGTGGCCGTGAGTGGGCTCGGTGGACTGAACAAGTCGCCAAATGGAGTCGTGGTCGGGCTGGTGCAACTGCAGAACCCAGTCGTCGCGACGCCGGCGGATCTCGAAGCACAGACGGCGCGGGTGTGTGCGTTGGTCGGTAAGGCCCGGCACAACAACCCCGCGATGGATCTCGTCGTGTTCCCGGAGTACTCGTTGCACGGGCTGTCGATGAGCACGGACCCCGCGATCATGTGCGATCTCGACGGGCCCGAAGTGAAAGCGATGCGAAGCGCCTGCGTAGAGCATCGCATCTGGGGCTGCTTCTCGATCATGGAGCGCAACCCGCGGGGCAATCCGTACAACAGTGGCATCATCGTCGACGACGAAGGCGAGTTGCGGTTGTACTACCGCAAGCTGCACCCGTGGGTCCCGGTCGAGCCGTGGGAGCCCGGTGATCTCGGTATCCCGGTGTGCGATGGCCCCAACGGCAGTCGGCTGGCGTTGATCATCTGCCACGACGGCATGTTCCCCGAGATGGCGCGCGAGTGCGCGTACAAAGGCGCCGAGATCATGATCCGCACTGCGGGGTATACGGCGCCCATACGCCACGCGTGGCAGATCACCAATCAAGCCAACGCATTCTGCAATCTGATGACCACCGCGTCGGTGTGTCTGTGCGGCAGCGATGGCACGTTCGATTCGATGGGCGAGGCGATGGCCGTCAACTTCGACGGTGTACCGATTGCCGTAGGTGGCAACCGCCCCGACGAGATGATCACGGCCGAACTGCGACCGGATCTGGTGCGCGAGGCGCGTATCAATTGGGGGGTCGAGAACAACCCGTATCAGTTCGGTCACCGCGGGTACGTGGCGGTGAAGGGCGGCGCCGGCGACTGCCCCTACACCTACATGCACGACCTCGCCGCCGGCCGCTATCGCTTGCCGTGGGAAGACGATGTCGTGCACACCGACGGCACGGCGTGCGGGTTCGCGCCGCCCGATCGGGTTTTCGACAACTGACCGAGCGCCGCGTTGACGAGGCCCATCGATGATGTTCGAATGACCCCTCGACCGAGGGGGTAGCGGTGGCACGAGTATTGGATGGCCAGGCAGCGTTGGTGACAGGTGGCGGCGGCGGCATCGGTGGTGCTTCCGCCGAATGGCTCGCCCGCGATGGTGCCGCGGTGATGATCATGGGGCGCACCGAGGCGACGCTCGTCGAATCGAAGACGCGCATCGAAGGTGCTGCGGGTGCCGGTGCGCGTGTCGAATACTTCGTCGGCGATGCGCTCGACGAAGCGTCCGTCGCGGCTGCCTGCGCGGCGACCGCGGCGCTCGCCGATCGCCTGTCGATCGCGGTCTCGGTCGTCGGTGGCGGCACGATGAAGCCACTGCTGATGTTCACCGGCGACGAATTGGCCGACGACCTCCGCAAGAACATCGTGTCGGCGTTTCTCATCATTAAGTACGCGACGCCGCTCATGACGACCGGTGGCGGTGGTTCGGTCGTGTGCATCTCGTCGGACGCAGCCAAGGTGCCGTGGCCGTTTCTCGCCACGTACAACACGTCCAAGTCCGGTGTCGAGGGTCTCGTCAAAGGCGCCGCGCTCGAGCTAGCCCATCTCAACATCCGTGTCAACGCCGTGCGCCCCGGTCTGGTCAAGACGGCCGGCACCGCCGATGGTCTGTTCAAGAACGAGCCGGTGATCAAACAGTTCCTGGCCGAAAAGCCGCTGGGTCGCACCGGCGTACCCGACGACATCGCGGCCGGCGTGCGCTATCTCGCCGGGCCCGAATCGAGCTGGGTCACCGGGCAGAGCATCGGTATCGAGGGCGGCAACGAGTTGACCAAGGCGCCCTATCTCGAATCGCTGGTGCGCAAACGTTTCGGCGACGCACCGATCGACGAAGCGCTCGCCGGCCGCATCCCGCGCTAGCGGCAAACTATCGCCGCCAATGTGACGTAGCGATCACCACACCCAGCGTGTAGCGCGCGGGGCGAACTCGTCCTCGCGCTCGATGATGCCGAACGCGCGCTCGGGCGTGACTTCGACGATGCTGTTCTCGCGCATGAAATCGGCGAGGGCCGCTTGCTTCACCGGGTCGTCCTCGTACTTGTGCGCATAGGCATCGACGAACGCATCGGTGTCGGCCCCCGAGATCTCCCGAGCGCGCCCTTCGAGCGACACGCATTCGACGGTGTCGTCGATGGCCACCACGATCTGCGGGTTGGCGCGGAGGTTGCGCGCCTTGCGTGATGTCGGTGCGCACGAGAACGCGAATCGTTCGAGCGCCGGCATCCACACCCCCCACACCGGCATGGCGTGGGGACGCGCGTCGATCGACGCGGTCACGATCCAGAAGTTGCGCGATGACGAGAGTCGCGCGTCGGCCCATGACCACGGCAGCACACCGTCGAGATCGTCGGGCACTCCGTACGCGGCCATCGCCGGGCGTTGGGCATCAGGCATGGCCAAAATTGTAGGCGCCCGATCAACCCGCGCGATGGGTTGCTCAGCGTGATCCGGCGTAGGTGTCGAACGCAGGGCTGATGGTGTCGGTCGGCACGGTCGTCAGTGGCACGGCGATGTCGGTCGGTGTGGGACACGCGGCTGCTGCAAGCGGAGCGAGCGCGTCGAGGTCGAAGCCATAGAGCGCCGCGGCATTGGTGCCGACCATGCGGCGCACGATGTCGGGATCGACGCCGGCGAACGTGAACCGCAGGCTTTCGCGCGAGTACGGCCACGTGCCTTCGCGGTGCGGGTAGTCGCTGCCCCACAACACACGGTCGGCGCCGATGCGATCGAGCTGCGCCAATTCGGGTGGCGCGAGGAAACTGGCGCCGACGTAGCACTGGCGAGCGAAGTATTCGCTCGGCGAGAGCGTCAGGTGTCCACCGCCGAGCGGGTCGCGCACCAGAGAGCCGTAGCTGGCGTAGCGATCGAGCACGGCGAGATGGTCGGGCACCCAACCCGCGCCTTGTTCGCTCATGACCAATCGCAGGTTCGGATGACGTTCGAGCACGCCGCCGAGAATGAAGAACGTGAGTGCGCGATGTGAGAACCATCCGACTTCGGCGAGGAAGATGATCGTCGAACCCGGATGGTTGCCGTAGTGGGGCGCGGCACTACCGCCGTGGTGGTTGAGGGTCATTCCCCGCTCGTCGCAGGCGCGCCAGATCGGGTCGTAGACAGGGTCGTGATACGGCGTCAACGGGTTGCCCGGCGGTAGACCCGGCAGCAGCACGCCGCCGCGTAAGCCGGCAGCGTGCGCCCAACGGATCTCGGCGGCGCTCTCTTCGATGTGGTGCAGGCTGATCTGTGCCATCGCGGCGAAGCGATGCGGCGCGGCGGTGATCCAGTCGGCGGCCCACCGGTTGTACGCGCGCAGGCCCTCCCACCGGAGATCGACGTCGACGCGCTCTTTGTCGACGTGCGCGCTGTTGAACTCGCCACGGGCGAACGGCGTGAGTGTGTTGGGATAGATCACTTCGGCGACGACACCGTCGGCCTCGAGGTCGCGAAAGCGGTGATCGATGTCGAAGTTGCGCGGATCCTCGTTCGAATCGAGGCGCAGTTCGCCGTTCTCGGTCGTGGCGCGCCACCACGCATCGAAATCGTCGTGGAGTCGCCGCGGCAGATACGGCTTGAAATCAGGCGTCGCCGCGCCGGCGTGACCGTCGCAGGAGATGACCACATACGGTTCCATGCGAGCCCCCAGCGTCATGGCGATCTGCGGATGATATCCCACGTTCTGGCAGTCAACCGTCGCAGATATCGCGACGTTTGACTGTCAGAACGGTGCAACGGGAGCGAACTCAGCCGATGCCGTAGACGCCGCCGGCGCGCGTGCCGACGAAGATGCGGCCTTTCCAGACGGCCGGCGTGGACTCGATGCAGCCGCCGAGGTCGACCCGCCACAGTTCCTTGGGCAGCACCCGGGTATCGCGCATGTCGTAGCCGTGCAGAATGCCGGCGCAGTCGCCCATGATGAACACGTCGTCGACCACGACCGGTGATTGCCACGTGGGTCTCGGCAGCATGAACGACCACAGCATCTCGCCCGTTGCGCGATCGAGGCCGAGCACTTTGCCCTCGTCGGTCGCGTAGATCACGATGTCGCGGTACAAGGCGGGTGTCGCCCAGACGCCGGCGTTGTTGTAAGGCCGCTCGTCGCGCTTCCACACCAACGGGTCAGCGCGTGACGGATCGAGCTTGATGATTTGGCCGACGGCGCGCGAGCGATCATTGAGCCGTTCGTACTCCACACCGATGTACAACATGCCCTGTTCGTCGATCACGATCGACGCGTCGGTGTCGTCGCCGGTCCAATAACGAAACACGCGTGTCGGCGCGCCACCGGTGCGCAATGGCGTGAGATCCCACCCTTGCACGAGGCCGCCCGAGTTCGAGAAGTACACCGTGTTGCCGTACACGGCGACGGAGTTCTCGATCGAGACGTCGTCGTCGTGTACTGCGGCGAGCAACTCGGCATCCCATCCCGGTACGTTGAAGACGAGTTGCGGGTTGACCGTGACCTTGTTGTCGGGCCCGTACGCGCGGTTCAGTTTGAGCACGTGGAATTGGCTGTTCTCGCCCCCCTCGAGCAGGAAGTCGCCGATCACCAGCGGCGAGCCGTCCCAGTCGTCGTTCCACTTCGTCGGGCTCACTGCGTACGCGCTGAGTTTGTACAACTCGACCGGCTTGTCGCGATCGATGGCGAGTATGCGGAGGTAGTTGTCGCGCGAACCGGTGTACACGAGCGGAAACCCGTCGGCATCGATGGTCACCGAGCCCTTGATGATGTCACCAGTGGGGAAGTCGGGCAGCAAGCGCTGCCCGTTGGTGGCGTCGAGGAAATGCACGGCACGGTCGTAGGCGCCGAACACGACCCAGGTGCGCCCGCCGCGCTCGAAGACCGACGGCTGACCTGTCCAACCCGTGCCGCACCAGATCTGTTCGCCACTTTGATCGATCGACGGCGAACACAAACCGCCGCTCGCAGGAAAGCGCCACTGCACCGCCGGCGCGGTGGGCACCGGCCCCTTGCCGTAGTACGTGCGAGTGAGATTGCCGCGAAAGGTGATGAGGCCGTCGACCTTGTCGCCGTAGGGCTTGCCGACGAGGAAGGGGTCGCTCCAGCCGGTGAACGGGGGCCGCGTGGTTGTCGTGGTCGTGGTCGTTGTCGCGCCGCGTTCGGTGGTCGTCGAGCCGGCGGTCGCCGCCGGGTCGTCATCGGTGGTGCGCCGCTGTTCCGCGGAGATCGTGTCACCGCTCCCGCTGCCGTCGGCGCCGCCGATCACCACTGCAAGCACGGCCACGACCGCCACCGCGATCAAAGCAAGGATCGCCTGGCTCCGAGACGGCATCGCGGCATCATAGGAGTAGCCGGCCCCGGCCGAGGAGCGGGCACGCGCTCGCGCGTCGGCTCGTCAGACGTGTGCGAGGGCCGCGGAGAAACCACCCAAGATGTCGGCGACGTCGACAAAGCGCTTCGAGCGCAACAGCGAAGTCGCGATCGACGATCGATACCCACCGGCGCAGTAGACGACCGTCGGAGCCCGGGGATCGAGTTCGTCGATTCGATCGAGTAGCTGCGCCAATGGAATTGTGCGGGCGTTGGGGAGCGTGCCGTCTCGCTGCTCGCTTGGATTGCGCACGTCGATGACCTGAAGGTGCGGCGTGGCGATGGCCAGCGTCGCATACTCGCGCGCCGTCAATCGCCGAGAGGTCACGGCGAGATCGGGTCGATCGACGAGTACATCGGCGATGGTGGCGAGATTGCCGACGATGTTGTCGAAGCCGATGCGGGCGAGACGCACCTTGGCCTCGGTGTCATGCTCGAGATCGGCGATGAGCACGATCGGTTGACCGAATCGAATGACGTCGCCGGCGTACTCGGCGAAGCGTCCATCGAGCCCGACGTTGACCGCATCACGCAAGTGGCCCGACGCGAACATTTCGGGGGCGCGGGTGTCGATGGCAATTGCTCCGCGCCGCATCGCGGCCAGCGCGGCGTCGACATCGAGTGCGTCAGGTGGAACGTGGTCATCGAGCAACTCGTGGCGTCGGCGGTTGGCGGTCGCTGCGAAGGGGAAGTATCGGGGCGCCACCGATTGTCCTTCGGCGACGACGTCGACGAATCGATCGATCGACATCGGCGCGAGCGCGTAGTTCGTGGCGCGTTGCTCGCCGATAGTCGACGACGCAGCGGTCGAGAGTTGTTTGCCGCACGACGATCCCGCGCCATGCGCAGGAAACACACGCGTCGGGTCGGGCAGCACCAAGATCGACTCGTGGAGCGAGCGATACAGCGTGCGGGCCATCGCGTCGGCAGTCAATCCGCTGGCGGCAAACAGATCGGGCCGGCCCACGTCGCCGATGAACAGCGTGTCGCCGGTCAGTACTGCCCAAGGCGTTTCGTCATCGGCGTGTTGCCAGACGACGATGGAGATCGACTCGGGGGTGTGTCCGGGGGTGTGGCGAATCTCCAACAGCACATTGCCGAGCGAGATGCGTTGGCCGTCGGAGAGGCGATCGATAGCGAAGTCGGCCACCGCGGCTTCTCCGTAGGAGATGACCGCGTTCGTGGCGGCGGCGAGCTCGAGGTGTCCGGAGAGGAAGTCGGCGTGGAAATGCGTCTCGATGACGCGTTCGATGTGCAGCGCGTTAGCGCGCGCGTCATCGAGATACGGCGAGATGTCGCGCTGCGGATCGACGACGACGGCCCGACCGGTGGTCTCGTCGCCGATGAGGTAGCTGTAGAGCGACAGGCAAGGGAGTTGGTACTGGCGGAAGAACATCACGCACGCTCCTCGGATCAGATCCCTTGGTGGGCGAGGAACCACCCGGCAAACAACAGGAGCACGATGCCGAACGCGCGGCGCACGCGCTCGGCGGAGATTCGTTGGCCCAACTGCGCACCGACGAGGGAGCCGGGCAACATGCCCAACGAGAAGAGCAGCGCCACATGCCAGTCGACATGGCCGAGCGCGCTGTGCGTGATCAACGTTGGCACGGTCAACGCGCCGACGGCGAGCATGCTCGTGCCGGCGGCCTGTCCGCTCGAGAGGCCGAAGATCACGACGAACAACGGCACCAGCAAGAAGCCACCACCGTTGGCGAGCAAGCCGGTGAGCAGACCGACGACGAACGACGCCGAGAGCACGATCGAGTTGCGGTTGCGTCGGAGTTCGCACCGCGCCGCATGGTCGGTCGGATCAGGCATGAGGACTCGCACACCGACGGCGAGCAACATGACGCCGGACAGCAACAAGAGGCCCTGTCCTCCGACGAGCGATGACGCCAACGCGCCGACGACTGCACCGGGCAGGCCGCCGGCGACCGCGAGGCCCGCCATTCGGCGGTCGAGAGCACCGGCCCGGATCGAGCGCCGGGCGCCGATCAGTGCCGCGGGGAGCATGGCGGGCAGCGGAGAGGCGACTGCGGCAACCCCGGGGACACCGAGCAGGGCCAGGATCGGCGTTGCGAAGGCAGAGCCACCGGCGCCGAACAGCCCGAACACGATCCCGATGCCGAGCCCGGCGAGCAGTAGCGCGGTGTTATCCACAGATCCAGTGAACGCCCAGACCCGCCAGAAGTCAAAGACATGGATTCGAGCAGTACCATAGGAAATGCCTATGGATCTTCGACGCCTACGACTGTTCCTCGCGGTGGTCGACCACGGCGGGTTCACTGCGGCGGCGACGGCGGTGCACACGGCGCAACCGGCGCTCTCGCTGGGGGTGCGCGAGCTCGAGCGAGAGCTCGGTGCGACCCTGCTCGTACGGTCGCGCAAGGGCGTGGTGTTGACCCCGGCGGGGGAGGCGCTCGTCGAGCCGGCGCGCCAGGCATTGCGCGCCGTCGAGATCGCGGCGGCCGCGGTCGCCGCCGTGACGGGGGTGCTCGCCGGGCGCATCGATGTCGCGGCGTTGCCGACGCTCGCCGCGGACCCACTGGCGGGAGTCGCGGGACGGTTCCATCAGGCGCACCCGCGCGTGACCGTTCGCATCGTCGCGCCCGATGACCCGACCGAGCTCGCGGCGGTGGTGCGTTCGGGGCGCAGCGAGCTCGGCTTCACCGAGCAGGGTCCCGCGAACGACGGTCTCGTCGAGCATGCACTCGCGGACCAAGAGCTCGTCGCCGTGTGCCCGCGCGCCGGCGATGCCGATCTCGCAGTGCTCGATCTCGCAGTGCTCGATCTCAGAAGGCTCGAGGGTGTGCCGCTGTTGTTGACGCCCGTCGGCACGTCGATGCGCAATCTCGTCGACGGCGCGTTGCGCAACCTGGGCATCACGCCGCTGATTGCAGTCGAAACCGAACAACGCGATGCGCTCGTTCCGCTCGTGCTCGCTGGCGCCGGCACCGCATTCGTTCCACGTGCCATCGCCGATGTCGCGTCGACACAAGGAGCGGTAGTACGCCGTACGCGACCCACGCTGCGGCGCCAGGTCGTGCTCGTGCACCGCGCGGGCGTGCTGTCACCGGCGGGCGCGCTGTTCCTCGCGCACGCACTTGCCGGAGTCGCTGACCGAGTGGCTCAGGTCTAGGGTCGCGCCATGTTCTTGCTCATCAACCAGTACCTCGTCGACCAAGACAAGCTCGAAGCGGTGCATCCCGCGCATGGCGCGTGGTTCGCCGAACAGTGCAAGCAAGGCCCGGTCGTCATGGCCGGTCGCCAAGTGCCGTCGGTCGGTGGTGTGGTCATGATCGACGTTGCGACACGCGCCGAAGCCGAGGCATTCGCAGCGGGTGATCCGTACACGAGCGCGGGTGTTGCCAGCTACACGGTGATCGAGTTCAACTTGGCTCGATGCTTCCCCGATCGGTTGCCTGAGATCACCGGCAGCTGAGCCACTCCGACGCCGTGCGCACGTGGGTTTGCCGACGAGCGCCATTGGGTACCGGCGTCAGATGGAAATCATTCGACACGACGATGGCTCGTTGACCGTACCCGTGGCCCGTGATCGTCATGCCGACGACGACGTGGAGGAACCGGTGGATACCGGCCCCACAACGATGGTGATTCGTCCGGGCGAGGGCGGCTATGCCGAGGCGCTCGCCGAATGGGATGTGCAGCAAAATCCCGATCGTGGTGAGGCCGTCTCTACCGCATCGGGTCGCGAAGAAGCGATGCATGTGGTGCACGCCGTGGCCGAAGACCCCAAGCACGTCCACGAAGCCGTCGAGGCGCTCGAAGATCCCGACGCGAGCGCCGAGGCGCTGCGCCACGTGCTCGTCGGTGGTACGCCCTCAGTGCAGGCATTCGCCTCAGAAGTTGCCGAGGCCGAAGGTGGCGAGCAGCTCCCGCCTCACAAGGCAACGAAGATCATCGGCGAAGTGTTGGCCGAGATCGACGCCGTCAACTAGCGCGCGTTGCGTGCGCGACGTGTGTCGATCCGTCGTGCACAATGGAGCATGTCGATCAAACGGCTTGCCGTCGTCATCGTCCCGCTTGCGATAGCGGCGTGTGGCGGCGAGACGCAGCGAGGCGAGAATGCGCCGACCACGACCACACCGATCTCCGCGACTGCGGCCTCGACGACCGCGGTCGCGAGCCCTACCACCGCGAGTCCGACCACCGCTCCATCGGTGGCCTGTAGTGCACCGACGAGCTACGACATCGGTGGAGGCATCGTGGTAGTTCCACCAGTGGGGGCGTCGCTCAAGTGTGAAGCGGGCTGGCGGATGTTCGGATGGATTGGCCAATCCGGTGACGGAATCCTGTTGATCCAACACGCGATCGGGGCTTCCTGGAGTACCGACTACTACGGACCGGGCTGTGGCGGTGTGGCCTCTGCCCCGAGCGACGAGTTGGTCAAGTCGGGCCTGCCGCGAGCGTTGGCGGACAAATGGGGCGGCGGCTGTGGACGTTGACCGCCGACGCCGTTAGCGCAACCGCCACTGCTCGCGTGAGCCGCTGGCGAACTTCGTCTGTCCCTCTTCGAGAGCGGACGGTTCGTTGCCGAGGCGCGTGAGGATGTCACTGATCGACAACGCCTGCTGACGTCCCATCTCGAGCGCGGCCCAGAGTGCCCGCATCGAGCCGACGACCGCGACCGGGGGCGCATCGGCGATGCGTTGTGCGACCCACGCCGCGGTTTCGCGGAGCTTGTCCTGGGGGACGACCTGCGACACCATGCCGATCTCGTAGGCACGTTGCGCGGAAAGCCGCTCGCTGTTGCCCATCAACGTCATGCGCATGATCTCGGGGAACGGCACCTTGTTCAGCATGTGGATCGGCTCGTACGCCGCCGTCATGCCGTAGGTGACGTGCGGATCGAAGAATGTCGCATTCTCGGCGGCGATGATGAACTCGGTCTCGCCGAGCATGTAGAACGCGCCGCCACAGGCCATGCCGTTGACCGCGGCGATGACCGGCTTCCACAAGCGACAGCTCTTGGGGCCGATATTGTCGCCGGGATCGTCGAACATCCACGGGCTCGACAACCACCCGGTCATGCGGTCACCGGTCGTGTACGCGACCCCTTGGTCCATCACCTCGTTGCGATCGATGCCGGTGCAGAACGCTTTGTCGCCGGCGCCGGTGAGCACGATGCAACGTACGTCGTCGTTGTAGCGCAATCCGTGCCACAGGCCGCGCAACTCACGCTGCATCTGGTCGTTGAATGCGTTGTACGACTCCGGACGATTGAGCGTCACCCACGCGACGCCGTCGGTCTCTTCGTAGATGATTGTTTGGTATTCGCTCATACTGACCGCGCTTCGCGCTGTGAAGGCCGCCCGGGCATGGTCACGCTTCGATGTAGTTGTCGGGGTAGTACTCGAGGCCGAGGTGGGTGATCAGGTCTTCGCCCATCATCCAGCGCAACGTGTTCTTGAGCTTGGTCAGCTGGATGAAGAGGTCGTGTTCGGGATACAGGCCCGGAGCAACTTGCGGGCTCTTGTAGTAGAAGCTCAGCCACTCCTGGATGCCGCCCATGCCGGCGCGTGATGCGAGATCGGAGAACAGCGCGAGATCGAGAGCCAACGGCGCGGCGAGAATCGAATCGCGGCACAAGAAGTCGACTTTGATCTGCATCGGGTAGTTCATCCACCCGAAGATGTCGATGTTGTCCCAACCCTCTTTGTTGTCCCCGCGCGGCGGGTAATAGTTGATGCGCACCTTGTGGTAGAGGTTGCCGTAGAGCTCGGGGTTGCGGTCGGGCTCGAGAATGTGTTCGAGCACACCCAGCTTCGACTCTTCCTTGGTCTTGAAGCTCTCGGGATCGTCGAGCACCTCGCCGTCGCGATTGCCGAGGATGTTGGTGGAGTACCAACCGGCGACGCCCAACATGCGCGCCTTGAACATCGGCGCCAGCACCGTCTTGAGCAACGTCTGGCCGGTCTTGAAGTCCTTGCCGCTGATCGGGATCTTGTGGGCGGCGGCGTATTCGCGCAACACCGGGATGTCGACCGTGAGATTGGGTGCACCGTTGGCGAACGGAATGCCTTCGAGCAGCGCGGCATACGCATACAGCATCGACGGCGCGATCGTCGGGTCGTTGGCATCGATCGCTTTTTCGAACGATGCGATGTCTTGGTGCGCGGCACCCACCTCGAGGAAGATCTCGGTCGAGCCGCACCAGACCATCACCATGCGATCTACCTGGGTATTCTCCGCGAACGTGTGAATGCCTTCACGAATGCCCTCGAGCATGGCCCGCTTGGACCCTTCGATCACGTTGGGGCCGTCGAGGCGTTTGACGTAGAACGGATCGAACGCCGCTTTCATCGGCTGCACCGAACGCAGCGATTCGGCGATCGCTTCGAGGTGGCGCGACTCCAACACACCGGCGCGTGACGCCGCGACGTAGGCATCGTCGGGGAACGGGTCCCACGCGCCGAACACGACATCGTCGAGCGACGCGAGCGGCACGAAGTCACGAATCAGCGGTACGCGCTGATCGGTGCGCTTGCCGAGACGGATGGTGCCCATCTGTGTCAGTGAACCGATCGGCGCGGCCATGCCGCGCTTGACGAGCTCGACGCCGGATATGAGCGTGGTCGCGACGGCACCCAGCCCTACCGTGAGTATGCCGAGCTTGCCCGATGCAGGGGCAATCAAAGGGGTGGGGGGAGCGGGCACAGCGCCTCCTTGGGCGGTGGGTCGGTCGAGCGCAACGCGTCGACGGGCCTCGGTACGGTTCCGACGCTAGCGCCCCATCGCCCTCTACGGGCCCAACGGGGGTTAGAGATCGACTTGGATGCCGACTTCGACGGTGCGGTCCGACGGCAGGTTGAAGAAGCGGGCGGCTCGCGTGGTGTTGCGCGACATCACCGTGAACAACTGCTCACGCCATCGAGCCATGCCGGCTTGCTCGGTGACGTTGAGACTTTCGGCCCCGAGGAAGTAGGTCGCGTTTTCGGGTCGGATACCGAGCTCGGTGACGGCGCCCTCGGTGAGCCCGAGCCGCGCGTTCGGTTCTTCCATGAAGCCATAGTTGAGGATGATCTGCTTGACACCGCTGCCGAGGTCTATGACCTGCGACCGTTCCTCAGGTGCAACGCGAGGCACGTCCTGTGTCGTGATCGACAGTATGTAGGTTCGATCGTGAAGGACCTTGTTGTAGCGAAGGTTCGCGATCAGTGCCGGTGGCGCGACTCGTGGAGTGGAGAACAAGAAGATCGCGACACCGGGTACGCGCGGGATCGGTGTCGGACCCACCGCGTCCATGAGATCGGTCAACAAGATCTCGCCGCGGTGTATTCGCGCCGCGACGAGCTGACGTCCGGTACGCCACGTCGTCATCAATGTGAAGACGATCGCCGCGACAACCAGTGGGAACCAGCCGCCATCGGGAATCTTGAACAGGTTCGCCGCGAGGAAGCCGACGTCGATGATCAAGAAGAACGAGCACAACACGCCGGCGCTCCAGGCATTCCATTCGAATCGTTCACGCAAGACGACGTAGAGCAACACGGTGGTGATGACCATTGTCGCCGTCACCGCGAGACCATACGCGGCGGCGAGGTTGGTCGAACTGCGGAACCCGATGACGAGGCCGATGCAAGCGATCATCATCGCCCAGTTGATGGTGCCGATATAGATCTGCCCGAACGCGCTGGCCGACGTGTGTTTGATCTTGACGCGAGGGATGTAACCCAGCTGCACTGCCTGCATCGTCAACGAAAACGCGCCCGAAATCAACGCTTGCGACGCGATCACGGTGGCGAATGTGGCCAGCACCACGAGCGGAACCAACAGTGCTTCGGGAGCCAGGCGATAGAAGGGATTGTCGATGGCGCCGGGGTCGCCCAGCAGCAGCGCACCCTGCCCGAAGTAGCACAGCAGCAGCGACGGCAACACGAGCGTGACCCAGCCGATGCGAATCGGCTTGGGGCCGAAATGACCCATGTCGGCATAGAGGGCTTCTCCGCCGGTGACGACGAGGAAGATCGAGCCGAGCGATAGGAAGCCGTGAAAGCCGTTGTGGCGGAAGAAGCGAACGCCGTAGAAGGGATTGACCGCCTTGAAGATCTCGGGGTGATCGATGATGTGCGGCAATCCGAGCGCCGCAATCGTGATGAACCATATGACCATGATCGGCCCGAAAACGCGCCCGATGGTCGCGGTTCCTTTGCGCTGAATAGCGAAGAGCGCGATCAGGATTGCGATCGAGACGGGAATCACCCACGACTCGAAGCGCGAGGTTGCCACTTCGGTTCCTTCGACCGCGGAGAGCACCGAGATGGCCGGGGTGATGATGCCGTCGCCGTAGAGCAATGCCGTGCCGAACAAACCGATGAGCACCAGCGCGACTCGTCTGCCCCGAACAGACGCACCCTTTGGTGCGACCAGTGAGGTGAGCGCCAGGATGCCGCCCTCGCCTTCGTTGTCGGCTCGCATCACGAAGATGAGGTACTTGACCGTGATGACGATCATCAACGACCAGAACGTCAAGGACAGGACGCCGAGAATATTGGGCTCGATCACCTCGAGTTCGTGGGCGCTGCTCTCGAAAGACTCACGCAAGGCGTAGAGCGGGCTGGTGCCGATGTCGCCGTAGACGACGCCGAGGGCGCCGAGCGTGAGGAGGCCGGTCGCCGACTTGGCGTGACCGTGGGGCCCGCTCGCTGCGTCCGGCTGGGGGTCGCCCCGCTTAGGGTGTTCAGGCATGCGGGGGCAGAATGTACGTCATCGCGCCCGGGTCGGCTCAACACCAGACCATG